>LJIE01000001.1:2751520-3432035 GCA_001281695.1 bacterium 336/3 | reverse complement strand
TAGAGCATCTTCGGATTCTTTGGGGGATAGCTGGCTTTCTAAATAACTCTGAAACCCAATTTTACGTACCTTTTCAGCCAAAGCAGGAGTAAGTCCATAAGTTATTTTTTGAGCAAGCAATAAATCCAAACTCATATATTTTTTACATTAATAATCAGATGACAAAGTATGTAAATATAAACATTAACAGTTTAAATAAACATTTTTTGCATCAAATTATTATCAAATATTAACGCATGGTAGGAGATACATAATATACTTTCCTTGTATGACAACGAGGGCTACAAGAAAATGAGAGTGTACAGATTGTTATAAACAACATTGCAGAAATAAGCCTTTTCATAGTGTGGAGATTTAAGATTACATAATTATATTAATCAAAATCCCTGCCAAGTATTTAATTGCCTATCAATACTTTATATTCTTTTGGAATATTTACACCTTGAAAACCATTGGTTGCCCCATAAAAAATTGAAGTAAGAACTAAAAAACCTACAACCAAAATTATTATAGATTGTTGTTTGGGAGATATACCCCAAATTATTTTTTTCATTTTTTTTGAATGAATAGCTGCAATATGTCCAAAAAACGAAAAAATAGCCAATCCGTAATAAGGAATAAAAAACAAATTGAAAGGAAACGTATTGAGTCCTGCTACACCAAAATAAAAATTAGTATCTAAATTTAATACTAAACGCCCTGTCATGACAGCTGAGACATGAATAATAAGAAAAACAGCCAAATAAAGCCCTGAATAAATATGTAATTTATCAAAGAAGGAAAATGCTGTTTTTCTAGATTCTCTAAATAACACTAAACCTGAAACAATTTGCACCAATACAGCTATCAGTAAAAATGCTTCTACAAAGATATTTCGATAAATCACTCTTAACGAATTCATCAACACAATGTGTTTTTCAGCACCCAAAATGCTCCAAACATGATTGAATAAATGTATTCCTACAAATAGGGAAATAAAAATACCTGAAAAATGATGGATGACTTTTCTATTCATAAAATTTTATGATTCTATCCCTAAATAAATGAGTCCTGAAATTACAAGCATCAATATCCATTGCCACATGATAATAAATATTTTGGGGAATTTTTTAGAAACTGCCAATGCTAAAAAGAAACCAACACCATACATTAAAAAATAAAGAGATAAAAGTTTTAAAATGAGTGTTTTGTCTTGAAAAAAGTTGCTAAAATTTACCAATCCTAATAAAACAGTAGCTAAAAGAAAATCAGCAGAAACAATATGAAAAGCCCCACGCCCCATTGACCAATAAACCCTGAAACGAGTTTCTTGTGTTTGGTCAGGTTCAAGGTGCATATACTCTTTATCTCCCATAAAGGTATGTATAATAAATGTAATGAATACCAATACATTAGCTGAAATAAGGGTTGCGTTCATAATACTTGTGTGTTGTTTTGACAAATGTCGGAGAAAGCAACATTAAAGCATTTGATTTATATCAAATTCGATTTTTTGGGCTACGAATTCTGCTTAAAGTTTCTAATGTAATACCTAAAAATGAAGCAATGTGAGTAAGTGGGACACGTTGTGTAATATCAGGCCTAATAGTCAAAAGATTTTCATAGCGTTGTTGTGCTGTTTCAAACTGTATGGAAACAACTCTTTGTTGTAATTGTAAAAGCGTTCGAGTAATGGCTTTGCTTGCCAATTTTTCAAAATCATGATATTTGTCTGAAAGTTTCAGAGAATCTTCTCTTGAAAATTCTAGAAGTTCACATGCTTCCAATACCTCAATATAATGTGGGCTGGGAATATCCAAAAAAAAGCTATTGATAGCAGAAATGAAATCATTTTCGAAGGCAAGCCAATCAGTAATATCTTTTCCATCTTTTAAATAAAAAGCCCTTGCACAGCCTTTTATGATAAAGTATGTTTTATTAGCAAATTGTCCTTCTTTTACAATAATGGTAGGCTTATCAAAGGATAAAATTTTAGAAACAGATGATAAATCAGTGATACAAGCCTCAGAGATGGGAGAATACAATTCACTGATGTAATGAATCACTTGTTTTATGTCAGTATGATCAATCATGAAGTCTTAAAAACCTCTAAAATAATAGCTAAAATGCTTATAAACAAGCATAGAGGAGAATAAAACTTGGTATCCATTTTCCCGAATTCAGTATTTTTTACTTTTTTGAAAAAGCCAACATACTTAAATTCTCCAATGGCTCTAGCCAAAAATATAAAAATAATTATCCATAAACCGTACTGATTCAGCCAATTCCAATCTAACAACGATATGATTTTTCCTTTTTGAAGTACAATCAAACCAAAACTTAAAAGTCCTCCACCCACAACAATACACTCTAAAAAAGCAGGCTGTATCAGTTTTTCGTTGTTTTCTTTAGTTGGTAAAGCTGTATCATAGCCCCAACGACCACCAAATGCCCAATAAAAATGAATGATGGATAAAACTAAAAATATGATAAAAAGGACAAACACTACGATATTTTGCATGTATTTTAAAAAAAAATCAAGATAAGAATCATCTGAAAATGAAACAAAGATAAAAATTAAAACGAATTTCTTCATTTAAAAATACTCTTATGGATTGTTTTCTGTAAACAAGATTTTATAAAAGGTAAATGGTTCCACCTCAAAATATCAAACCATAATTTTTTTGATAATTACACAAAAATTTATGAACTTTTGTGTAATTATTTTTATGACATAAATATCAATCTTTATAAATATTGCTATGAATATTCTGAAAATCGTAGGTTATAGTATAGGTACAAGTATTCTGATGGGGATAGTTTTCTTTGCTGTGGGTATGTTTTTTGAAGTAGATACTCGTCCCACTGAAACTGTACTCAAATATGACCAGAAAAAAAAACAATATAAAGAAAAAACAAGAATTGTAGAGAAAGATATTAGTGGTAATATGACAGCATATTTTACTATGGCAGGGATATTAATAGGACTTGTTTTAGGGGTTTTTCTGGCATTGGACAAAGGAACTCCTATATCTAAAACAGAAGATAAAACCATAGATAAACCTGTCAAGAAAACTCCACCTAAAATCCCATAAAGTTACCTTTAAATAAATTCTCTTAGAAATGAATAAAGTACTATTGAAGTCATCTTACAATACTATCCAAAAGCTTGTTTAGTTCTTCTTTTACCTGAAACGGACTATTTAGAAATAAATCTTTCAATTCAAATTTAATGTTATCACTGACAGAGTCTTTATGTTCTTCTACAATATCTTTGATTTTATATTGATAATCAGTATTGAATCGTAAATTTTGTCTATCCACAATGCCTTGTTCTACTAATACTTTGGTTTTTTTAGGGCAACGACAAGGGTTATTCGGGTTTATTAGTCCACATTTTCCTGATACATAATTTAATAAATCAGATTTTGCTCTGTGTAGTTTAATACGATAATTGGCAGGAGAAATATCAAACAATTCAGCACCAATATTGTGATCAGCACCAAAAATTTCACCTATAATGTATAACAGTCGTTGTTCTCTGTTCAAACACATCAACATGGCAGAAGAGCATAAAATGCGTACTTCTTCGATTTCTTGTTCGCTAAACACATTTTCATTTTCCATGATATTTTCTATTGGGTATTCGTTGCTTTTGAGAGCAAGTTTTTCCATTTTTCTTTCTGGGGAATTAAGAAAATGGTTGAAAACAATACGATAGAGCCAAGTTCTAAAATTACTATCACCCTTAAACGATTGAAGAGCTGTCATAACTTTAATCAATACTTCTTGGGTTGCATCCAAAGCATCATCTGGATTAAGAAAAAACTTAAGAGCTACATTATAAATGTAATCTTGGTGTTTTTTTATCAGTTTTTCTAAGGCTACTTTATTTCCTGATAGAGAAGCTTCAATAAGTTCTCTATCAGAAATATCTTGATAATGAGTTGAAAATAACATAGATTATATTTATTTAGAACACGTAATGATCAAAGGAATATCAAACTCTTCATGAATTTGTTTTGAATCTTTAAAATAGTTTTTTGCCGAATCTTCATTTTGCCAAATACTCAAAAAACAAGACTTATTTTGAGCATCTTTGAGACTTAATAGAGTTAAAAGCCCTTTGGCTTCACTGTTTACACTATTTTCATCACTGATAACAGCCCAAAACCTTCCTTTAGGCTGGTTTGGAGTTGCATATTCAGTTACTTTCTCAATAGTATAATATAAAACCTCTCCTTTTTTTCCATATTTTTTTTCTGTTCGTTCAAACCATGTTGGATTGAACCATTTTTCTGCATCTGTTTTTTCTTTCCAGAGATAAATCCCTCCAAAGTAATTATGGTTAGCAGTAAAAGAATAAAATTTCTTACTTAATCCATGAATAGCCTGATACTCAGGGATACTTTCTTCCATTTTACCTGCCACCAATCCTCTCCAAGCATACCAAGGTTTTTTAACTTTGGTAATGACAAGTACATGATTATCAGAACTGGTAATTGCTGTTTTCAAAGGGGTAATAAATACTTTCTCAGAAGAATTACAAGCCATCAGTACAACACTGAATACGAAAATTGATGCAAGGGGTTTTAAACTAAGAGTTGCCATATTATTTTAAATTTTTAAGTGAACAACTCTTAGACAAGAAAAATAAAATGTGTTACAAAACTTTTTTATATTTCTAAAAAATCATACACTTTATCTTGTTGCCAACTCTCCAAACATTGAAATTCTCCTTTCAAATTTACCAAAATCAGTTGGTTGGCAAGTTCTAAAGCCAAATCTACTTCATGAGTAGAGAGCAAAATACATTTTTCTTGCTCTATGGCTATTTTTTTGAGAAGACTCATCATTTGTTTTCGATAGAAAACGTCCAAATAAGCAGTAGGTTCATCTAAAATGATGATGGGAGTATCTTGAGCCAAAGCTCTGGCAAGCATGACACGCTGGCGTTCACCATCACTGAGAGTGTGTAAATATTTGTTAGAAAACGCTTGTAGATGTGTTATTTCTAGGGATTTCTCAATAATTTTTTTATCTTCTGAATTATATTTTCCCTGCCAATTAAGATAGGGAGTTCTACCAAAAGCTACAGTTTCATAAACTGTTAAATATTCTGTTTGAGGCTTATCACTCAATACAATGGCTACTTTTTGGGCAATATCTTGGAGTTTAAAATTTGATAAAGGAGCGTTTTCTATAAGTATTTCGCCTGCTGTTTGGGTTTGCAGACCACTCAAAACCCGAATCAAGGAAGACTTGCCTGCTCCATTTCGCCCAAGCAGGCAAGTAAGTTGCCCTTTTTTACAAGAGAAATGCATATTTTTAAACAATACTCTCTGAGGGTAACCTACCTGTAATGCTTGTACTTGTAACATATATATTTTATCCTCTAAAACCTGTTACTTCTCTGATTCTATCAAGGGTTTTCAAAGCAATTTCTTTGGCTTTGGCTTCGCCCTTTCTTAAAATCCCCTCAATTTGTTCAGGATTTTGCATATACTCATTGAAAAGCTCTCTTTCTTTGGCAAATTTGGTTTCCAAAACAGCTTGTAACTCTTGTTTTGCATGTCCATAACCAAAACCTCCACGCAGATAATTTTCTCGCATGATTGCAATCTGTTCAGGGCTTGCTACCAAACGATACAATGCAAATACATTGCAAGTATCTGGATTTTTAGGCTCCTCAAGAGGTGTAGCATCTGTAACAATACCTGAAATCTGTTTTTTAAGTTCTTTACTAGGCAAAAAGATGTCAATAAAATTATTATAAGATTTACTCATCTTCCTGCCATCAGTACCAGGTATAATCATTACATCTTCACTAATTTTGGCTTGAGGGATTACAAAAATTTCTTTTTGGTAATGATAATTCACTTTTTGAGCAATGTCTCTTGTGATTTCCAAATGTTGTTGCTGGTCTTTGCCCACAGGTACAAATTCAGCATCATAAAGTAAAATATCAGCAGCCATTAGCACAGGATAATCAAACAAACCAGCATTCACATCTGCTAAATTTTCTGATTTATCTCGAAATGAATGAGCATTGGCAAGCATTGGATATGGTGTAAAGCAATTGAGATACCATGTAAGTTCACAAACTTCGGGCAGACGAGATTGACGATAGAAAAAATTTCTTTCTGTATCAAAACCGCAAGCAAGCCATGCAGCAGCTACTGCGTTTGTACTTTCGATACGTACTTTAGCATCTTTAATGGTAGTAAGTGAATGAAAATCAGCAATAAAGAAAAAAGATTCATTTGCTGAATTTTTAGACATTTCGATGGCAGGCAAGATAGCCCCCAATAAATTGCCCAAATGAGGTCTTCCCGAACTCTGGATACCTGTAAGAATACGAGCCATAAAATAAAAAGATAGTTGGTATAAAATTAATTTGTAATGAAAAAAAGGAAAATTCTTTGAAATTTAGATTTTTGAAGGGCGTACTAAGGCAAAATGCCAGACTTCGTTTTTGAAGTTGGGAGCAACAACACCCATTGCATAGCCTTTGGCGGTGGTTTCCCAAAAATAATATTTTTTTCCTTTGTATTTCATAAAATCGCCATGAGCAGGCATATTAATTCCTAACATACAATGTGTTTGACTGACAAATATAGCAACATCATAACCAAAATGTGCTAAAACGGTATATAAAAATACACTTCTTGTGTCGCAATCACCTTTCAAATTATAAATAAATTCAGATGGAGAAGTAAGTCCAAAACGAATTTCAGGTAAACATTCCTTGCCTTCATCATGATATTCTTCAAAAAAACCACCCCATTTACGAGCTTTTGTGCAAGACTCTGGATGCACAAGTACATAAGGGATACTTTGTACATAACTTACAACCATTTCAGCAAACTGTTTCTCAGTCAATTTACGTGTCTCCCTGATTTTAGCAAAGGTTTTATAAATTTTCTGCATTTTTTCTTTATTATCCTTTGTGAGTTGCAAGTACACCTTTCCATAATAATCTCTCACACTACCATCTGAAACAGGTTCAGGCAGTTTTTCTCTAAAACTCTCAGCTTGGCAAGCCACTTGTGGCAAAACCGTAAATTTAGCTTTGAAAGTTTTGTTTTGTAAATCTTGCCAATCTTGTTGATGTGTCACATGTTTAATTTTACTCTCACAAGGCAAAATCTCATCAGGTTCTTGGACTTTCTCGTACGTAGCTTCATCTTCTTCTTCTAAAAATACCACTTCCTCCTGTTTTTTAGAGTTATTATCAGTTTTGGTGTTATTAGATGAATTTTGTTGGGTAGAATCCTCCCATAAACTGGCTAATTGCTCAAAGCAAGCTTCGAAAATAGGCTCAGTAACAGGGGCAATGGCTTGATAAACAACAGTATCTTTGGCAAATGCTCTTAGCAAAACCACAAAAATAACAGCTCTAAAAGACCATTTTAAGACATTCATACCTTTTTTATTTAGTTATGTTTAGCAAATATAATAAATATTTTTGAAATACTTTTTAGATTTTTTTGACTAAAAAAATTTGTTTTTCTGATAGATATAGCTAAATTTGCGTCAGAAAAATGATAGCTCTTAACCAAGAGGGGACGCAAAGTCCCCTTTTATTTTTGCTTTTTAATAAAAATAACCATGAATTTAGAATCTGAAATCACCAAAATTGTAGAATCTATTTTAGAGAAAGAATATTTTTTGGTAGATGTACAAATCAAACAACTCAAAGAAAAAAAGAGAGTTACAGTTCTCCTAGATGGCGATAATGGTGTAAATATTGACGTTTGTGCTAAAACAAGCAAAGCTTTAGGCGATTATATTGAACAAATGAACTTGATTGAAACAGCCTATAACCTTGAAGTGTCATCACCAGGAGTTGATAATCCACTTAAATTACTCAGACAATACCCTCAGCATATTGGTAGAACGCTTCTTGTGAACTTAAAAGACAATACAAACGTAGAAGGAGTACTGACCAAAATAGAAAATAATACCATCTCCATTGAGCAGAAAAAAGGAAAAGGAAAAAAAATGGAATTATTAACTGAAAATATTGATTTTGATAATATAGTAGGTAGTAAAGTCTTAATATCTTTTAAATAAACTCTGAATAAAGACAGTTGGCAACAACTGACACATCAATAGATTTTCTTATATTAAAATTGTACCAATATGGTTAATATGGTTAATAACAAAGAGCTTACAGAATCATTTATGGAATTTGCCAAATCAAAAGGCATTGACCGTCCCACAATGATTAGCGTTTTGGAAGAAGTTTTCAGAACCATGATTCGTAAGCAATATGGCACTGATGATAATTTTGAGGTTATTATCAATCCCAACGGAGATTTGGAAATATTCCATTATAGACAAATTGTAGAAGATAATGATCCAGAAATAGCTGTTAATCCCAATTTTATTGCAATTTCGGAAGCTAAAAAAACACAATCAGATTTTGAAGTGGGTGAAGAATTTGCAGAACCAATTGATATTATTAAATTTGGAAGAAGAGTAGTTCAGACAGGCAGACAAACTTTAATTCAGAAAATCAAAGACTTAGAAAAATCAAATTTATACGAAAAATATAAAGATAGTGTTGGAGAAGTGATTGTAGGCGAAGTATATCAAATTGTTGGAAAAGATGTCATAATCATGGATTCTGAAAGTAATGAGTTGTTATTACCCAAGAGTCAACAAATCCCTAAAGATCGTTTTCGTAAAGGTGAAACAGCTAAAGCTGTAATTGAAAAAGTAGAATTAATCAATGGTGCTCCTCGCATCATTCTATCTCGTACATCACCTAAGTTTTTAGAAAGATTATTCGAGCAAGAAGTTCCAGAAGTATTTGATGGACAAATTATTATCAAGAAAATTGTAAGAGAACCAGGTGAAAGAGCTAAAGTTTCAGTAGAATCTTATGATGAGCGTATAGACCCAGTAGGAGCATGTGTAGGAATGAAAGGTTCTCGTATCCACTCCATTGTAAGAGAGTTAAATAACGAAAATATTGATGTTATCAATCATACAGATAATTTAGAACTTTTTATTCAAAGAGCTTTAAGCCCTGCGAAAATCAGTTCTATTAAGATTGAGCCTAATGGAAGAGTATCTGTATATCTTAAACCGGATCAAGTATCACTTGCTATTGGTAAAAATGGCTTGAATATTAAGTTAGCAGGTAAATTGATTGGAAAAGAAATAGATGTGTGGAGAGATATTGATGAGTCTGAATTGGATGAAGAAGATATAGACCTTAATGAATTCAATGATGAGATAGAAGGTTGGATGATTGATGAACTTAGAAAAATAGGTTTGGATACAGCCAAAAGTGTACTTGCTCTCAGCAGAAACGATTTAATTCGTAGAACAGACCTAGAAGAAGAACAAATAGATGAAATTTTAGAAATTATTCAAAGAGAATTTGAAGAACAAGAAGAAGACGAAACAGAAGAATAAAATACTATTTTTCAGGAGCTTTGTATTATAAGCTCCTGAAAAATAATAATATAAATATCTGATAATTAAATGTTTATTCAAAAAATAACATTTTTTAGAAAGAATATTATAAAATATATATTTATCTCTTGAATAAAAAATTTCTACAATCCTAAAAAAACATTATATTTGCACTTTCTTTAAGAAAAATACCAATCTCTTACCGTTAAAACCAATAGATTATTACGAACATCTACTCTATGTCAGAAGAAAAAACAATGAGATTAAACCAAGCTGCAAGGCATTTTAATGTGGCAACTACCAAAATAGTTGAAACACTTGCTGCCAAAGGTTTGTCCATAGAAAACAACCCCAACTTCAAACTCAACCAAAAGCAAATTGAAGTTTTAGAAAAGGAGTTTCGCTCTTCTTTGTTGGAAAAGCAAGAAGCTACTCACAAGAGCTTTGTTGCTAAAACTTTGGAAGTGAAAAATACAAAGACTCCTGAAAAGAAAAAAGAAGAGGAAGTTGCACAACCCACCGAAGAAAAAGAAACTACACCCGTAGAAGAAGTAATCCCTTCTGTAGATGTATCAAAAAAGGAAGAGATTGTAACCAAAACAGAAGATAACAATACACAAGAAACTGAGAAAAAAGTTGGTTTGAGTATTGTAGGAAAAATAGACTTAGATGCTCATAAGAAAGGTGTACAAGTCAAAAAAGAAAAAGAAAATTTTATCAAAAAAGATAATTTTAATAAGAACAAAGACTTCAATAAGAACTTCCATAAGGATAAAGAAAAGCCTAAAGAAATAGTAGCAGAAGTGAAAAAAGAAGTTGTACAGGAAGTAAAGAAAGAAAATACTTTCAAAAAAGAAGAGCATAAAGGGAAAGTAGAAAAATTCCAAAAAGTAGAAAAACAACCTATCAAAGAAGAAGTGGTAGAGAAAAAAGTTACAGTAGAAGAGGATGAAAATATTCCTGTAGAGCTTATCAAAGCAAAAGCAGAAACACTCAAAGGATTGACTGTTTTAGACAAAATACAACTTCCTTTTGATTCTTCTAAAAAGAAAGGCAAACCTGTTGCATCTTCTGATACAAAAGGTGATAAGAAAAAGAAAAGAAAACGTATTAAGAAAAATAGAGCTGTTGAAACGCCAGTTAATAAAACTGGGAATCAGGATGTTAAAAAGACTAATCCAACAACAACAACTACTACGAATAACAATACTAATACAAACAACAATACAAATACTAATAATAACAATAATAAAAAGAAGCGTGTAGATAAAGAAGAGCCTACTGGTAAGGAAATTCAAGACCAAATCAAGGCTACTTTTGCTCGAATGGGTACTCAGAAGAAAAAATCTATCAAGAAAGTTCTCAAGAAAGAAAGAGAAAATGAAGATAGTCTTACAGAGGATAACTCAACAATTCGTGTAACAGAATTTATTTCAGCAAGTGATTTAGCAAACTTAATGAATGCTTCTATCAACGAAGTAATTTCTAAATGTTTGGGACTGGGAATGTTTGTTTCTATCAATCAACGCCTTGATGCAGAAGCGATTACGATTATTGCAGATGAGTTTGGATATGCAGTTGAATTTATTTCAGCAGAAGAAGAAATTGAAGCAACCATTCAAGAACAACAAGATGCTTTAGAAGATTTAGTCAATCGTCCTCCTATTGTAACTGTAATGGGTCACGTTGACCACGGTAAAACATCGCTTTTGGACTATATTCGTAGAACAAACGTTGTAGCAAAAGAATCGGGAGGAATTACCCAACACGTTGGAGCTTACAGCGTTACAACTGAAAATAATAAGAAAATCACATTTTTAGATACACCTGGACACGAAGCTTTTACAGCAATGCGTGCCAGAGGAGCTAAACTAACGGACGTAGCAATTATTGTAGTAGCTGCCGATGATAGTGTCATGCCTCAAACAAGAGAAGCTATCAACCACGCTCAATTGGCGGGTGTACCAATCGTAATAGCTCTATCTAAAGTTGATAAACCTGGTGCAAATATAGATAAAGTGAAAGAACAATTGGCTGCTGAAAATATATTGGTGGAAGATTGGGGTGGAAAGTATCAGTGTCAAGCCATTTCATCTAAGAGTGGACAAGGTATCAATGAACTTTTAGAAAAAGTTTTATTAGAAGCAGAAATGCTTGATCTGAAAGCAAATCCTGATAAAAATGCAGTGGGTGCTGTAATTGATGCAACACTTGATAAAGGACGTGGTTATGTTACCAACATACTTGTTCAATCAGGAACATTAAAAGTAGGAGATATTATACTAGTAGGAGCTTTACATGGTCGTGTAAAAGCAATGACAGACCACATAGGAAAGCCTATCAAAAAAGCAGGGCCTTCAACACCTGTACAGATTCTTGGTTTGAGTGGAGCTCCACAAGCTGGTGATAAGTTCCAAGTAATGAACACAGAGCGTGAAGCCAAGGAAATTGCTAACAAACGTGAACAAATTTTACGTGAACAAAGTATCAGAGCAACCAAACGCTTAACACTTGGAGATATTGGTAGAAGAATTGCATTGGGTAGCTTCAAACAGTTGAATTTGATTATCAAAGGAGATGTGGATGGTTCTGTAGAAGCATTAGCTGACTCGTTACTAAAACTTTCTACTGAAGAAATTCAAGTAAATGTAATTCAGAAAGGTGTTGGACAGATTACAGAAACAGACGTAAACTTAGCAACTATTTCTGATGCCGTTATCATTGGTTTCCAAGTTCGTCCTTCTAATGGTGCTAAAAAATTAGCAGAGCAAGAACAAGTCGAAATTCGTATGTATTCTATTATTTATGATGCAATCAACGAAGTAAAAGATGCGATGGAAGGTATGCTTGCACCACAAATAGAAGAAGTGATTGTAGGAAACTTACAAATCAGAGAAGTATTTAAGATTTCTCGTGTAGGTACTGTGGCAGGTTGTATGGTAACAGATGGTTATATCAAACGTCAAAGTAAAATACGTATCATCAGAGATGGTATTGTAGTACACACAGGTGAACTTGAAACACTTAAACGTTTTAAAGATGATGTAGGTGAGGTAAAAACTAATTATGAGTGTGGTTTGAACATCAAAGGCTTCAATGATATTGAGTCTGGTGATACTATAGAAGTATTTGAACAAAGAGAAGTAAAAAGAACATTATAAAAATTGTTCAATATGATACAAACAAAAAAGCCTTTAGATTTCTAAAGGCTTTTTTGTTCTTTTATAAATAAAAAATAAGTTCTAATTTCCTTTGGTTGCAAGAAAATTGCTCAAGTTAGTTCTTGTACTTGAGAATGAAAATTCATTTCCTACCATAAAATATTGTCTGCGTTCAGCAGGATTAGTATAATCGTACAAATATTTAGCCATATCTAATTTATAACTCTCTATACTAAAATCTTTTACAAGAGTTCTTACTTGGTCAATAGAAAAACAATTATAATTTCTCGTGATATTCTTTGTGATATTAAACTTATTATAAATATTGCTTTCTCTACGAATTGCCACCAGTACATTATTAAATTCGGCATCTTCTACCTTACATACAGTCGGATTTGTAGGATTTACAGGGTTTGTAGAACCATTTCCATTCAAAAATGCCATAAATTGATCCTGATTGGCTTTAGTTTGAAATACCTGATTTGCAGAAGAATAGTTATTTACATCATAAATATGTTCGTATGCAGTACGTAATACATCTAAACGATTTACCTCACTACTAAGTAAACTTGCAACTTTCATCACTTGGCTTGTTGCAAGGCAGTTGTTTTGTACAAATTGTCTTAAAAGATTTAATTTATTAGCCTCATTTTGTCCTTTTATACCACGCAAAGAAGCCTCAAAAGTAACATCAGAAATAGGATAACCACAATTTTTGGTTCCTGAATAGCTTGCAAAATCAGGATAATTATAATTGGGATACTCTCCATTTACAGGATTTACAGGAGTTATTGGATTTACAGGAGTTGAAGTGTTTTTTCCATTTAAAAAATCGTATAGACGAATTGCCATAGAGAATTTTGTAAATACGTCATAGACTTCATAATAATTTTCAGGGTCGAAAACAGTTGCATAAGCCTTTTCAGTATAATCTAAACGGCTATACTCATCATTAAAAAGCATAGCAATATCTTTTACTTGATTGGTAGTAAGACAACTTTCTTGGCTGAGTCTGATAGCTGCTTGCAGTTTACGCCCTTCATTGTTGCCAGTAAGCAACTGCTTTTTTTGATTAAACTCTGCTGAAGAAAGTGGACGCGGGCAACGGCTTTGTTGTGCAAATGCAAACGTTACAAAAATAATTGCAAAAACAGTGAGTAATGATTTTTTCATAAAATAAATAGAGTTTGTTTGAGGGTGTGTAGGCAATTACTTTGCCAAAAGATAAATACGCTAAAAAAATATTAGAAACGATATTGTACTCCACCTGATAACCCTATAGTAAAGTTTTGTGTTTGTTGTAAAGGAGAGTTGATTGCAAAGGGAGAATTTAATGATTTTCTAAAGGTTGGAGAGATATGCAAAAGAGCTTTATCTGAAACAGATACTCCTACTGAAATTTCGGCTAAAGCAGATACTTGATAACGATTTAGGTGTTTTACTACTTGATTGAGTTGTTCTTCTTGAGAGCTAAACGAGTTGTTGAGCAAATAACTACCTTCCGCACCCAAGGCTAAAGCATAACGAAAACGATTTTTCTGTATTTGATAACCTACTTTTACGGGAATACTGATATAATCTGTTTTTTGAATAAACTTTTTGCTTTTAGGTTCAGCAACAGCCATAAAAGTTGTTATCAACATATCTTGATCCTCTGTAACAATAGATTCTACATTTGGAGTTGTTGGAATGGTTGCTATTGCAATAGGAATGGGCGTTACAGGGATTTCACCATAAAACTTAGCTATTTCTGGATATTTATTTTGTGCATTTACATCTAAGGATGCAATATTTCTAGTAAAGTGCAACCCAGTTGTTACATACCAGTGATGGTTGATTTGATAGCCTCCATCAATACCTAATCTCCAAGAAACTAAAGGAGTATAACTTGCTAATTCATCTTTTACCCTTTTTTCTACCTGAGCAATCGCAGGACTTACAAAAGGGCTACGGCTTGCAGTAGGGACTAATGAATGAAAATCAAATTTTGTAAAACTTTGTTCTAAAGAACTATAAGTTTGCATCCAAAAACGTCTTTGTTTAGGTTTACCTAAAACTTCTAAGGGCTTTTCTTCTGATTGCCTTTTAGATAATATTTTTTGAGATTCCAAACCATAATCTGCGGAAGCAACAAATACCAATTTATTTTCGTGTGTAGGTAATGGTTCTTTTTTAATTATAATATTTTTTGCTTTTGTAGGAGTATTGGTAGTAAGCGTTTGAGGCTGATGAATAGTTACTGTCTCATTTTGTTGTTGAGTAAGAGGAGTTGTATTTTCGTTGGAAAACCATAAAAACTGTCCATCCCCTAAAAATAGCGGAAACATGGCAGCAGCCCACCAAAATATCCATTTTTTTGTATGACTTTTTTTACGTTTTTGAGCTAAATGCAATGCAACACCTTCCCAAACTGTTTCGTTTGGGGCAACATTTGCATAAAGCATTTTATCTCGCCATTCCTGTTCAAAATTCATAGTCTCACAATATTATATAAAACGTAGTTTTAAGCTACATATTTTTATTTTACATACTTAATTTTTCGTTATTATGTATAATGCCTTGTTTTAAGGCTTCTTGTTCAATCATTTCTTTTAAAATTTGTTTAGCTCTCGAATATTGAGATTTTGATGTTCCTTCACTGATACCCAGCAATTCCGCAATTTCAGGATGGTTATATCCTTCAATAGCATATAAGTTGAAAACTATTCTATATCGTGGAGCCAATTGTTGTACCATAGCTAACAAATCTTCATAATGAAAATAGTTAAGCAGTTCGCTACTTTCTTGATAGGTTTCTGGTAAATCGGTTACATCTAAGGCTGGAAATAGATAAAGTTTGCTTCTATTTTGTTTAAGAGCTGTATTGATAACTATTCTTTTAATCCAAGCTTCAAGGGTACAGTCTTTTCGAAAGGTATCTATATGGTCAAATACTTTGATAAAGCTTTCTTGTAAAACATCTTCAGCCTCAAGTCTGCCAGAGCAATAGCGTAGAGCTACAGCAAGCATTCTTGAAGCAAAACGTTCATAAAGTTGCTTTTGAGCCTTTGGGCATTGCTTTTTACAAGCTGAAATAATATGGTTTTCGTCAAAAAGCATCAACCATTATTTTGTTCTAAACGATACATAACATCAGACCTCATTACATATTTGATATCACTTAAAACTTCTCCACCTTCATGATACAATTTATGTAAAAAAATTAAACCCATTCCTTTTTTTGGGATAATTTTATGTTTTAGAAAAATAGTTTCTCCTCCTTCATAGCCATCATTGAGATATATCAGAAATGTATAATAACTTGCTTCTACATCATTTCTAATAAAACTACCATCCTGATGTCCTTTAAATTGTTGTCCCTTTTGGTATTTATAAATTCTAAAAAGCTCATTCAAACCTATTGCATTACTATTACCAATTTTAGGAACAACGTGAAATTGTAATCTTGTAAATAATTTTTCTGCTAATTCTGTACTTTTATAAAAGGCTCTATCATTATTCCTTACTTCTGGCATCAGACTACCTATATCTATTTTTGCCATTTCAAAACCTAAATTCTCGCTTAAACTGATAAATTCATCACATTCTTGTTCTGTTAGAAAATTTTCTACAGTAATAACTTTATCAGAAATAAGATGAGTAACCTTCATGGCCATATCTAAATTATAATCTTAACCTTATATACCTTTGAGGGTTCTGACGTAAATCAATTAATAGTTTATTGAGTTCAGCAGTGGTTTTTGTAAGGTTGTCATAAAGGGTTGCATCTTTCATCAAAGCTCCCATGGTTCCTTCTCCTCTATTCATTTTTCCAAGCAGTGTATTGAGCTCTCCAACAGCTTTATCTGCTTTTTCGAGTGTTTTGGCAAACTGCAAACGGTTCAAAGAATCAGCAAATGTATTCATCTTTTTCATTAGAACAGGAAGTTCCTTAGAAGTTTGGGTTAGATTTGCTGAAAGATCTTTGAAGTTACTTGTGGTGGCAAGCAAATTTGCTTGATTAGAAACCAACATGGCGTCCAAAGTTTTAGCTGTTTGCTCAAAAGTTTTTAAGGTATTTTTACTGGTTGTTCCAATCCCTTGAAATTCGCCTAATAAACTATTCAATTTAGCCATTACACTATCTGCTTTGGCAAGTACAGGAGTAGCTTTTTCTTGTACAGAAGCCATAATATCAGGTGTAACAGCCGACTTTAGGGTATCATCATAGGCTACATAAGGCTCTTTTGTATCTAACTGTAAATCAATCATGGTTCCACTCAAAAGTGTACTGTTAAGATTTGCCACTGTACCTTTTCCCATGTTTACTTTTTGGCTTAAGTCTATGGTTACAAGTACTTTCCCATTCAATTTAGGATTTTTATTTTGCATAAAACGAACATCCAACACTCTACCCACAGCCACTCCATTCACACGAACCAAGTTAGCAGGAGCAAGTCCTTTTACATCATCATAAATCACATAATAATAATGACTCCCTGCAAAAAAATCTTTTCCTTTTAAAAAATTAAAACCCATGTACAGCATTGCTAGGGAAATAAGACCCAGTAAACCGACTTTAAACTCTTTAGAAATTTTAATCATAGCTTTTATAAAACGATTGAAAAAATTACACGCAATTTAATATTTTTTCTGAGAATGCTTCAAAGTATTTTCTAAAAACTTGATGTACAGTTTAAATTACAGGTTTTTTTAATATTTTTCAGAAAAAATAAAAAAAAGATGAAAACTTATGCAACCTCCAGCCGAGTAGTGGTGTCTTATAGATGTAAAACAAATAAATCAAAAAGTTATGAAACGTTTAGATTCCATCCAGACCCAAAATTTAGTTTTCTTGAAAATCTTTTTAGCAAGTACAGCTCTTTTGAGTGTATTGAAAATGGTTGTAGCTTAATGGCTCTATGCAAAAATACCTATAATTAGGGCATTCAAACAAAATCCTACTAATGTAGCCCATACTACCTCACTTATATCGTGAGCTTTCAAAGATAGTCGGGCAGTAATGACCAAACCTAAAAATAAGGCTGTACAAGCCAAAGGAATAGCCAACGAAGATTCTGAATACTTAAGAGCCAAAGCAAACATTCCCCCAAACACTCCACTCATAGCAAGTGAATGAGCACTGATTTTATAAAAAAATGTAATAACAGTTAGTGTCAAGAGTGAAATACAAATCCCTGCAAATACAACAAAAAAACGATGGTCAAGGTGTGTCCTTTGCGTAATCACCCAATATAAGTATGCTGTCAGTATATACATAGCTGTAATAATAGCAAAAGGATAACGTCTTTCTTTTCTATCAGGTAAACTAAGGCTACTAATAACTTTAAATTTTCTGATAGCTACCATAAAAGTAGTAGGTATTAGGAAAGTAAAACTGAAACCTACTTGTAATAAAAAAAGTCTTAAATCTTTATTGGGTACAGAAATAAGAGTAGGTGATAAATATAAAAGCACACCCATTACCAAAGTAGGTAATAATAAAGGGTGAAAAATAATAGAAATGATATATGCAGTTCTCTGGTTCATAAGTTTTTGATTAATTTCCTAACTCTACAGCTCTTTTAAAAGCATCTTCCAACCCTTTTTCAATACCTTGATTTACTTCTAAAACTTCAAAACGTTCGAGAGCAGCTTCAGTAGTACCACCTTTGGAAGCTACTTTTTGTATCCATTCTTGGCAGGTAAGGTCGTTTCTTTTTTTAAGGTGGACTGCTCCTAAAAAAGTTTGTTCTACAAGCACTTCAGCTTGATTTTGTGTAAATCCCATATGTATGGCTGCTTTAATCATGGCATCCATAAAATAATAAACATAAGCTGGTCCACTACCCGAAATAGCTGTTACAGCATCCAACTGGTTTTCATTATCAAAATATAGAGATTTTCCTGTGGTATTGAGTAAGTTATGTATCCAAAAAAGTTCTGATTTATTTACATTTTCAGTAGAAGTAAATCCTGTCATCCCCATTCCAATCATGGAGGGTAAATTAGGCATAGCTCTCACAATTTTTTTTATTTGTGGCAAAGCTTTTTGAATATTTTCCATTTTCACACCAGCCATAACAGACAAAATCATCTGTTTTTCATGTATAAAAGGTACAAGTAATGGAAATAATTCTTTTGTGTCTTGAGGTTTTACAGAAAGAATAATCAATTCCATATTTCTAATGTATTCACCTACTTCATGATATACATTTTTAAAGCCTAAAGATAGAAAATGTGTTACACTTTCTGGGCGATGTACCAAAATATGAAGGTCTTCAGGTTTTACTGCATGATTTGCAATAAAATTATCTGCATAGGTCTTCCCCATGTTTCCACCACCAATAATCAATATTCTCATAACTTTTGAAGGTTTTGTGTTCTTATTTTTTTCGAGCTATCATCAATCCGTCCCTGATAGGCAATAAGATATTTTCAACTCTTGGGTCTTCTTGCACAAACTTGTTAAAGTTTAATAAAGCATTTGTATCTTTATCATTGGCTTTTACCTCTTCTACAACTTTACCACTCCACAAAACATTATCGGCAATAATCCACCCACCTGAACGAACTTTATCAAATACCAAATGATAGTATTCTAAATAATTGATTTTATCTGCATCAATAAATACCAAATCCCACGTTTCTTGAAGTGTTGGAATAATTTCTAAAGCATTCCCCGTTTTATATTCTATTTTACCCTCAAAGCCACCTTTTTTAATATATTTTGTAACAATACCTTCTAATTCTTCATTGATGTCAAGAGTGATAATTTTTCCATCAATAGGCAAGCCTTCTGCAAGACATAAAGCTGAATAGCCCGTATAAGTACCTATTTCCAAAACCCTTTTGGGAGCAAGTAAATAGGAAATCATAGATAAAAACCTGCCCTGCAAATGCCCTGAAAGCATACGAGGCATCAACACCTTTAGATGTGTTTCTCGTACAAGTTCTTGAAGATAATCAGGCTCTAGGCTTGTATTGTCTTCGGAGTATTGAGCAATGAGTGTGGGTAAAAATTCCATAAAAAATAAAATAGATTCCTATTCAGTAGAATGTTTATCAAATTTCTTAATTTTACCAACAATTTTATGAAGATGCAAAGAAAATATTTTTTAGCCCTTTGTTTTTATATCTTGTATTTGGGTGTAGCAGTTGCTCAAGACACTATTTGGTACACTGAGAACGGCAAGCGTAAATATGAAATTTACAAAGGAGAAGAAAACGACAAAAAAAACTTTCGGACATTTGTCCCTCGTTTTGCTTTCGGTTTCAATACACTTAGCCCTAATACATACCCTACAAAACTTATGAGTTCTCGTTTTTGGGCATTAGGTGGGCAATATCGCCACAGAATTAGCTCTGAAAAAGCAGCTATTAGTTTGGGAGTAGGCTTGGAGTTTTCTTGGAATAACTTACGTTTTGATGGAAATGAATATCCAAGTAAAACAGCTACTGAATTGGTATGGCTACAAGCATCTCAAGAACCAACCCGAAATAAACTTACACTTGTCAATTTGAGTGTACCTATTTTGGTTTACAAAACTTTTGAAAACTGGCGAGTAGGATTAGGAGCATATGGAGATTTTACCATTTCAAGTTTTACAAAATTGCGTTATAAAGATGCGAATGGAGAAAGTGTAGAGAATAAAACTTTCTCAGATTTTTATATCAATCGTTTTCGGTATGGGGTGCAATTAGAGGCAAAATATAAATTTATACGATTTTTTGGTAAATACGATTTACAAACCTTATTCCAATCGGGTAAAGCACAAGATACAAGAATTATAGCATTTGGAATAGGAATATAAAATGAATGCTAAATGGTGAATGAGAAAATGGATAAGAGTTGATAATGGTCAATTTTGCTTCTTATGTCTAAATTCTTTTTTCTAAATAAAATTTTTTATGCTCAAAAACCAAAAGCCTGTTGGCATTTATGATAGTGGTATTGGTGGACTTACAGTGATGAAGGCTGTACGAAACTTGTTACCCAATGAAGATATTATTTATTTTGGAGATACAGCTCACTTGCCCTATGGCGACAAATCTACAGAGGCTATTCAATCTTATTCTATTAAAATTGCAAATTTTTTGCTTTCGCAAGAGTGTAAAGTGATTTTAATTGCCTGTAACTCAGCTTCTGCAGCAGCTTACAAACTTCTAAAAGAGTATGTAGGTAGCAAAGCCCATGTCCTCAATGTGATAGATCCGATGGTGAGCCTTGTGGCAGAACAGTATGCTCAAAAAACAGTAGGTTTGATAGGTACAAAACAGACCGTTAATTCTAATGTTTATGCCAAGAAAATCAATGATTTGCAAATGGGGATAACACTTAAATCGCTGGCTACGCCTTTGCTTGCTCCCATGATTGAAGAAGGTTATGCTGAAAGAAATATTTTAAACAATGTAATTGCTGACTATCTCACTAATCCCACATTAGAAGGCATAGAGGCTCTGATTTTGGGTTGTACTCATTATCCACTGATTATGCAATCTATTCAGCAGTTTTATGAAGGGAAAGTGGCTGTTTTGGACTCTTCGGCTGTGGTAGCTCGCTCACTGAGAGGTTTACTCGAAATGCAAAATATGCTCAATACACAAGAAAATAAAGGAACAAGTCAGTTTTATGTTTCAGATTATACACAATCGTTTGAAACAACGACACAACTATTTTTTGGAGAAACTGTAAGTTTGAAACATTATCCTTTGTGGGAGTAAAACCTTATGCTTCTTTTTTTTGTTATAAAAATGTGCTAATATTGCCACCAATGCAACATAAAAAGTAGAATTTTGTTCTACTTCTTCAACCAACGCTCATTTGAATGCCTTTAAATATTGATGATATACAAGCTCCTATCCAACAAGAGATGAATCTTTTTGAAAAAAAGTTTCGTTCTTTTATGCAGAGCAAGGTTTTTTTGTTGGATACAATCACGCACTATATTGTAAAAAGAAAAGGAAAACAAATGAGACCTATGTTTGTATTCCTGACAGCTGGGGCTTGTGGAGGTATTACTGAAAAAACATATCGTGGAGCTTCTCTCATTGAACTTTTACATACAGCCACTCTTGTACACGACGATGTAGTAGACGATTCGATGTACAGAAGAGGCTTTTTCTCTATCAATGCTCTTTGGAAAAATAAAATCGCAGTATTAGTTGGTGATTATCTCCTTTCTCGTGGATTGCTTCTTTCTGTAGATAATGGCGATTTTGACCTGTTGCAATATGTTTCAACAGCTGTACGTGAAATGAGTGAAGGAGAACTTTTACAAATTGCTAAAGCTCGAAAACTAGATATTACAGAAGAAATATATTTTGAAGTAATCAGGCAAAAAACAGCCTCTTTGATAGCTTCTTGTTGTGCTGTGGGAGCAAGCTCGGCAGGGGTAAGCTCAGAAACTATTGAAAAAGCCAAACTTTTTGGCGAAAAAGTGGGCATTGCTTTCCAGATTAAAGACGATTTGTTTGACTATGGAGATGCTGAAATAGGAAAACCTGTTGGTATTGACATCAAAGAAAAGAAAATGACCTTACCACTCATTCATGCTCTTTCTAAGGCTTCGTGGCTCGAAAAACGCAATATTATTTACCTTATCAAAAATAAAAGCCATAAAAGCAGTGCTGTTGCTGAAGTCATTTCCTTTGTAAAAAACAAAGGAGGTATTGAGTACGCTCAAGAAAAAATGATGAATTATTACAACGAAGCAGTAACTCTTTTACACGAATTCCTACCCGAAAATACCTACCGAAACTCTCTTGCAGGCTTGCTGCAATACACGATTGAAAGGGTGAAATAAATTTTAAATTAATGCTTGTAAATGATATTATAGGAAAATCAATTACCAATATCCATTGTGTTTTTGAATCAGAACCTTATGGGTTGGATATGTCAGAAATATTTATAGAATTGGATAATCATTTGATGATTGATATTCCATTTAGTTTAAATGATACTATTTGGATAAAAGAACTACCTGATAATGCAAAACCTGTTTTTGAGGAAAAAATATTGAAAAAACCACCCAAGATTATTTCTTACTTTCTTAAATTGTTAAATTACAATTTGTATCATGAGTATAAAAAAGATGAGTTAAAAGAGAATGTTTTAAATAAAAAGATCGTGGGGCTGATTCTAGAGATAGATGGATTTCATTCAGATAAAAGTTTTTTGCTTTTAGAAAATGATTTTTTAATTACAGAGATAATAGCCGCTCCTCATGGTACTAGTCGTGCGGGTTTACATATATTCAAGAAAAATAAAGATGAAAAATTTAGCCACAGTTAGTTTTGTAAAACTTGAATTAAGCATTTTAGCTAATGTTTTAGGAATCGAAGAAGAAAATTGTAGAGGAACAATATCTTCTTTCTCAGGAAATATGGATCACTTCTTCAAAAAACTTGATGACCCCAATATCAAACCAGAACTCAGGGAACTACTAGAAAGACTTAAGAAAAAACACACTGAACAACTCCAGAAAAAAGCTCAGGAATGGGATACAAGAAGAAAGAAAAAAAATGATTTGGAGGCATTTTCTATAGACAGTATTATGCAAATGCTACATGATGGTATTATAAAACATAAATATCAAGATGATTGGACATATCTTGCAGATTTAGAGACAAAAGAATTTTTAGAAAGAATTGCTGGTAAAATAGCCCCTGAAGAAGAAACAATTCTGATTACTCCTGAAAGTTATCGGATAGGATTTGCTTTTAAAGCTGATTGGCATAATATGATGAGTTTTTGTGAAAATGTTTTTGACGAAATATTTAATTTGTATTTTGTTCAAGAGCATGATTATATTTTTATATTTCCTAATTTAAAAAAAATATGCACTTACCACCATGCGAATTGGAGCAGTCAAATTTATATTTTATAGCATCTTACTAATAAGTATTTTACTCTGTTTAGGGATATTTTTATTTCTATTTCCTAAACATAATAACTATTATTTAATTAAAAGCATCTTACTGTTCGTGATTTGTAATCACGAACTATTATCATAGGTTTTACAAACCAAAAATAGATTAAAAATCTTAGGATAAAAATTCGGAATTACAAATTCCGAATAGCGAGATAAGAAATTCAGATAGATAATATGCACTAGTGTTTACAGAAATAGGTGGGGTAATTACAGAACTAGAGACATTTACTATGAACGTGATTTAACATTATTAATGAGATTTATAATTATCTGTATAAATTGACTCTAGACTTTGGTGACAAAAAATTGTTGTGTGGTAAAATATACAACACTATTAACTCTAAAGTTTTGGATTATAAAATAAATGATGAAATGATTTTATTTTTTGAAAACGAACTTGACGTTCATGAATTTGAGATAAGAATTAACAACCACTAATATTGATTTCGCTTCACTAATTTTCAATTGGCAATATGGTGTTTCTATGAAACATTTGTGTAAGGCTCAACAGTAAGAATTCTATTGAACATTTGGTGCTAAAATTCTTCACATTGCCAAGCTGTATCATTACCTACAAGCTTAAAAAAACTTTCCTGAAAATAAAAATGAGATATGAATAACATTAATTTATTAGTAACAATCAGTTTAATAACCATTTTTATCTCATTATTTCTATCCTTGTTTTTGGTTACTGTCAAAACAGAACATAAATTAAGTAATCGTCTTTTTGCTATTTTTCTGGTTCTAACTTCTATCGATATCATCGGAAGTCAAGGCGATTTGTTGCCAATACCTTTGAGTGCACGAATTTTTATAAGCTCCTTTTTTTTCTTACAACTCCCCACTTTTTATTTATATGTATTATCTGTTTGCTATTCTGATTTTAAGTTAAAACCAAGACATTTAATTCATAGTATTCCTTTTTTATTATCAAACTTCATTTTGTTCCCTCGCTTTTATACTAGAGACCTTGCTTCTAAAATTCGTTTTCTTGATAAAAGTAGTAGTATGCTGGAAATACAATTCAATCATGTTTTAATTCACATTCAAATTGTATTATACATCATTGCCGCTTTTATGTTATTGCGAAAAGCAAAAAAAATATATCTTGAAAATTATGCTGGAGCAAGTATAACATCGTTGAATTGGTTATTTCAATTTACTGTGGCATTATTGGTCTTTTTTGGCATCGCTCTATTAAAAAACATCTTTAAATTTTCAGAATATCCTGCTATTTCCGAATGGTTAAAAATTGGACTTTTAGTATTTGAACTGATTATCATTTTTTGGTATTTATATAAAGCATTAAATCATCCTAGTTTATTTAGAACTATTGATTCAAAATTACAATTGGTCTATACTCTTATTTTAGAAGAGAAAGAGAATGAACAATTAGCTACAAATGAAAAAAAGTATGATCAAAAAATATTGAAATTGCAACAATATATGATTGAACAAAAACCATTTTTAAATCCTTCCTTAACGATTCAAGATATTTCTGTTGCTATTGAAATTCCTGTTCGAGACCTATCTATTTTAATTAATCATCAATTAAATCAGCATTTTTACGATTTCATCAATACCTATCGTATAGAGAATGCTATGGCTATTTTAAAAGATGTTACAAAAAGTAAGGTTACTATTTTAGAAATTCTATATGAAGTAGGTTTTAATTCAAAATCTTCATTTAATACTGCTTTTAAAAAACACACGGGTAAAACACCAACCGAATTCCGTAACAATCTATCAAACAGTGTTTTGTAATTATTCGAACGCTTCTGTTGAAAAAAATCGTACTTATTTTTTAATACAAATGCGTTCGAATACTTGCATTCGGTCGCACAGGAGTGGCTTATTTTTCAAATTTGTATCGAAATATTTTTTTAACATTAAATTACGATACAATGAAAATCTCATTAAAATTTTTAGCGATGCTTTTATTAATTAGCAACTTTTCTTTTGGACAAGACATCTCCAAAAAAATTGACTCAATATTAAAAGAAAATTATCAAAAAAATCCAGACATAGGTATTAGTGTCGGTTTTATCAAAAATAATGAAGAATATTATATCACATATGGTAAACTAAATAAAGAAAGTCAAATTGATATTAATAGAAACTCCTTATTTGAAATAGCATCTATTACTAAAATTTTGACATCCAATCTCATTGCACAGGCAGTCATTGAAGACAAATTAAAACTAAATGATTATATAGATAACTACCTTCCTAAGGAATACGTTTTGCAAAAAAATCTTAAGAATAAAATAAAAATTTCAGATTTGGCTTCTCATCAATCTGGATTACCCGATTTAGATTTTGGAAAGTTAATAGCATTAAATCCGCAACAACCAGTAAGTAATGTAACTAAAAAAACATTGATTGATATAATTAATAATTGTAGTGAACTAACTGATTATGGCAAATATCGCTATTCAACAATTGGCTATACATTACTTGGACAAATATTAGAAAAAGTGTACGGAAAAAGTTATGAAGAGATTATTAGAAAAAAGATAATAAAGCCGTTAAGAATGAAAAATACATTCACTACGGATTACAATATAAAAAATACAACTAAAGGTTATAATCCCGATGGAGGTGTTCAAGAGTTCTTCAAATGGAATATTACCGCATCTGCTGGATTAATAAAATCTAATGCTTCTGATATGATTACTTTTTTAAAAGCAGTCTTAAATAAGGAAACTAAAATTGGTAAAGCTGCCATCATTACGGAAAAAATATATTACAAAGATGAAAAAAGGGAAATGGGATTGGGTACAAACATCATAACAGATGACAATAATACACTTTATCAAAAATCAGGTGATTCTATGGGACAATCTTCAATACTATGTTACAATAGAGCTAAAAATTGGGGAATAATTATACTTATCACTCAAAGAAACTCAAAAATCAGAAATAACTTATTAAATGAAATTTATGATACTATTTTGAAATAAATAAAGTTAATAAATAATAGCAGTTTCAAGAAATTAGGGTTTTAGGGATTAATTTAAAGTTTGTTTTGTGTTTTTGATTTTCAGTGTTTAATCAACAGTTTTGGGCTTAACAAATCCCCAATTTCTTAAATTCTTGAAACGTTAGCTGTAACCCTAAAACAACACCTCATGGTTATTATTTACCAAAGAAAAAAGGAATAAATGATTGGATGGGAGAACCTAAAAGCAAATATTATGACTTTCGTAAATGGGACAAGAACATATTTACCTATGATAAAGATTCAAGAAAAGAAAGTTCGAACCACTAACATTGGTTTCGCTTCGCTGATTTTCTAGAATACTCTTATAACATAATCAATCAAAAATAAATGGCTTCAATATATAAGACCCAAAAATTTGCTAGATAGTATTGGGTCTTATTATATCCTATGAATAGTTGAATAATCAAACAGATTTGTTACAACTTAAAATTGACGAAATTTATAAAAAGAATGCACTGTTGTTTGACAGCTATGTGTACTTTTAGATACAAATTTTAGGTGTTTCTTCTAAATCGTCACTAAAATACCTTTTAGAATATTCTTGTGTTTTGGAATGGGCTATAAAGTAAGCCCATTTCTGATATTTATAATGCCATTCATATTTAAAAATATACCCCTCTCTGTATGTATGTCCTTTTGAAGTAACAGTATTTACTTTATAATCAATAAGGAATGTAGGTTTAGTAGTAGTTTTTTTATCTAAAAAAGAATAGACCTTGTAAAAAGTTTTTTTACCTTTCTGTTTGAGAGTAAAAACTATTTGTTTGTCTGAGGAATTGATAATGCCTGTATATGTAAACTCTTGATAATCAAATGTAATTTCTTGAACAACCTTTTTTCTTCTTTTTAATTTCTGAAAAACTTTAGAAAGTTCACCTTTATAAAATATGGACGTTTCTAAATCCTTTAATTTATAAGGAATGGGCTTTAATTGAGATTCAACTAATAAATAATCCATCAAAAAACCTGAAGTTTCAAAAAGAAAAATAGTTTTTTTATCACAAAACTCTAAAAAATGAGTTATATGAGTATTGGGGTCTATGTAAAAATAAAGTCCTTGAAAGCTCATAAAAAGTTAAATGTATTTTGTTATAAAATAATAAGCTATAGATGCAATCTATTTGCGTACTATCTTTAAATCTTTTAAACACAAACAAAACAACTCATGGAAAAGAAATTAATTAGCACCCATTCAGTTTTTGAGAGAGATATGGCATTTTCGAGGGCTGTGGTTGTAGATAAAATGATCTTTGTATCAGGTTGTACTGGCTACAATTATGCCACCCATACTATTTCTGATAATGTGGAGGAGCAATTAGAGCAAACCATTCAAAATATTATTTATGCTTTGGAACAGGCAGGAGCAAGCCTTTCGGATGTGGTGAGAGCCAATTATATCGTTCCCAACCCTCAAGATATAGATAAATGTTATCCTATTGTTCAGAAGTATTTTAACGATATTCGCCCAGCCTGTACACTCATTTGTGCAAACCTAATCAGCGATAAAGTAAAAGTAGAAATAGAAGTAACAGCTATCAAAAAATAAAAAGCTTGGTTTAAACCAAGCTTTTTTCTTGAAGAATTTGAGAAATTTCTGTCTTGACATGCTCTCCAAAGAGATCAGCTTCAAGCATATTAGCCATTGCTTCAAAATACTCGATAACATCTGTACGAATATTTTTATTGAGCCATCTAAAGCCATTGGGTAAATAACTAAGTACTTTTTTGTCATTTAGATATTCTAGATGATGAATATCTGAAAGACTTAAACCTGCATCTAAAAGTTTCTGAACAAGCAAATCGGCAGGAGCATTGCTTGTTGGGCAAAACTCTTCTGCCATTTCAGACCATTCGCCTGTTCGGTTGGCTTGTGCGAATCGCATAATTTCCTCAGAGGTAAGAGGGGTAAGATTTTGCATTAAATTCCCACAATTACATTTCCCTTGATGTCCCCATGCATATGGAGCACCATCTTTGAGGTTATCAGCACTTTTGCGAAGTGCATCAATCAGTTTTTGAGTTGCTTGTGCCATGACTGATTAAAAGTATTTTATATGAGTGGCATACTAAAAAATCTTTGCTGAGTGTGTAACAAATATACACTATTTTGTGTTCTATAAATACATAACACCTGTTTAAATAAATAAAGTGTTGTAGGTATTTTACTTACAACACTTTGCATTTATAGAATGTTTACCAAAACTTCTTAATTCTTTCAAAAGCTTGCTTTTCTAAATCTTCTCTGTGGTTGGGGTGGGCAATATCTATCAAAGCTTTTACTCTTTGTTTGATGTTTTTCCCAAAAAGATAAGCCACACCATATTCTGTTACAATATAATGTACGTGAGCTCTTGTAGTGGTTACAGATGCTCCATTTTTAAGGAGAGCAGTGATACGTGACAGTCCTTTGTTGGTAGTGGAAGGCAGAGCAATAATAGGTTTTCCACCAGGTGATAGGGCTGCCCCACGAATAAAATCCATTTGTCCACCTATACCCGAATATTGACGCAAACCAATGGTATCAGCACAAACTTGTCCCAATAAATCTACTTCAATAGCACTATTAATGGCTATTACTTTGGGGTTTACACGAATTACAGAATCCTCGTTGGTATAATTGGCATCAAGCATGGCTACCAATGGATTGTCATGGATAAAATCATAGACTTTTTTAGTTCCCATCACAAAACAAGCCACAACTTTTCCTGGGTGTTTTACTTTGTATTTACCTGTAATTACACCACTTTCTACCAGAGGTACAACCCCATCCGAAAACATTTCGGTATGGATTCCTAAATCTTTGTGGTTATTGAGATTAGCAAGTACAGCATTAGGAATACCACCAATACCCATTTGTAGGGTAGACCCATCTTCAATAAGTCCAGCACAGAACTTTCCAATTTTCATTTCTACATCACTGATGGCAAGAGGTGGTATTTCTGGTAAAGCTTCTTCTTGCTCAACAGCATACTTGAATTTACTAATATGTATAAAGCCATCACCATGCGTACGAGGCATCTGAGGATTAATTTGTGCAATACACACTTTTGCTTTTTTGAGAGCAGAGATGGCAGCATCTACAGATACCCCTAATGTACAAAAGCCATGACTATCAGGTGGTGATACATTGAATATAGCAACATCTGTGGGCAATACATCATTTAAAAATAATTCAGGAACTTCACTCAAAAAAACAGGAATATACGAAGCTCTACCATCATCTACGGCGGGGCGTAGAGAGTCTGATACAAACAAAGCATTGATCTTGAGATGTTTATCATATTTTACATCTGCCAACTCGAATTCTCCAAAAGGAGAAAATGCAAGCACCTCAATATCAGTAATATTGTTATTGAGGACATACTCTCCAAACTTTTTTACCATATAACGAGGGTTGGCAGCCACTCCATGAAAAAAAACTCTCTGACCTGATTTTATAACTGATAAAGCCTCTTCGGCGGAAACATATTGAGCCATAGCAATGATAGTTTGTTTTGTTGATACTAAATTCTATAAAATAAAATAAATGAAGGCTGATATTTATCAATTTAATCTTGATTTTAATCAGCAGATAATACTAACACTTAAATTAAAATGTTTTTGAAAATATAAAATGTTTCTTGTATTTCGTGTCTAATTTTTTTTATATTTGGAAATCTAGAAACAATAAACTCTTTCAATATGAAAAAATTACTAAAACTTTATTCTTTGGCTTTAGCATTTGGACTTTCTTACTCTGTAGCAAATGCCCAAGTAACAAATAACGAAGGTGCTGCTCGTATGCCTGAAACAGAAGGTACAAACATTATAGTAGAAAATGAAAAGAAAGCAGTTATAACTGCCAAAGAAAATCATACAATTGTAGTTGAAAATAAAGTGAAGACTGCAAAAACAGTAGAAACAAACACAGAAGTTATAGAATTTAAAAATCTAAATACTACTAAAAAAATTGTAAAAGGAGATAGAATTAAAAGACATTTAAAACCAGAGAAAAAAGAGCAAACAAACTTGAGTAAAAATGGTAAACTAGGTTTGATATTCGTTATTGTAGGATTAGTTTTTATGCTAGTTCTTTGGGCTGCAGGGTTGTGGTATCTGGGTAGTGTTTTACTAACTATTGGGCTTATAATCCTTCTTTTAGACTATTTAGAAATAATATAAAACAAATTAAAAAAATATACGTTTGCATGGAAGCAACCTTTTATAAGGTTGCTTTCGTCTTTTATGAAAATTATCAAATTTCATTTATCTCCAACCCTATGAAAAGACACACACTCTTGTATTTCTTGTTTTTACTGACATCAGTTCAAGTATTTGGACAAAAAGCAGTTATTAAAGGCAAAATAACAGATGCTAAAGGAGAAGTTTTATCTTTTGCAACCATACACATTAAAGGTACAACTTTGGGCACAAGTGCCAATGCTGAAGGCGTTTATAGTTTGCAAGTACCTGCTGGCACACATGAAGTGATAGCACAATACCCAAGTTACAAAGCTCTCAATCAGAAAATTACGCTTAGTGAAGCTCAAGAATTAGAATTAAACTTTTTATTACAAGAAGAAAATACAGATATAGAAGGTATTACTGTAAAGGCTAATGCAGTCAATTATGCTGATGAAGTAATTAAAAATGCTCAGAAAAACAGAAAAAATTATTTAGAGGAACGTCCTGATTATTTATGCAAAGTGTATGTAAAAGGATTGGCAAGACTTACCCAAAAACCTCAGCAGATATTTGGTGAAAGTACAGCAGGGCTTGATACGGGCATTGTGTATCTCTCTGAAAGCGTTTCAGAGGTAAGCTATCAAAAGAGCCCAAGATCGTATAAAGAAGTAGTAGTAGCCTCCAAAGTAAGTGGGGATAGCAAAGGTTTTAGTTTTAATCAGGCCGCTTCTTGGAGTTTCAATTTTTATGAAAATATGGTTGGACAAGGGCTTTCAGAGCGTGGTTTTGTTTCTCCTATTGCTGGTGTAGCTTTTGTGTATTACAATTATAAATGGGAAGGTCAATTCACAGAAGATGGGCTTGTTATCAATAAAATTAAAGTAATGCCCAAACGCAATACAGACCCTGTTTGGGAGGGCTATATTTATATTACAGAAGATACTTGGCGAATCCATAGCTTAGACTTAAGCTTTGATAAAAATCGTCCTGTGGATTTCATCAAAGAAGGGAGTATCAAGCAAGTTTATACCAAACCTGATAAAAATACTGAATGGACTTTACTTTCTCAAAACTTTAACTTTGGATTTAAACTTTTTGGTTTTGGAGGAAAAGGGCATTTTACTAAAGTTTATTCAGATTATAACTTAAACCCAGCATTTGATAAAAAGTATTTTGGAAGAGACTTGATTATTGTAGAAAAAGAATCTAACAAAAAAGATTCATCATTTTGGCAAAAAACACGTCCAATGCCTTTGTTAGCCTTTGAAAAAGAAGATTATAGAAAAAAAGATAGTGTTGAAAAAGTACAAGAAACGCCTCGTTATAAAGATTCAATAGATAAGCTCAATAATAAGTTTAAAACTACTTCTTTATTTTTTGGCTATACTTATCGAAGTACAAAGAATAAATATAGTATAGGTTTTTCATCACTTCTGAATGAAGTTTCTTTCAATACTGTTGAGGGTTTAGTCTTGAATTTACGTTTAGCCTATCAAAAAGAATTGAAAGATAATAAAGAAATTAGCATTGTTCCTGTCATTCGTTATGGATTTAGTAGTAAAGATTTTTATGGAAAACTTAGGCTTTCTTATCTACTTAATCCACGAAAGTTTACAAGAATCAGTATAGAAGGAGGGAAATTTGTAGAACAATTCAACCCCAATGCCATAGAAGCTTCAATCAATAGCTCTGCATCTCTGTATTGGAAATGTAATTTTATGAAACTCTATGAAAAAACGTTCTTGAATGTAGGTTATAGAGGAGAAATTTTTAGTGGATTAACCATTAATACAAATTTAGAATATGCTTTAAGGCGAAAATTGGATAATACAACAGATTATAGTTGGAGTAAGAATAATAATAGAGAATATACATCTAACGACCCACTCAACAACGAATTGACTGATACAAGATTTTCGGATAATAACGCCTTGATTTGGAATGTAAATCTTTCATTTGTTCCCAAACAACGTTATATCAATCGTCCTGATAGTCGTATTCGTATCCGTTCCAAATATCCTACTTTTGAACTCAGCTACACAAAAGGCTTGAATATATTGGGTAGTGATATAGACTTTGACCAAATAGAAATAGGAATACGTGATAATTATCGTTGGGGGCTTTTGGGCTCAGGAAGTTATAGAGTCTTTGGAGGACAGTTTTTAAATACTCGTTCTATGACATTTATAGATTATCAACATTTTAATGGAAATAAAACATTTATGGCATTTCCGAGTTTTAGGGCGTATCAACTATTAGATTATTATGCTTTTAGTACAACCCGTAGATATGTGGGAGCAAGTTATGAACACCACTTCAATGGATTTTTCTTCAATAGAATTCCATTACTCAAAAAAGCTCGTATTCAAGAAGTTTTTACTTGTAATTATTTGTTCACAGAAACTAATGGGAATTATATAGAATTAGGGGCTGGTATTGAACACATTTTCAAGATTTTACGAGTAGATTATTTCTGGGGCTTGTTAGATGGTAAAAGTTATGGTAATGGAGTTAGAATAGGAATAGGTTTCTAAAAATAAAAGCCCTCTTTACGGAGGGCTTTTTTGTAAAAATTATGCTGTTTATTTCGTTTCTAAAGAGGCTTCTAAACGAGCTTTGTATTTTTGAGCATTCATACGTTCAGAAGAATTGTAATAATCTTTAATCAACTCATCATACACACCAATAGCAGCTTTTGCGTCATTTTTCAACTCATAAGCTAAAGCTAATTTAATGAGATAAGTAGGTGTAAAGAATTGATTTGGATAATAATTGGCAGCTTTACGATAGTTGGTAATAGCATCATCCAATTTATTAAGTTCCATATTTGCATCACCTATCAGAGCATAAGTTCTTCCTTGAATAATTTTATCATCAGAGCTAAAACCTTCTAATTGAGTGATAGCTTCTTTAAACTTATTTTCTTTCATGAAGGCAATGCCAGCATACAAATGAGCTAATTTACCAGTTTGAGTAATATCATAGGAATCACCTACTTTTTTTGCAGATAAATATTTACCTTCACCTTTTGCAACTTTTCCTAAAGAATCCATTTGAAAAAAGTGTTCAGCAGCATACAATTTAGCAGCAGCTTCGTTTTGTTGCTCAGATTTATAATATCTAAATCCAAAATAGCCACCAACTGCTACTACAAGTGTGACAAGTCCAGCTAATACCCATTTCTGATTTTTCTTCAAAAACTCTTCAGTTTTATCCAAAACCAAACTTGGGTCTTCCAATACGCTATCTGTAGCTTCTACAGGTGTAAAAGTAACCTCTTTGTTTTGGTCTTCTTGGGCTTTTTGCTCAGCTTTTTTCTCAAATTGCTTTATTTTAGTCATTGCGATTGTATTTTTGAACCGCAAATTTACAAATAATTTTTTATAAACCAAGAAGTATTATAAAATAAGTATGAAAATAGAAAAAAGCCGAATTGTTCGGCTTTTTGAGACAACTATACAAAACTTTATAACTCAATAACTACATTCTACAAGCAGCTTCTTGATTTCGAATATTTTCTTCTGCTTCTCTTTTCTTACGAAGCTCTTCCAAACGTCTTTTTCTTTCTTCTTCTTGCCTCTTTTTTAGGTCGTTACGATTATTGTTGGTTGTAACAATATTGGTGGTCGCACCTTCAATGGGAACTAAATCAATATCTGCAATAATAATATTTTCACCTGTTTTACTTTTAATAATGTTGCTATAAGCTTGATATTTAGCTTCTTTATTCACACTCTGGTCATAACTGTCTTTAGGAACATTCAAAATAACCATGTATTCGCCTGTGTAAGGATTGCTCCAAGCATCTTTTGTGCTATTACAACAAGTTTCTTTTATAAGAATTCTTTTTTGGAGTGGACGCTTTGTTTTAGCATCTCTCACAACACCCTTGATAATCAGGGTTTGATTGGGTTTCATTTCTTTAGGTGACTTGGTTACATCTGCAAAATAAATGTCTCCATCTCTGATAAAATAAGTTTCTTTGCCATCAGAAGTAATCGTAAAACCATAGTCGTGACGAGCTGTATTGAAAGGGGAGCCAATATTATAAACTTTAGGATTTGAACTTACTTTGGCATCTTTGAGAGAAACTTTATAAATATCAAGTCCTCCAAATCCATTATAACCATCAGAGGCAAAATAAAGAGTTTCTCCGTCAGCAGCAATGAAAGGAGAACGCTCATCTCCAAATGTACTTATGGAAAGCACTTTAGGAGAGGTCCAATAACCATTTTGTAAATAGCTGATGTACAAATCCATGGCTCCATCATAATCTTTTCCTGCTGCAACAATAAATACTTTTCCATCAGGAGAGATCGTCATGCCATCTGTAGCATATCGATTTTCTCTAAAAAAACTGGATATTCCTCCACCCAAACCTGTTTTTTTACCCCAAGAACTTCCAAATCTTGAAGCTTTATAATAAGGGCCTCCATCATCTTCCCAACTATTGCCAACTTCATTATGCCAACTTTGGAAATATACTACTTGTCCATCAGGAGAAACATTAGGCTCATCTTCTCCCATTCGAGTATTGATATTGGCTCCAATACAAATAGGTGTTTGCCAATCTTTTCCTTTACGTTCCGAATACCAAATATCTCCATCATATTGAGGCTGTCCTTTAAAAGTAGTATAGTTTGCTGTTGACCACGGCATGAGCCCTCTTGAAGACATAAAAAACATATATCTTCCATCTGGAGTGATACTCATGTTTACTTCTCTATATGAAGAGTTGAGTCTGTATTGTTTGGAAACAGGAATATTGGCTGGCTGTTCAATAATTGTGGCTGTTCTTTGAGCATATCCATTCATCCAACAGCACAAAAACCCATATATAAATATAAACCATTTTTTCATAATAAAGTCTGATTAATACACTATCAACAAATCTACTTATTTTTTGTGATTTTGTCAATTAATTTTCAAACTCTTATAACAAATGTTTGCCTACTTCTTCACCATTTTTCCAAACCAACTCAGGTTTAAGTTTTCCTTGCCAATACAGAATTTCTCTGTAATCATCACAGGCAAAAGCAAGCATATCTGCAAGAAAATATTTTTCGAGTCTGCCTCTATCATGTAAATTTAACGCTTTGGCAGCCCTAAAAGTGATACCTGCCCAAGTTTCAGCAGTAGAAAGTTTCTGGCTTGCTGCCAAAACAGAAGCCTGTAAAAGTAAATCGCCCATAGGAGCAGAACCAGGGTTATGATCAGTAGAAATAGCCACACAAGCTCCAGCATCTAATAGTTTGCGAGCAGGGGCAAAGGGCATTCCTAATCCCAAAGATGCCCCAGGGAGTACAACAGCCACTGTATTACTTTCTCCAAATAGTTTGATTTCTAAATCTGTACTAGCTTCCAAATGGTCTGCACTGAGGGCTTCTAATTCAATAGCCAATTTACTGCCTGCTGTACTAAACTGATCAGCATGGATAGTAAGCTCAAACCCTGCTTCTTTGGATTTTTGGAGATAATACTTTGCTAAATCGTAGGGGAAAGCAGTTTCTTCTACAAAAATGTCAATTCGTTTGGTTAAATTCTCTTCTTTGATTTTTGGGAAAAGTTCGGTAATGAGATAATCGAGATATAATTTTTTATCTGTAAATTCTGGTGGTAGTGTATGAGCAGCCAAACAAGTAGAAACTACATCCATAGGAGTTTGTAGAGAAACCCTTTGAATAGCTCTGAGCATTTTGAGTTCATCTTCTACAGAAAGTCCATAACCACTTTTTATTTCGGCAGTCGTAACGCCTTCAGTCAGCATTTCAAAAGTTCGCATGAGCGTAAGTCCTGTTAAATCTTCTTCTTCTGCTGCTCTTGTTTTTCTGACACTATCCAAAATACCTCCACCTGCTTTTGCAATGTTCAAATAACTTTCTCCTGCAATACGCAAGGCATAATCTTTCGACCGATTACCAGCAAAACAAATATGAGTATGACAATCTACAAACCCTGGGGTAAGCACCCAATTGCCTGCGGGTAGCTCCAAAATATCTACATTTTCGTCAAGAGCTTTTTTTACCAATACTTCAAAAGAATCTATTTCTGCAATTTTTCCATCAATAATCCAAACGCCAACATCTTCCAAAATTTCTAAGGAGGAATCTTTCATAGCACCTTTAAAAGGCAAATTGCGTAAAGTAATGGCTTGTTTGAAAGAGCCTATCAGTTTTTGATTTTCCATAAAATTGTCTCAAGAATTTTCTTGAAAGCAAGTTAAACAGAAATTTGATGGGATAAAAGATAAAAAAGTGGTAATGGAACTACAATTTTTACAATTGGGTAATAGTGGAGTCTTTGAAAGCAGATATTCCAGCGTGTTTCAACTCCACTATCACACAAGTTTTTTTATTTTAACTTACTAAATTCAACAAATTTGTACTCTGGGGAACTTTCTAATAGTTGTCGTAGAATGGAAGCATGTCCATTTCCAAATATTACTAAAATTCTATCCTGACTACTTTCTGTTATCTCTTGTAATTTTCTGAAAATTCGGAGATTTCTATTATACCACCAAATAGATAAAATATCTGCACCTCGTTGATTTTCAAGCTTGAAATCTCCAATTAAATAAGCTCCAAAACCTAATTTATGATATTCATCTGAATTTATCATTTTGAAATATTTAAGTAAATTCATTTTTGATGGTAATTTGTCTTCATAATGAAACATTTTACTGTACATTTCATTATATTTATCGTTGCTCTGAAAATCAAAATCTTTAAAAATTTTTTGAATAAAAACGGAATCAACTTTCATTAAATCATTATCCAAAGATTCGGCATCAATGCTGTAAAGTGTATCAAGTTGAAGTTCGGTTGCTATCCGCATGGCAAGCTGAAATCGTTCATCTCGTTCATTCTTAAATTCACCCTTCTTATATTTTTTTAGTTTTTCAGTTGCTTTCCAATTGGGAAAAGCTTCAATGGCAATTTTTGTAGGCTTAAACTTTTTGATATAATTGACCAATTCTGTTATTTCTTTCTTTTTTGGCTCAGTTAAGACATCAATTTTATCTTCATTACTGGTTTTATTGACATCAAGGTTGGGGTAATCAAAATGAAATGTTCCTACAACTAAAACGTGGGCTTTTTCCTTAGGGAAAAATGATGAGAGTTTTTGAATATTTTCGGTATTTTGACATAGTACAAACTGAGAATTTATGAAGAATAATAGCAGAAAAATAAAATATCTCATCATTTTTAGGATTGATTTTTGAATGTTTTGATAATAGAAAACAACTATTTATTCAGGTTTTACAGAACTTGTTCTACTATCTGAACTTTTTACATTAAAAGGCTTTCCTCTGTAACGAACAGCTCCTGTTCCACTAATATCTACATCCAAGCTGTTTTTAGCATGAACTTTGGCATTACTTGTTCCACTAATATCCATGGATACATTTTGCCCCACCAAATCAAAAGCTTTGATATTGCTGGTGCCACTCATATCGTAGTTTTGAGAAGTAGCTTTCCCTTGTAGAGTTATATTTCCAGCACCTGATACATCGACATTCAATTTTTCTGTTTCAAGATTCAAATTTATATTTCCAGCTCCTGATACATCTATTTTCAAAGAACTACTTTTTAAGGTACCTTCATTTTTTAAATTTACTGCTCCAGAGTTTTCAATGCAATCAATGTTTTTGTAATACACTACAATTTTAGGGGATTGACGAATATTTCCGTGACGTTTGTTGTCTTTGAAACGAACATGAAGCATATTTCCTTTCACTTCTGTGACGATATCCTCATTAGGAACGTCTTCTGAGCCTGTTACAATTACTTTGGTTTCGTTACTATTTTGTAATGTTACTTCATAAGCTCCTGAAAAAGAGACTCCTGAAAAGTTACCAACTGAACGTGTCTCTGGAGTTTGGGCGATAGCAGTTTGATAACTCAATACTGAGGCTAATAATACTGCTGTAATAATGGCTGTTATTTTTTTCATGGCAATTGAAATTTAAAAGTGTTGATTTATACTATTGACAATACTTTTTGAGAGAAGTTGCATCAAAAAGAAAAAATATTTTAAAAGAATCATTACTTTTCAATAAAGAATGATGGTTTTGTTTCGTTGACATAAATCCAACCATTGTAATATTCCCACAAATTTGCTTTTTCATCTCTTGCAGTGTAACCTTTTTCTGTATCATTGGATTTATCATAGGTAGCCTGAACTTGCCTGTAAAATGGTTGTTTTAATAAAAATTTATTTACCTCTTTATTTTGGATAGCCTCATCAAGGGATAAGAAAAAACTTGAATATTTTAAATTTTTGAAGACACTAGCAGTGGAGCCACTGTCGGCTTCATTGACAAAAAAATTCGTGTGTTTTCTTTCCTGCTCATCAAATGCTTTAAATCCCCCTTTGTTAAAATCAAAGCCAATACTATAATAATTAACATCATTGTTTCGAGATAATAAATATCCCAACGATTGATACTTTAAGTTTTCTGTATCTGAAATATATTTCATTATATGCCCATTATGCCCCCATAAAACAACTTTATTTGCTCCACACATTTGTCTTACTTTTAAAACTGTATGATACATCAGGCTATCTCTTAAGCCATAAAACTTTTTCCAGTCCCCACTTAACCATAATTGCTTGGTATTTAATAGATTTAATTTAATAAGTTCTTTTTTAATAGGTTCAAGTTGGTTAGACGCTTCTTCTAATTCCTTGATTAAGTAATCTACTTTTTGAACTATGGTATCGTTCCAAAAAGTATAAAGTTTATAAGATTTATCCATAGTTTGTAACTCTTTAATTGTATTAGTTGTGCGTTCTTTTTGTGGAAGAATCTCTTGTAAATTTAAAAGGCACCCTTTTATTGATTGCACATCAAAGCCCAAAAAACTAACTTTACTGTTATCAGATACTTTTTCATTGTATTTCTTTACATATTCAACCAGCTCTAATACTTCATTGACTCTATATATCCATGCTCCAAAGAAATTTAAGGCACCTTTAGCATCACCTTTTCCCTTTAACACATATTCATTAAGTAAAAAAGTATTGCCTAAACTTTCTTCAATCATAATTAACTTTAATGAATGGTTTTCTATTCCATATTTGATAATTTGACTTTTTATTTTAAAAAAATCACTTGTTCCGTGAGTACCTTCACCTAAACCAACTATTGAATATTTAAAAATTTCATCCTCTTTTCTCTTAAAAGCATTTTTTGTTAAGAACTCATTAGCTTCAATAGGAACAATGAGTTTATTTAAGCTATTTATAAGTTTTTTAGAACTAGTGGTTTGTCCATAAGAAAGGTAATTATAAAAGGTGGTTGCCAAAACCAAAAGCAGTGATTTTGTTAAATTACTCATGTTTTTTGTCGGATTTAGTATTGAAAAATTAAAATTATGTATGTCTCAATAATGTTTAAAAGTGTTGATTTTAAACTATTGACAACACTTTTTGAGAGAAGTTGCATCAAAAAGAAAAAAATATTTTAACAAATTTTTTTTAGGTAAAAATATTAATCGTAATATTGCAATATATAAATAAAGAAAAATGGGAATTACAAAAACAGAAAACTTTACAGAAACACAAAATGAACTGGCTGTATTGCTCAAAGCATTGGGACATCCTGCCAGAATAGCCATTGTAGAGTACTTACTAAAAGTAAATACGTGCATTTGTGGTGATATTGTAAATGAATTGCCTCTTGCACAAGCTACCATTTCACAACACCTTAAAGAGCTCAAAAATGCAAAACTGATAAAGGGAAATATTGAGGGAACAGCTGTTTGCTACTGTTTGGATGAAAAAACTTTTGAAAAAATCCAAAATTTTATGGATGGATTCCTGAAAGTTCTAAAATCTAAGAATGGATGTTGTTAAACAAATCAAATTTTTTAAAATCTCATGCAATCAAGGCTCAAATTTTTAGATAAATACTTAACCCTTTGGATATTTCTAGCAATGGCATTTGGGGTAGGACTAGGGTATTTCTTCCCAAGTGTAGCTCAATTTTCTAACATGTGGTCTGTGGGTACAACCAATATTCCTTTAGCCATTGGTTTGATACTCATGATGTATCCACCTCTTGCCAAAGTTGATTATTCTAAAATTATGATAGTTTTTAAAAAGCCCAAATTATTAATCATTTCGATGCTTATAACTTGGCTAATAGGGCCTTTTCTAATGTTTATACTAGCTACAACATTCTTAAAAGAACATACAGGATACATGACAGGTCTGATAATCATAGGCTTAGCTCCTTGTATTGCGATGGTGATTGTATGGAATGAGCTAGCTGGTGGCAATAGAGAGCTTTGTGCTGGACTAGTGGGTATCAATAGTCTTATCCAAGTGTTCTTTTTTAGTTTGTATGCTTATTTCTATTTGGAAATAATGTTGCCTTTATTTGGTATAGAAGGGCTTAGTCTCAATATTACAATCAGTGAAATAGCTAAAACTGTTGTTATTTATCTTGGAATACCCTTTTTTGCAGCGATATTGAGTCGTTGGTGGCTTATGAAAACCAAAGGTGAAAAATGGTTTCATCAAAAATTTATACCTGCCATTTCTCCAATTACTTTGTATGCTTTACTTTTTACAATTGTGGTGATGTTTAGCTTAAAAGGAGAAACCATTGTAACCATTCCTTTGGATGTAATAAAAGTAGCAATTCCTCTGGTTATTTTCTTCATCATCATGTTTTTCTTAACATTTTTGGTTGCCAGACTTTTTGGTGCTACATACGCAGAAAACGCTACATTTTCATTTACAGCATCAGGCAATAATTTTGAATTAGCAATAGCCGTTTCCATTGGTGTATTTGGAATACACTCTCCACAAGCGTTTGCAGGTGTGATAGGTCCTTTGGTAGAAGTACCTATACTGATTCTGCTGGTAAAAGCTAGCCTATATCTTCAACAAAAACTATATCATAAATCTATATAAATCAAAATTTTACAATTATGAAACAAAATGAAGAAAATCTCAAAGAACTCGTAAAAGAGAAATATGGTATGATTGCCAATCAGGAAAAAGAGGAAAACTTAACTTCTTGTTGTGGTTGTGGTACAAGTTGCGATACAACTTATACCATTATGGCTGATGATTACAGCAATTTGGAAGGATACAATCCTGATGCTGATTTGGGGCTTGGTTGTGGACTGCCCACTGAATATGCTCAAATGAAAGAAGGAGATACCGTTATTGACTTAGGTTCGGGAGCAGGAAATGATTGTTTTGTAGCAAGAGCCATAGTAGGGGAAAAAGGCAGAGTAATTGGTGTAGATTTTACAGAAAAAATGCTGGAAAGAGCTCGTGAAAATGCTCAAAAATTAGGTTTTACCAATGTAGAATTTGTACAAGGAGATATTGAAAATATGCCTTTGGATTCAGAAATAGCAGATGTGGTAGTCAGTAATTGTGTATTAAATCTTGTTCCCAACAAAGAAAATGTACTCAATGAAACTTATAGAGTACTAAAAAAAGGAGGACATTTCAGTATTTCTGACATTGTATTGCGTGGAGATTTACCAGAAGGCTTGCAAAAAGAAGCAGAAATGTATGCAGGTTGTGTCTCTGGAGCTATTCAGAAAGATGAATATTTAGCTCTTATCGAAAAGGCTGGATTTACAAATATCAAAGTACAAAAACAAAAGAAAATATTCTTGCCTGATAGCATCTTAGAGCAATATATTTCTAAAGAACAGATACAAGAATTCAGAGATAGCAAAATAGGTATATTAAGTGTAACTGTTTACGCCGAAAAAATATAATAAATCATTTAATGAGGAGATACAATCCTCCTTTTCTAAAAAAATAATCATTTATTATCTATATAAATATGAAATATCTATTACTTCTACTAACTCTGCCATTTATGAATTTGGATGTACAAAACCCGCCAAAACCCTTACTCTCAAAACTCAAAAAATATGTACAAAATATTGAGAATGAGTTTGCTTCAATTCCCCAAGAACGTCAGGAAAATCTTAAAAAAATAGCTCAATATATTTCAGAGAAGCAGAGAAAAGGAGAAAAAACAGAGGTAATTGTCATTTGTACACATAACTCTCGTCGAAGCCATTTGGGGCAAGTTTGGTTACAAATAGCTGCTTATTACTATGGCTTAGAAAATATTACTACTTTTTCGGGTGGAACGGATTCTACGGCTTGTAACCCCAGAACAGTAAAAGCTTTGCAAAGGGCTGGGCTTTCTATCAAAAATATTTCTGAAAAAACAGAGAAAAACCCTAAATATGTAGCTCAATATTCTGAAAAAGCTCCTGAAATGTGGTTGTTTTCAAAACATTATGCTTCTACTGCAAACCCTCAATTAGGCTTTTTTGCTTTGCTTGTTTGTAATACAGCAGACGAGGCTTGCCCAATTGTAAAAGGAGCAGATCAAAGAGTTTATCATGGTTATGAAGACCCCAAACGTTCTGATGGAACGCCCCAAGAAGACCAAACCTATGATGAACGTTGCAGACAAATTGCTACCGAAATGTTTTTTGTGATGTATGAAGTAAAGAAAAATAAGTAACATCCAACAACTAATATTACTAAATGACAGCCATTGTTTGTGAAATCGCAAACAATGGCTATTTTTGTATAAAAAAATTAAACAGCTATTTATATGAAATGGAGTATTTTGATAGGTGGAATGTTACTCACAAGCATTACATTTGCCCAAAATGATAAGAAAAAAGAAGAATCTATACTTACATATCCACAAGAAAAACATTTTAAAAATCTACGTCAGCTTACTTTTGGAGGTAACAATGCTGAAGCATACTTCAGCCCTGATAGCAAGAAAATAGTTTTTCAGTCAGATTATAAGGACTGGGGGGTGTCTTGTGACCAGATTTTTACTGCTGACATCAAAAAAAGCAATATGAAGGCAAAAAAACCTCAGATGCTTAGCACTTCAAAAGGTAGAACTACCTGCTCTTATTTTATGCCTGATGGTAAAAGCATTGTATATGCTTCTACACACCTGCAAGATGCTCAATGTCCTCATGTACCCGAAAGAAAAGACGGAAAATACGTATGGGCAATTTATGAGAGTTTCGATATTTTTGTGAGTGATATGAAAGGAAATATCAAGAAGCAACTTACCAACGAAAAAGGCTATGATGCTGAGGCAACGGTATCGCCAAAAGGAGATAAAATTGTGTTCACCTCTACTCGTTCAGGAGATTTGGAGCTGTGGGTAATGAATATAGATGGCACAGGCTTAAAGCAAATAACCAACGAATTGGGTTATGATGGAGGAGCATTTTTCTCGCCAGATGGCTCAAAAATTGTGTTTAGAGCATCTCGTCCAAAAACAGAAATGGAAGTGAAAGAGTACAAAGAACTATTGGCTCAGGGACTTGTACAACCCACCAACATGGAAATTTTTGTTTGTAACGCAGACGGAACAGATTTAAAGCAAATTACAAATCTTGGAAAAGCGAATTGGGCTCCGTTTTTTCACCCTTCTGGCAAGAAAATCATTTTTAGCTCTAATCACCATTCCAAAAGAGGGTATAATTTTAACTTGTTTATGATTGATTTGGATGGTAAAAACTTAGAGCAGATTTCTCATGATACAGTTTTTGATGCATTTCCGATGTTTTCGCCTGATGGCAAGAAAATTATTTTTAGCTCCAACCGAAACAATGGAGGCACGAGAGACACCAATTTATTTATAGCTGAATGGGCTGATTAAAAGACAGATATGTACTTTCAAGAAAAAATAGAAACCCTCAAAAAGATATTCAAGTCTTCGGATTTTAAAGTACCTTTTACAGATGCTACCAGCATCTTGAAACAGATAGAAAAGCATTTTATTATTCAAAAAAATGTGGAGACTGACCTTAACAATGTAGGGCAGTATCATAATCAGTGGGCTACAAATATCCGCCAGAAAATAGAGTTGAGGCTGGGCTATTTGCATTATATGCAATACCTAGAAAAATTAGACCTTGAAACAAATTATTGGGTGGTTTTAGCTTTCGAAGCCAAACATCAGGTTTTTGACTGTAAACTCAAAGCTATGCAATCTTTGGTACTGGCAGGTAAAACAGATTTTTTTGTGATAGACAAAAAATATAACTGGTTCACCTATTTTGCCCTTGATAAAGAAGGAAGTCTTTACAAAGCCTATAAATCAGGAAGCGAAAAGACTCCTTTTGAATAGTTAAGTATTTTATGCTACATGAATAACACTTGACATGGCGGAAAAATTACAACACAAAAACATAATTGTCTTTTCACACAACGATTTTTAAATAATGGTAAAAAACAGACTAGAAGCTTTTAGCGATGGTGTACTAGCTATTATAGTAACCATTATGGTACTTGAACTGAAAGTGCCAGAAAGTAGCGAATGGAAAAGTTTATTTCATTTGTATCCTAAGTTTTTGAGTTATGTACTTAGTTTTGTAATGGTTTTAATCTATTGGAATAATCACCATCATTTATTTCATAGTATTCATAAAATAAATGGCAAGGTGATGTTAGCTAATGGTTGTTTGTTATTTATGCTTTCTTTACAGCCTTTTGCAACAGCATGGATGGGCGAAACTCACTTTGCAAAAAATCCAGTTATATTTATGGCTATTATATTGCTATTAAGTGGAGCATCTTACTCTATACTAGTTAGAACTTTAATTCATGCCAATGGTGATAATAATTCTACTTTGGCAGTAGCTGTGGGTAAAGATTTTAAAGGAAATATTTCATTAATTGGCTATACTTTTTCTATAATTATGGCATTTTGGCTTCCAGTAATTTCAATTATGATTTTTTTTGCGATAGCACTAATGTGGTTAATTCCTGATAAAAGAATTGAAAAACAAATTTAATAAATAGACTATAAGCTTTTAAGCCATGTCAAGTGTTATTCACCTGACATAAAATGATATAGATTTTTTTAAAAAAACATATATATTACGTCTATTTAGAAGTCAGAGTTGAAATTATAAAAAAACGAAACGAAAATGAATGAGGACATTATCAAAAACGGATTTTGGAATACTGAAGAATATAATGATTTTAATATTGAGATAACCACTTTTCTTGAAGATTATAAACCTAATGAAAAATTAAGACTTTTAATTACACAACTTGAACATAACCCAATAAAGAGAAAATTAACTGCAACCCAATCAAAAAAGTTAATTGAAAGTTGGTGTGTTAAACTTCCTGATTTAAAAGAGGTTAAATATCTTTGGCTTCCATCAAGAGTGTCTCAAAAAATTTTTGACAGTATTTGTGAAATGGAAAATCTAGAAGGACTTTGGATTAAATGGAGTGGAATAGAATCTATCAATAATATCAATAAATTAAAAAATTTAAAACACTTACATATTGGTAGTTCAAGTAAAATAGAAGATATCAATGTTTTGGGTGAAATGAAAAATTTAATAACACTTGAAACTGAACAACTGAATCACATTACTGATTTTTCAGTAATTGGAAAACTTACACAATTAGAAGGTTTAGGAATAGATGGAAGTATTACAACTGCTCAAAAAATTGACAATATCGAATTTATGAGTTCTTTGCAACAATTAAAATATCTAACTTTAGCACATGTGCAAATGAAACAAAAATCATTCGATTCATTGCTCAAACTTCAATATCTTGAAAGATTTCTTTGTGATGATAATTATCCCAAAAAAGAATTTGAAAAATTAAAAACTATAAAAACTTTGAGATTTGGAAATATAGAAACACTTTGAAAAGAACTAAAAGAAAACCTTCATAAATAACTTTGGAAAATAACAACATCTAACAGCAGTACAAACCTTTTGTGGTAACATACCAACCACAAAGAGTTGGCTTGGTCAAAAAGACTGACCAAGAGATAGTTGATAGTTTTAGGAATAGTTTGAATTTGAAAAATGATATACAATATAGTCGTTTTTTGATATTTATAAAAGTCTCAATAAAAAGATGTTAATGTCTACAATTAAGTTAACATTAACATCTTTTCTTATGATATTCAACAAACCGAAAGGAAATTATAAAGAAGCAAAAAATGGTTAATATAAAATTATTAAACTGACGAAATTTATATACTCATATTATCTACTTCTCTACTGCTTTTTTTAATAAATCTAAACCCTGTTGATTTGTTTTCTCCATTCCTGATTTAGCACCAAAAAGCCACATGAAAAATGCATCAATCAGACCTGATTTGAGTTTAAAATCCTGTTTTACCTCAATACCATTCACTGTTTCCGTGAAATAATAGTCAAAGGATGGTTTGGCTACAAATGGTTTTTGTATGTCACATCTCATTCCTACAAACTTGTAATCTTCAATTTTTACAATTTCTTGATAACCTAAATCTTTACCTTTGTTGCCTTCCCAATGATATTGAGCACCAACAGAACCGTCAATTCCTTTTACTTCGTATTTTTGGTTTGGGTCTTGAGCCAAAAAAGGAGACCATTTAGGGAAGTTTTTTAGATACCTTACCATATCAAATATATTTTCTTTTGAGCCTCTGATGGTAACTGACTTAATGATTTGAATATTGGTAAGTCCACTAGCTTTATATAAACCAAAGCCTATGAATGCAACAAGTGCAATAGCTATTATGATTACTGTATTTGTCATGTTTTTATTTGTTTTACGTTAAATTTAAGTTGTTTATGAATAGCTTACATAGGTTGGATATCTCTGATTTCAACAGTTCCACCCATTAATAAAATAGGGCAGTCCTTTGCCATTTCTACAGCTTCATGAATACTGATGGCTCTAACTACCATATTGCCTCCAAGTACTTGTTTGTCTGAAATATGAAAACCCTCATTCACAGATTTGTTAGAAAAAACTTGTACACCTTCAAAACCAAGTTGATAAGTACTTACTAGTTTTTCTTGAATTGCGATGTTTCCAATGAAAGCACCCCATTGTTGATGCATTTCATTTATTTGAGATTCTGTCAGCTGTTGGTCATTATTTGGCTCATAGCGAAACAATAACATAAATTCTTTTTTCTGTACCATTTGAAAACCATTTAATGTGTTAATGAATGATACAAAGATTGAATTCTTTTATTTATACAATCTTGTCATAGGACAAGAAAAAGCTTTTATACAGAAAAATTTTTAATTTTTTTGAAAATAGCCCAATGGATAAATAAAATAGTAGGAGGTGCAAATGCAGGGATAATACAAAAAGGAAATACAGCCAATGTATCAACACCCATAGCGTTAGTATCTATGGATATTTTTGTTAAAATATTTGCTGCAATGGCAGTAAATAGAATATCAACAGTACCAAAAATATTCCAATAAAAAGTGAGCTTTTTGGCATAACTTCTTTTATTTTGAATAGCCTTTACTACAAAAATGCTACTAATGGCAGTAAGGATATCACCAAATCCAGCAATGAATGCAAATGGTTTAGGTAAAGCATCGTGTATGGCAAGTAAGACAAAGAATACGCCTATCAAACGGAATATATGTAGTTGAATAAGATTTTCTAAAAGTACATTTTCAATAATATTTTGGTATGTTTTAGTATTTAACAAGACTCCAAAAAGAAAAAGGGCGTATGGAAAAGTAGTAAATAAAAGTACTTTAGGAGGAAGAGAAACCTCATTAAACCATCCATTTAAACTGGCGAAAGAAATGTATGTTAAGTATAATATAAAAAAAGCAACTATTAGTGGAAAAGCCAATGTATGTTTTATTCTTTCAGCTTCTTTGCGAATCAATATTGCAATCAGAATAAAAGGTAAAGGAATTGCAATGAGGAAGGCTATTGAAATCCATTGAGGAACAAAGTATTGAGTCAAGGTATTCATTTATGGTCTGTTATTTCTTTTCTGATTCTACTTAATGATGTATCTGTAATACCTAAATATGTAGCAATTTGTTTTAAAGGTACATTTTTTATAATATCAGGTTTTGATTTCAAAAGGTTTAAGTATCTTTCCTTTGCAGGGTCGGCAATAATAGAAATAGAATGATTTTTTAATTCAAAATAATTATTAACTAACCGTGTACGACCAACTTCTCTAAAAGCTTCTATACTAAAAAGCTTCATGAAATTTTCAAAACTAATTTTCCAAGCAATACAAGGTGTTATAGCCTGAATGTTTTCTCTACATTTTGTTTTTAAAAAATAAGAGTGCCAATCTATCACAATATCAGAAGAACTGAAAAACTTGGTACTTATATCATTACCTTCTAAATCTATTACATAAGATCTAGCAAAGCCACTTTCCATAAAATAGTAAAAATTTGCGGTTATGCCTTCTTGTATTAAAAAATCGTTTTTAGCAAATGCGACTTTTTGGTATTGAGATAAAATGTTTTCTAAATCTTCTTTTTTAAAATTCTGCTCATTAAATATTGTTTTTAAGAAATGCTTTTCATCCATACATGGAAATATTTATGATGTGAAGTTTTAATTTTTTAAGTAAGCCAATATTAAAATTGATAGAAAACAGGGTTTTTTAATGTACAAAATAAGAGCTTTTATTGATAAAATAAAAAAAGGGAAAGCTGATTTCCCTTCTAATGATTATATTCTTACTTTTTCTTACACCCTTCTTTTCTACGAGTGTCAGTAATTTGGATAATCTGCCAGCCAGCTTCGGTTTTGGCTAACTGAAAAGCGTTCACTCCACAATGACTAAATTTTGTACCTACATAAAACTCATATTCAGTCCAAACAGTTGCTAAATTATCATCCACTTTGATGTCGTAGCTCAAGAGTTTTTCATCATAGATTTCAGGATGAGGTGTCCCCACAGATTTTACAAAATTATCAATATTGTCTGTTACTAGCATGGGCTTTTTTTCTTTGTTAAAAAATGTAGTTTGAAGCCTTGCAGAAGAATGAAACACTTTTCTTAGGGCTGTGCTATCACCTTTTCGCATGGCATCAAAAAGGGCGTCAACGGTTTTACGAACTTCTGTTTGTGCTGCTTTATTATTTTGAGCAAAAACAACTGTACAGAAACTAAAAAAAGCAAAAGAGAGCAGTAAACTTTTCATACAAATGTTGGTTTTCTAACTTAAACGGCTAAAAAACATAACTATTATTTTTTTCTTGAAAAAAATGCTAAATTTAGGAATTGAACAAAAACTTACACAACACAAACCTTATAGGTTTTTAAGTGATATTTATAACTGTATATTGATTAACAAATATTTATAACAATAAACCTATAAGGTTTTAACGTATTTGAAAAATGGATGCAATTATAAACTATTTTACAAGCATTCCGAGTTCACACAGAGCAGCTATTTTAGTAGGAGGGCTTGTATTTTTTTGGATGATAGAAAGTATCATTCCACTCTTTAGAATGCAGTATGGTAAATGGAAACATGCAGGAACTAATATTTTCTTTACTGTAACTACAATTGTTATCAATTTTGGTTTTGCTATTCTCATTCTTAAAACCAGCGATTGGGCTGTGGCTAATGGTGTGGGGCTTCTGCAAATGATAGAAATGCCTTTGTGGGTCATGATGCTTGTAGGACTCATGGGACTTGATTTGATAGGAGCGTATTTTATTCACTGGATGCAACACAAAGTAAAATGGATGTGGCAGTTTCATTTGGTACACCATTCCGATAACCATGTAGATACCACAACTGCCAATAGACACCACCCTGGTGAGAGTGTATTCAGAGCTGTTTTTACGACAATTGCTGTACTTGTGATGGGTGCACCCATGTGGCTTGTGATGATGTATCAGAGTATTTCGGTAGTGCTTTCGCAGTTCAATCATGCCAATATTAGTTTGCCTGTTTGGCTCGATAAAATTGTTAGCTTTCTAATTGTATCACCCAATATGCACAAAGTGCATCATCATGAAGCCCGCCCACTTACAGATACCAATTATGGTAATATTTTTGCCATTTGGGATAGAGTTTTTGGAACATTTGCAGCAGTAAAAGATACTCAAGAACTTGTTTATGGCTTAGATACTCACCCTAATCTGCAAGAAAATGCTCAACTGGATAGCCTGCTTAAAATGCCATTTCAACCGTATCGTCCGCCTACCAAATAATTTTGCTACTTTGAAATGAATCTGAGCTTGAAAAATAGAAACAAAGAATGAAACAAATTAAAAATATATTAGTAGTGACCATTTTGGGACTTTTTGCTCAACTGCTAACCTCTTGTGATGATAATTCAAAAACTGTAAAAAATATTATGGTAAAAAAAACTAATCCTGTTGTTTATTTTGAAATACCTGTTTACAACATTGAAAGAGCAATGAAGTTTTATAAAGAAGTATTCACCTTTGACTTTAACAAAGAAACCATTGATAATAATGAAATGGCATTATTTCCGTTTGCTGAGAAAAAATCAGGTATTTCGGGTGCATTGGCAAAAGGTGAAATTTATAAACCTACAAAGAATGGAGTAGTGATTTATTTCAACACAGAAAACATCGATGAAACATTGAAATTAGCAACTTCAAATGGTGGAAAAATGTTATATCCTAAAACAGACAATGGAATTGGACTTGTTGCAGAATTTGAAGATACAGAAGGAAACAGAATTGCATTGTACCAATCAAAAAAATGACACAGAACCAAAAACCTATCAACAAATAAGAATTATTCATTCTGATAAAAACCTATGAGGTTTCTGTTAAAAAAATTAAATACTTATGTTACAAATACTTCTATTGTGTGGACTGATGATGCTATTATCTACAAAACCTACCAATCTTACGGAGCTCCGAAACACCATGAAATCGGGGAAAGAAGTAAAAATTGTATGTTATGGAGATAGCATTACCTATGGCTTTGAAGATGTGAAAAACGCTCCTTATCATCCTTATCCACAAACTTTAGAAGATTTACTTGTCAAAAAGTATAAAAATCAAAAAATTTCAGTAGTCAATGAAGGTCATAGTGGTTGGCGAAGTGACCAAGCCACCAACAAAGCAACAGAATTGGTATTAAACCAAAAGCCTGATGTAGTATTGTTAGATTTTGGTATCAATGATGCGTACAGTGATTTTACAGAAGTTTATTTCAAGAAGAAAATGACAGAACTTGTAAAATCTGTAAAAAAAGATGGAGCATTGGTCGTTATTTTAAGCCCAACACCCATTAACACGAACAAAAGTAATATGGTAAAAGCTTATATTCCTGTTCTTGAAGCCATTGCTAAAGAACAAAAAGTTTTATACTTCGATTTACACAATGCTATTTTGAAACGAACCATCAAAGAAAGAAAGAAACTTTCTGATATTTTACCTGATAATATCCACTTTTCCAATGAATATTATCCTTGGCTTGCTGAAGAGATATTTAAGTTTTTGAATAACGCTTCTTAGAAATATAAAATGAAAATCTTTGAAAATAGAAAATATACAGAGTTATTCATCCAAAATCATAGGGAGAATAAGAAAACAATTGAAGAAACACTATGGATACTAAAGGAAGAAGGAGCAAATCCAATAAATTGTGTGATGGTTTTGGTAGATAATTTAAAATTATCTATTCAAGAAGCAGATGAAATTATTCTTAACTCAAAGGCATGGGTTCATTTGAAAAATAGTTCAATAAGGTTTAGAGAAGAGTTTGATGATTATTTAGAGAACTTAGACGAAAATACTTAAATTTGTCAAGATATTTTCAGCATTATGAAGGTTTTACACACAGCAGATTGGCATTTGGGGCAGAAATTCCATGACAAGGAACGTTATGATGAACATCAGGCATTTTTAGACTGGCTACTGACGACCATTAGAGAGCAATCTGTGGACTTATTGCTTATTTCAGGAGATATTTTTGATATTGGTAACCCACCCAATCGAGCAATAGAACAATATTATAATTTTTTGGCAAAATTTCTTCAGGAAACGCCCTGCCAACATGCTATCATTACAGGAGGAAATCACGATTCTATTTATAGCCTCAATGCTCCAAAAGATTTGTTGAAATTTATGAAACTTCATATTATTGGTGGAGCAACTGATAACCTTGAAGATGAAATAGTGGAGATAAAAGATAAAAATGGAAATATAGAGGCTGTAGTTTGTGCAGTGCCGTTTTTAAGAGATAAAGATATTAACTATAACAAAGCAAGTCTGAGCCAAGCAGAACGAGAAAAGCATATTTTAGACTCTATTACACTTCATTATCAGGAGCTTGCAAAAATAGTAGAAGAACGAGGCTATCCAAATTTACAAGTACCGCTTATTGCAATGGGGCATTTATTTGCACAAGGAGGCAGACACTCCGAAGAAGAAGAAACATCGGAGGGCGAGAAAAATATTTATATCGGAAATTTAGGAAAAATACCTGCTGAAGCCTTTCCTGAAACGTTTCATTATGTAGCTTTGGGGCATTTGCATCGTTCACAGAAGGTAGGAGGCAAAGATCATATCCGTTATTCAGGTTCTCCGATTCCTTTGAGCTTTAGTGAACGCAAAGACGAAAAATCGGTGTTGCTGATTGAATTTGAAAAATCAGAGATTAAATTTATTAAAAAAATACTTGTTCCGCAAACTGTGCATAAACGCCTGATTCGTTTTGAAGGAACTTTGGAGCAAGTTTGTAAGGCTATTAAAAACTTTGAAACAGAACAAGAAACATGGGTTGAGGTGCTTGTTCGCCTTGAAAAGTACAACCCACATGCCAAAGCGATTATTGAAGAAGCTGCTGCCCAAAATCCTAAAATACAAATTATTAGAAGTATTGCTTTGAGCGTACACTCTAGCAGAGACGATTGGGCAAAAATCTATGAACATCAAAATCTAAGCGAACTTTCTGTTGAAGAGGTGTTTTTAGAGCGTTGTAAGAAAGAAAATTATGTTGCTAAAGAAATTGATGATGACCTTTTACCTCTTTTCAGGCAATTGATACAGGGCTTTGAAGAAAATGGATAATTTAGAATCTATTCTTTGAGAAGAATTTTCATGTCTTTGATGAGTTGTTCAGTTTCCAAAGCCAGTGTACCATTATAAATACCTCTGATACGTTTATTTCTATCCACAAGAATCATATGTTCTGTATGTAGAAACTCAGTACTGTCTTTGGTAAAACCCAAATCTTCTTCAGCAAAATAAGACTTTCGAGCAAGTGTATAAATCTCTGATTGACTGCCTGTAAGCAGGTGCCAGTTATTTGCTTTGATTTCATTATCTTCTGCATAGCGTTTCAGGCGGGCAATGCTATCAATCCAAGGTGTTACGCTATAGGAAAGTATTGCTACATTTTTGTCATTGATAAATTCTTTCTGAACCTTTTTCATATGGCGAGTCATAGTGGGGCATATCGTTCCACAACTTGTAAATATAAAATTGGCTACATGAATTTTCCCTTCAATATCTTTTTCAGTAACAGTTTTCCCATGTTGGTTCTTGAAGGAAAATGATGTAATAGAATGCGTGATTTTTTGCTTTAAATCACTAGAGTTGTTTACAAAAATTGGTGTAAAATCTGGAGTATTGTAATAAGGAAGTTCGCTTGTTGTATTTTCATTTTGAGTATTATTACAACCCAAAAGGATGAAACATGCCCCCAAAATACTATTTCTTAAAAATGCTGTCTGTAACATTGATACAATTTTTTGTTCCTAATAAACCAAAACGCCTGCCATTTTTGATGATATAATTCGACTTGATTTTACCGTTATCATACCACCATTTTTGAGAACCTTCTTCGTGTCCTTTTGCATAATTCATTTCTTTTATAAGCATTCCAGTATCATTCCATTCTTTACAGGTACCCTGATATTCATCGTCTTCAAATACATATTGCATTTGCATTTTTCCGTTTTCCCACCACTTGAAAAGAGTTCCTACTTTTTTTCCATCTTTAAATTCTCTTTTTTCTCGTATTTGTTTGTTTGCATAAAATTTTTTCCAAATACCATGCTCTTTACCCTCTAAATAATAAAATATTTCAGAAGTATCTTTTTGATTAGGGAATAAAGTGTAGGTTGTTCCTGAAAAAGGCGTATTTTCATAATATGCCAATCCGTTTTTATTAGAAATGAGATGAGCAGGTATTTTGAGAGCTTTTTCGGCTTTGGGTTCAGAGGTAGTACACTGAACCCAAAGAAAAAATAAAAAAATAATGAATATTTTATTGCGTAACAGTACCAGGCGTACCATAAAATCCATTGCCATTGATGTAAGGGTCTGTACTAGTGATATGGTAATGATAAATCCCATTTGGATATTCTGTAGTGGCATGTGTATGTCCATGATAAGCATCTAAGCCAGTAACAGCAACACCATTTTCTTCTGGACCATATACAGGAAATCCATCCAAAAGAAAACCTAATAAAGAAGATTTAGAAGCTTTTACACCAGTCAAATAAATAGGTTCAACATGGTAATGATAGCCTCCTGATTGTTGTGGATGTCCCCAGTATTGGTCAAAACTGGTTATTTCATTGGTAAGAGGCTGATTAGGTCCTGCATACTGATTATAAAAAGGTACTCCATTTAAAGCAACACCAATAGCTCCTAAGGGTGTGGCAGGGTGAGTGGAGGAAACAGTTGGATTGATAGGAATTTTGAAGGTATAATTTTGAGTAGCAATGCTATTGGGGTTTTTGGCAAAAGTAACACCTCCAAAAGTTGTTCCACTAAAATTTTCGTAAAGGCTGTTTCCATTGGCATAATATACACTTTTGTGGTCTGGTGTGCCATTGGTTTTGATAATAATATAAGTTCCATCTGAGGTGATACTTGTAGCACCATAAATTTTACTATACACAGCAGGTACATTGTTATTTGTACTGGGAGTTGTGTCATCATTCTTTTTACAAGAAAAAATGGTAGTGGTCATACCCAAAATGACTAAAGTTTTAAGAGTTGATTTCATAATGACTTAATTTTTTGTTATCAGATAAAAAATATGTTGTATTTGGATGTTCATAGTTAATCTTGAAAATAAGACTCATTTACTGTCAATAGGTTTAAATGAGTGAAAAAAATATAGATTTTAATATTTATAATATTTAGCCTGAATAGCTTCCACAATATCTTTACTTTCTTTAAGCCCCAAACCATCTGTATCTCTAACTAATTTTACAGCGTCAATTTTTTTACCTTTACTGATTAAATCTAAAATGGTATCCACAGAAACTTTTGTGCCAAATTCAGTATTTTGAGAGGCTTGTTGAGGAATAATTTCCTGTTTTTTCTCAAAAAAGGGCAAAAAAGGTGTTAAAACTTGCTCTAAAATAGCTTCAGAACCTAAGTTTTCATATAAAAGGTCTGCCAAATCTTTAGATTCTTTTAGTCCTAAAGTGGTAGATTCCTTAATTAATTTCACTGCAACAAGTTTCTGACCTTGTCCAAGTAAATCAAGCACTTCTTGAAGGGGGAAACTAGAATGTTCTTGATGTGATAAATTTGAGGGATTCTTCAAATTTTCAAGATCTTTTAATAAATTATCTATAAATTCTTTGGCTTGTGTTAAACTCCCAAATTCTTGAAATGCTAATGATTGGGCTTCTAAAACCCTATTTTCGTGTATTAAAAATAGACACTCTTCCTTAAGGTTTATCATAATCTTATTCTGTTTAAACAATGGGAATATAAGTTTTTTTTGTGAAATTTGTATAGAATGTAGATAGAATTTTACTTTTTGTATAGAGCCTTGATAGTTACTCCATGAAAATCTTAAAAATTAAGCTTAAAAATATACAATCTCTGCAAGGAGAACACGAAATAGATTTTACAAAACCTTATTTTGCTGATAATGGCTTGTTTCTGATTACAGGTGATACAGGTTCAGGAAAAACGAGCATTTTGGATGCCATTACGCTGGCTTTATACAGCCGAACCACCCGACATGGTAACGAAACTTCGGAAGGACTTGCAGAAAATATTATGAGCCGAAATACCACTGATTGCTACGCAGAGGTAACTTTTGAGGTGAACGGAAAAAGATATTCCTCTCGCTGGGATACAGATAGATCGTTTAGAGGAAAAATAGCTTTGGAAAACAAAGTTAAAACACCTGCTATGTTTTTTCAAAATTTAGATAATCAAGAAGATAATGAAAGCAAGAAAAGTAGTGTACTCAAAAAGGTAGAAGAACTTACCAAATTAGACTATGAACAGTTTTTGCGTTCGGTGATGCTGGCTCAAGGTGATTTTACAAAATTCTTGAGGTCTAAGCCTGCTGAAAGAGCCGAATTACTCGAAAAAATGACAGGGACGGATATTTACAGAGAAATCTCGAAACAAGCTCACCAACGCAATGAACATGAAAAAAAGCAACTCGAAAATCTCAAAAATAAAATTCAGGAAATTAGCCTTTTTTCTGCTCCTGAACTCGAACAAATAAAAAATGAAGATTTAAAGCTTAAAAATGAACTTGTAGAGATAGAAAACAACCTCAAAGCCATTACGCCCCAACTTCAAAATTTAGAAATGCTCAAAAGGCTTGAAAAAGAGATTTTGGAATACCAAGAGCGTTTGAAAGTATTAGAATCTGAAGAAAAAGCATTTGAAACCAAAGCAGAGGCACTTTTTTGGCATGAGAAGACGCATGTTTTTCAGAGTGAATGGCAGGCTCTTCAAAAATTAGGAAAAGAAATCAAAAGTGCTGAGAGTGAACAAGAAAGTTTAGAAAATCAGCAAACTGAACTTCAAACGCAATTTGTCAGTTATCAGCAAATTTATGAAAATCAAAAACAAGAGTTAGAAAACTATCTCGCTTTCAAACAAAAGCAGGAGACAATAATTCAGGAAGAGCTGATTCCTTTAGAAGTTATGCTCATTGAAAAAAATAAAACATTTGAAAATGAGGAAAATAAATTTTTTAAACTGAAAGAAAATTACAAACATCTCCTTACGGAAATTCAGCAAGAGTTTGAATATGAGCCTGCAAAGTCTGTGGAAAAGTGTGAAGAGAACTTGAAAAGCACCCAAAAGCAACTCAAAGAAGTTATTGAAAACCTTAAAATTAATAAAAAAGAACTTTGGCAAACAAAGTTTGAAGAAGCTCAATCAAAATATCTTTTATTCAAAGAATTAGAATTAAGGAGTCAAAATATTAAGAATTTTGAGGAAGAATTAAGTATAGAAAAAGAAACCTTTGAACGTGAAAAAGAAGCTTTTTTACAATCAGAACAAGATTTACAGAGAATTAAAACTACAATAGAGACAACAAAACAAACTATTTTAGATTTGGAAAGGCTTATCAGGCAGGCAATTCTGATAAAAAACTATGAAATAGAGAGAAATGCACTTAAAGAAGGCGAAAATTGCCCTTTGTGTGGAGCTACCCATCATCCATACATTACACATCCACCTCAAAATATGCTTTCTGATGATGAAAAACGCTTGGATTTGGCGAAATCACAATTGCAAGATTTAGAACGTCAGGAACGTCAAAATCAAACACAAGTGCTTGCAAACACTTTAGACAATCGAGAGAAAAATATTCAACAAATAAATGTTAAAATTAAGAGTGTTTTTCAAGAATTTGAAAAGCAAAACATTGTAATTGAGAGTATTCCTAATATAATTTTGGAATTGCAGGCTTTGATGCAACAATGTAAACAAGAACTGGAAAATTATAAAAATTTAGAAAATACGTTCAGAAAACTGGAAAAACAACTAAAACTAGTTGAAAAAGAACAGGAAATTTGGGTTCAAAAATCTCAAAATGAAGCATTCAAACAAGAGGTAGATGCATTAGAAGCTCAAAAACAAAGTTTTTTCGATGGAAAAAGCTCTCAAGTAATTTTAAAAGAAATTAAAAATACATTTGATGAGATTGAAACACAAGAGAAAAGAGCATTTTTAGAATTTCAGCAACTGCAAAATGAGCTTCATAAGACTAATTTGATACTAGAAAACACCTTGAAAATTAAAGATACAAAACAGAAAGAATCTGATGAGCTGTGGCGAGTATTGAAGCCAATTATTCAGCAACAGGGTTTTGCTAGTAGAGAAGATGTTGAAAGTAAAATACTGAGCCAAGAGATACAAGAAGCCTATAAACAAGAACAAAATCGTTTGCTGAGAAATACTATTGAAGTAAACTCTGTTTTGGAAAGTAAGCAAAAGCAATCTAAAGAACTTTTAGAAGGACTTGCAGAAGGTATTTCTGAAAATTCCCTTAAACAAGAAATGGAAATTTTAAAACAAAAGCAATCTGCTAAAAACCAGAAACTTGGAGAGATAAATCAGCAACTGAAAACTCAAGAAATCAATAGTAAAAAGTATCAAGACCAAGAAACTTTAATTATTAAACAGACAGAAATTTGTGAACGTTGGAAAAAATTGGATAAAATTATTGGCTCAAGTGATGGAAAAAAGTTCTCTGAGTTTGCTCAAAGTCTCACTTTACAACGTTTGGTAGGGCTTGCCAACATTCATTTAAGCCGTTTGAACAGACGTTATATTATCAGAAAAGCAGAAGCCTTAGAAAATACCAAAAAGATTGAAGAACAAGCTCTTGAGCTTGAAATTATTGATAGAGAGCAAGCTGATGCCATTAGACCTGTGGAGAGCCTTTCGGGTGGGGAAAGCTTTTTGGTGAGTTTGGCACTTGCTTTAGGGCTTTCGGACTTGGCAAGTAAGAATGTAAAGATAGATTCTTTATTTATTGATGAAGGTTTTGGAACTCTCGACCCCAATACCTTAGACATGGCAATAGATGCCCTTGAAGCCCTTCAAAATACAGGCAAGACCATTGGCATCATTTCGCATGTGGATGCCTTAAAAGAGCGTGTAAAACTGCAAATAAAAGTTGAAAAGAAAGGAGGGGGAGTCAGTACTTTAAAATTACCTAAAATCAGACACTAAAATAGATTCTAGATACAAGACTTTAGACAATTATTAATTTTGTCATTGCGAATATAATGAAGTAATCATTATTTATCACTTATAATTCATAACTATTTAGTATGTTTTTTTCTCTTATCATTCCTGTATATAACCGTCCTGATGAGTTAGATGAGCTTTTAGAATCGCTTACCAAACAAATTTTTGACACAAACAAAATGCGTTTTGAGGTGGTTGTGATTGAAGATGGCTCTAAAAATAAAGCAGACCAAATTGCTGAAAAATACAAAAATCAGTTCGATTTGACTTATTTCTATAAAGAAAATGCAGGGCAGGGTTTTGCTAGAAATACAGGTTTTGAGATAGCCAAAGGCGATTATTTAATTGTATTTGATTCGGATGCTCTTGTACCACCTCATTATCTACAAACAGTGTACGATTTTCTCGAAAAAACACCTTTAGATGCCTTTGGTGGTGCAGACAAAGCTCACGAAAGCTTTACAGATACACAAAAGGCTATTAGCTATGCTATGACTTCACTTTTTTCAACTGGGGGCATACGTGGCAATACCAAATCGGCAGAGAAATTCAGACCACGTAGTTTTAATATGGGTATTTCAAGAGCTGTTTATGAAAAAACCAAAGGTTACAAAATTACCAGAATGGGTGAAGATATTGAGTTTAGTATCCGAATAGAACAAAATGGTTTTAAAATAGGCTTCATACCCAATGCGTATGTGTATCATAAACGCAGAACAAGCTTCAAACAGTTTTACAAACAACTTCACTTTTTTGGACGAGGGAGAATCAATATTTGGCGTTTTTTTCCAAAAGAACTGAAATTGGTGCATTGTTTTCCTGCTGCTTTTGTATTGTATGCATTAGCAAGCCCCATCGGATTTCTAATACATCCGTTTCTGGGGCTACTGATGACTGGCTCTCTGGCTTTTTACTTTATGGTCATTTGGATAGATGCCCTGATTCAAACCAAAAGCCTGAAAGTATCAGTGATGAGTGTAGGGGCTGTATGCGTGCAACTAACAGCCTACGGAGTAGGCTTCTTGACAGAAGCATGGAAAGAAATTTGGAGGAAGAAATAAAAAATATATGAAGTGAAAACACTTCATATGGCTTGAAGAAAACCAAAAAAATAATAAATTAAAAATATGAAAAAGGTTCTATTATTACTATCAAGCGTTATTCTTGGATATATCATAATTTCGGGAAATTGGTTTATTAAATGCCCTACTGATATTGAAAAAAAAGAGATTTTTATGATTGAAATTCAAGGTGTTGTAGCAAAAAAAATATTTTGATAAAAAAAATCATGGTATTGCCACAGTTATAGTAAAAAACTATGAACAAAACATTCATTTAAATTTCTACAGGGGGTATGAATATCCTACACATTGGGATAAAATAAATGAAGGAGATTCTATTTATAAATCTAAGAGGGCAATGGATTTGATTGTAAAAAGTAAAAAAGAGAACTGGAATACTAAAAACATTCAATATATATGTGACCCTGATAATATTCCTAATTGGGAGTAAAGAATTTATTCTAATACTTCATATTGTTCATGATTTGTAATTACAAACCCAAATTAAAAACTTGATGATAGAGATTTGGAATTAGCTTTACTGAACTGGGTTATAAACTTCGAAAAGAGAAAGTTAGATACCTCACTATATTTGGTATGAAAAAATAGTACTACATAGTAAAATAAATAATCCTTACTCTTTTATCTTATCTCTTTTTCTCAAAAAACTTAACACTGATACACAAAAGCATTGATATTCATGCCTGCACCAACTGATGCAAATAGCACAATATCACCTTCTTCTAATGATTGGTTTTCGAGATTACCTTTTTTGATTTGGTCGTATAATGTGGGAATAGTAGCTACGCTGGAATTGCCAAGCATTTGGATATTCATGGGCATGATACCCACAGGAGGTTTCATATTATACAATTTGAAAAAGTGGGTTAAAATCGCTTCATCCATTTTTGCATTGGCTTGATGAATAAGGATTTTTTTTACCTTCTCAATAGGAATATTACCTTTTTCTAAACAATCTTTCATGGCTTGAGGAACATGCTTTAAAGCAAACTCATAGATTTTTCTGCCATGCATCTTGATATAGCGAGTAGTGTCAGGCAGGTCTTTATTATAAGATTTGCCAAAGTACAAATAATGCAATTCGTTGTAGGTAAACGAAGCAGATTCGTGAGCTAAGATACCTCCTTGTTTGTCAGAGCCTTCTATGATGGTAGCTCCAGCTCCATCTGAGTAAATCATGCAATCTCTATCATGTGGATCTACTACTCTCGAAAGTGTTTCAGTACCAATGACCATACATTTTTTTGCGATACCAGCTTTGATAAATGCTGATGCCTGAATAGTACCCTCTATCCACCCAGGGCAACCAAATAGAATATCGTAAGCAACACATTTAGGGTTTTTAATTTTGAGTAAATATTTTACTCTGCTTGCCAAACTCGGCACAGCATCTGCTTGGATAGTTCCTGACTTTACATCTCCAAAATTATGTGCTAAAATAATGTAATCAAGTGTTTCGGGGTCTGTTTGTGAGCTTTCTAAAGCTTTTTGAGCTGCTAAAAAACCAATATCTGAAGCTGATAAATTATCTTGTACATATCGTCTTTCTTCTATTCCTGTAATTTCAAATAATTTTTGGGCAATTACCTCATTGGAAAGAGGCAAAGGATTACCTTCTTCATTTAAGAAAGTATGTTGAGCAAAATTTTCGTTGGTAATACGTTCTGTTGGAATATAGCTTCCAGAAGCTGTAATGTGTACATTCATGGGCTTGGGGGTAAGATGAAACATAAGATGGGAAAGATTCAATAAACAAAGGTTTGGAGTGGCAAAAGTAGAACCGATGCTTAAAGAAACCAATCTGAATGAAAGAACACATCAAACTTAAATATGGGAAAAAAAACTCAAAAAACATAATTTTTACTATGCTTTTTGAGTTTTTAAAGAATAAAAATTTGAAAAATAGAACTATTTATAGAAAACGTATCAATTTAGCAATTTCTTTTTACGTTTTTCAAACTCTTCAAAGGTAATCAAACCTTTTTCAAAAAGCTCATTGAGTTTGAGGATTTCGTCTGCTACAGTAATGTCAGTCTTGTTAGCTTTTTTATCTATTTTTGTAAATAAATGTGGATTGTATTTAAAATCAAAATCTTCTTGGCGAATGGATAATAATTTTAAACCAGAAGCCAAGTTAGAAAAAAGCATTACAGATGGAATAAAAAGAAGTGTTTTAGGATTTTTGATAGCTTTTAAGCCAAATCCTAAGCCAAAACATATAAGAGCTATAATTTTGATAGACCCTCTGAAATTTCTACCCAAATAGAAATCGTGTAAGCCGATACAACCACCTAAAAAAGCCCTCGCCATTGCTGCAAATCTATTTTTAGTTGTCATATTACTTTTTTCCTAAATATTTTTTCCACCAATACTGAAACACCACAAGCCCCCAGATACGGGCATGTACATCCATCGGATTTTGTGAAAATAACTGATTTTTAAGTTTTTTTATTTCGTTTACATCAAAAATACCTTGTTCTTCAATGAATCTATCTTGCAATAAATCATTTTCAATCAGAGAACGTAAATCAGTTTGAAGCCAATTGAGCAAGGGAACTTCAAAACCATGTTTGGGTCTGTTATAAATTTCTTTGGGTAAAACATCTCTAAATGTATCTTGAACAATTCGTTTACGAATACCTTTGTCTATTTTCGAGGAAACAGGAAGCGAGAAAATAAAATTGACAACATCATGGTCTAAAAAAGGAACACGAACTTCCAGACCATTTGCCATTGACATCCAATCCACTTTCACAAGCATATCGTTGGGTAGAACGAGTTGCATATCAGTATAAAAAAACTCGTTCATGCCTTCTAAACTACTGTCTTTAAGATGTTTGAGTAAATTTTGTTTGGTTTCTTTATACTGCTCTAAATCTTGATTTCGGTATTTAGGGTGTAATAAACTTTCTACTTCCTCATTTTTGGTAAAGCCAGCCCAAGCCCAATAACGTTCTTGTGGGCTAAGTTTACTACCTTCTGCAAAACGAACCAACTGGCGTACTTTATTTGAAAATCCTCCATTTCTCGATTGAGGAAGACTTTTCCAAAGAGGCAAAAGCATTTTGACTAGGCTTGTAGCTACACCTCCCTGACGAAGTTTGTATTCGCCCCAATGTTTGTTATAACCTCCCAGCATTTCATCTGCTCCATCACCCGAAAGAGCAACAGTAACATGCTTTTTCACATATTGGCTCAAAATATAAACGGGCAAAGCAGATGAATCAGCAAAAGGCTCATCTATGTAATCCAATACTTTGAAAAGTACATCATAGACATCTTTTTGCGAAAGTTTGAAAGTTGTATGTTTGGTGTTGAAATGTTTGGCAACTATTTCGGCATAATGAGTTTCATCAAAAAATGGATTATCGTGATAACCAATAGAAAAGGTTTCCAGTTGTTCTACATCTCGGCTGGCAAGAGCTACAACTACCGATGAATCCACACCACCACTCAAAAAAGCACCCAAAGGAACATCAGCTACAAGACGTTTCTGAACTGATTTTTGCATCAAATCCAATAAATGTTCTTGTTGAGCCTGATAACTCAGTTGTGTAGGATGTTCTTCATAATTTTTAGGAATTTCATAAAAACATTCTTTCTCTACTTTTCCATCTTTTACCTTTAAATAATGCCCTGGTAAAAGTTTATAAATATTTTTGAAAATGGTGTCAGGTGCAGGTATGTAATTGAGATGCAAATAATTACGAAGACTTGTTGGGTTAATTTCCTTTTCAATTCCATACTGAATGATAGATTTCATTTCGGAGGCAAACAAAAATCTGTCTTCATCCACATAATACAATAATGGCTTGATACCAAAACGGTCTCTGGCTACAAAAAGGCTGTTTTCTTCTTTATCGTAAATAGCAAAAGCAAAAAAACCATGCAACAGCTCTAAAGAGTATGCTCCCCAATGAATATAAGCATATAAAAGTACCTCAGTATCGGTATGAGAACGAAACTGAACACCTTTTTCTTCGAGTTGTGTTCGTAAATGTTTAAAATTATAAATTTCTCCATTAAAAACAATGGTATATCTGCCTGTATGGTCAGAAATAGGCTGATTACCAGCATCCGAAGTGTCAATAATAGAAAGTCTTCTATGCCCCAAACCTACCATAAACGAGAGGTATGTATCACTCCAGTCAGGTCCTCGTTTGGAAAGTGCATCTGTTGCACTTGGGAGATTTATCATTGAAAAACGACCCACTTCGTTGAAGGCTAATACGCCAGTAATTCCACACATATTTTAAGGTTTTTTAGACAAAAGACATGAGATATAAGAATCGAGAATACGGAATTGTTATTGGTAAAAATATAAAATCATCAAGTAAAAATAGATATTTTTTGACATAAAAAAATATTCTATCTTTTTCAAAATAGAATATTGCTTAAAAACACAGAAAGATTTATCGGTTTCTTCTACGTAATTGTCGGGCTTCTTTTTTTTCCAAACGGGCTTGTTTTCTCAGCAAACGAGTCTCTTTTCTCTTTAGACGAGCTTGTTTGAGTTTTACAATGGCTTGTTTTTTCTGCAAACGTCCCTTTCTGACTTGTAAACGATTATCTTTGCGTTCCATGCGTCGTTGCTTACGACTCAAAGTTTTGACGTCTTCATTCGTAACTTTATCTTGTTTTTTGGGTGTTTGGACTTGCTGTTTAGCTTCCCTTTTAGAATTGTTTCTGACAGGGTTAGTCATAGAGGTTTGAGCTTGCGTCCAGATACTCAGAACCATCAGGTTGATAATAAGAAATGTTTTCATGATATAAAGTTTGAGAATAGCAAACCTATAACCAAAATGGTGCCATTTTACAAGTAGATAAGAGAAACTTCTAATAGACTTTATTTCGTTTATTAAAAACAGCTGAATTTTATAAAAAAATATTCTATCTTTTTCAAAATAGAATATTACTCAAAATAAAGGAAAAAACTTATCTATGCTTTCTGCGTAGATGTCGGGCTTGTTTTTTCTGTAAACGCCCTTGTTTTATTTGCAAACGAGCTTCACGTTTTTCTAATCGCTTTTGTCTGCCATTCAGGTCTTTAGCTCTTTGTTTGTCAGTTTTCCCTTCTGCAATATTAGCTCTTCCTTGTCTTTTGAGAGCTTTGGCTTGCTTTCTGGCTTCACGTTTATTTCTTGGAGGTGGGTTATTGCCCACAACAGGATTGGTAACAGTTTGAGCCTCTGCCCAAATGCACACAAGTAAAAAAGCTATTGTAAAAAATATCTTCATAAGGATTACTTTTTTGATAGTAAACCTATAACCAAAATAATGCCAAGATGGTTTATTTTTTTACAAGTAGATAAGGGAAACGTTTTTGTAAACGCCAGATATTTGTATTGTCTTCATAATAAACTTCTACCTCATCCATGATATTTTTGACAAGAGTCAGTCCCATGCCCCCTTTACGTTTCTGACGTACAAGGTCTTGCAAATTAGCATCTTCGTGTTGGGTAAGATCGAAATAAGGGGAGTTATAATCGTAAATTTCAAAAGTAATTTCACCTCTTTCTTCTGTGAGGGTTAGGTCAATATCTTTTTTTTCGTTGTTTTTAGCAGAGTGGATCATCAGATTAGCAAGAATCTCATCTACTACCAAAATTAACTGATTAGCTTCTATATCAGAAACATGTAAATCTTTGAATATTTTTTCTAGAAAAACTCTTACTTTTTGTAAGTTTTGCTTTTCTGTCTTGATACTTAAATTGTATTTCATACACCAATAGCTTGCAAAGCTTCTTCTTTATTTGTGTAATTATTAATGAGTTGTTGTAAACCCAATATTTCAAAAACATTTTTTACTTTTTCACTCATACCATACAAACCAAAAAAAATATTTTTTTCTTCCAAATCTGACAAGTGAGACATAAACACTCCCAAACCTGCAGAAGAAATATAATTTAGTTTTGCACAATTAATAAGGATGTGTTTTTCTAATGTACTAATTGCTTCATACATAGCTGTATCTAATAAAATAGATGAAGATGCATCCAAATCCCCTTCAATATGTATAATATGAACTCCTTGTTCTTTTTCTGTGCTTAGGTTCATAAAACTTACCTTGTTTACGACAAATACTTATACAAAGTTATGCTTTTTTTGATATTTTTTTGAGTTTTTTATAAAAATCTTACGTCTGAGAAAATAGACGGCTGATATTAGAGGAGTTATTTCTTAAATAAAAATCGACTAATACAAGAGCTGTCATGGCTTCTACAATGGGTACAGCTCTTGGCACTACACAAGGGTCATGTCTGCCTTTACCTGTTACTGTTGTAGCTTCTTTCTGGTCATTAATGCTTTCTTGTTCTTGCATAATGGTTGCTACAGGCTTGAAAGCTACTCTAAAATAAATATCTTCACCATTTGATATACCACCTTGTATGCCTCCTGAATGGTTGGTTTTGGTATGAACTTGATTATCTTCAACAAAAAATGCATCGTTGTGCTCCGAACCAAGCATTTCCACACCTTCAAAGCCACTACCATACTCAAAACCTTTGACAGCATTGATAGAAAGCATGGCTTTTCCTAGTTCAGCATGAAGCTTATCAAAAGCAGGCTCTCCAAGTCCTACAGGCACATTTTTACATATACAACTCACAACTCCACCCACTGTATCTCCCTGTTTTTTTATTTCTTTGATGTACTCAATCATTTGCTGTGCCATTTGAGCATCAGGACAACGAATATCGTTGGTCTCGGTAAGACTCAAATCCAAATCTTGATAGCTTTTTTGAAGCTTAAGTTTTCCTACTTGTGATACATATGCTTGAATTTCAATGCCTAATTTTTGCAAAATAAGTTTAGCAACAGCCCCAGCAGCCACTCTAGCAAGAGTCTCTCTAGCCGAACTTCTTCCACCACCTCTGTAATCTCTAAAACCATACTTCATCTGATAGGTATAATCTGCATGAGAAGGGCGAAATTTATCTGAAATATGGCTATAATCTTTACTTTTAGCATCTTCATTCCAAACAAGCATTGTAATGGGCATACCTGTTGTTTTGCCTTCAAAAACACCTGATACAATCTGAATTTGATCTGCTTCTTTTCGTTGGGTAACAATAGCAGACTGTCCTGGTCGCCTTCTATCAAGCTCTTTCTGAATAAAACCTTCATCTATTTCTAAACCAGCAGGGCAACCATCAATCACAACTCCTACAGCTATGCCATGTGACTCGCCAAAAGTGGTAATTCTAAATATTTTTCCGTATATATTCATAAAAGCTTAAAACTGATTTAATTCTTCATAAAGCTTATGTATAGGCAATCCCATAACATTAAAATAAGAACCTTCTATGTGGTGTATGGCTACCATACCCAACCATTCTTGAGCTCCATAACTCCCCGCTTTGTCATAAGGTTTGTATTTTTCAATATAATATCTGATTTCCTCTTGTGTGAGTGCTTTGAAAAAAACTTTTGTAATATCAGAAAATACGTAAGTTTTCTGTTTGTTCATTAGACAAACCCCTGTAATGACTTCATGCATTTTTCCTGAGAGTTTTTGAAGCATCGTAAAAGCTTCTTCTTCATTTTGGGGTTTATTTAAAATACTATTTTCAACACTTACAATCGTGTCGGCTGTAATAACAAGATGCTTATTTTGAATATCTTGTAAAAAAGCTTCTGCTTTTCGGCGAGCTAAAAACATAGGGACTTCTGCAATAGGCATCTCATTAGGGAAATCTTCAGGAGTATCTTTGGTTTGTACGTGAAAATCAAGGTCTAATGAAGCAAGTAGTTGCTTTCGACGAGGCGAACCTGATGCCAAAATAATAGAAGTATCTTTAAATTTTTCGGTAATTAACATGAAGATAAAAATTGATTGATTTTTTGAATAATAGCTTCAATATCATGACTGTAAAAACCAGTTCCATTGAAACAATTACATTCAATAATAAAGTATTTGTCTTGGCAAAGTGCTGTATCCATCACAAAAATATTATGTGGAGTGTATTGCTCACAACAACTCTCAATAAAATTAATGAGGTCATCAGAAATATCAGTATTTGAGATAGATAAATGTCCGTTTTGAGCATATCTGCTACTGGAAACCACTTCTTTATTTACAATAAAATGTCTCCATTCTTTCTCTATTTTTTTAGGGGAACTTACTGCAATAAGTGTTTGAGTAGATAGATATGGATTGTTAGATTCTTCTATATTTTTAGTAAAGGCTTGAATTTCTGAAAATTGCATCACACTACCACTAAACGCTTTCGAGTCTGAAGTGGGTCTAATAAACCATTGACTTTCTAAAGGGTAGTTTCTTTGTGAAAAATCAGCTAAAGAAGTGATAATAGCATCATGATTTAGCATTTTTGTACCCCATTGTTGATTATAATTTTCTATGGTAAAAGTATTTTCATCATAAAAAACTCCTTTTTGATAAATAGGATGATTGTAAGCATTGAAAATAAGTGTACTAGAACCATAAAAAACATATTTATCAGCTTTTTGATGTATTAGAGGTAAACTATCAGAAAAAGGAATAACTTGAACTTCCTCATAGCTAATAAAATCTTGTTGCAACGTTTTTATGATACTTTCTTTTATTTCAGGTTTTATTAGGTTATTTTGCAGAATCCAGTGTATTTTTGACATCAGAATCGTAATTTTCCATCAAAAGTACCTTTTATTTCTAAAAAACAGAAAATAATGTACTAAAAAAGTGATTTATAGAGTTATTAGAACATCCATCAATTTAGTATTAAGACCATGAATTTTTTTGAAAACATTAAAGTTGCATTAAATTCTATCAACGAAAATAGATTAAGAACGGTACTTACAGCTCTTATTATTGCCATTGGTATCATGGCTTTGGTAGGAATCTTAACGGCTGTGGATGGTATTCAGACTTCTGTAGATGACAGTTTTGCAGATTTGGGAGCTAACTCTTTTGATATTGGTCAGAAAAATGCTCAAAGAAATAGAATGGGTGGTAAAAGAGCTGATGCCAAACCTCCTATACGCCACTACGAAGCCAAAGAGCTTAAGCAAAAACTTTCTTTTTCTGGTGAGGTGGGTATTTCAGTTTTTGTAACATTCAATGCAGAAGTAAAATATGGCTCTATAACTACCAACCCCAATTCTCAGGTTACTGGTATAGACGAAAACTATTTGGGACAACAAGGCTTTCAACTTAAAGAAGGAAGAAACATAAACTCTCAAGAAGTGGAAAATGGAACACCTGTGGCAATTATTGGTGCCGAAATCGCAGAAAAACTATTTGGAAAGAGCAAAGTAGCCAATAAATTTATCACCATGTTGGGAAAACGTTTTCAAGTAGTAGGTGTTTTGGAGAAGAAAGGAGGAAATATGGGTGGAGGTGGAGGTGATAGATCTGTACTGTTACCTTTAGAAATGGCAAGAACATTACTTAGAACACAAGATACAAGTTTTGATATTAAGATTAAAGTTATAAATCCTGTTGAGTTTGATCAGACTATGGATGAGGCAAGGGGTTTAATGCGTAAAATCAGACACGATTTACCCAATGAAGATGATTCTTTTGAACTCAAAAAAAGTGAAACACTTGCAGAAAGTTTAGGAGAAGTAACAGGTTATCTGAAAATAGGAGGATTTTTAGTGGGCTTCATTACACTCATGGGAGCTTCCATTGGACTAATGAACATTATGCTTGTTTCTGTAACAGAAAGAACACGAGAAATAGGTATTAGAAAAGCTTTAGGAGCAACACCACTACGTATTCAACAACAGTTTTTGATAGAGGCCATTGTTATTTGTCAATTAGGAGGAATAACAGGCATTATTTTAGGGATATTGGCAGGCAATGGTGTTGCATTACTTTTGGGTTCACAGAAGTTTTTTGTGCCTTGGTTCTGGATGTTTTTAGGAGTTGTTGTCTGTATTTTTGTGGGTGTAATTTCTGGTTTTTATCCATCTTACAAAGCTTCTAAGCTAGATCCCATTGAAGCATTACGATTTGAGTAGTTTTACTGATACAAAATTGAAAAAATTATACTTTTTTATTTTATATTTTTGTTTGATAGGGTTTAAAAACTATGCACAACACCCTTCTTACTGGCAACTGACGGATGAACAGGGCTTACCTTCGGCTACAGTATTCGATTTACACCAAGATACCAAAGGCTATATTTGGATGGCAACTGAATCAGGTTTGTGTAGATATGATGGTAGTAAATTTAAATTCTATAAGCCCAAAACCTCCAAAGCCTCTGCTGTTTCACATATTGCTGAAGATGGTAAAAATAGGATATGGTTTCTGAATTTCTCAGGGCAACTTTTTTATATAGAACAAGAACAAATTTATGAATATAAATTTCCTAAAGGTTTCCCTGATTTTTTGGCTTATTATATTGATAAAAATGACAGACTTTTCACATATCATAATGATATGATGTGGTACATACATACTACAAAAGGTAAATTAACATCTTTATTTAAAGGACATGACCAATTGGTAGAATATGCTCCTAATAGCTTTATAGCTTTTGATACTCAGAATGTCTTATTTTATCAAAATGGAAGTTTATTAAAGAAATCAACAAAATTGAATCATAGTACAGGGTTTACCTACCGACATCAAATAATTAAGGACTGGCATATCGTAGTAGAAAGAGGTTTAGATGAAGTATTTATATTGGATGAAAATAATGAAGAGCCCTTAAAAAAAGAACTTAAATTTGATTTTATAGGTGAAAAAAACTCTAAGCAAAAAACGATAGAGCTCAATGATGTACGCTCAGATAGAGAAGACAATATCTGGTTTCTAACCTATTCAGGATTGTATGGGTATGATCAGAATTTAGCCCCTCTTTTTTCTGATGGAAAAGGTCGATCAGTTCCTTTATTTGTAGGTAAACCTATTTCAGATGTCTTGCAAGACAGAGAAGGAAATTATTGGGTTAGTACACTATCAGATGGTGTATTTATAATCCCTCATAAAGATATTTTGTTTTTTAATGAAACCAATACACCTGATTTGGAAGATAATCATATTTATAAAATAACTAAAGATGATGATGATAACCTGCTTTTAGGCATGTTCAATGGAAAGGTAAAAGTTTTTAATCCTTTTACAAAAAATGTTACATATGAGTATGTTACAAAAGGTAAAAAAGAAATAGAGGCATTGCTCTATGATAGAATTAACAAAAAGCTATTTGTCAGTTGTAGTATAGGGTATATGTTTGATAAAAACCAAAGTAATTGTTATAATATAAACGGAACGTCCTCTTCTCCAAAATACTTTAGTTTATATAAAAATACTGTTTTTTCTGCTGGAGCAGATGGAATAGGTATAGGTATTTGGGATAAATCAGGAGAAAAAACAAAGAAGATATTTCATGAAAACTTTGACTACAATAAAGATATTGATGCTGGAGAGAATATTTTGTTTATGGAAAGCCAGAAAAGGTCAAGAGCTGTTTTTGTAGAAAAAGATAATTCTAGAATTTGGATGGGTTATGCCCATGGATTGTTTGTATTAGAAGATATAAAACTATCAGAATACAAATGGAAAGATACTACCAACATATTTGCAAAAACTTTCGCTCAAAAAGATGATATGCTTATTGTAGGTACACTTACTCAAGGGGTTCTATTTTTTAAAAACAAAAAATCTTTTAAGCAAATTGCTATTCAACAAGGCTTACCTAGTAATTTGTGTTTAGATATGTATGTAGATGGTAATACCCTTTGGGTGGCCACAGATAAAGGATTAGTGAAAATTTCATTGGAGAATTATCAAATAGAAGTGTTCAATAGACATGAAGGACTTATTAGTGAACAAATCAATGGAGTCGTAGTCATAGGTAACTATATCTGGCTTGCAAGCCCCAAAGGACTTATGAAAATGCCTAAGAATTTGCCATCAAAAAATATGGTTCCTCCACTCATTTATATAGATAAATTATCAGTTTGGGAGAAGCCTTTGGCATTTAAGTCAAGTTATAAACTAAATCATCAAGAAAATAATTTAAAAATTGATTTTCAGGGTATTACTTATAAAGGAAGAGGAACATTTCATTATAAGTACAAAATGACAGGCATTGATACCAATTGGATTTATACAGAAAGTTCTAATAATTTTGCCCGTTATCCTTCATTACCCTCTGGAAAATATGAATTTCAAGTAAAAGCTATCAATGAAGATGGTATGGAAAGTGAAGGTACAGCCATTATGCAGATAGAAATACAAACACCTTTTTGGAAAAAAATATGGTTTATTCTTACTGCTATCCTTGTTTTCTTAACAATAATAGCCTCTATCGTTTGGTGGAGGTTAAAGCTTATACAAAGAAAAAACTCTATTGAACAAAGTTTAAGAGAATCTCAATTGGCAGCTTTGAAAGTACAGATGAATCCGCATTTTATTTTTAATGCCCTTAACTCCATTCAAGAATTTATACTGTTAAATGAAAAACGTCTTGCTAATGAGTTTCTTGGGAAATTCTCAGATTTGATGCGTTTGACTCTTGACATGAGTAACGAGCGTGAAATACCTTTACAAGATGAAATACAAATGCTTGATTTATACCTTCAGCTAGAAGCTATCCGATTTGAAAACTTACAATACATTTTAGAAATTGATAAAAACCTAGATGTAGAAAGTATTCAAATTCCTTCCATGATTATCCAACCCTACATAGAAAATGCCCTCAAGCATGGACTTCTACATAAAAAAGATAATCGAAAACTTTGGGTAAGGTTTTCTCAAAAGGATGATTTTTTACAATGTGAAATAGAAGATAATGGTATTGGGAGAAAGAAATCGGCTGAATTCAATAAAAATAAACCCAAAAAACATAAATCGTTTGCAATTAATGCTACTGAAAAACGTTTAGGTTTATTGAACTATGGGAGAAAGAAAACTATTAAATCTGAAATTATAGATTTATACAACGAAAAGGAAGAAGCTTTAGGTACAAAAATTACCCTAAATATTCCGATTTAAATCTTGAAACATTTATTTGAAAATGTGGTATAAATATTGTATATTTCTATTTAAATAAAAACTTAAGATGAAAACAATTAGCTATATAATTTTATTAACGTTTATTTTTATGGTTTCCTGTAATCCTAAAGAGGAGTTTCAAGGGGTTTTTGTTACAGGTGACCATACAGGAGTGATGCGTTATTGGCAAGGAGAAAAAAATGGATTGATGCAAATTGCTAATTTTTCGGATTCTGCAAGAATAAACTATCCTGCTTTTTTCATGCAAGTTAATTCAAAGTATGGAATTTTTCATGTCAAAACCTCTGAAACAGAACCTACAAATCGTTATTATATTTTAAAACCAGAATTTAAAACCAATGATAGACAAATTTTTGAAGTCTCAAAAATGAAAATGACTTTTGGAAAAGGAGTTATCAATGGTGAAGAAATTATAGACCCTGACGATACCAAAACAGTTATACTCGAAGGGGCAATACTTAAAAGATAAAACTATGATAAAAACATTACTTCTTTCAATATTTTTAATAACGCACTCATTTTTCCCACAAAGTACAGGTAAGCTAAAAATCGAAATTATTAAAGTACAAAATACAAAAGGGAAAGTATTATTAAGTTTATTCAATACAGCTAAGGGGTTTCCTACACAAAATAAATACGCTTACAAAACAGCTGAATTAGAAATTAAAGATGGTAAAGCATTTGTAGAATTTACAGATTTGCCTTATGGCGATTATGCTGTAGCTATTCTGCACGATGAAAACGATAATAAAAAAATGGATTATAACTTCCTTGGCATGCCCAAAGAAGGTTATTGTTTTTCTAATAATTATCGTCCTACCATCAAAAATCCAAGTTTCAGGCAAGCAGGCTTCTTTCTAGAACGCCCGCTTAAAAGCCTTCAACTGGAGATGATTTATTAAAGGTTATTTGTTTTTAGAAAATATTTTTTTCACAAATTTCTCTGCTTCAATAGCGTGAAATACAATCAAAGCTACACCTATACAAACGCCTAATTCTGTAAGTGTTAGAGGCTTGGTTACAAAAATCTCTTGCAAAAAAGGCACATAAATTAAGGCTAATTGCAAAATGAAATTGAGTAGAGCTGTTCCAAGCAAAGGCATATTGCCAAAAAAACCTTCACGGAATAAAAAATTATGTTCGCTACGAACAGCCAAAACTTGCCCTATTTGTGCAAAACAAAGACTTGTAAATACAATAGTCTGCCAGTTTCCACCCACACTATCTGCCCAAGCATGAGCAGCCAAGGTTAAGCCTCCAATCATTAGTCCAGCCCACAAAATGTGAAAGCCCAAACCATGAGCAAAAATACTTTCTTTAGGGTGTCGTGGTGGGCGTGTCATAATACCTTTTTCGGCAGGTTCGCCAGCCAAAGCAAGCCCGGGAAGTCCATCAGTAACCAGATTGAGCCATAAAATATGAATAGGCAGTAAGGGCATTTCTAAACCAACTAATGGAGCTAAAAAAATAGCCCAAATTTTACCAGCATTGCCAGTCATGGTATATCGGATAAACTTTCGAATATTATCAAAAATTCTACGTCCTTCTTTAACAGCCTTTACAATGGTTGCAAAGTTATCATCCAAAAGAATCATAGCAGAGGCTTCTTTTGATACATCTGTTCCAGTAATGCCCATAGCTACTCCAATATCAGCTCTTTTAAGAGCAGGAGCATCATTGACACCATCACCTGTCATAGCAATAAATTGTCCTTGTTTTTGTAGAACTTTCACAATTTGTAACTTTTGTTCAGGGGATACACGAGCATATACACGGATATTTTTCACTTTTGCTTCAAACTCAGCTTCCGAAATCTCCTTCATTTCTTTGCCTGTAATTACTTTATCTGAGGGTTTACTCAATATCCCTATTTCTCTTGCAATGGCTTGAGCAGTGATAGGATGATCACCTGTAATCATAACAGGAATAATACCAGCCGAAATACATTCAGCAACGGCTTGCTTGGCTTCAGGACGAGGAGGGTCTATCATCCCAATTACTCCTAAAAACTCTAAATCTTTCTCAATACTAGCTTCTTCTGTTGAAGAGTTATTTTCAATAACCTTGATGGCATAAGCTAAAAGCCTCATACCTTTTTGAGCAATTTCTTCTGCTTTTGTGTGAACAAGTTTAGGTGTAGAAACACATTTTTCCAAAATCATTTCCAAAGCTCCTTTGGTAATGACAAGTGTTTTGCTACCAAAAGGATGGAGTGTGGTCATCATTTTACGCTCCGAGCTAAAAGGTATTTCGCTTATTCTTGCATATTTTTCTATATTCTGAATACTACTATTAGAAACTCCATACTGATAAGCAGCTATTTCTGTAGAATCACCTTTAATTTCTCCATTTTCGTTTATTTGGGTATCTTGGTTGAGCCTCATAGCAAGCATGAGTAAATCCATACCGTTTAAATTCTCTTGATTGGAAGTTGTATATTCATCATTAATCCAAACCTCCTTCACTGTCATTTTATTCTGAGTGAGTGTTCCTGTTTTATCGCTTCCAATAAAAGTTACAGAACCAAGTGTTTCAATGGCAGGTAATTTGCGAATGAGAGCATTTTGACGAACCAATTTACTAGCTCCAAGTGCCAAAGAAACAGTAATAACGGCAGGAAGTGTTTCTGGTATGGCTGCTACAGCTACTGAAATAGCCGTTAAAATCAGTTGTGTTGGGTCTTCTCCTCTGATATAGCCCGAAATATAGATAATGGCACAGATTGCAAAAATCACAAAGGAGAGTTTTTTCCCAAAATCGGCGAGCCTTTTTTGCAAAGGTGTTTGAGTTTCTTCTTCTTGAAGCATTTTGGCAATAGAACCTATTTCAGTATTCATACCTGTAGTTACCACAATACCTAAGCCTCTACCGTAGGTTACAAGCGTACTTTTATAAGCCATATTCAATCTGTCACCTAAGGGTATATTTTCTTCTTGAAGTTCTTGTTCATTTTTTTCCACAGCTTCTGATTCACCCGTCAAAGAAGCTTCTTCAATTTTTAAGGTATATGTTTCCAAAAGACGTATATCAGCAGGTACCATATCACCTGCTTCCAATAATATGATATCACCTGGAACCACTTCTGTAGAATTCAGATATTCAATTTGACTATTCCTTTTCACTTTGGCTGTAGTGGTTGCCATTTTCTTAAGAGCTTCCATCGCTTTTTCAGCTCGGTATTCTTGTAAGAAGCCAATAATTGCATTAAGTATAACAATAATGGCAATGAGTAACGTGTCCTTTAAATCGCCAATGAAACCCGAAACAACAGCAGCCAAAAGCAAAATGATAATCATAGTGTCTTTAAATTGCCCTAAAAACATCACCCATGCAGGTTTTTTGTTTTTTGCTTCAAGTTCGTTGTAGCCATATTTTTCGAGTCTATTATCAGCTTCCGAAGAGGTTAAACCTCCTAAATATCCTCCTAATAAATCTAATGTTTCTTTGATACTTGTTAGATGCCAATTCATAGGATAGAGTTTTGTAGTTTAGTAATAAAAATACATAAGTAGAATATATGAAGGTCTTTTACACTGATCAAAATCATTTTTAATAGTGTTTTTTATAAAATTGCTTATTTTTGTGTAAAAAAACAAATAAGCTGTATGAATATAGGTGATAAAGTTCGATTACTACATGGAAAAGAATCTGGTGTAATTGTTGGTATTAAAGGTGCTATTGTAGAAATAGAAATAGAAGATGGTTTTACAATACCCGTTTCAAAGTCTGAAATAGTATTAATATCCCCTGAAGAAAAACGTTTCAATAAAGAAGAAAATTCTAAAGAAGATTCAAAAACAAATATTATCAAAGAAGTAAAAGCTACCAAAGGGCTTTATTGGGCTTTTGTTGCTCTCAATGACCAAAAATTTACTTTGTATTTTATCAATAATACAGATTGGGATATTCCTTTTAGTATTTCTACTGAAAAACAAGGAATTGTAGCGGGTTTTCTAGCTTCCAAAACACAGACAAGAGTTCATGAAGTATCACTAGCTCAATTGGATAATTGGGGAACATACATTTTACAATGCTTGTATTATCAAAAAGGTTATTTTGAATTGCAAGAGCCTTTTATCAAAAGACTTAAATTTAGGGCAAATCAGTTCAAAAGCCTTCAAGATGTCCCTTTGGTACAGAAACAAGGTTATTTGTTTCAGATAGATAAAGAAGAAACACCTCAAAATATTGATGTAGCCAAAATAGCAGAACAGATGCTCGAAAAAGCTGCTGATAAAATTGAAATCAAGAAAATAGAGAAACCAGCCCCTGAAGTTGATTTACATATTGAAGCTCTTTTGCCAAATAATACCAAAGAAATGAATTCTGATGAAATACTGAAATATCAGGTGCAGGTATTTGAAAAGGCACTAGACAACGCTATTGCGACAGGTATGGATGAGATTGTTTTTATACATGGAGTAGGAAATGGGACACTTAAATACGAAATCCAGAAAAAAGTGAGCAAACACCCCAATATAGAATTTTATAAAGATGCTCAAAAAGAAAAATTTGGATATGGAGCTACCTATTTAAAACTGAAATAGCACATAAAAAAGCCCTGAAAAAAATTCAGGGCTTTTTTATTAGTTTTTGAGGTATTTTTCTAAAAATTGGTCTTGCTCCCAGAGTAAGTGTAAAATATTTTCTTTGGCAACATATCCATGACTCTCTTTTGGTAAAATAACCATGCGTACAGGTGCCCCTAAGCCTTTTAAAGCTTGAAAATACCTTTCTGTTTGTAATGTAAATGTACCAGGGTTGTTATCAGCTTCTCCATGTGTGAGAAGGAGAGGTGTTTTCATTTTATGAGCATTCATAAACGGAGACATTTTGCTATATACTTCAGGTACATCCCAATAATTCCTTTGTTCACTTTGGAAACCAAAAGGTGTAAGAGTTCTGTTATAAGCCCCACTTCTGGCAATACCACAAGCAAATAAGTTGCTGTGTGTAAGCAGATTGGCAGTCATAAAAGCTCCATAAGAATGTCCACCAATAGCTACTTTTTTACGATTGATATAGCCTAATTTATCTACAGCATCAATGGCTGCTTCTGCATTGGCTACCAATTGGTCAATAAAAGTATCATTAGGTTCTGTTTTACCTTCTCCAATGATAGGAAAAGAAGCATCATCTAGCACGACATAACCTTTTGTAACCCAATAAACAAAAGAACCATAGTAAGGAAAAGTAAATTCGTTGGGGTTTTTATCACTTTGCCCTGCTGAATTTTTGTCTTTAAATTCGGTAGGGTATGCCCAAATGAGCAGAGGCAATTTTTCCTTTTTGTTTTTATCATAACCAACAGGCAAGTACAATGTACCTGAAAGTTCTACACCATCTTTTCTTTTATATTTAATGACTTCTTTCTCTACATTTTTGATACTCTCAAAAGGATTTTTAAAGTTTGTAATCTGAGCTAATTTTCCTGTTTTAAAGTTTCTAAAATAATAGTTGGGAAACTCATTTTTAGACTGTAATTGTACAAGAACATCACCTTTCTTAAAATCTTCAATAGAAAGTAGGTCTTCTTTCTGATTGGTAAGCTTAGAAGTATATAATCTTTTGGTCTTAAATGTTTTAATATCAAATTCGTCAATAAAAGGAAATTGTCCTTCTTTGGTAAATCCACTACCCATCAGAAACATTTTACCATTTTCAATGGCTAAAACACTTTTACCATACTCATTTCGTTTCATCTCAAAATTACCAGGGTCAGCATAAATATCTTGAGAATTTCTATCAGAAATGATTTTTGGAGTGGGATTATCTGTAGAAGGATTGATAAAATAAACTTTCAGATTTCTTGTATCGTACCATTGGTCAAACGCAATGGCTACTTGGTCATTTCCCCACATAACACCTGCAAAACGCTGTGGTGTTTTAAGAATAGATTTAGCTGTTTGGTTAAAAGGAGCATCCCAAAGAAAAACTTCATCTCTAAAGTCTACTTTTTTCGATTGATCACCTTCATCTAATGCCTCTACATAGGCTAGCGTTGCAGGTTTATCAGCTCTCCAACTCATATTTCTTTTTCCTTTTCTTGTAGAAGAAAAGCCTTTAGGCATAATTTCGGTAAGAGGCACTTCATTTACTTTTTTGACTTCATTACCTTTTGCATCAAATACAACCGACTTTTGTGGAAATCTATTGAAAGGAACAATGTAAGAAAAAGGTTTTTCAAGTGTTGTAAGCATCAAATAATTGCCATCAGGCGAAAAACTCTCTGAAATATACATATCAGCTTTTTTGAAAAGCTCTTTTGAACCATTTAAAGATACTTTATACAACTCAGAAGTCATCAAAGCTTCAAAATTCTGCTCATCACTGGGGTTCTTTAATAAATCCTGATAAGTTCTGTTTTGCGAAACTTTTCCATCACTATTTGATACAATAGGACCTTTAGGTAATTCTTTCTTTTGGTCTATTAAAGCTTTTTTATTACTTGCAAGCATTTTAACAAGTAAACTTTGACTATCATTAAACCAACTAATAGGATTACCTACATTGGCATTGAGAGTTGCATTGGTTAGTTTTTTTGCTTGAGCAGTTGCAAAATCTACCACCCAAAGTTCTACACCTGTTGGAGTTGTATGCGTAAAAGCAAGCATTTGGTCATTGGGGGCAATGGCATAATTGGTGATTTTAGGATTTTGAGGCAAACCTTGTACTTGTATTTCGTTTTGCTCTTTTACTTTTCTGATTTTGATATTATTAACATAATTGACTGTACTTGAAATATTTGTGATAGGATTGATGCGTAAGCCACCCAATCGCATTTCTTCTTGGTTCAAATCCTCTAAAGATTTGTAAGTATTTCGGTAGCTTAAAACCATGTACTCTTTTTTATTGTTCATAAGTACTGAAGGAGCATTCTCAAAATCAGCTATTTCCAAAATTTCTTTGGAAGGCTTTTGATAAATAACGTTTTCTTGGGCATGCACTACACTTGTGAGAGCAAGCCCAATGAGGAAATAAAATTTCATATGGTTATGGAATGTTTATGTTTTCACTTAATAAACTCTAAAAACTGCAAATTTTGTATAAACAAAGCTGAATTTATTTAAAAAAAAACTTATATTGTGTATAAAATGGTATAAATGAATCAGCAGGAAATACAGAATTTACTCTATCAAAAATTTGGAGATTCTATCAAAAAAAGACTTCATCCTCTTGAAAAACAGAATGTAGAAGATGCTATCAAACAAGTCATTCATAAATATTTACCTGAAAAAGATTTAAATGCATTTTATTTGCCCAATGAGTATTTTGAACTTATTAATTTTTTTGAGGAGAGCTTAAGTCAAGATTTAAGTGATGGAACATGGTGGAATTTGCTTTATAGCTATGAAAGCATGCTTGCTGACTTAGATTATGAGTACAAAAACGCAGCATATTACAAAAAAGAGCTAACTGTTTTAAATAGCCCTATTTTTATACCTGTTGGTGCATGGTCTGATAAACATATTTATTTTTTGAGTTGTGATATAAATTTTGAGTTTGGAAAAGTATTTGATTGTCATGACGATTATTTTTGGAATTTGCCAGATAGAGAAAATCCAGTAAGTGCTGATATTTTAGATTTGTTACAAAGTGAATTCAACAAATGAAAGCCTTAAAAATATATGGTTTAGTATTGTCCTTTTTTGGAGGAATGAGTTTTTTGTATTATAAATATGAAAAACTGACTGTGGTTATTCATAAAATAACTGAAGATGATGTTTATGTGTATTATCAGTTTGATTCTGTGTATCACACAAAAGCAAATCGACTGGATTTGAAAATCTTATATGTAGAAAAATACAAGCCTAACAAACTGCAAATCCAAAAAAAATATAGAGTAGATGCCATCAAAAGAAATCCTGTTTTTGATAATAAACGCTATGAAGCCACAGAAAAAATACTTGTAGATAGTTGTGATAGAGAAGAAAAATACACCCCTCGAAATAAAGACAAAGATTGTGTAACCAATTGCATAACTGTATATGCCGAATATTATGAAATGATTGATTTTGAAAAAATGAAATGAAATGAAGAATTTGTTGATAATTTTTTTTGTATTAGGAATAACAATTAGTTGTACAAAAAATAAAAAATTTGATAGCCATCAATGGAAATACAGCTATAAAGGAGAAGGACATTTTTATTTTGATCGAGAAGTTATGCTTCAGGACTTGATAAAAGGCAATTATCTAACGAATAAACATCAAGAAGAAATTATAGAACTTTTGGGTAAACCTGATATACAATCAAATAATCCTCAATATGAGTTAGCTTATACAATTGAAATTGAATGGGGCAAGAGCCTTGCCCCTGAACCTGTATATTCTAAAAGTCTAATCGTCTTATTAGATAAAAATTTTGTATTTAAAGATTATAAGATTGTAGAGTGGGAAAAGTAATTTAAACGGAGACCAAATTCCTATGAAAGATGCTAAAATAATCACCAATCACAAAAACACTCCGTATAAAAGAAAGCTTTAAGACTTTCTGAATATAAAGAATTATTGATGATGTTTATATTTTACTTTCTTTTAAATGTTTCAATAACCTTTTTTATTTCTTTAATGTTTTTATCATAATCTTGATTTGTTGAGCCATAAAAGGCATAATATAAGTTATCGCTAAATAAAATAATTTGGCAAATCTTTTCTTCTAAATTTGTTTTTTTATCTTTTCCTGATGCAATAATTTCATAACCAGAAATCCCATCTATTGAAATTTCTGTTATACTATCTGTTTTATAGAGTTCTATAGGTAATTGTTTAAGTCTGTTTAAACAAAATAATTTTCTATCTTCAAGAACTGTTTTTGAAAATGACTTAGTTATAATGAGTGATGTTTTGTCAGGTGATTTAGTAGGAATAATACCATCAGTAGTGAATATTAAAGAATTTGATACTCGGTTAGCAAATTGTAATTTGCTTTTAGAAAAATCGATTGAAAAATCAATTACATCAAATGGATTGATTTTTTTGTCAATCTCATAGTAGCTTGTTAAAATTGAAGTTTTAACAGATTTTGCTATTTCTTTTAAATCATTTGGTATAGCGGCATTTATCATAATAGTTTCTTTATCAGTTCCAAAGCATAAAATAAGCTTTGTATAAATATTACCATGAGCATTTTGTTTTCCAGTTATTAATATTGCTGGTAAATTGTTAAATATTATCTTTTCTATATTTTCTACTTCTATCCCTTGACTTAAAATACCCTCTTTTGTCATTCCTTTTGAGACTTCTGAAAAAGGTCCTGGAATATCCAGAACCATAATCGTTGATCCACTTTGAGTTTGTTGTAATCCTAAAAAACTAGTTGCTTTAATAAAACCATTGGGTGGTATTAGACTAATTTTCGTTCCAACAATATTTATATAGTCAGAAGTCAATGTATTATTTATAGTTGTCTGCCCTAATAAGCTATAAAACGTTAGTAGATAAAATGTTAAAAGTGTGATTTTTTTCATGATTGAATTATATTAAATTAGATCTTTTTCTGAGACTTGATCAAAGATTTAATCTTATTTCCTCTCCATCAATGCCATATAAAATCCATCAAAACCATATTCGCTGGGGCGTAAGTGGTTTTGTGAAATAAGTGTAAAATCAGAGTTTTTCTCTAAAAACGCTTCTACTTGTTTTTCATTTTCAGAAGGTAGAAGGCTACAAGTAGCATATACCATCAAACCACCTTTTTTTAGAATTTTAGCATAATTTTCTAAAATTTCAGCTTGGGTTGTCTTGACTTGATTGATAAACTCTTCTGATAGCTTCCATTTGGCATCTGGGTTACGCCTGAGTACTCCCAAACCACTACAAGGAACATCTAAAAGCAATCTATCAGCAGTATTCTCAAGTCTTTTAACAGTTTTGGTAGACTCTATCAGTCTTGTTTCTATAATACTCACACCAGCCCTACGACTACGTTTTTTAAGTTCTTCTAGTTTCCAAGCTTCAGTATCCAAAGCAATAATTTTACCTTTATTGCCCATCAATGCTGCCAGATGAAGTGTTTTTCCTCCTGCTCCAGCACAAGCATCTACTACTCTTAAACTTTTTGAATTTTCAGGAATTTGTAAGTATTCGCCTATTTTCTGAGAACCTGTATCTTGGACTTCGAAATAGCCATCCTTAAACAAAGCAGTTTTGAAAATATTTTGCCTTTCTTTAAGTACAAGACCATTTTCTACAATTCCTACATTGGCAGTTTCAATACCTGCTTCTTTCAATGCTTTAGATAAATCAGTTTTATTGATTTTGAGGGTATTTGTCCTAATTACTACTTTAGCTGTTTGGTTTGAGGCTTTGAGTTCTTTATCCCTTTGAGTTCTTTATCCCCCTCTTTATTCAATTCTTGTTCGCCAAGTCTATCAAGCCAATCAGGTACAGATTCCTTAATAGCTCTAGACATATCTTTTTTAGAATTCTGTTTGATTCTACCTATTGCTACTTGCTTAAACTCTTCCCAAGCTGGAATTTGAACATCTTGTAGCACCAGCCAAGTACCCAACGCTTTCCAAAAAATGACTGTAGGGTATTTTCTGCCATCAGCATATTTTTCATCAGCCAAAAATAATAACCTTCTCCACCAACGAACTATCTCATAAGTATTTTCTGCAATAAAAGCCCTGTCTCTTGCTCCCCATTTAGGATTGCTCTTAAGGAGTTGTTCAATTACTTTATCAGCATATCGTTGCTCATTGAAAATACTTTCAAGGGCTTCAACAGTAGCTACACACAGGTTTTTATGAAGTTTTTGCACAGAATAGAATGTTTAATCTCAAATAATGAAAGTGTAAAGTTAATCACTAAAAAGGGGATTTCATTATTTTTTCTAAAAAGTTGCTCAAAATATCGAAAAGGCACAGTTTTTGATATTTTTCTCTGGAGTTATAAAAATAATTATAAAAATTTTTAATAATTATTTGGAAAGTACAAAAAAAGCTATTTAATTTGTCACATCAATTAATCAAATAAAAACTTCAAAAATGTTACTCTTACATACATATCGCAGCCAAATAATCAACTCAAAACCATTCGGTTTGATGAGTCAGGATGACTTTGGAAAAGAACGTAAAAGTTCGGGTATATGTGTAAGTAGCAATAAACTGCGAAAATATTCTTAAAAAGATATTGAATACACAAACGAAAATCCCGAACGGCTCTAAGCAAAGTTCGGGATTTTTTGTTTAACCCGAATCAAAGCCCAAGCCAAAATTCTAAATATATTAAATCTAAAAAAAGTACAATTTTTTAGAGTGGGATAACTTTGTCCAAATATTCATAAAACTTGGTCAGTTGGTCTAATGGCTTATGATGCTTGACTGTCTATCATGCGATACGGGTTCGATTCCCGTACTGACCGCCAAAGAGTGCCGTAAAAAAGTGTTACATCGGTAAAAAATAGACTGAAAATCTCAATTGAGTTGGTTCAAATCCAACAAACATGCCTTGTGTATGTAAAGTCACTTTTTGCATGTTGCCTCTTGTATTTTCGCTCGTAGCTCAGGGGTAGAGCACCTCACTTTTAATGAGGGAGTCGCAGGTTCAAATCCTGCCGGGCGAACTAGCAGTGTCGTAAAGAAGTGTTACTTCGCTTTTGGTGCCGTTGATATAGGTTCGAGTCCTATCGTTTGCATGAAGGCAGATGTAGTTTAATTGGTAGAACAACGTAAATAGTCACTTTTTGTTTGTTACCTGCGAAAAATTAGGAGAAATGCCAGAGCTGGTGATTGGGGCAGTTTGCTAAACTGTAGTACGCTACAAGCGTACCGTGGGTTCGAGCCCCACTTTCTCCTCCAAAAATAAGGAAGTACGCCAAAGTTGGAGAGTTGGGATGGTCTGTAAAACCATTGGCTTTAAGTCTGAGTAGGTTCGAGTCCTACTACTTCCACTAAAGACAGTGCCGTAGAGAAGTCTTACTTCGACACGCTAGAATTGGGTTCTGGACTATGTGGGTAACCAATCCCACCATTTGTGAAAACAAATGTGGTGCAAACTATAAGTGATTTCTCGACTGTAGCCTGTTTTCATTGCTTCATCGTTCAAAGGAAGGATACTTGGCAACGAACCAAGAGATGAGCGTTCGAATCGTTCTGAGGCGACTAAAATACATACATTACCCTCTCGTCTAACGGCAGGACAACTCCCTTTGGAGGAGTGAATCGTGGTTCGAATCCACGGAGGGTAACTTTGGGTGTCGTAAGAAAAAAATACTTCGCTAAAGACTCTGGCTTAAAGCCCTGTAGGTTCGAGTCCTACCTGTTTCGATGTAGAAACAGTGGTGAAATGGTAGACACGGAGAAATAAAGTTTTTTTCTGAATATAACCCCAAAATTTCTGCGAAAGTAGCCGAGATGGTCAAGGCACTAGACTGAAAATCTAGCCATATAGGTTCGAGTCCTGTCTTTCGCACTAACAGTGTCGTAAAAAAGTGTTACTTCGTTTCTACTGGAAATGCTGTAGCTTAAATCGAGACAAAGCGTCCTGCTTGCAGGAAGATACGGTAAAAGCCCGTTGTCAGTCACTTTTTGCTTGTTACCTGTTAAAAAATATATATTCACATGATTGTGGAGTGTCAGAAGTTGGTATCTGGAAGGTCTCATAAGCCTTTGCATTCGCCTCGTGGGTTCGAGTCCCACCTCCGCAACCAAAAACATTATAACTATGAAAGTCTATATCCAAAAAGTAAAAGAAGGACACCCTGCCACAGTCAATTATTATGTGGCAGGTGAGGGGTTCAGGGCTATGGGCTATGAAATTTGTGATTTTTATAAAGGAAATGAATTAACTGGTAATGTTCCTGAAGATGTGGTAGTAGGTTCTATTGATGATGTAAAAGCTGTTTGGAAAAATTTGGGGTTAGTTATTCCAGAAGAAATTAATTATCCAAAGGAATTAGAGGCATTTTTAGGTAGAAAAGTTTGGAAATCGACAGTGAATACCATTGCCAATAACCCAGAAAAATGGAATGTATTTATCAAACCAGCCAAAGCATCTAAAAAGTTTACAGGTGTTTTGGTAAAAAGTACCAAAGATCTGATTGGTTGTGGAGATCAATTAGAAGATACTGAAATTTGGTGTTCTGAACCTGTCAATTTTCTTGCTGAATGGCGATGTTTTGTAAGGTATGGAAAAATATTGGATGCAAGAATGTACAAAGGTAATTGGCGATTACACTTTGATTATAAAGTAATTGAAGAAGCCGTAAAAGCTTATACAACAGCACCTAAAGCGTATGCCATTGATTTTGGACTGACAGACAAAGGTGATACACTTTTGGTAGAAGTAAATGATGGATATTCGTTGGGGACTTATGGACTTTTTTATTTAGACTATGCCAAATTACTGGCAACTCGGTGGGCAGAAATCACAAAGACAATAGATGAATGCTATTATTTATAACTATGAAAACTTATTTGAATGGACGTTTAGTCGTATTTTCAGCCTTTTATGATGATGTGTATTGTGATAGGATATTTCGAAAATTATCTAACCAAATCAAATGGTTAGATAAAACCTATCAAAATGCAGATGGAAGTATTATACATTTACCAAGGCTCACAGCCAGTTATGGAGAGAGGTCTTATAATTATTCAGGAATGGTTTTTGAGCCTGAGCCTTGGACAGATGTGATCCTTGAACTCAAAAAAGACGCTGAAATTTTAGGTCAAGAAAAGTTTAATGCCGCTGTTTTGCAATTATATAGAGATGGGAAAGATAGAGTAAACTGGCATTCTGATGATGATGCATGTGTGGGTAAAAATCCTACAATCGTTTCAATTTCATTTGGAGAAACAAGAGAGTTTTGGTTTAAAGCCAAAAATGGAATGGGAAATCCACTAAAATTATCAGTAGAAAAAGGAGATGTAATCGTAATGCAAGGAACTCTGCAACATACACATTTACACCGAGTACCTCCTGAAAACGAAAAAAAAGCGAGAATCAATATTACATTTAGAAACGTGATTCATTAAAAATATAAGCTGTGTCGTAAAAAAGTGTTACTTCGCCAGTCACGCCAGGAAATGTGGGTTCAAATCCCATCACTTCCAACGAAGTGTCGTCTAAGTGGATAGGACATCTGTATAGTCACTTTTTGCCAGTTACCAGCTTTTATGGGGTTGTTGGTCCAACGGTTAGGACGCTTGATTGTGGTTCAAGAGACATGGGTTCGATTCCCTTACTTCCCCCAAAATAATTTTAAAAAATTATTTAAAAGTGTCGTTTGTATAACCTTTTAACTTTAAAAAAATGAAATTCAATAAAAACACACAAGGAACAAACACAATTACCAATCACGAAGGCGAAAAAGCTTATAAACTAACGCCTGCTATGGAATTGTATTCTGCAGTAGTAACATCATCTCTTTCAGACCAATTTTATGAAAAAAATGATGCGAAAGTAGCTCGAATTAAAGAGTTGATAGCTAAAAATGACCCTTTATTCGTGGCAAAATTAGCTGTGTATGCTCGCAAACAAATGAATTTGCGTTCTGTACCTTTGGTATTGGCTGTGGAGCTTGCCAAAGTACACGCTGGCGATCAGCTTGTAAGCAAAATGATTAGCCAAATCATAGGACGTGCTGATGAAATCACAGAGATTTTGGCTTACTACCAAATGGCAAATGCTCGTGATGGCATGAAGAAACTGGGAAAACTTTCCAAACAAGTACAAAAAGGTGTGGCAAATGCTTTTAACAGTTTTGATGAGTATCAATTTGCAAAATACAACAGAGTTACTGAAATCAAACTGCGTGATGCCCTGTTTTTGGTACACCCTAAAGCAAAAGATGAAGCACAACAAGCTATTTTCGATAAAATTGTAAAAGATGAACTCGAAACACCTTACACTTGGGAAGTAGAACTTTCAGTACTTGGACAAAAAGGTTTTGATAAAAAAGAAGATAGAGATGCTGCTTTTAAGGCTAAATGGGAAGAATTGATTGATAGTGGAAAAGTGGGTTATATGGCAACACTTCGTAACCTACGTAATATTTTGGAGGCACAAGTAAGTCAAGCTCATATCGAAAAAGTGACAAATTATCTTTCTAACGAAAAAGCAGTACAAAATTCAAAACAATTGCCTTTCCGATTCCTTTCAGCATATAGAGAATTGCAAGGAGTGGTGTCTGTACATACAACTACTATCTTGAATGCGTTGGAAAATGCTGTTCAAGTGAGTGCTTCAAATATCAAAGGTTTTGATAAAGATACAAAAGTATTGCTTGCTTGCGATGTTTCTGGTTCTATGCAATCACCTATTTCCAAAAATAGCAAAGTACAAAATTATGATATAGGTTTGGTACTTGCGATGCTTTTCCAAAATGCTTGTAAAAGTGTAATTACTGGAATGTTTGGTGATACTTGGAAAGCCATCAATGTGCCTCAAAAGAATATCTTGGCAAATGTGATGGAATTCCGTAAACGTGAAGGAGAAGTAGGATATTCTACCAATGGCTATTTGGTTATCAAAGATTTGATTGCTAGAAAATTGGTGATGGATAAAGTAATGATGTTTACTGATTGTCAAATGTGGAACAGCAATTTCTCTGGAGAAACTATTCCTGCATTGTGGAAAGAGTACAAAAAAATAGCTCCCAATGCTCAATTGTATCTTTTTGACTTGGCTGGCTATGGACAAATGCCTTTGAATGTGGTAAATAAAGACACATTCTTGATTGCAGGCTGGTCTGACAAAGTTTTTGAAGTATTGGAAGCTATTGAAAATGGCGAAACAGCCATTTCTAAAATAGAAAATATAGAGTTATAAAATGTAAGAGTTCTCTGTAAACTTTATAGAGAACTCTCTTAAAGGCTAAAATATATGTTATCAGATAAAAAAAGAGTTTTGATGGTAGGTTTAGAACCACCTGAAACTACAGAAATTTTAGAAAAAATAGATTGTTTAACTGTTATTTACGAATATTTACCTAAAATTAAGCTCGTAGAGGGGATTTTGTGGGTGGAAAGCAAAACGCATCCTGATAAGTTTTTGAAAGTAGATAGAGTAATTTATCATGGAATATTTGATGATGACTTCGATTTTATCACATTATTAGCTCTTTGGGGTGGAGAATGTTTGCCCAATGCTACAGGCATGATGGATTGCAGGCTCAGACATTCAGGGCTTGTGAGAGCTTTAAAAGCAACAAAATTTGGTATTCTACCAAGAGGAATGTCTTTAGAAGCTCAAGAATGGCATGCAGAACGCCCTACAGTAGCAAAATGGAGCAACTGGCATTGCGGAGAAAACAAAACTAAATTTGAAGGAAACTGGCAAACACCCAATGAAATAACACTTTATGAACCATTTATACAAGGAGAAGCTGTTCGGATTGTTTTGGTAGGAGAACAGGCTTGGCAAATTCAGCTTACAGGCGATGATTGGTTAAAATCTATTCATCACCAAAATGTATCAGAAATGCCCATAGATGCGGATTTACTGGAGGATGCTAAAAATTTGGCTCAATATTTCAATTTAAAAATAGTAGGAATAGATTATATGGTAACACCTGATAATCAGAAGTATCTGCTGGAGGTCAATCATATACCTAATGTAACAGTTTTTTCATTTGTACGAGAAGCATATATCAATTATGTTGTAAATTGGTGCAGAAATCAGAAAAATAGCTAAAATAAAGATACAAATGAACTACAAAATTATAACAGACAAAAAACTGCTTCAGAATTTTATAGATTGGCTTCCAGAACTGAAACCTCAGGAAACCTATTATGTGTCTTTGTTGGCTCGAAGCAAATATGCCGAAGGGGTAGGAGCTGATAAAGCTCAACTCAAACGTTTTACTTCCAACAAAGAATATCTTTTTGATAAAATTAAGCAATTAGAGTGTGAGATAGATTCGTATAAACAGAAAGGAAACTCGATACCTCAAGAAGCGTTGGCTTTGTACATTACGCCCAATCCAAGAGATTTGGAGGAAGCAACTAAAAAATCCTTGGTGAAATTTGCTGAACTGATTACCAAGAAATATACTGGTTACAATCCACATCAGGAGGTACTTTCACAAATTCAGCAGTGTTGTAAACGAAAAATATACTTCGATTTGGATTTTGATGGAGTGGATATTGGGGAAACCCTTACAGAAGTAAAAAAACACATCAATTCAGAATGCTTGAATGTATTGCAGACAAGAGGAGGTTTTCATTTACTTGTAGAACTCTCTAAAATTGAAAAACAATACGAAAAAACATGGTATCCAAAACTCACAGCTATTACAGGTTGTGATGTAAAAGGAGATAATTTGATACCCGTTGTGGGGTGCAGTCAAGGTGGTTTTACACCTCATTTTATCAAATAAATATAAGAGATTAGACATTAGAAAAAATATCTTGCTTCTTGTATCTAATTTCTTGTTTCAAAAAATAAAAAAACAATGAGAAAACTTGCTTCTATTCAAAAAATAAAAGCCTTAGACCCTATTCCTGATGCAGATGCTATTATGAGAGCAACTGTACTGGGTTGGGAACTGGTCGTCAAAAAAGATGAATTTAAAGAGGGTGAATTGTGTGTTTATTGTGAAATAGACAGTATTTTGCCAGATAAACCTGAATACGAGTTTTTAAAACCTCGTGGTATGCGTATCAGAACCATTCGTTTGCGTGGACAAATTTCACAAGGTATTTGCTTTCCTTTGAGTGTGTTGCCTGAAGGCACACCCATTGAAGAAGACTTGGATGTAACAGATATTCTGGGAGTTATCAAATACGAACCACCTATTCCTGCAATGCTGGCTGGTGTCATGAAAAGTACATTTCCTTCTTTTATTCCTAAAACTGACGAAACAAGAGTACAAGTACTGCAAAGAGTATTAGACAAATATCAAGGTGAAAAATGCTTTGTTACCGAAAAATTAGATGGTTCTTCTGTAACATATTACCTCAGAGATGAAGCATTTAGTGTTTGTAGCCGTAATATGGAACTGGAGCCAGATGATGAAAATACCTTTTGGGCAGTGGCAAAAGCGTTGAATGTAGAAGAAAAACTAAAAAGTTTTGGCAGGAATATTGCTTTACAAGGAGAACTCATAGGTGAGGGAGTACAAGGCAATAAATATGCCCTAAAAGGACAAACAGCAAGATTTTTTAGTATTTATGATATTGACAAATCTGTTTATGTAAGTTTTAATGAGTTTGAAAGCATCTTGAAGAATTTGGATTTGCCAAGTGTACCTATTTTAGAAGCAGATTATGCTTTGAGCAATGATATTCATGCATTAATCGAAAAATCTAAAATGCGTTCAACACTAAATGACAAAGTTTGGGCTGAAGGCATCGTAATACGTCCTCTTGAAGAACGCCATGAAAGAAACGTTGGAAGAGTGTCTTTCAAAGCCATCAACCCAGAGTTTTTATTGAAATATGAATAGAATAATAGTCCAGAGATAATATTAGTATTTAAAACATAAAGAGTGCCGTAAAGAAAGCCTACTTCGTAACTATAACGATCCTAAGGTAGCGTAATTCGGGTGACCGAACTAGTGAAATCGGGTTGATTCCGATATGGTAAAATGGGGTTGAAAGCTTAAATGCCTCCTTGTAAGTCTTTAAACAAAGATGTCGAATTACCAGCTCACTGCCTAATCTGCCACAAGCAGATGGTAAGAGCGATAGTTTTCTTGCTTGTTGCCTCTTTTATTTTTTTATAAATTTTTCTAAAAATATTTGGAAAGTACAAAAAATGCTTCCATATTTGCATCATCAAATTTTAAACACAAAACCAATGAGATTAGAAAGTAAAATGTATCAAAAATCTAACAGCATAGCTCACAAATGTGTAGACTTATGGTCTGTGGGGATTCTTGGCATACCTTTCGGTCTTTGGAATATAGATGAGGCTACTTTCTGGTAGTTTCCCTTTCTAAAATATCCTAAGCCCGAAAATTGCCAAAGTTTTCGGGCTTTTCTTTTGCCTTTCCCCTGCAAAAAATCAAGAGAATTGTTTAATGAGCTAACTGAAAAAAGTACAATTTTAGTTGGGTGTGATTGTATTGCTTAAAAATTTAGAAAGATTAATTTATTGGGATATGGGAAACCAGAAAAAAGTACCTTTATACATACAATTAGAGGCTATTGAAAAAACTAAAATTCAAAAACAACAAAAATATCAGGAAATACTTAAAACGCCTAAAGATTTATCGAAGGTGTTTTTGAAAAATGTAGAGCTTATATTTTCAAAAAAAAGTTTTCATTATACTTATCCTGAGGTTTTTAATAAAATAAAAGCAGATTTTGAAGAACTAAGTCAAAGAATATATTTGCCACATTTAAAGTCCTATAAGGCATTGCTTGAAATATTGGCTAAAAAGAGATGTTTTGACTTACTCCAAAACTATGAATACTTAGCTTCCTTAAAGAAAATAGCTTTAAAATCGAATTATTTTATCAGAGAAATAGAAACGTGGGAGAGAAAAAGCCATAATATAACCAAACAGTGGACAGATTTATTGAAACATCTTTTTGCAGAATATCCTGTTCCTGCCTTCTTGAATTCAGCTTGGCTGACAGAGAAAGCAAATTATATGCAATGGTACATCGATTTGGCTCAAGGAAATTCTGTTCGTAAACTTTCATTGTTGCCTTTTAACATGACTAAAAAAATGGCTCATGCATTTATGCAAGCACCCAGTTATCTAAACATTCATGAGGCTTTGCGTTATGCACAAGTAATAGGTTTGGGTGGAGATGATTATTTGGCTTGGTATATCAATGGTTCGTATTTGGGTAGAAATAACTTTGTAAATGAGCGTTTTTGGGGTGAGGTGATTGAGTTTTTTGTGAAAGCAGGTATGTTTGATATGGAAAAAATAGAAGAAATGGTTGATTACATCAGAGAACAATACATACAGAACAATGCATATTCTATGAAAGGTAGAACCATTAATTCAGTGTTGCGTCAGACACTAGAGTGGCATCAAACCCTTAATCGTCGTTTCAACAGAGGTGGAAATTATGTTTGGAAAACTTGTGGTATTGAGGGATTCATTTGGGAAGAAGGTACAGGTATAAAAACTAAAATGTATGAAATTCAAGAATTACTTTCTACCAATGAACTTAAAGCAGAAGGTGCAAAGCAAAAACATTGTGTATCCAGCTACGACACTCGTTGCCACAAAGGACAATGTGCTATTTTTACATTAAAATCTGATGAGTTTGGAATGATAGAAACTTTAATTACATTGGAAATCGATTTAAACTCAAAAACAATTGTACAAGCAAGAGGCAAGTACAACAGATGCATGCAACCCAAAGAGAAACACTTGGTAACACTATGGGCTCAGAATCAGAATTTGAAAGTTTCAAAATGGGTTTAAGCATTGAATAGTAATCAGTGCAATAATAAAGAGAGTATAGAATTATTGTAAAAGCTTAAATTGTAAGACTATGGTCATGATAAAATTATATAATATCGCAGAAAATGAATTTCATGAACATGCTGTTCATTCCCAAGCCAATGCTTATAAAATAGGAGCAGAACGTTTGGTAAAAATCTTCTTGAAAAACCCCGCATACAATACAGATTTGGTGTATTCTATCTTGCATCTATACCAAGTTTTTGTAGAATGGCGTTTGAAAGAAGTCATCAGAACGTTGAATATTGCATTGCTGGTTGGAGATGAATTCCCTGCTTATCGCCGTTTGGATTTGCTATGGAAAAAGTTTGCAGAATTGGCTGAAAAAGCTAATCTGGATACTTGTCATACAGATTTTATTGCAACACAAGACATTGTTTTGCAATTAGCCGAACTCGAAAAAGTAGCTATGCTTGCAACACTCGGTCAAGCTGATGTAATGATGGAAATAGATGTAATAGAATTGTCTCAAGCCATGAGTCAAATGGATTTGTACCTTACAGGGATAGAAGTAAATATGCCTGTACAAGAAGCATCTATGGCAAACTAACAGAAACCTATAAGGTTTGTAACATGCTTATAATGTTATGTTTACAGATAAAAACCTCATAGGTTTTCTAAATAATAAAATGAAGTGATTTTTTATGTGCTTTTTGCATTGTAATTTTGGAAAACAAGATTTCAACAATGCAAAAAGTAATTTTTTTAGATAGAGATGGTGTCCTCAACGAAGAAAGAGGAGAATATACTTATAAAGTTGATGATTTTATCATTCCAGAAGGTACAATCGAAGCCCTTAAAAACCTAAAGGAAGCAGGTTTTTTACTGATAGTCATTACCAACCAAGGAGGAATAGCCAAAGGACTCTATACTGTACAAGATGTACTCAAATGCCACGAGTATTTGCAACAACAATGTGGTTTTTTGATAGATGACTTGTATTATTCGCCTTATCATGAGGCATATAGTAATTCCCTTTCCCGAAAACCTGATAGCCTGATGCTCGAAAAAGCCATTGCCAAATATAATATTAACCCTACTCTTTCTTGGATGGTAGGCGATAGCCTCCGAGACATGATTCCAGCCCAAAAATTAGGAATCAGAACTATAAAAATCGGCAAAAAAATAGACATGAATGTAGATTTTTATGCTGAAAATCTAAAAGAAGCAAGTGAAGAAATATTGAAGTGAATTCTATCCACCTTGCAACCAAACACTTATTTAGAGGGTCTTTAGATTAAGTATAGACATATCTTATAAACTCAGGACTCTATGAAAATAATTACTCTCATCAGCTGTATAATACTTTACTGTTTTAGGTTTCAAAACTCTGCTCAAGCTCAAGGTAGAGGAGAAGACCCTACATTTATCACAGGAACAGGTTTTAATGGAGTTGTAACACAAATTGTCTTACAATCAGATGAAAAAATATTGGTAAGAGGTGATTTTACAGAATATAATGGCAGACCAGCCAATCGAATTATTAGGCTTAATGCTGATGGAAGTAGAGATGAAAGTTTTCAGATAGGGACAGGATTTAATAAGACTGTTTATAAAATAGTTTTACAACCAGATGGAAAAATAGTGGTGGGTGGGGATTTTACAGAATACAATGGCGTATCAGCCAATCGAATTATTAGACTTAATGCTGATGGGAGTAGAGATTCAAACTTTCAAATAGGAACTGGTTTTGATGATTTGGTCAATTACATAGCTTTGCAATCAGATGGAAAAATATTGGCTTCAGGAAACTTTATCTCATATAATGGAATAGTCTATTCTAAACCTGTTCTTCGCTTGAATGCTGATGGTACGATTGATAGTAGCTTCCAAGTTGATTTGAGTGAATTTGATAGAGGGTATAGTGTTAGCTATGTGGGTGTACTATCTAGTGGCAAAATTATTTTAGCAGGATCATTTATAAAACTAGTAACATATATAAGTATTGGCTCTACCATCAATAGTCTTAGTATTAAAGTTTGTATCGGGTTAAATGCTAATGGAACTTTAGATAAAAATTATCAAGGTTATACTTATATAAGTTCACTTGCAGATGCAGGTAGTATTCGGATGGATCATACAGCAATTTATTTAACTAAAAATGATGAAATTAGAATAGGCTTACTAACTAGATACTCATATATATCAAGTTTATATAGCTCATATAAATTTTTAGATGAAAAGGGTAGAGAATATGATTCAAAGCTTGATGCAATTTTTATTGCTGGGGAGATTAATGATTTTTTAATAGATTCTGATGAAAGTTTGTTTTTTGCAGGAGGGGGATTTTGTAGGGGAAATGTATTCTTTAATAATTTAACTCGAAAAAATGAGTGTGACGGTCAGGAGTATAAGAATATAGTCAAATTTAATGCTGATAGAAGTTTAAATAAAAACTTTAATGTAGGTAAATTATTTAATGGTAATTTTTTTGTAGTGGCTGTACAGTCAGATGGGAAAATACTAGTAGGAGGAGATTTTACTAGTTATGATGGATTTCCAAGAAATCGAATTGTTCGTTTAATAAATGGTTTTGCACCCTTGAAAGCTGATGAAATACAGATATCTCCTAATCCCACATCAGATTATCTTAACCTAATGGCGAACCCTAACAGTATTTGGCAAATTATGGATACTTTTGGTAATGTATTAATGGCTGGAAGAATAGAAAAATCTAATGCCCAAATAGATATAAGAGGTATTACACAAGGAATTTATATCTTACACCTCACAGACCCACAAGGAAATAAAGCTACAAAAAGAATTGTTAAATACTAAAATACTAAAAATCAAATCATAAGAAATAATAAAGGATTTTTTTTAAAATATTATTTGTAATTAGTCTAAATAAAATTTAGGTTTGTGAAGTTATTTAGAATCATTATGAATAATAAATCTTTTTACCTACTAAGCTATTTTATTTTTATTTCTTTCAATGTTTTTGCTCAAAAAGATAGTGTTCAGCTAGAAGAAGTTGTAGTAACAGCCACTCGAAGTGAAAGAACACTGGCAGCTCTCAATATGCCTGTACTACTGATTACACAAAAACAGATTCAGCAGATGGGAGCTTTGCGTTTGGGACAGGTTTTACAAGAACAAACAGGTCTTGTTATCATCAATGACCATGGACAGGGAATTCAAATGCAGGGTTTAGCTCCTGAGTACACCCTTATTCTGATAGATGGAGAACCCCTGATAGGCAGAACAGCAGGAACTTTAGAATTATCTCGATTGGCAGTAGGAAATATCAAACAGATTGAGATTATCAAAGGGGCAACATCGAGTTTGTATGGCTCTGAGGCTTTGGGTGGGGTGATAAATATTATTACAGAGAACCCTAAACAACAAAAAATCAGTTTTTCGAGCCGTTATGGTACAAACCAGACATCCGATTTGGGTTTGAATGCTTCTGTTCAAAATAAAAAATGGGGTGGAAGCGTATTTATGAACAGATATGGCTCTTTGGGTTATGATTTTACTCCTGAATCATTTGGTAAAACGGTTGAGCCGTTTTCTAACTACACATTTCAAAGTAAAATTCAATATGAGTTTTCGCCTAAAGTTAAACTGGGTATTTCTGGAAGATACTTCTCTGAAAATCAGGATAGTAATTTTGATGTAGGAAATACACAAAACCCTGCTTTTGTAACAGGAAAAGGTTCTATCAAAGATTTTAATTTTAATCCTTCTGTTACATGGCGAATTTCAGACAAATGGAAATCATATATTAGATTGTATCAGTCTGTTTATGAGACCAAAAGCAATTTGAATTATATCTCAGATAATGAAGAATTTGATAAAACGTTCTTTAAACAACGTTTCCTACGTCCTGAGCTACAAACAGAGTATTTTATTTCAGAAAAACATATTCTTACACTTGGATTAGGCAATACATGGGAAGCTGTGGAGGCTACTCGTTATGAAGGAAAAAAATCTTTTCAGACTCAATATGCTTATACTCAGTACGAATTTCTGCCTACTAAAAAATGGAATATTACATTTGGAAGCAGATTTGATAATCATACTGTATATGGTTCTCAATTAAGCCCTAAGCTTTCTCTGCAATACGACGTCAACAAATACATCGCTTTAAGAGGCTCGGTAGGAAGAGGTTTTAAAGCTCCTGATTTCAGGCAGTTATACCTCAATTTTACCAATACTGTGGCAGGATATTCTGTATTTGGTTCAGAAGAATTGCCCTCTCTCTTGCAAAATTTACAAGCTCAAAATCAGATAGCAGAAGTATTGCTTGCACCCACCGAAATAGGAAAGCTAAAAGCTGAAACTTCTACATCATACAATATTGGAGCTAAAATAAAACCTTCAGCCAAATGGACTGTCAATGTAAATTTGTTTAGAAATGAACTTAAAAATATGATAGAAAGCCAGATAGTAGCTATTAGAACTACTGGGCAAAGTATTTTCAGTTACCGAAACCTGAATAACATTTTCACTCAGGGTTTGGAAACAGACATGAGTTACAAATTAAATCAATACATACAAATATCAGGTGGTTATCAGTTTTTAGAAGCCAAAGACAGAGAAGTTTTGGATAAAATAGAGAAAGGTGAAATTTTTAAAAGAGACGCTAATACATTCATCACTACAAGAATAAGTAAAAATGAATATGGAGGGCTTTTTGGAAGAAGCAAACACATGTTCAATTTTAAAATATTTTATGAAAATACCCAAAAAGGCATTACTGCAAACATAAGAGCTATTTATAGAGGCAAATATGGTTTGGGAGATAGAAATGGAAACCTTATTCTAGATGAAACCAATGAATATGTAGTGGATTACTGGACTTTTCATTTTGCTACCTCAAAAGATTTTTGGAAAAAAAGATTGAAAGGACAAGTAGGTATAGATAACATGCTCAATTACAAAGATATCCAGAATATACCAAGTTTGGCAGGACGGCTTTATTGGGCAAGTATACAATGGCAAATACAAAAAAACACCACTAAATAAACTATTTATATGTGTCAAAACATTCATTTACATCATTGCAATAAAGGTTTTATTATTTATTGTAAGGCTTGCAAACATATTCAGATGGCTTTTGGAAACGCAGCTATTTGTTTTACAATGCAGGAATATCTTAATTTTTCTGATTATATCTTGCAGTTTTATCCACAACATGATAAAACAAGCTTTGCAAGAGAACTTTGGATACCCACTACTAGTCATACGGTTTGTTTGTTAGTATCTGGAAAGGAATTACACGATTTACAAGAAATCCTTAAAAAAGCACAAAACTCACTTGAGCTTATCAAACTTCTGGAAAACATCGAAAAGCAACAAAACTAAATCAGTTATATTTTTTTAATTTTTTATTTTTAATTAGTCTAATTTAATTTTATGAAAAAGAACATCACTTTTGGAGTATTGCTCATGGCTTTGGGCTTTGTGGCTTGTAAGAAAAAAGATAACGACCCTGCTCCAGTAGTTTTAGAGGTAAAAACGGTCAGTAACTTGCCTGCCGATCCGACAGTCAATTCGGGTACTGGGCAACCACAAGCAGCTACAGGCAAATACATATTCTACAATCTGAAAGACAATGCAATAATTGCCAATACAGATAGTATATCAAATAAATGGGATATTGGTTTTAGAGGGACAAATATCATCATCAACGGAGGGGCTGTGCGTAGTGGACAGGGAGGAGCATACATTTATACTGGTTTATTTGAAGACTTGAAAGAAATATCTGCTACACAAGAATTTGCCACAGATGTTACCAATACCCAACTGGCAATTCCTACAGGTTCAGGAAATGGTTGGTACAATTATAACCCTCAACAAAACTGGATAAGCCCTATTGCTGGTAAAATATTGGTTATCAGGACTGGAGATGGGAAATATGCCAAAATAGAAATCCTGAGTTATTATAAAGATTCCCCAGCAACACCCTCTGCAACAGCTTTAGCAAGGCATTATACATTTAGATACACTTATCAGCCTGATGGAACAACAAAATTCTAAAATAATTGTATAACAAAAACTTTTATCAACATGAAAAACAAGCTATTTATATTGTTATTGAGCTTTTTATCTTTAAATCTCTTAGCTCAAAATAAAAAAAAACAAGACATTCAGGCTATAAAAAATATGTGTGGTTGTTATGAAGTACGTTTCAGTTTTGTAGAAACCTTCTCTCCTGATAAAAACTATAAACCTCATAGTAGCCATGTTTCTGGTGGTTTGGAATGGGTAGAATTGGTAGAAGACTCAAAAAATAAACTGGTTTTGCAACATTTGTTAATTGTAGAAGATAGTGTAGGAAAAAAAGAAATTGTAAAACATTGGAGACAAGACTGGCTCTATGAAAATACCAATTTTTATATGTATGAAAAAGAAAATACTTGGAAATTTGTACAACTACCTAAAGGTCAGGTGAGAGGGCAGTGGACACAAAAAGTATTTCAGGTAGATGATAGCCCACGCTACGAAGGTACAGCTACTTGGATACACACTGATGGCAGGCATTATTGGGAAAATACAGCCATGAGTCCTCTGCCACGCAGAGAGTTTACAACCAGAAATGACTATAATGTTTTAAAACGTCGAAACAGACACGAAATCACACAAGATGGATGGGTACACGAACAGGATAATGATAAAATTTCTAAGATTGAAACTAAAGAAACCCTCATAGCTCAAGAAAAAGGCTGGAATACTTATAAAAAAGTAGATAGTAAACGCTGTGAAGAAGCTCAAAAATATTGGCAACAGAAAAAAGACTTTTGGGCAACAGTAAGAGAAGTTTGGGATGCTATTTTTAATGAGAATAAAACTTTGGTATTAGAAAAAATCGTAGACAAAAAGCCTTTGTTTGCATATTTGTTTGCTTTAAAACAAAATGAACAGACTGAAGTCAAATCTGTCATCAATAAATTTGTAAAAAGAAATTAATTGCATCAAAAGATACCTTAATTTTAAGTAAAACCTTCATAAACATGAAGGTTTTACTTTTTCTTAAAGGCGTATCATTTTTTCATTTACAAATTTTCGCTAACTTGCAACCCAATTTGCCCGAAAGGGTTTTGTAAAGAATTATGAAAGAAATTTTAGATACAACCAACCTTCCCAAACATATTGCCGTTATTATGGATGGTAATGGTAGATGGGCAAAGAAGAAAGGGGCTATGCGTGTATTTGGGCATCAAAATGCAATAAAAGCTGTAAGAGAAGCAACAGAAGGCTGTGCAGAACTGGGTATCAAACACTTAACTTTGTACGCATTCTCAACAGAAAACTGGAGCAGACCCAAAAAAGAAGTTAATGCTCTGATGCAATTGCTTGTAGGTACTATTCGAAAGGAAACAGAAACACTCAACAAAAATAATATTCGCCTAACAACCGTTGGAGATACCAAACAATTGCCTGAGGTTTGTCAAAGAGAACTTGCTGAAGCTATAGAAATTACTTCTAAAAATACAGGCATGAATCTGATATTGGCATTGAGTTATAGTGGTCGATGGGATATAGTCAATGCTATGAAGCTGATTGCTCAGGATGTAGAAGCAGGCAAATTGAACACACAAGAAATAGATAATCAGGTTGTTGAGAAATATTTAAGTACTTTTGATATCCCTGACCCTGAACTTTTGATACGAACAAGTGGAGAATTCAGAATCAGTAATTTTTATTTATGGCAATTGGCTTATACCGAAATGTACATCACTGATACGCTTTGGCCCGATTTTCGTAAAGAACACTTACATGCAGCTATTGCTGACTACCAAAAAAGAGAACGCCGATTTGGTAAAACCAGTGAACAAGTCAGTAAAAAAACTGAAAAAGTAAAAAAGTAAGAATTTTTCCTATACAAAAAAAGATTTATCTTTGAGCCTTCAAAACATAAAACATAATTAAAATAGACCTAAAATTATATATTTTCTACTATGAAATTGCTTTTAAAAATAACCTTATACGCTGTCCTTTTCTTTGGAAGTTTAATACTAAAAGCCCAAGACGAAGAAAAGCGTGATGAGTACATCATTGGAGGTATCACCACAAGTGGTATCAAATTCTTAGATGCTAATGCTGTTGTAAATCTCTCTGGGTTACGTACTGGCGACCGTATTCATATACCTGGTACAGAAATAGGTTATGCTATTAAAAAACTTTGGAAACAAGGACTTTTTGGTAATGTAGATATTGCTATCACAAAAATAGAAGGAAAAACAGTATTTTTGGATATATTCCTTGAAGAACGTCCCAAAGTATCAAGAATATTCTTCAATGGTATCAAGAAAGGGCAAAAAGGTAGTTTAGAAGACAAAACAAAAGAATATAAAGGTCGTATAGCCTCTGATGTATTACTCAAAAACATCAAAGAAACCATCAAAAAGCATTATGCAGAAAAAGGTTTTTACAATACCAACGTTGAAATCTTACAAAAACCTGATAGCTTACTCAAAAATGCTATCATGATTACTGCACAGATAAAAACCAATCATAAAACGAAAGTAAAAGAAATCATTACAGAAGGAAATACAGCTTTTTCTGAGAAAAAAATTCAGAAAAAAATGAAAATTAGAGAACAATCTCCTTTTCGTATTTTCCACTCTTCTAAATATATTGTAAAAAAATACGAAGAAGATAAAGAAAGAATTTTGCAGATGTACACCAAAAATGGTTACAGAGATGCAAGAATCACTTTCGATACAGCTTACTTAGTATCTGCCAATCGTATGAATATCCGTGTACAAATGGATGAAGGTAGAAAATATTATTTTAGAAATATCAATTGGGAAGGGAACATTAAATATACAGATGATCAACTTGCTAAAGTGCTGAATATCAAGAAAGGAGATGTATATAATATGGAGGCATTGGAGAAAAAACTTACCTTTAGTCTTACAGAAGAAGACATTACTTCTTTGTATATGGATGATGGATATTTGTTTTTCCGTGTTGTACCAGTAGAAAAAACAGTAGAAGGTGATTCGATAGACGTAGAAATGCGTATTTATGAAGGACCTCAAGCAACTATTGACAAAATTATTATCAATGGTAACACCAAAACAAGTGACCACGTAATTTTACGTGAAATCAGAACCAACCCAGGGCAGAAATTTAGTCGTAGAAACCTCATTCGTACACAACAAGCTTTAGGGCAATTGGGTATGCTTGACCCTGAAAAAATTGACCCTCGTCCCATGCCTCACCCCGAAAGAGGAACAGTAGATATTGTTTACAATCTTGAAGAAAAACCCTCAGATATGTTAGAACTTTCTGGTGGTTGGGGAGCTGGTTTTGGATTTGTAGGAACTTTAGGTGTTTCTTTCAATAACTTCTCTATTCGTAAAGCAAATAAACTTTCTAATTGGAGGCCTGTACCAGTAGGAGATGGACAGAAACTTTCTATCAGAGGGCAAGCCAATGGTAGAGCTTTCCAAACATACTCTATTTCATTTACAGAGCCTTGGTTGGGTGGCAAAAAACCAAATAACTTTACAGTATATGCTACCATGTCACAAATTAGACAAGGTGTAGGACGATTTAATTTTTCGGGTGCAGAAACAGGTCGTTTGCAGATGATTAACACTGGAGTGAGTTTAGGAAAGCGTTTGCGTGTACCTGATGACTACTTTACATTAAGCAGTTCACTTTCTTTTCAATATTACGATTTTAGAAACTATCCTATTGGAAATTTGGGTATTAGTAATGGATATTCCAATGCTGTGGTATTCAATACAAACCTTTCACGTAATAGTTTAGACAACCCAACATTCCCAAGAAGTGGTTCTTCTATTTCAATGAGTTTATCACTTACACCTCCTTACTCTCTATTGGATAGAAAAAGTGATGATTACTATAAAGATTTAGCTTTAGATAAACGCTACAAATGGCTCGAATACTATAAGTTTATGTTCGATGGAGCATTTTATACACCATTGGTTGGCAAATTTGTATTGGCTTCAAGAGTACACTTTGGCTTTATTGATGCTTATACAGCAGCTTTGGGTGTTAGTCCGTTTGAACGTTTTGCATTGGGCGGAAGTGGATTGGCTGGACAAAACTTTATCATTGGTCGTGATGTGATTGGACTCAGAGGTTATGAAGATAACAGAGTATTGCCTTTAGACCCCGTAAAACGTGAATTTGTAGATGGCACAGTATTTGCAAAATATGTTTTAGAGTTACGTTATCCTGTTAGTTTAAATCCTTCAGCAACAGTATTTGTGCTAGGTTTCTATGAAGGAGGAAACAACTGGTTAGGGTTTGATAAGTTCAATCCATTTAAAGTGTATCGCTCTGCTGGTGTGGGTGTACGTATCCTAATGCCTGCATTTGGTATGATTGGATTGGACTGGGGTAGAGGCTTCGACCAAATTGAAGGTTTGCGTTCTGGACAAGGTTTCCAAAACTTTACATTTACAATTGGTCAGCAAATTAGATAGTATTCACTGCATAAATTTTGAAAATTTTGAAATTACGTAAATTATTTTTGTTGGGTGTTTTGTTGGGAGTTTTCTCCTACAATCCTCTATTTGCTCAAAAATATGGTTTCATCGATGCCAATTTTATCCTCAAAAAAATGCCTGCTTATAAAAAGGCTCAACAAGAATTGGATAATTTTTCGCAAAGAGCTGAGCAAGAAGTCCAAAAGAAATTTACAGAAGTGAGAGAAATGGAAATGAAATATCTTGCTGAAGAGCTACTGCTCACAGACGATATGAAACGTGATAGACGAAAAAAAATAGATGAAAGAAGAAAAGAAGCTGAAGCCTTACAACAAAAAACTTTTGGTTATGAAGGTTTGATTTTTCTAAAAAAACAAGAAATTATCAATCCTGTTCGTGAAGAACTCAATAAAGCTGTAGAAAAAGTAGCTAAAAAACAAAAACTTCAAGCAATTTTTGATAAGTCAAGCGATTTTGTGATTATTTACCTTGAACCTACACACGATTACACCGATTACGTACTTGAAGAACTCGGTTTGGGCGATAAAGAAGATAATCCCAAAAAAGGAGGTAATTAATTCATCCATTTAATAATTTAATTTTGAACCTTAAATACAACAAGAATGAAAAATTTAAAATCTATCTTTTTAGCAGTTTTAGTGATGTTTTCTTTGGAAAGTGTAGCCCAAAATGCTGTTAAAATTGGTTATTTCGATTATAGTTATGTGATAGGTCAGCTACCTGAAGCCAAAGCAGCCGAAGCAGATTTAAAAGCCTATACAGAAAAACTTCAAAAAGATTTACAAATAAAAGAATCTGAAATACGTGCTAAGTATGAGCGTTATATGAAAGAAGGTGAGAAAATGGCTGCTCCTACTCGTGAGGCTCTTGAAAAAGAAATCCAGACTGGACAACAACAACTGCAAGAGTTCCAACAAAAAGCAGAAGCTGATGTAACAAAAAAACAAAATACTTTGCTTAGTCCTATCAACGAAAAGTTAGAGAAAACATTGAAAGAAGTAGCAAAAGAAAATGGTTTTACGTATGTATTGCGTAAAGAGACATTGCTTTACGAGCCAGAAGATACAACTTTAGATGTTTCTATCTTAGTTCTAAAGAAATTGGGTATTACACCTGCTGCAAAAACAAATACTACAGGTGGTACAACAACCAAACCCAATACCAACACTACAGGTACAAAACCAAGATAATATAAAATTATAAAACCTTATTGGTTTGAGAAAGGGTAGATGAAAATCTACCCTTTGTGTTTTCTAACCTCCAAAGTATCAGGGCATGTTTCCAACAATTCCCGATTTGTTTTTTGTAGGACTGGATGCAGAAAATCAGGGCTTATCTCGCAAAGTGGCAAAAGCGTAAAACGCCTTTGTTGTAAATAAGGATGAGGGATTTTTAAGTTTTCAATATCAATCACCTGATTATCAAAATATAAAATATCCAAATCAATGATACGTGAACTCCATTTTTGGAGGCGTTCTCTTCCCATCTCTTTTTCGATATGAAGCAGATTTTCAAGCAATAACGAAGCCATAAGTTCAGTTTCTAATACCAATACTTGGTTCAAAAAATCAGCTTGATTTTCCAGCCCCCATGCAGCTGTTTCGTAAACAGATGAATGCTTTACAATGCTCCCCAATTTACTGATGGCTTGTGTGGCTATGTTGAGTTGTGCTTCTCGGTTTCCTAAATTACTTCCTAAAAGGATATAAGCAAAATGCATAAATGGTGCGTACAGATTTGGTTTTTAGCAGAATATTCACAAAAAGATAATATTATTTTGAAAGATAATGACAAATAAGCACTATTTTTGCACAAATTTTTGTAAATGAACATTCTAAGCAAATATCGAAAAATACAGACTGGTGCAAAAAAACACCTATCAGATGCAGTAGCAGCCATAGATATTGGTACAAATACTGCCCATCTGCTTGTGGTAGCTTTGCCCGAACAACGAAATATCTTTACACCTTTTCGTATTTTGCATAAAGAAAAAATAGCTACCAAAATAGGCGAAGGAGGTATCAGTGATGGCTATATTACTGAAGAAGCCCAAACTAGACTTTTAAAAGCTTTGTTGCATTTCAAAGAAGTTTTAGACCATTACCAAATCCCATCTCATAAATTATTTACGATTGCCACAAGTGCCCTCCGAAATGCTCAAAATCAGAAAGAGATTATCGAATACGTCAAAGAACAAACAGATATAGATATTACAGTTATTTCGGGAGATAAAGAAGCAGAATACATTTATTATGGAGTTAAAACAGCACTTAAAATAGGTAAAGGCAATGCTTTGGTTATGGATATTGGTGGCGGAAGTGTTGAGTTTATTTTGTGTAATGAAGAAAAAATGCTTTGGAAACAAAGTTTTGAAATAGGGGCTCAAAGGCTACTTGATAGATTTATGAAATATGAAATCATGAGCTCTGAAGAAATCAAATCTTTAAATGAATATTTAGAGAAAACTCTCCAACCCCTCACTGAGATTCTCCAAAATTACCCTCCTGAAATACTCATAGGTTGCTCTGGTACTTTCGATACCATTGACGATATCAACCACATCAAAAAGCACGAAAAACTAAGCCTTAACGCCAAAGAAAGTGCTTTTCTGGTAAAAGAATTTCAAATTATCCATCAAGAGTTTTTACAGAAAAACCACCAAGAACGCCTTGCAATCCCTGGCATGACTCCCATGCGAGCTGATATGATTGTCGTAGCTTCTTGTTTACTTGATTTTGTACTCACCAAATACCAAATCGAAAAAGTAAGAGTTTCACATTATGCCCTCAAAGAAGGTGTAATAAGCAAACATTTGGCTTGGGTGTAATAAAGATTTTAATGATTGTATAATTCTTCTATTAAAATTTTACCTAAACTATTTATTTCAAACTCATTGCTTCCATCAAGAGCTACTTGTCCAAAAGATTTTCTTTTCATAAAACCATATATAAATAAATTGTTTTTTATATCATGGACTATATTTTCGCCTTTCCAAAGTTTATGTAATTCGTATATATCATGTATGAAAATTCCATTTACAGCATGGCAAATACGTTGAAATGTAATGATATCTATTCTTTGCTCAAGAACACTTTTAAAAAGTTTTCCAATTATATTAGCTTTATCCAAATCATCTAATTTATCTATTAATAAGATTAAATTTTCTCCTAAATTATGGGTGTATTGAGGATTTTGCTCAATTTTATTAATAATGTTTGCTCTTTCTTCTAAAGTTGTATCATTTATCTCATTTAGAAAACGAAGTAATTTTTTAAGAAAAAACATATCCTTTATACTTATTCCTAACTTAAATACACCTACAATACTTTTAATAATAGGAATTTCTTTTAATATCTCATTTTTTATAAGTAAGTCAATTCCTGATTCTGTAATATCTTTCGTAACATCTTTTAAATCAGAAGTTTTTAAGGTTTTTAAAAGGTCTTTATTGAGACTCATAATAAAATAGAAATTATGTATTATAATTATACAAGACCAAAATCTTCAAAAAAAACGGCATACTTTTTGTTTGTAATTTTCAATAAAAATTGAAAGTTTTTTTATTTTAAAAAAATAATTTTAATTTAGTAAAATAGGTTTATTTATCAACTTAAAAATTACACTGTTTATGAAAAATTTATCCAAATTAGTTTTACTCAGTTTTGTTTTTGTACTATTATCTTATCAGAAGTCACATGCCCAAATATCTGTAACAGGCAAATGGCAATCTACTACAAAAGGAATATTCTATGTGGTAGATACAGATGAGGGGTTCAAATATCAGAACACACAATCCAAAATTTGGTATTTTGCAAAATGGCAGAATAGCTATGATTCAAATAAATATTTGGTGTATAAAGATTCTAATGGAGGTACAAGAGAAAGTTATGTTACTGTAAAAAAAGACAATGGAGTAGTTACCCTAAATTTTTATAATTCTTTAGATGGAACAAGCTCTACTTGGACAAAAATAGGAGATTAAAATATATCATTTCCATAAAAGCCTCTATATGTATATACAGGGGCTTTTATTTTATCTAAAAAAGTTCAAAACATGATCCACTTCTGAGTCCCAATATTTGTAGTCGTGGGTATGGTCTATGGGCATACTAAGTTTTACTTTCAGGTTTGGGTGATGTTTTTGGAGGGCATCATAAAATAGCTTGGTCTGGCTGGCAGGGCAGACGTTATCGAGTTTCCCATGCCCCAGATAAATTGGGGTTTTCCATTTAGCAATCTGGAATACAATATTTTCTTCTTCTGCCCAACGCTTCGGAAATCTCTGATAACTACCCATATAACCAATATGTACCTTATCTTGAGGGATTTTCGACTGGTCGTAGTCGCCAGAAAGGGCTGCTGCTGCTGTAAACAGTGTAGGGTGTTCCAGTGCCACAACTGCCACGCCTCTTGCTCCTGTAGAAAGTCCTATCATGTAATTTTTTTGAGTAGGAAGCAACAAACAATATTTTTTCTGTAAAACACTAAATACAGAGTCAGTGAGCCATGCTTTTTGTGGTTCTTTTTTCCAGTCTGCTCGAAGTTCAGGATAAACATGACTCATGTAATTGCTTTTTCCCATTTCGGGCATAATGAGTACATAACCCTCAGCCAAAGCTTTTTTACAAAGAGAAGATTTTTTGCACCAATCGTCTTTTGGAAATGCAAAACCCTGTAAAATAAGCAAATTGCCTTTGATGGGTACAGTAGGTACAGCGATATCTACAGCTCTGCCGGCTACATAAATCGTCTGAAAACTTTTTAGAGAATCGCAAACAGGTGTTTGAGGCTTCACAGGCTCTTGGATAGTTACTTTTTTAGTAACTTTAGGAGTTTCTTCTTTTTTACTTTCGGAGCAGTTGAGTAATAAAAAAGATGTAAGAATAAGAGACCAAAGATAATACATGGTTTTAGAAAATGTTTTTTGTAAATATTTGTTAATAAGGATTTTGAAACTATTTATAACTTATAATTCATCACTTATAATTATCAAAGCTATTCATTTTTAATTTTGTTTTTTTGAAAAAGCACAAAAAAACCTTAGCTTTGTGCGAAAAATTGTGGTGTAAAAAACGTTTGCACCTTTCTCTATTATTATGCTCAATCGTAGGTTATTACGCATCAAGGCGATGCAGGCTATTTATGCCTATCATCAAGCCCAAAACTCAGACTTCGAACTCGCCCAAGACCTCATCAGGCAGGCTTTTGAGCCAGACCTGAATGCTATGGAAAAACAAGACCGTAGCCAACTCAAACGAGATTCTTCATTGGCTCTGACTATTTTTGAACAAAGCTATGCCTCCAAAAAAGTGGAACCACATCCCAAAGCTACACCCAAAATTAATCATAGTGTAGTAAAAGCTATAGAATATTACTACAAAACGCTGGAAAAAGATTACGATTTTTATTTCAGAGAGATGACTAGTGAGGTGGAACTCTTGTATGACAATTATCTTTATATTTTGTTGTTTGGAATAGAATTAGCTCAAACTATTGAGGGACAAAGGGGTAAAAAAAGTGCAAATCCCAATAATATTAAAGTTGTATCAGAGTATAAATTCGCTGATAACCAAATTGTAAAAATAATTGCCAACCACAAGCCTTTTCAAGAGGCTCTGATTCGTAAAAATATTTCTTGGAAAGATGAAAATGACTTGATATTAACTTTTTTACAGACTCTCAAAAAAGATGAAAAATATCAGGAATATATCAATTTGGGGCAGGCTACTCTTGAACAAGACTGGGAAATTATAGATTTCATTTTCAGAGAGTTTTTATTTAAGAAATCGGAAGAAGATAATGTAGAGGAACAAGAAGATTTACAAGCATTTTTTGAGAAAAAAGACCTAAACTGGACTGAAAACAGGGAAATTCTCAAGAGTATGATTTTAAAGTCTTTGAAAAAAGCCAAAGATAGCCCTGAAGGTTTTGAATTGTTGGAAATTTCGCAAGATTGGCTTGCTGATAAAGAGTTTTTTGAGCAGTTATACCATAACACACTCAAAGAAGCCAAAAACTACGAAGAACTTTTAAGCGAAAAAGCTCAAAATTGGAAAACAGAGCGTTTTGTATTGATTGATAAAATTTTGATACAAATGGCAATTGCCGAAATGATTCATTGTTCAAGTATTCCAATCAAAGTGAGTATCAATGAATATATAGAGCTTGCCAAAAATTATAGTACACCCAAAAGTAAAAACTTTATCAACGGACTTCTCAATGCTATTTCTGAAGAGCTTAAAGCCAATGGCATCATCAAAAAAAGTGGTAGAGGGCTTTTGGATAATAAATAAGTTATTATAAATTTAGACATTGATAAAAGTGTCAGACAAACTACTCAAAATTATGCAAGAAGAAAAACCCAAAAAAGACCATTTCCTACTTGGCTTGCTTATTGGGGCGAGTGTAGGAGCTGTATTAGGAATATTATATGCCCCAGACGAAGGAAAAGTAACACGCAAAAAGCTGACTTATAAACTCAAAAAAACGAAAGAGCAACTTTTAGAGTTTATCAAGAAATTAAAAGATGGAAAAGAAGAACATATCAGCCTTGCAAAAACAAAAGGCGAACAAGTTGTAACAGAAGCTAAAAATAAAGCTGAAAATCTGCTGAAAGATGTAGAAAGTTTAATGGAACAAATCAATAAAACCAAATAACATTATGGCAGTAGTAACCCTTATCCCTGGCGATGGCATAGGCTTAGAAATTATAGAATCTGTAAAAGAGATTTTTAAAGCAGCGAATGCTCCTATTGAATGGGAAGAACAATTAGCTGGAAAATCAGCTTTGGACAAACATGGAGAATTATTGCCTAAAAGCCTTTTGGATTCTATTGAACGCAATAAAATAGCTTTAAAAGGACCCGTAGAAACACCTGTGGGTGGAGGCTTTAAAAGCGTTAATGTAACACTGAGACAAATTTTTGATTTGTACCAAAATGTTCGTCCTTGTAAAAATACGGTAGGTATCAATACTCGTTTCAACGATGTAGATTTGGTGCTTTTCAGAGAAAATACAGAAGGTTTGTATTCTGGATTGTTTTTATATGACGAACGCCTTCAAATTGTGGACTCTGTAAGCCGTATTTCAATGAAAGGTTGTTTGCGTATTGTGAAAGCTGCCTTTGAGTATGCTAAAACACATCAGCGTAAGCGTGTAACAGTTGTTCATAAAGCAAATATCTTGAAGAAATCTGGTGGAATGATGCTTGAAGCTGCCCAAATAGCAGCAAAAGACTATCCAGATGTAAGTTGGAACGATAAAATCATAGACAATATGTGTATGCAACTTGTTACCAAGCCCGAACAGTTTGATGTACTGGTTACTTCAAATCTTTTTGGAGACATTCTTTCTGATTTGTGTGCTGGTTTGGTAGGTGGTTTGGGTGTAGTGGCTGGTGCAAATATTGGCGATAGCGTAGCTATTTTTGAAGCAGTACATGGTACAGCTCCCGATATCGCAGGAAAAGGCATTGCTAACCCTACGGCTGTGTTGCGTTCTGCAATCTTGATGCTGGAGTACATGGGACAAAAAGAAGTAGCCAAACGCATTGATAATGCCATAGACAAAACACTTGCTGTAAAAGAGCTTTGTACAGGCGATTTAGGCGGAAAAGCTGGTACGAAAGAATTTACTCAAAATGTAATCAAGAATCTAGAATAGTTTTAAAGAAATTCATATTTTTGAAAAGAGGTAGCAAATACATGCTATCTCTTTTATTTTTTGATATGAAAAAAATACTGTATTTACTCGTTTTCAGTTTGTTGTTATCCAATTGTCTTCCAAGAAAAACATCTTACATGCAAGCAGAAAGCATGGTTTTTGTAGATACAGTAAGAAATCGTAAAATACCTGTTGAAATCTACACAAATCCACAAGTAAATCTTAGAAAGCAACTTGTAATCATTAATAATGGTTATGGTTCAAGCAATACAGAATATTCTTACATCGCCAAAAGACTTATCAATTTGGGTTATGTGGTGGTGTGTATTCAACACGAACAGCCCAAAGATGAAGAAATGCCCAGTCCCGAAAATAGAAAGCCTGTTTGGGAGAGAGGTGTAAAAAATGTAGAGTGGGTAGTAAACTCCATGAAAAAAACCTATAAAAATATAGACAACAACAATTTAATTCTGATTGGACACTCCAATGGTGGCGATATTACTATGCTTTTTTCTACACTTTACCCACAAAGAGTAGCCAAAGCTATTACTTTAGACCACAGAAGAATGATAATTCCAAGAGTTTCTAAGCCTTCAATCCTTTCGTTGAGGGCGGATGAGTTTGAAGCAGATAAAGGCGTTCTGCCCAATTCTGAAGAACAAAAACAATTTGGAATTCAGATTCATACATTTCCAAACTCAAAACACGATTATTTCAGAGATGTAGCTCCAGAAGCTATCAAAAAAGAAATTTCTCAGAAAATTGTAGATTTTATTGTGAGTAAGCCCAAATAAATTTTGGATTTTTAGATAAAAAAAGTAGATTTAGAACTGTAAGCTTGTCAAATATTTTCACTCAAAACTGCTTTTGAGAAAAGAGATAAGATAAAGGAAAAAAGAAATATCTAAAGTCTTTTTTCTTTACTCTTTTTTCAAAAACATAAATAACAATAAAAAATATATTATGGAAAACAACATATTAGAGCGTTGGCGTTTGATTTTGGGTGGGGATGATGCAGAAGGTACAGGTTGCAATCTTTCGGGAGAAATGGCTGAAATGGATGCAGCTTTGGGTGCTTTATATGAGTTTGAAAGAAAAGGAAAGTTCAATTATGGTGATACCAAAAGCAAAAAAGGTGGCTCGGAGTCATCAAATCCCAATGTAGCTCGTTGGCTTGGCGATATTCGCAAGTATTTTCCACAATCGGTGGTGCAAGTGATGCAAAATGATGCCATGCAAATGGATGGACTCAAAGAAAAAATGCTTTTTGAGCCTGAAATTTTAGAACAGGCAACCCCAGATGTGCATTTGGTAGCCAATTTAATGGAATTGGGCAAACTGATTCCTTCCAAAACCAAAGATACAGCTCGTAGAGTAGTACAAAAAGTAGTGGAAGAATTGCTCGAAAAACTTTCACATACAACCACACAAGCCATCAGAGGAGCTATCAATAGAGCTACCAAAAACAGAAGACCTCGTTACAACGAAATAGATTGGAATACAACGATTCGTAAAAACTTAAAACACTACCAACACGAATACAAAACAATTATCCCTGAAGTACGAATTGGCTATGGGAGAAAAACCAAACGTTCGCTGAAAGATATTGTACTTTGTCTTGACCAAAGTGGTTCAATGGGGCAATCAGTAGTGTATTCGGGTATTTTTGGAGCTGTGATGGCTTCTATTCCTGCTGTTACTACAAAAATGGTAGTATTTGATACTGCTGTTGTAGATTTGACAGAAGATTTAAAAGATCCTGTTGATTTGCTTTTTGGTGTACAATTGGGAGGAGGAACAGATATTAACAAAGCTTTAGGCTATTGTCAGGAAATCATAGGGAAATCAGACGATACCATCATGCTTTTGATTACTGACCTTTATGAAGGTGGAAATCAGGGGCAAATGAGAAAAAGAATGGAAGAAATTGTGAGTTCAGGGGTACAATTAATCTGTTTACTTGCTTTAGATGATAGTGGAGCTCCTTATTATGAGCATGCCAACGCTCAATTTTTATCAAAATTAGGTGTTCCTGTATTCGCCTGTACTCCAGATATGTTCCCTGAAATGATGGCTGCTGCCATCAGCAAACAAAATATGCAACAATGGGCAGGAGATAGAGGCATTTCGCTCAAAGGAACGAAAGGGCAGTAAAACAAGAAAGGCGATTAAATAATCGCCTTTCTTGTTTTTTAATGAACTCCTTTGTCTTTTTTGCAACAAGCATCTAATTTTTCGTAGGCTTTAGGACTCGCAGCTACAGCATCAGCATCATAACCAGTTTTAGCAATAGCTTTACGAATTTTCTCTGGGTTTGTCTTTTTAGAATTGTATTTTACAGTTACAATTTGTGTTTTTACCTCTAAATTAGAACTTATTACACCTTTTTCATACGATAAATCTTTCTCGATTTTGGATTTACACATGCCACATACTGCTGAGGTTTTGATTTGTACTTCGGCAGGCTCTACAGATATTGTTTTTTGAGCAAATGCAAAAGATAAACTCATAAACATGAAAGCGAAAAATAAACTAGCTTTTTTCATTTTTTTAGGGTTTAAAAGGGGTATAGAATTGAAAACTTGATTAATATTTTTAGATTATTTTTGAGAAAAGAAAAAGGAAAAAAGATAAAAATTCATAAGTCATTTCTCCATACTCATATCTCACTACTATTTAAATTTTACTCTGACTCCACTATAAATCATTCTGCCCACAACTGGCCCCCAAATCATAGAGGCATCAAAATGAGGGTTTTGTGGATTATCAGCATTTTCAATGGGGTTTAATTGTCTGAAGTTTGTTAAATTCTCTCCACCCAAATAAACTTCCCATTTTTTGCCTATATTTTTACTTACCTGAGCATTGAGTGTGGCAAAAGAAGGAGAAAAACGAGTAATTTGAGCTTCTAATGGATTGTGTGAAAGTGGTAAACGTTGCTTTCCATTCCATTTTATTGTAGCATCAAATTGTAATCCACTTCTACGAGTAGTATAAGAAGCATTTATAAAGAAACGATTTCTGCTAATGAAAGGGCGTTCTTGGAGTCTGCCTGCCAATGTGCTTTGTACATCGTAGATTTTATAAGCTACTTTTGTTTCTAAGCCAGCAATGGGGCTATAACTCAATTCTGTTTGAAAACTATTGGCAAAAGATTTCCCATTTAAGTTTGTAAAATAGATTTCTGTGGCATTTCTATCCATATCTACCACCATCTGGTTTGTAAAATTGGTATGAAAAAAATCTACCACCAAAGAAGCTTTACGAGCTAATAATTGAAACTCTTTTTGCAAACTTGCCCCAAAATTCCAAGATACCTCAGGGCGTAAAGCCTCACCAATGATTCTTCTGTTATTGACCAAAAATCCAAAGTTTTCTGCAATGGGGTTAGGTACTCTAAAACCTCTGCCTGCTGAAAGTCTTAAAAGTGTATTTTCATTCACATCATATTTAAGATGTAAACGAGGGGTATATTGCCAGCCAAATAAATTATGCTTGTCAATACGATTTCCAGCTACCAAAGTGAATTTTTTTGCATGAGTGTAAGTATATTCTACAAATGCACCCAATACATTTTCATTTCTTCTGAATGTAGAATCAGCAAAAGACTCATCATAGCTGTCTAATAAATGACTGACACCCAGCTTGTAGCTATGATTTGTGTTTCCCAAAATACTTTGAAAAATGAGATTATTATACAATGTTTTTTGAGTACCATTGTAAACATTATTTCCTAAAAAGCCCTTTTGGGTATGCAACAACAACGAACTCACAAGACCAACGCCTTGATAAGGCTTTTTAGGATATAAGATGGCATTTTTGGCAAATGCTTCTATTCTTTGTGTATTCATTTCTGTTCCATAAGCCAAAGGAGATGGATTAGCCTCAAAAAAACTATTTTGCCCAGCTCTGCGAACATCACTCAAAAATTTTACTCCAAACTGATTCATCATTTTTTCAGAGCTACGTTTCCAGCGATTCATCACATTGTATTGGGTGTATAAAGGCAAATCTACAAATCTATCATTGTTTAAATCTACTTTGTTTTGAAGTGTACTGGCATGAGCAAGTACATTGGTACTCCATTTGTCATTAATTTTTGCTCTGGCAACAGCATTGCCTTCAATTCTTCCGAAATGATTGAGATAAGCATTTAAGAGTAATTTTTCTTCAGCATCAGGTTTCATCAGTTCCACATTAATTTGCCCTGACATAGACTCATAGCCATTGACAACACTACCAGCTCCTTTCACAAGGTCAATAGACTGAATCCAAGTACCAGGTATAAAATTAAGTCCATACGTACTTGCAAGCCCACGTATAAAAGGCATATTTTCGGCATTAATCAGTACATACGAACCATCCAAACCCAACATTTTTATTTGTTTTGAGCCTGTTACAGCATCCTGATAACTGACATCTACTGAAGCATTTGTTTCAAAACTTTCCGAAAGGTTACAACAAGCAGCTTTGGTAAGCTCTTTTCTTGAAATAAATTCGTTGAGCATAGCATTTTCTTTGTCTTTAAAAGAACTATTGGCTTGTACTTCAACGGCTTGGATAGAGTTGTTTTCTGATTTTAGTGTAATTTCAATATGATGTTGATTTTCTGCAACAACAAGCGTATCAGAAATAAAACCCACAGCAGAAACGACTAATTGAGTAGATTCTAAAGTTTTAGAGATAGAAAATTCTCCTGTTTCGGAACTTACAGCACCTACAGAAGTCTTGAGCCAAAAAATATTAGCTCCTATAATAGGCTGACGTTGAGTATCTTTGAGTGTGCCATGTAAACTTTGAGCTTGACATACACCTAAAAACAGCCAACATATACCTACAAATATAAATTTATGTGACTTGTTCATAAAATAAAAAATTTAGTATAAAATCATTTGAGTTTCTACAATAAATAGAAACGGGTATAGATTTTATGCTAAATCAGATACGAACAGATATGGTGTAACAAGACTTTACCAAAGGGTAAAGGAGGTGGATTGGGATAGTTTGTAATACTTTCTTGTGTTGGAAAAATTACAAACGAAACAGGGGTAAACTCAAATGAAAAAAACGCTTGAGGAGTTGCAAAATCGAGAGTAGGGACACTAAAAGTGTTTAAATCTATGCTTAGTTTGTATAAACTGAATTGCTCAATGCAACAAGCTGTATTATCAAAAACTGGTTTTTCGGGTTTTGCATCAGCAGGGCAACACAGATTTTGAGGTTTTGCAAACAAAAATATTCTTTCGCCACGCATTTTGCAGTGATGTTTCACCACAACAAATCCTGTATTGGTAATGAAAATTACCAAAAACATTATTAGGGCTACTATTTGACGGAAAAACTTTTTCATGACTAAACTATAAAACAAAGAATATTTTGTTTTAGTTCGTTAATAAACAAAAAAATCAGAGCAATACGAAATAGGTAGATTTTACTTATAGTGTTGATAAAATTTATTATTAAAAAGTTCTTTAGGGTCATATTTCAGTTTCAGTTGAAAAAAACTTTCAGCTTGTGGATAAGATTTTCTCATTTTTTCTTTATTGATATGAAGTCTATAAGGTAAATAAAAAGTTCCTTCATTCTTCAAGGCAACATCTACAAGTTGATTGGTCAAATCTTTCATTTCTTGTTCTTGTTTGTCTGTTTTCTTTTGATTAAAGAGTAGTACAAACCCAAAAACATTTTCTCTTGCATAATTTAAGTAACTGTCATGGTCTTGATGAACACCTCGAATAGTAATATTTAGCAAATCAATTTTAGAGTTTTTTAAAATGGGTTTAATATCTTCTATATATTTGTTAAAATTCCTTTCAGGAATAAAATACTCTTGAAGTAAATCTGTTGAGGATGTGTCTTTATTTTCAATAAGTGAAACATGGTCATTTAAAAGCTCATTTCTTGAATAAATTGCATTTTTGGATACTTTGTTCATTCTTGTTTCTAAATTCCAACGAAGCCTTTTTCCGTATTCACTGTTTGCACTTCCTCTAAAAACCAATCTTTGCATTTCTGTACTTTTTTGATTTGATAAAGGAGGGATAGGAGATTCCACCTTTTCAAAAAAATTCAATGTAGCTTCTTCCAAAAAGTGCTTATCCGAAATTCTAAGTCTTCCGAATACAAGATTTACATTAGGGTTTTCTGAAATATATTTTTTGTAATAACTTATATAATTTTCAGGACTTAAGCGAACGTATTTGTATTGTAAAGCAATATTTTCTACTACTTTTATTTTTACATCCAAAATAATTCCAAATAAACCATAGCCTCCAATTACTAATTTAAAAAGTTCATTGTTTTCATCTCTACTACAATTGACAATTTTTCCATCTTCTTTCATTAAAGTAAAAGAAACTACACTTTCAGAAATTGGGGGCAAATCTTTTTGCCAACCATGTCCATTAACGCTAATTGAACCTCCAATAGAAAATGAACTGAATGCTTGCATAATTGCAATAGACTTTTTGTATTTGTCTAAAAATTTTAGAGCATCTTCCCATAAAGCTCCTGAACCTATTGTAAGAATATTATTTACGCTATCAAGGCTCATATGTTTATATGGAAGCATATTCAAAACAATTCCGTTTGGATAAATAGTATGACCTCCCATGCTGTGTTTTGCTCCTGCAATAGAGATTTTTAAATTATTTTCTTTAGCATATTTCAATATACCTTTAAGCTGTTTTTCAATCTCTTTTCTGTCCTTTGGAACATGAATGATAGTGTCAATTTTTGTTAAGTTTAATTGGCTTGCATCATCTATATAGCCTTTAGGAATGCTAATTTTTGTGTCATTTTCATTCCACTTTGTTTTGAGAATATGGAAAGTAGGAATAGAAATAGAGATGATAATAATTGAAATTCCTATAATCCAAATATGCTTTTTCTTCATTCTTCTATATATTAGTTTTTGAATATAAATATTTTTTCAAAAGAACAGATTAAAATTTAAAAATAAAAAAAGGCTTCCTTTATTAGAGGAAACCTTTTTTAGAAATTAAAATATCTTAAGAAACTCTAATCTTTGATATTTTTAGTGTTTTGCTAAATAATCAGCTACACCATCTTTGGTTGCTTTCATGGCATCTTTGCCTTCTTGCCAGTTAGCAGGGCAAACTTCACCATGTTTCTCTACATAGATTAAAGCGTCCAATAGACGAAGTGTTTCATCAATATTTCTGCCTAAAGGGAAATTATTGATGGTTTCATGATGTACCATACCTTCTTTGTCAATTAAGAATGTAGCACGCAAAGCGATAGGAGCACCTACAAATACAGCATTTCCTTCTTCATCGTAGTCTTCGTAACCACCTAAAACGCCAAAGTTTTTAGAAATAGTTTTTGCTGTATCAGCTACAATAGGATATGTAACACTTTCAATACCACCTTTATTTTTAGGTGTAGAAAGCCATGCTAAGTGAGTTTCCTCTGTATCAGTAGAACAACCTACTACAGCACAACCACGTTTTTCGAATTCAGCTAATTTTTCTTGGAAAGCCAAGATTTCAGTAGGACAAACAAAAGTAAAATCTTTTGGATAAAAGTAGAAAACTACATATTTCTTGCCCAAATACTGATCTAATGAAAAGTTATCAACGATTTCTTCTCCATTGATGACAGCAGGAGCAACAAAATGAGGAGCTTTTCTGAGTACTAACATAAAAATGTGATGGTTAAGGTGAATTTATGAATTTTAATTGTTTGAAAAATTGGGGAAAGGAAAAAAGAGAAAGGAAAATAAATTTTAAACGAATGTTCTTTTCTCCTTTTTCTTTCTTCTTTTATGCTAAAATAGATTATTGTAAATGAGAACGTAACATCCAAGCTGTTTTTTCGTGGTCTCTCAGAAATCCTGTGAGCATATCTTCTGTGGCTACATCATCTAAATCGTCCGCTATTTCAATGCCTTCTTTGAGGCTACTGATAATTAACTCATAATCTTTTAAAATGTTTTCCACCATCTTTTCAGCTTTAAGACCTGTTTTTTGCTCTTCTTGCAAACTTGTTTGTGAAGCAAAAAGTGCTAAACCAGCAGGTACAAATGCTCCCAAAGCTCTGATACGTTCTGCTGTTTCATCTATTATGTCTTGTGTGCCTCCAGCAATTTCATCAAAAAGCTCATGCAAAGGCTTAAAATGAACACCTACTACGTTCCAATGATAATTTTTAGCCTTTACAAAAAGAGTCATTTCGTTGGCTATCAGAGTTTCTAATACTTTGATAATACTATTTTGAGATTCTTTATTTTTTTTCTTTGTCATATACTTGAATCGTTTTTTGGTGGTCTAATTTCTGACCATTGATTTGCAACTGAAAATCTTTAATTACAAAATTTTCAAATTGTTTGGTATTTAAAAACTCCTGAATAAGGTTTTGAAGTGTATCATCCTCAAAATCAATAATTTCTTTGGTGTTTGTACAATACAAATGATTGTGTGAACCCACATGAGCATCAAAACGCAAGGAACCATCTTCAGAAGCAACTCTTCTTACAAGTCCATTGTCTGCAAAAGTATCCAATGTTTTATAAACAGTAGCTAGCGAAATACTCGGATTGGCTAGATGAATCCAATCAAAAACCATTTCGGCAGTAGGGTGTTGAGGATTTTTATAAAGAACCTCATAAATCACCAAACGTTGTGAAGTGGCTTTTAAACCATGCAAAGTCAATTTTTCTTTGATTTTTTGATATGTGATAGATTCTTGAGACACTAAATAATAATTTTTATTAATTAATATTTTTTTTTACAAAGTTATTTTTCTTTTCTATATTTGCAAAACAAATACAGAAAAATTTTTAGCGACATCTTAATTTATATTCAATAAAAGATTGTAAATGAGAATAATGAAGCCTTAGCATTCAGAACATAAATAGATGATGTTATTTAGAAATATTCTAAATATGGTTTTCCTGAGCTAAGTCATGTACATTTTTAGATTTTGCTACTTATTTTTGTGCATACTTTTTTGAATAGAGTTATCTGAAAAGAACATAAAACCGTCTTATGCATCAATTACTCAAAGCTGTTTGCCTCACTCATCACAAAGCACCTGTTAGTGTAAGGGAGCAATTTGCTTTATCAGAACAGGAGTCAAAAGACTTGCTGATATACTTAAAAGATGTTTTTCAAATTTCTGAAGGGCTTGTTATTTCTACTTGTAACCGTACAGAAATTTACTATTGTGCTGAAGAAAACCTAAGCAATCAGATTATTCAGGCTTTGGTGGCTTTCAAAGCCAATACAGCTTTGGAGGCACATACTCATTTATTTCAAATTTTAGAATATAATCAGGCTGTTGAGCATCTATACAATGTTTCTTTGGGGCTTGATGCTCAGATACTTGGTGATATTCAGGTGTCTAACCAAATGAAAAAAGCTTACCAATGGTCTGCCGATTTACAAATGGCAGGGGCTTTTTTACACAGATTATTGCATAGCATTTTCTTTACCCACAAAAGAGTATCTCAAGAAACCTCTTTTAGAGATGGGGCAGCCTCGACCTCGTATGCAGCTGTTGAGCTACTCAACGAAATCAGTTTTAGTTTACAAGAACCTAAAATTTTAGTTTTAGGAGTTGGCGAAATTGGAACAGATGTTTGCAGAAATCTGAAAGGAAAGTTTAAAAATGTAACGATTTGTAACCGTACAACCTCAAAATCTACTGAACTTGCTCAGGAATGTGAATTTGAAGTAGCAGATTTTACAAATGTTTGGAAACAAATTGAAGAAGCTGATGTCATTATATCATCAGTGGCAACCAATTTTATTCATCAAGAAAATTTACAGCAAATCAATATTTATTCACACAAATATTTCATAGACCTTTCTGTACCCAGAAGTGTGGATGCTAATGTGGAAAATATTGCAGGCTGTATGGTGTATGATATAGACCATTTGCAAGCCAAAACCAACGAAACGCTCAAACGCAGACAGGCTGAAATACCTGCTGTAAAAAGAATTGTAGAAGAAGCTATTGCCGATTTTGAAAATTGGGCAAAAGAAATGGAAATTTCGCCTACTATCCAAAAACTCAAGAATGCTTTGGAACAAATCAGAAAAGAAGAAATTTCCAAGTACTCTAAAAAACTTTCAGAACAAGAAGCCGAACTAATTGATAAAATTACAGGAAATTTGGTTCAGAAAATTATGAAAATGCCTATTCTGCAACTCAAAGCAGCTTGTAAACGTGGCGAAGCCGAAACACTGATAGATGTACTTAACGATTTATTTGATTTAGAGAAAACCAAAATAGAAGATACTCATTAAAACATAAAAGCCTCCAAATTTTGGAGGCTTTTATGTTTAAGAATTAATTTCCAAATCCAAATCTATAACCCACTAGAATGTTGGGTGTTACTTTAGAATTGTTTACTCTTAAAATAGACTCATCTATGGTGCTGATAGCAGGTATAGAGTAATTGATTCTTACAATACCTATTCCAAAGAAAAACTCACCAAAAACATTAGAATCCCAAACTACTTGCTTTCCTACAATAATGGCAGCACCTGTTCGAGTTCTCTTAAACTTTTCATCTGCCAATAAAGGATTGTCTTCTCCAATGTATGTTCTAACTAAATTTTTATTCATCAACTGTAATCCTACAAACCATCCTTCAATCGCTGATTCATATTTTGAAGGATAAAATTTGAGAGCCAAACGAAAGGCTGTACTAGTTCCAGAGTTTTCAGCATCTATATAATAATAATCATTAGGCATACGATCTAACTCTGCGGGGAAAAGATCACTACCTAATAAATTTAAATCGTATGTAATACCAGCAGAAAATTCTGTACTCAGCCTTTTAGCTACCTTAAATTCGCCAATAAGTGGGAATTCGCCACTAATCATGGGTACTACGTCAGTTTTGAGAGCCCATTTATAAGACTCTTCACTATTATAACTAGAATTGTTGCTTCCATTTGGAGTATATACCCTTATTCTTGAAGAAGTATCTACAGGTGTTTGTGAATATGCAAAAAAGATGCATAGGTTAAGAAATGGTAAAATTGTTAAAACTTTTTTCATAAGAATATTTGTTTTTTTATTTTTGTACAAAAATAAAAAATACATGAAAAATATGAACAAAATAAGTTTATTTTCTACACTATTATTAGTGTTACTATGTCTAAATAATAGTTTTGCACAACAAGCTGATGTGGTTTGGGGTGAAAAAATCAAAACAAAAAGAATGGCTGGGATTATAGGCGGGAATGAGAAAAATTATTATACAACTCATTATGGTAAAGACAAACAGCTTGTTTTTCGTAAGTACAACCAAAGCATGAAATTAGAAAAAGAACAAATAATTCCTTTTGAGTTGGATGAAAAGCGTTATTCTTACAATAAAACTATTTTCCTCAAGGATAAAATCGTTCATTTGATTAGCGAGAGGAAAAAGAAAGAAAAGAAAACTTATTTATATGCTTCTACCACAGATTTAAACTTGAATGTAATTGGTAAAACGCTAATTTTAGATGAAGGTCAAGTAAATTCCTCAGGAGGAGGGCTTTTTTCTGTTCAGGGTTATAATTCTAACGTTTTTGGTATCACAGCAATTTCTCCTGATTCCACCAAATTGCTCGTTTACAAAGAAAAACCAACAAAAAGAAACGAACCAACAAAAATGGGTTTTAAGGTATATGACAGTGACTTGACAACCTTGCTTTTCAATAAAGATGTTGATTTGCCCATCAAAGATAAGAATTTTAGTGTGAGTGAAATAGAAATTGATAATTATGGAAATATTTATGTATTAGCTTTGATATACAAAGAATCAAAAGAAGTAAAAAAAGGTCAAAGTGATAATTATTATAAGTTGATTGCCTTTGAAAAAGGCTCTGGAAAACCCAAACAGTTCGATTTTGATTTTCAGGGTGATGAAATTATGACAATAGAAATAGAACATGGGGCAAATAATACACTTGTTTGTACAGGCTTTTTGAGCGATATAAAAAGAGGATTGCTATCAACTTCTACTAGCAATATTTCAGATGAGTTTTTCATTACCAATATTGATTGTAGCAATTTTTCTATTCTTAGTAAAATCAGAACAAAAGTTACAGAATTATATCCTGAGAGAAAGAAAAGAGAAGATTATGTTCCTTACGTAATCAGAAATGTTTATAGCAAACCTGATGGAAGTTATACTGTTGTAGCTGAACAATATAAACTTGAAATAAGAACTTTTACTGATTCAAGAGGTAGAACACGTACTACTTACAGATATTTTTATTGCGATATAGCTTGTATGAACGTGGATGCTGCGGGTAAGCTGAAAAGTATCTCTAAAATTCCGAAATACCAACTCAATGCAGATAATCCTTCTATTCAAAGTACCTACTATAACGGAAATGTGTATATTATTTATGAAGATTTATCGAAGAATGCTCAAGCCAATACTGACAAAGAAATAAAAAGAAGTTCTGGTTCAGGTGGTTCTAGAGATGGATTATTTTTAATAACGGTATCTCCTGATGGACAAGTGAAGAAAGATTTGGTTTATGGTTATAAACAAACAAAAATACAACCTTATATAATGTTTAGTAAAAAAATAACTTCCAATATTATTCTTCTAAATGCAAAAGACCAAATAGGAAAGATAGAATTTAAATAAAATAGTCAATTCATTAATAATGAAAGCCTCCAAGAATATGGAGGTTTTTTATTATCCCCTAAAATACCCATTTTTCTCCAATAATTCATCTACACTTTTGAGTTCCTGAAACATACTATGTACACAAATAGCAGGCTCTTTTTGGAGAGTTTCTATATCTAAAAATGCAATTTCTCTAATAATTTGGTTGTTTTCTTGCATTTCAGGGTCTTTGCCAAGAAGCAATGAACCACCTACAACTTCTACTTCAAAAAAAAGCTCAATAGCATGGAGTGGAGGCTGAAGAAATTCATTGACAAACAAAAAACGCTTCATTTTAATTTTAAAACCAGTTTCTTCTTCAAACTCCCTTTTGAGACAAGTTTCCACAGATTCGCCAAAGTGTAACCCACCACCTGGCGGTGACCACAAATAACCTCCTTCACCTAAATTTACATGTTTGATTAATAATACTTTATTTGCTTTTATGCAAATACCACTTACACGCAAACGAAGTTTGTTACCAAAAATTCTTTCAATTTCAGATTCTATCATAAAATAATGAATGGGTTTCTCTTGCAAAAACAATATCTTTTTTGATACTTTGGCAAAGTATCATGATTTTATAGATTCAATTAATTTTTATGAAAAAATTATTTTTTAGTACACTCATACTCTTGATAGGTAGTATTTCTTTTGCTCAAAACTACAAAAAAACCAATAATGGAGTTTTATATAAACACTTCAAACAATTTCCTCAAAATAGAAAAGTAAAATTAGGTGAAATAGTTACATTTTCAGTAGCTATTTATACAGGAAAAGATTCATTAGTTCAGAAATCTCCTGATAACAACCTTAATTGGCAAGATAAATATACAGATATAGAACGCAAAACAACACCTTTAGAAGTCTTTGGTTTGCTTCAAGAAAAAGATAGTGTAGAAGTGTTGGTGTCATTAGATACGCTTCGTAAATATGCCCCAACAGCTTTACCAACCTTTATCAATGTAGGCGAATATCTCAAATACCACATCAAAATCAAAAAAATACGCTCCAATGTTGAAATTCAGAAAGAAAAGGATGCCAAAAATGCCAAACTCAAAATAGAAGAAACAACAAAAATTCAACAGTACCTAAAAGCAAACAAATTGGTGGCTCAGGCTTTACCTTCAGGACTTCATATCGTTTATACTCAAAAAGGAACAGGAGCAAAACCCACAAAGGGGCAAACTGTGGTGGCTCATTATACAGGTATGTTATTAAATGGGAAAAAATTTGATAGTTCTGTGGATAGAGGAACACCTTTCGAGTTTGCAGTGGGTAATGGACAAGTAATAAAAGGCTGGGACGAAGGTTTTATGCAGATGCCTGTGGGTTCAAAAGCAAAACTGATTATTCCTTCTTTTATGGGTTATGGTGAAAAAGGAGCAGGAGCTGATATTCCTGCCAATGCTATTTTAATTTTTGATGTAGAACTGATTGCTGTAAAATAATGAAACACCTCAAAAGAAATATTTTGTTAGGGCTATGTATTTTACATAGTTTTTTCTTAAATGCTCAAGGTAAGTTATTTATCATTGGAGGAGGTAAACGCCCTCCAGAATTGCTCAGTCGTATGTTTATAGAATCAAGTTTGGATAAAGGAGGATATGCCATTATTCTTCCAATGGCAAGCTCAGAACCTGATTCGGCTATTTTTTATGCTCAAAAACAATTTGCTGAAAATAAAATGAAGGCTTTTGGCTACGATTTTTCTAAAAATGCCAAAAATGCTTCAAAATCAGCTTTGGATAGTATCAGAAATGCTAAACTGATATATTTTTCGGGTGGTGACCAAAATAAACTTATGGCTTCTATTCAGAATACTCCTGTGTATGAGGCAATTTGGGCTTGTTACCAACAAGGAGGCATGATAGCAGGTACTTCAGCAGGTGCTGCTGTGATGAGTAAAAAAATGATTACAGGAAATGAAAAACGATATAAAGAATACAATCAAACATTCCAAACCATAGAAGCAGATAATGTTGAGTTTGGGGAAGGAATGGGATTTTTGAAAAAAGCAATTATAGACCAGCATTTCCTGATTCGAAGCAGACACAATAGGCTCATCAGTGCTGTTATTGAACACCCTGAATTTCTATGTGTGGGAATAGACGAAGCAACAGCTATTTTAGTATATAAAAATAAAGCCGAAGTAGTAGGCGATTCGCAAGTAATCGTTTTTGAAAATCCTAAGAAAAGTAAAAATGTGTATAAAAATAAACTGGGAGCTACAAATCTAAAAGTTTCTGTATATACTACTGGGCAAAAATTTAGAATAGAGTTTTGATTTTCATAAAAATTTCATAGATTAACGTTTAGAAACTCTTGAGCATCATGGATGAGCAACAAAGAATAGATGCCTACATCAAACAAATGATGGAAATAAAGGCAAAAAAAGATAATGAACAAATAAAAGCTGATTTAAAAGCCATCAGTCAAGAACTGGGTATGAGTGATGAAGACTTACAAGCCATTGAGGAAGAACGTAAAAAGTTAATTCTCTTAGGTAAAGGCTTTATAGACCATCAGCAGGCTGATGATGCACTCATAGCTCTCGAAAAAGCCTATGCTCTCAATCCTGATGATGCTGATACACTTAGCTTGCTTGCTCAAGTTCACGGAATGAAATTCGTGCAAACCAATCAACAACAACATAAGAAAAAAAGTGAGGAATATGCCGCTCAAGCATTACTTCAAAATCCATCTGACCAAAAAGCTTTAGCCTTACTGCAATCAGTACGTTACAAACCAAAGCAAGAAGTACAATGGGGGAAAGTAGTGGGCTTGGGAGGATTGGTCGGTGCTGTTGGACTTGCAGGCTTTCTTATATTTGGAACAAGTAAAAATGATGATAAAGTTAATAAAGAACCTGTAACAGTAGTACAATCTGATAACAAATCTGTTCAAGCAAACGAACAAACAATTGAATACACCAATAATATTGGTGATAAAGCTGTATTTAAGTTCTCTGATAATGAGGTAAAAATAGAATTTGATGGTAAGGTCATCAAAGGTAAAACGAAATCAGCAGAGAAAAATAAATATAAAGATGCTAATGGTAATGAAGTAGCAGAAGTGAAAGCGAAAGATGCAGATGGTTTTAAAGTTCGTACACCCGATGGAAGCAAACTTCTTTGGAAAATAAAGTTAGATGCAGCAAAAGTAAAAGTGTCTGATAATGAAGAAAATCAGAATCCATTTGAACTCAAAAAGAAAGATGGGAAAATAAAAATTAGTAGAAATGGACAAGAAATTATAGATTTAAAAGGAAAAGATAAACATTCAGAAGCAGCCATGTATCTTTCACAAATCCCTAAAGAACAACGCTATATTATTGTAGCAGAGCTCTTGCAAAGAGATATGTAATGAAAAATATACCTTGAAAAAGTACGAGGGAAGACAAAATTCTTTTAAATTCTAATTTCTGTTTTCCTTATTCTTTCTTCCAAATTAGAAACACATACAACGCATAAAAAACTAAAATTGCTTATAATCTTCACTTAAAACACACATAGCGTTATGTCAGAAACAAAACTTTGGCTACAAAAATACCATGCAAGCATTCCCAAAGAAATCAATCCTGACCAATATTCATCTTTGGTAGCATTTTTAGATGAGCATCTTAAAAAATATGCAAATTTGCCTGCTTACCAGTTTATGGATAAGGTATTGAGCTACAAAGAAATAGATAAAAAATCTCAAGACTTTGCAGCATATTTGCAAAGCCTAGGTTTGCAAAAAGGAGATAAAGTAGGATTGCAAATGCCTAATATTTTACAATATCCTGTGGCTTTATTTGGTATTTTGAGAGCAGGCTTTACTGCTGTCAATGTGAATCCTCAATACACAGTACGTGAAATGGAACATCAGTATAAAGATGCTGATGTAAAAGTAGTCATCATTGTAGCAAATTTTGCTCAAAACTTAGAAAAAGCCTTACCACATACCAATATCAAGCATGTAATTGTTACAGAAATTGGAGATATGCTTGGTTTTTTAAAAGGTAAAATTGTGAATTATGTTGTAAAACATAAGAAAAAAATGGTACCTCCTTTTAACATCCCCAATGCAGTTTCTTTTAATAAAGCTTTATCCATGGGAGCTAAAAAAACATTTACTCCTGTAGATTCCAAAGGCTCTGATTTAGCATTTTTACAATATACAGGTGGTACAACGGGTGTTTCTAAAGGAGCAATGCTTACTCATAGAAATATTTTGGCAAACATGATGCAAATAAAAGCTTGGATGGGTCCCAAACTTAAAGAATCACCTCAAGAGGTAATTATAACACCTTTACCTTTGTATCATGTGTTTGCACTGACTGTGAATTGCTTCTCTATGGTGGCTATCGGAGCTAAAAATATATTGATTGCCAATCCGAGAGATATGCCAAGTTTCTTAGGTGAAATGATTAAAAATAAATTTACAGTACTTACAGGGCTCAATACCTTGTTTGTAGGGATGATGAATCACCCAGATTTTAAGAAAATCAATTGGACTAATGTAAAAGTAGTTGTGGCTGGTGGTATGGCAATGCAAAAACCAGTTGCCGAAAAATGGAAACAAATGACAGGTATTGCAGTTGCTGAAGGCTATGGGTTAAGTGAAACAGCTCCTGTACTTACTTGTAACCCGATTGATGGTACAGAACAAATAGGCTCAATTGGGATACCTGTACCTAATGTGGATATTAAGCTTATTGATGATGATGGCAAAGATGTACAACTTGGCGAAGCAGGTGAAATTTGTGCGAAAGGACCCAATGTGATGCTTGGTTATTGGAATAGACCTGATGAAACAGCCAAAGTGTTCACAGAAGATGGCTGGTTCAAAACTGGGGATGTTGGTGTAATGCAAGAAGATGGCTTCTTTAGAATTGTAGATAGGAAAAAAGATATGATTTTGGTGTCTGGTTTTAATGTGTATCCTAATGAAGTAGAAGATGTAGTAGCAGGGCATCCTAAAGTATTGGAAGTAGCAGTTATTGGTGTACCTGATGCAAAGGCTACAGAACGTGTAAAAATTTATATTGTAAAGAAAGATGAAAGCCTCACAGAACAAGAAGTTCGTAAATATTGTGAAGAAAATCTGACAGGCTACAAACAGCCACGTGATATAGAATTCAGAACTGAGTTACCTAAATCGAATGTAGGAAAAATCTTACGAAAAGTCTTGAAAGATGAGATGAAAGCACAAGTAGAATCTTCTGGAAGAGCTTAAAATTAAAAAGGTAGCATTTGCTACCTTTTTTTATTAAGATAAAAAATTATCAATATGGAGCGTTATCCTGATTTTTTAGATTTTACACAAGGTTTTCTTGTAGAAAACCCAACAGAAGTTTTAAAGTGGAATTATACTGATGCCGAATTGCACAAGATGTTTCCTTTATATGACTTGAAAAGAAAAACTATTTTTGCAGATTTTGGTAAAAGAACCATTTTTGATGATATTCAGGTTGCTGTGTGTGCTACTCTTCAAAAAGAAGGAACAGTTTTTTTTACTACACATTTTTATGCTGAATTGGGAGATAGTGACGATATGGAGATTGAACCTACTTATCCTGAAACTTTTAAAGAAATCTATAAACGTCTCAAAAATGTATTACCTCCAGAAAAAATAAAAGGAAGTTTGGATGCTCCTTGGACAGGCACAAATAGCATTGAATTTGACTGTAGAGGGGCTACAATTACACTACAGGCTCAAGATAATGGACATGTTTATTTGTATAAACTCCTTATAAATCAGAAAAAATAAAATATAAACTTCTCTTTTTGGTACAAATTATACCTTTATCTTTGCAGGCAATTGCCAACAAAAATACATTTTTCATGAAAAAGTTTGAGATATTAGGTAATAATGATACTCGTTCGGGTTTTGGAGTAGGCTTATTAGAAATAGCCAAGCAAAATGACCAAGTAGTGGGGCTTTGTGCTGACCTTACAGGTTCACTCAAAATGGATGCCTTCCAAAAACAATTTCCTGAACGTTTTTTCCAAGTCGGAATTGCAGAAGCCAACATGATGGGCATTGCAGCAGGTTTAGCAGTTACAGGTAAAATTCCTTTTACAGGTACTTTTGCGAATTTTTCGACAGGGAGAGTTTATGACCAAATACGTCAATCTATTGCTTATTCCCATAAAAACGTAAAAATTTGTGCTTCTCATGCAGGTATTACACTTGGAGAAGACGGTGCGACTCATCAGATTTTAGAAGATTTGGGCATGATGCGTATGCTTCCAGGGATGGTAGTGATTAATCCTTGTGACTACAACCAAACAAAAGCGGCAACCATGGCAATTGCAGAACATTATGGACCTGTTTATTTGCGTTTTGGAAGACCCAAAGTACCTATATTTATTTCAGAAAATACACCTTTCCAAATAGGTAAAGCTTTATTGTTACAAGAAGGAACAGATGTAACCATCTTAGCAACAGGACATTTGGTTTGGAAATCTATCCAAGCTGCTGAAATACTGGCTCAAAGAGGAATCAGTGTAGAATTAATCAATATTCATACCATCAAACCATTGGATGAAGAAGCAATTTTAGCCTCTATATCTAAGACAAAATGTGTGGTTACAGCAGAAGAGCATCAACGTTTTGGAGGTTTGGGAAGTGCAGTAGCAGAAGTATTGGCAACAAAATTGCCTACTCCCCAAGAGTTTGTAGCAGTCAATGATACTTTTGGTGAAAGTGGAACTCCTGATGATTTGATGAAAAAGTATGGTTTAGAAGCAGAAAATGTGGTGGCAGCCGTTGAAAAGGTATTAACAAGAAAAAAATAAAAAATAAAAAAATATTTTTCGTGGGTTTAATGGTTTAAAACTATTAAACCCATTTTTCTTTGTTTTTCTTCTAAATTAAAGAATAAATTACATGATATCTGACGAAATTTAATTTTGTAAAACGTTTTTTCTTCATTAATATTGCATGCGATATAAATATTTTATAGTTTAAAATTTTAAAAAATATCGTTTTATAAAAATAAAAATATTGAATTATGCAGAAAAAATTACTACAAACATTTTTTTATCTAATAAGCCTTTTCTTTTACCAAACTGTTTTTTCACAGAATATTCAAAATTATACAGCTTCAGCGGCCAGTAATGAGTCGTTGGAGGATATGTCTAGTGGTACAACTACTTTAATAGGTGGTAATCAAGGACCAGTATCTTCTTCTGTAAATGCTATTGGGTTTGAGGTCTTTTTTATGGGGCAAAGATTTACCGACTTTTCTGTAAATGCAGGAGGAGTACTTCGTTTTGGCACAAGTGTTATCAATACAGATGCAAATACAATGGCTATTGTGGGGCATCATAGAGTTTGTACATTTGCTAACTCTACTCCAGGTACAAGTAATGAATTGTTATGGAGAACCCATTCTTCAGGAAAAGTACATTATAAATTAGTTGGAACAGCACCCAATCGCAAACTTGTTGTAGAGTGGCAGAATATGAGAGTAGATGGCACATCTACAACAGCCAATGCAACATGGCAAACTCATATTTATGAAACAGCTCCTAATAATACCAATGGAGGTGTAATCAGAATGATTTATGGACAAATGAATGTGGGTGTTTTTTCAAGTGCAATTAGTTGTGGAGCAGGAATAGCTCCAAGAGTGGGTTTAGGAGCAGGTGATGGTACAAATCAGTATGTAGCAATGGATGCAGACCAACATCCTACTGTAACAGGTTCTGCAATTTCTTATACAGGTTCCAATGAGGCATGTTATACAACATCTCCAATTTCTTTAAATAGTGCATCTAATGGCAGTAGAAAGTTCTATAATTTCTCTTCTGTTGCTCCTAATGGCAATATTACATCTTTTTCTGCTGATTGTGTATCATCTACTACCCTTCAACTTACATGGGCAGATAATGCAACCAACGAATTGGGTTATGCTATTTATCGTTCTACTGATGGAGTTAATTATAGTTTTAGAACATTAGTGCCATCAGGAACACTCAATTATGCAGATACGGGTTTATCACCTTCTACAATGTACTACTATCGTATTTATACTTATACAGAAGGCAGACTTTCAGCTTTATCGGGTTCAGGTAGCATTTCTGCAACAACTTTAGCAACAGGTATAGGATCTATTATTTCTATTAAATCAGGTAGTTGGAATGACCCTACTGTTTGGACAACAGGTACAATACCTACAGCAACTGATGATGTTATTATTGGATGTTTGGGAAATCATACAATTACTTTACAATCTTCTGGGGCAACATACTCCAATACAAGTACAATAGCCATTCCTGATAATACTCCTTCTGGTGGAGTAGCAACAGGAAATACTATTCCTACAGCAGCTTCACTGACAGGATGTGGTACCTGTGCTTCTAGTTCTGTAACTGTACCAGCAGGAACTTATACAGGTATTTCTAATATTCGATTTAGCATTACACATACCTATGATTCAGATTTAGATATTTACTTGTTAGCTCCAGACAATACAGTATTTCTTGTTTCTACAGATAATGGAGATATTGATGATAATTATACAAATACTGTGATTCAGGATGGCTCAACCAACATTAACACAGCAGGAGCACCTTTTACAGGAACATATTCTTTAGAAGTAGGAACATTGGCATCTTATGCAGGAGCTTATAACGGAAATTGGAGACTGTATGCAATTGATGATGATGGAGGTATAACAGGTTCTATTTCCAATTTTAGTATCACAATGGCAGCTGTTTCATCTATTAGTGGTACAGCTCGAAATCTTACTATCAATAATGGTAGTAGCTTAACATATACCAATGGTGCAAGCCTTACACTCAATGGTAACTTACAAAATAATGGAACATTCAATATGACAGGTACAAACACTGCATTGGATGTAAAAGGTAATTTCACGAATAATAATACCTTTACAGCAGGAACAAGCTCAACGGTTACATTTAGTGGAACAAGTGTACAAAATATTAGTAATACACAAACAGAAACAATACCTTATAGTGTAGCCAATACTACAGATTTTGCAATTGGAGACCCATCATCCATTATAGTAACTAATAATACAGTTCCCACATCAGCTACATTAGCCAGTTGTACCAATTGTGCTGTGAGTTCTGTAACCGTTCCTGCAGGAACATACACGGCTCTTTCAAGTATAAATTTCTCTATTAATCATACATTTACTGGGGATTTAGGGATATATTTAGTATCACCCAATGGTACAGTATTTTTGATTTCTGATGATAATGGAGGCTCTGATAATAATTATACCAATACCACCATTAGTGATGCAGGGGCAACCAATATTACAGCAGGAACAGCTCCTTTTACAGGTACGTTCAGACCAGAAAATGTAGCTTTTTCTACTTATAGTGGAACTTATACTGGTACATGGACACTTTATGTATTAGATGATGCTTCGGGCGATTCTGGAACATTGTTAGATTTTACCCTCACTCTTTTACAATCTACAGGAAATGTGTTAAATGTACATCATCTAACCATGAATGGCTCTGGAGGAGCATCTTTGAATAACACAAATATTAAGGTGGCTGGTACAGGAACATTCAACAATGGTGTACTTACTACAAATGCAAATCGTATAGACTTTTCAGCAGGCTCTGCTACATCAGGGGGAAGTAATAGCAGTCATATTGTTGGCACAGCAAGAAAAATAGGTAATACAACATTTACATTCCCATTGGGTAACGGAACGTATTTTGCCCCTATTGGTTTTAGCCCTTCAGGAACAACAACGCTTACAGACCATTTTACAGCTTCTTATACAAGAGTTTATCCGAACCCTTATGACATCAGACAAAAGGAAACAAGTTTAAACCATGTAGGCAATTGCGAATATTGGATGCTTGATAGAACAAATGGCTCTCAAAATGCAACTGTAAATTTAGGATACAATAGCACAAGAAGTTGTGGTGTGGATGTTGGAAGAGAAACAGACTTAAGAGTTTGTCGTTGGAATGGTTCGCAATGGACAAATGGGGGAGGTTCAGTAGCAGGTACAACGGTTACAAGTACCACTACCTTTACAACTTTTAGTCCTTTTACATTGGGAAGCATCAGTGACTTTAATCCATTACCTGTGGGGATGCTATATTTTAAAGCTAAAAAATCAGGTGATTCAGATGCTTTATTAGAATGGCAAACAGAATTTGAAATTAATGGTGATAGATATGAAGTAGAACGTTCTTTGAATGGTAAAGATTTTGTAAAAATAGGTACGGTAGGATGCCAAGAGAAAGGTGCTAAATATCACTTTTTGGATGAAAAGATAGGGGATGATGTCCAAATAGCTTATTATAGACTCAAACCCATAGATAAAGATGAGAAATCTATATATACTCGTATAGAATCTGTTATTTTTGAGCAACAAGGCTTTGAAATAGTATCTATTGTCCCCAACCCATTCAAAGATGATTTTGAAGTAGCCTATACACTACCCAAAGACGGAAAAGTTAGATTTACCCTTACAGATGTATTGGGTAGGATAGTAGAGGAGCGAATCTTGAATGGTAATTTAGGGATTAATACTTATAAAGCTACCAATACAAGCCATTTGGCAAGTAGTATTTATGTATTAAGCTTACAATTTGAAGGAAAGGTGATTAGTAAGAAAGTAAAAAAATAGTCTAAAAATAAAGAGATAGAAAAGGAGTAGAAATTTTCTACTCCTTTTTTTTGGAAAAAACAGAGGAAAAGTAAAAATACATTTGGATATTTATTTTTAAAGCTCTAAATTTGCGTTCCATTTTTGGAAAACTATAATATATTGATTTTTAAAACAAAAGCAGAATGGATCAATTAAGTTACAAGACTATTTCGGCTAACAAAGGAACAGTAAATAAAGAATGGGTCATCGTGGATGCTGACTCTGCTGTCCTTGGTCGTTTGGCGAGCCAAATAGCAAGCATCCTGAGAGGTAAGAATAAAACAAACTACACACCTCACGTAGATTGTGGTGATAACGTAATTGTTATCAACTGCGACAAGATTCGCTTAACAGGCAAGAAAATGACTGATAAGCAGTACATCCGTCATACTGGTTACCCTGGTGGTCAGCGTGTACGTACTCCCAAAGAAGTGAAAGAGAAATTCACTGGAGCTCGTTTGATTGAAATGGCTGTAAAAGGTATGCTTCCTCGCAACCGTCTGGGAAGAAGATTATTCTTCAATTTGTATGCTTATGCAGGTCCTGAGCATCCTCATGAAGCACAACAGCCTAAAGCAATCACTTTACAATCTTAATCACGAAAGTCATGGAAATTATCAATACGATAGGACGTAGAAAAACTGCTGTTGCACGTATTTACATGCAAAGCGGTAACGGAAATATTACTGTAAACGGTCGCGATTACAAAGAGTATTTCGCTTCAGAAGTACTTCAAACCATTATTCATCAGCCTTTAGCTGTTGTAAATGAATTGGGTAAATATGACATCAAAGCAAATTTAGATGGTGGTGGAGTTTCAGGACAAGCTGAGGCTTTGCGTTTGGCTATCTCTCGTGCTTTACTTGAAATCAGTGCTGAATACCGTCCTGCTCTTAAGAAAGAAGGTTACCTCACTCGTGACCCTCGTATGGTTGAGCGTAAGAAATACGGTAGAAAGAAAGCTCGTAGAAGATTCCAGTTCAGCAAACGTTAATATTTGGTTTGATTTTAAAAATTCTGAAAAAAATGGCTCAAAATATAGAATATAAAGACCTATTAAATGCGGGCGTTCATTTTGGACACCTTACCCGCAAGTGGGACCCCCGTATGGCTCCATACATTTTCATGGAGAAAAACGGTATCCACATCATTGACTTGAACAAAACAATTGCTTGCATGAATGATGCAGCAGATGCTTTAAAGAAAATTGTTCGTTCAGGCAAGAAAGTGATGTTTGTAGCAACCAAGAAACAAGCTCAAGAAATTGTTTCTAGCGAAGCTAAAAGACTTAAAATGCCTTTCGTTACAGAGCGTTGGTTAGGTGGTATGCTTACCAACTTCAACACTGTAAAGAAATCTTTGAAGAAAATGTCTTCTATTGAGAAGCTTATCAAAGGTGAAAACTACGAAAGCCTTGCAAAGCGTGAGCGTTTAATGTTACAAAGAGAAAAAGAGAAACTTGACAAAGTGTTAGGTGGTATCTCCGACTTAGGACGTTTGCCTTCAGCTTTGTTTATCGTGGACGTAAAACGTGAGCATATTGCGGTAAAAGAAGCTATCCGTTTAGGTATCCCTGTGTTTGGTATCGTAGATACAAACTCTGATCCTAACCAAGTAGATTTCCCAATCCCTGCAAATGATGACGCTTACAAGTCTATCGAAATCATCACAAAATTTATTGGTGCAGCTATCGATGAGGCTCTTCTTGAAAGAAAAACTGACAAAGAAGACCAAAAATTGAAAGAAGAAGAAACCAAGAAAATTGAAGCAGACGATAACGAATAATAAAAATTTAACCCCACAATTTGTGGGGTTTTTTATTTTATATAAAACTTTAAATTTCTTTTATAAAGAATCGATAATAGCTTGAATTTTAGGAGCATTAGCATTTAAAACTGTTTTAATCATGCCCATATTAGAGGAAGTAGAGTCTGCTGCGAAGTAAATAATATATTTAGTACCTACAAATCTGATAAAATGTACTTGTGTTGTAAGTGTGATAATCATATCTGTAATAGCTTCATTTTTGAGATTAAGAGCTTGCATTGCTTTTAATTTCTGTTTTACAACTTCTGCATTGTAAGCTGCTGCTACATTCAAATCAAAATCAGATTTTAATGAATAAGATGATAGAGCCATTCCAGAGGCAACCTCTACAATAGAGATACCAAGAGTTCCAGAAATTTCTTTGGCTGTTTGTTCAAGTAATGTTTTAAGTTGGGTTTCTTTGGTTTCCATTTTATGAAAAATTTTAATTGTGTAAAACTAATATATACAAAACTAAATTTTTTTAATAGAATACCAAATATATATCTTTTTTTATTAAGCCATTGCCAAAGAAATGATAGCTAGTGTAGCATCTTTTACTTCTTGGGGATTATTTGCATTGATGGGTAAAAATTGTACATTTCTCCCCATGAGTTCTATGATGGCTTGTAGAGCTAGACTATCAGGTATATCTAACTTTGTAACACCTACAATGTAAGGTATGTGAGGAAAATGTTGGTCAAAGTAGGAAATAATATTATTTGTTTCTAAAATTGAATCCATGCGAGAGGCATCAGCTAGAAAAATCAAGCCAAAACAATTTTCGGCTAAAACATCCCACATAAAATTAAATCTTTTCTGACCAGGAGTTGCATAAATATGTAATACGAGGTCTTCATCAATAGTCAGCAAACCAAAGTCCATTGCAACGGTGGTATGCTCTTTCAATAAAAGGGTCGAAGCCTCTGTAACAGCTTCATCAGTAGTAATAGGCTCTATCTCACTAATTGCTCTTACAAAGGTTGTTTTGCCTGCTCCAACATCACCAGATATAACTAATTTAAGAACTTGTTTCATAATAAAAAATAGAATATTCGGAGAATAAACTTAAAAGCTTACCAAAATGTTTAAAAAAAATAAAAAAATTATAGATTAGATATTTTATTAAGTAATTTTTGAAGGGCAATATTTTTATTAGATAATTGGGGATTGTCTTTTTGTACATTATTTTCTTGAATAATGTTACCTAACACTTTTAATTGACCAATTATAAACAGACGATATACAGTAGATTTTAAATCTTGAGGGGATTTATAAGAATAGAAGTCCAATAAATCTTTGAAGGTTCGATTCTCAGACTTTGAAAAAAATAAATAAACCAAAAGAGTATCGATACCAATTTGATTACCTAATTTATATATGTCATTCAAGGAAGTTTTTCCTATAATATGATTGTTTAAATAATTTTTGTAAAAATCATCAGAAAAGCTTAGAGAAAGGTTTGAAAAATCCCACAATAAGTTTAATAAGGGATAAAAATTAAAGGTTTTATCTATATTGCTTTCTTTAAATGAAAATTCTTTTATATTGTCAGACATAACTTTCATGAACAATGATTTATCCAAATCTATCACAAATTCTCCTTGATAAATATTGACATGGCATGAGCCGTTTTCTGCATTAATCTCTACAATACCACTTTTCTTATTTGAAAGTATATCATAAAAAACATCTAAAAGTTGAACAGTTAACATAAAATATATTTAAAATGATGTAATTTAGATGTCTTCTGATAAACTTTTAACAGTTTCTCGGGTTAAAATATTGATCATACCAATATTAGCTTGAGAAGATACAATTAAAGTAAGCAATTTTTTGACACCTATAGAAAGGATGATATAAGTAGCATCTTCACCTCTGATTTGAACTTCATTGAGTCCTCCAAAATTCATTTCAGAAGCGGATTTTTTTGCAAGACCCAACACTGCTGCTGAAAGGGCAGCTACTTTATCAGGATTGATGTCTGAAATGTTAGAATGAAGCATAAGCCCATCACTACTAATTAAAGCTACTGCTTTAATATCTTTACTTCCTTGCATTAATTTTTCAATAATTCCCTGATAGAGCTCAGTCATAAATATTTATTAAGTATAAATTTAGTTAGATAAAAAATCTTTGTTGTCATTCATCTGATTGAATTGAGAAAGCTCGTCTTGAGTGAGTTCATTGAACAAGAATACATACACTATTTTGGTGTCAATTTCCATTTTACCTGACATCATCTGTACAATATGTTGATTACCAAAATGGTCAATGATTTTCCCCATCACTTTTTTAGAGAAAGACTTATAACTTAACTGGAATTTTTTGTCTTTTAAATCAATGATATTGTTATAATCTGTTTCTACAAGAACATCTACAGACTGTCCTTCAATTTCACTACGTTTATAACGGAATTTACGTAAAATATGGTTATTTACTTTGATAATCGTGAATTTTTCGTCTGTGATGATAATACCATCATAAATTTTATTGAGGACATACTGATAAATATGTGATTCCTCTGAAACAGAATTTAATTTATTTTCAAATTGTTGTACCCAATTATCATACTCCACTACTTTTTTCTGCAATTCTACCTCTTTTGCTTCAATTTGTTTAGAGAAGTCTTTGGCAGCATAAAGGAGTTTAATATTCTTTTCGTTAGATTTTACAGCTGACAAGTTGGTTGCAACACGACGAGAAAGTCGTTCTATAAAATCTATTTGATATTTTTCATAAACCTTTAATGAGGCTATTTCGATGATACCCTCTATTTTATCATCTGTCTTGATTGGTACAATGAGCAAGCAATTAGGGTTGGTTTTCCCTAAACCTGAGGTAACGGCCAGATAATCTTGAGGAATATCTGTAATTAAATTAGTATCTCCTTCACGCCAAGTAGCACCCAAAATACCCTCTCCAAAGTCTATTCTTTTCTGTAAATATTTTCTTCTCTCGTAAGCATAAGATGCTTTTAGTTCTAAAAACTGGTGGTTTTCATTTTCGTCATTGACAATAAATAATCCGCCTTGAGTAGAATTTGTGTACTTGACAAGAGTTGAAATAATTTCAATGGATTGTTTTTCCAAATTTTCACTATTGTTTTTCAAAATATCACCAAATATTGCCAAACCCTCGTTTTCCCAATTACGTTTGTATTCTTCACTTACAAAACTTTCTAATTGCTCATTACGATCTTCTGCTTCTTCAATACTGGTTTTAAGTTTTTCAAGCATGACTTTGAAGTTCTTCGATAAATCACCAACTTCATCATCGGTATTGATTCTATCCAAAAAGGATTCTTGTCCTTTTAAGCCCTTTACAACGGATTTAGCTACTCTATCCAATAGAATGATAGGGCGAGAAATACTGTAAGAAAAATAAATTGCAAAAATAGCTCCTGTGATGAGCATAATTAGGATAGCTGAAGCTACAATGAGTTGTGCTTGTAAAATCAGGCCATCAATATAAAATGTAATGATTTCAAAAAGATTTTGAACTTCTTGATTGATGGCTTCATGGGTGGTTGTCATTTGCCCTCTCAACCCTTTTTTAGTATCAAAACCTATCTCTTGTTCTAATAGAACAATGTTATCAAATATTCTTTCATAATCATTTACGAAAGTAATATACTTTTCTTTCTGATTATCAGGAATAGGACTATCAACAATACTTCTTTTGAGAACTTCAGCAGTTTGATGGAGTTTTGTTTTATATTCTAGATCTTTTCGTAGAAAAAAATCTTTTTCATGTCTTCGAAGCTGTAAAACCAGTTCGGTATTCACATCAATCTCTTCAAGGAAATGCACATAATCACGCATTTTACCTTCTAATCCATAATTTTTAAATCCTCTTTCTTTGATTTTTCTTTGAAGCAACTCAAAATTGCTATTGTATGTATTTCTAAGCTTAGAAATTTTTTCGATATTAGTTGCTAACTTAAATTCTTTGGTAGTAGAGTGGTCTTTAAGAGCTGATAAAGCTTTTTTTGTATCTTGGGTGTTGATAGCTAATTGGGTAAGTGTCTTACTTTTGCCACTACTCATGTAGATTTCATCTTTGGAATCTATCACTATAAAATCTTTTTGAATACCATCTACCTGAGCTGTAAGGTGACGAAGGTCGTTTAGATAATCTTTATAACTATGATAATAGTTAATATTTCTTTGATAAAGAAATGTAACAGCACTAATAATCCCTGCCAATACAATCAAGAGAGAGAATGCTAATAAAATCTTTGTTTGTATTTTCCTAATAGATAATGCCATAGTATTGAAAATTTAGATTGCTATATACAAATTAATCTTCTTCTTCTAAGCTAAAAGAACATAAAGTTTTATCTAATTGGTCTAAAAGAATATAAAGTTTCATCTAATTTGAACATATTGTTTTGAAAACTTTTTACGAATTTGTCTATTTCTTCTTCATTTACCTCATCAATATTTAAAGCAACTGTCAGACGCACCTTTGGGTCTTCTTTTGCAAAATCATCTCCAAAATCATCAAACTTTATAAACTCTCGAACTTTAATATTTTTTTCTACAATCAATTTTCCTTTAATTTGAGCTTTATGCTCCAAAATGGCTTCCATTTGATTATCAGGCAATTTGCCATCTCCTCCATCATATTCAGGGTATAGCCTCTTAATTTCTTCTTCAGCTTTTTCATCAATAGTAATAGAGTAATGTATACCTAAAGTGATAAATTCCACCATAAAAACAACATCTTTGTTTTTATATTTACCTAAGAAGAAAAAAGATGTAAAATCTTGACAATACTCTTTTTCATACTCTTCATCAGGGTTATATACCCAAGGAGCTGTTTGTGATATCAAAAACTCCTTAATAGCCTTAGGGCTTTCTGTGTTGAATTTTATGTTGTTTTTCATAGAACAAATATACTATAGACAAATTAATCTTTTTCTTCTAAGCTAAAAGAATATAAAGTTATCTAATTGGTCTAAAAGAATATAAAGTTTCATCTAATTTGAATGTATTGTTCTGAAAACTTTTTACGAATTTGTCTATTTCTTCTTCATTTACCTCATAAATATTCAAAGCAACTTTCAAAATCACAATTTGGTCTCCTCCTTCAAAATCATCATCAAAATCCATAAATTCTTGAACTTGAAGATTTTTTTCTAATAGCAATTTTCCTTTAATTTCAGCTTTATGCTCCAAAATGGCTTCCATCGTATCATTAGACAGTTTGCTATCTTTTCCATTATATTCAGGGTATAGTTTCCTCATTTCTTCTTCAGCTGTTTCATCAATAGTAATAGAGTAATGTACACCTAAAGTGATAAATACCACAATAAAAACAACATCTTTGTTTTTATATTTACCTAAGAAAAAGAAAGATGCAAAATCTTCATTGTACTCTTCATCAGGGTTATATGCCCAAGGAGCTGTTTCTAACATCAATAACTCCTTAATAGCCTCAGGGTTGTCTAGATTGAATTCTACTTTGTTTTTCATAGAACAAATATATTATAGTAGCTTAATCTTCTTCTTCTAAGCTAAAAGAATATAAATTTTCATCTATTTTGAGTGTATTGTTCTGAAAACTTTTTACGAACTTGTCTATTTCTTCTTCATTTACTTCATCAATATTCAAAGAAACTGTCAAAAGCACAATTTGGTCTCCTTCTTCAAAATCATCATCAAAATCCATAAATTCTTGAACTTTAAGATTTTCTTCTGCTTCCATTTCTCCTATAATTTCAGCTTTATGCTCCAAAATGGCTTCCATTTTATCATCAGGCAATTTGCTATCTTCTCCATCATATTCAGGGTATAATTTCCTGATTTCTTCTTCGGCAGTTTCTTCAATAATAGAAGCGTAATGTACACTTAAAGGAAAAAATGCTACATCAAAGACAACATCTTTATTTTTATGTTTACCTAAGAAGAAGAAAAATGCAAAATCTTCATCTTGCTCTTCATCAGGGTTATATACCCAAGGAGCTGTTTGTGACATCAAAAACTCCTTAATAGCCTTAGGGCTTTCTGTGCTGAATTTTACTTTGTTTTTCATAGAACAAATATATCATTTTTTAGAATAGGACTCAATTATTTTACAGAAAATCTAGGGATTTTCTTTGGTAATATAGTTTCTTATCATTAAATTAAAATCCATACAATATTATTATTTTAAATAAAATCTTACACTAAACTTTGTTTACATGAATGTTCGTCTTCGTTTTTTAGGTGCTTCTCAGACTGTTACAGGCTCAAAGTATTTACTTGAATTGGATGATTATAAGGTTCTAATAGATTGTGGTTTATTTCAAGGAAAAAAAGAATTGAGGTTACTGAATTGGGATGAATTTCCTATCAATCCAGCCGAAATCAATTGTGTAGTTCTTACACATGCCCACATAGACCATACAGGTTATTTACCTAAACTGGTAAGAGAAGGTTTTAAAGGGGATATTCATTGTACACATCCAACGGAAGACTTAATTCAGATTTTACTCTTGGATTCTGCTAAGCTCCAAGAAGAAGAAGCTGAATATGCAAGTAAAAAAGGTTATTCTAAACATGAGAAACCAGAGCCTCTTTATACTGTTGAAGATGCACAGAGTGTATTTCCGCTTGTTAAAAGCTATAATTTTGCGGAAGTAATCACCATTACAAGTGAGCTAAAAATTAGATTTCAAAGAGCTGGGCATATTTTGGGGGCTGCTATTGTAGAAGTTTTTATTAGAGGAGATAATAGTTCTAAAAAAATAGTGTTTTCAGGTGATTTAGGTAGATATGTAGATCCTATTATGCCACCACCTTTAAGTATCAAAGATACTGATATTTTGCTGGTAGAATCTACTTATGGTAACAGAGATAATATTGACACTTCTCCTGAAAAAGAATTGGGAAGAATCATCAGACATACTATAGAAACAGGCTGTTTGCTGATACCCGCTTTCAGTGTAGGGCGAACACAAACAGTCTTGTATTATCTTACTCGTCTGCTCAATAAGAAAGAGATTCCGAATGTGCCGATTTATATTGATAGTCCTATGGCAATAGATGTTACTGAGCTTTATCGAAAACATGAAGACTGCCATTCACTTTCAGGAAATATCTTTCAAAATGGACAAAATTTTTTAGACCATCCTAATATTCACTATTTTCAAACACAAGACCAATCTATTGCCCTCAATCAAATTAATAAAAAGGCAATTATTATTTCGGCAAGTGGTATGATAACAGGAGGGCGTATTTTACACCATTTGTTCAACAGACTACCAAGACCCGAAGATACAGTTCTGTTTGTGGGGTATCAGTCGGAGGGGACTCGTGGACGTGATTTGCTAGAAGGGGCAACTTCTGTAAAAATATTTGGCGTTCCTGTAACTGTAGCTGCTAATATCGAATCTGTGGCAGGGCTTTCAGCACACGCTGATCAAGATGAGTTACTTCGTTGGCTTTCAGGCTTTCAAGACCCTCCCAAAATGACTTTTGTAGTACATGGAGAAAAAGAATCTTCTGAAACACTAGCTTCCCTTATCAAAGATAAAATGGAGTGGCATAATGTCATTGTGCCTGAATATTTGGAGTCAGTAGTGCTTTTTAAAGGAATTTAAAAGAGATATAAATGATAAGATATAAGATAAAAAAGCTCTTACAATTCTGTAGGAGCTTCTTTATATGAAATAACTTATCATAATTTGAGTAGTTTTTGCCTAAGTTTATAGATGGGGCTATCGCTATTGAGGTGATATGGGTTATAATAGCGAGAATATATTTGAATATTTCCTTCTAAATTCGCAAAGTATGATATTGTAATAGGTTCAGGTACACTTTTTCCTCTTTGACAATAATTTGTATCATTTACTAGACCCATTAAATCAATATCTTCAATAATTTGTTTTTTCATTAAACTAGATTCATCATCCCTTAGAAAAGAATATGTTTCAGATTCGAAGTATCCTTTGGGATGAGGGGTAATAATAGAAAATATATGCTCTACATCTTCTCCCCCAATAATTGTTTCTACAATAAAAGAATTTTCTCTTAATTTTTTAGTTCTTTTCAAAAATTCTAAAATTAATATGCGATCTGATTCATTTTTATCTATAGTCCTAAAATAATTAATTATTGATTCGAAATGATCTGAGACATCAATATCCGACATACATTCTTTCTTACTAATTTGTAAAATTACATTTTTCTCTGTTGCATCGTACCACTTGTTTAAAATGGAGGGAATATCATAATTCTTTTCTAAATGCGAAGTATGGAGTAGAATAATGAGGAGAAAAAAGTTTATCATAAATTATTTCAAAACATTAAAAACAAAAAAGCTCTTACAGAAATGTAAGAGCTTTGATTTAAGAGCCTCAAGCCGGAATCGAACCAGCGACCTACTGATTACAAGTCAGTTGCTCTACCAGCTGAGCTATTGAGGCGTCGTTTAAAGTGATGCAAAGGTAAGCAAAGTTTAAATACCTGCAAATTTTTTTTCAAAAATTTTCAAAAAAAATCTAAAAAAAAGTTGTATAAATCTGGAAATGCTTAATTTTGAGGCTTATTTGTTACAATAAATATTCCAGCATTTATAATTTAAAATTTAGTATTTTATGAAGCAAACGATTAAAGATTTACTACAAGTAGTAGTACAAGACCAAGAAGTAACTGTAAAAGGTTGGGTAAAAAACCGTAGAGGTAGTAAAAATGTAGCATTCGTTTCGATGAATGATGGTTCTTGTGCAAATAATATTCAAATTGTAGTAGATTTTAGTAATATTCCTGAAGAAACCTATAAAAATATTACTGTTGGAGCCTGTTTGTGTGTAAAAGGACAATTAAAAAAATCGGAAGGACAAGGACAAGACAGAGAAGTAGTAGCTGAAAGTGTAGAAATTTATGGATTGGCTAATGATAAGTATCCTTTTCAACCTAAGTTTCATAGCTTAGAGTTTATTAGGGATAATGCTCATTTGCGTAGCCGTACTGCAACATTTAGTTCTATTTTCAGAATACGTCATGCTTTAGCATATGCTGTACATAAGTACTACAATGATAACGGCTTTTATTATGTACATACGCCTATCATTACAGCTTCGGATGCAGAAGGAGCTGGTGAAATGTTCAGAGTTACCACATTAGACTTACATAAATTACCTAAAACAGAAACTGGTGAAATAGATTTCAAAGAAGATTTCTTTGGAAGAGCTACCAATTTAACTGTTTCTGGGCAACTTGAGGGCGAACTGATGGCAATGGGTTTGGGTAAAATCTATACTTTTGGACCAACTTTCAGAGCCGAAAACTCAAATACAACTCGTCACCTTGCAGAATTTTGGATGATTGAGCCTGAAATGGCATTTTATGAGCTTGAAGATAACATGGATTTGGCAGAGGATTTTGTAAAATACGTAATACGTTATGCATTAGACAATTGCAAAGAAGATTTAGACGTATTGGAAAAACGCCTCATTGAAGAAGAAAAAAATAAGAAGCAGGAAGAAAAAAGCCCTATGAATTTGATTGATAAACTCAAATTTGTAGTAGAAAATAATTTTGAGAGAATAACCTATACAGAGGCTATTGACATTTTACTCAATTCAAACTATCATAAGAAGAAAAAATTCCAATATGAAGTGAAATGGGGTGTAGACTTACAAAGTGAACATGAAAGATATTTGGTTGAAAAGCATTTTGAAAAACCTGTCATTTTAACAAACTACCCTAAAGATATTAAGTCATTTTATATGAAACAAAATGATGATGATAAGACAGTAAGAGCTATGGATGTGCTTTTCCCTGGGATAGGTGAAATTATTGGAGGTTCTCAGAGAGAAGAAAACTATGAAAAACTAGAAAATCGTATGAAACAAATGGGTGTACCAACTGAAGAACTTTGGTGGTACTTGGATACTCGTCGCTTTGGTACAGCACCTCATAGTGGTTTTGGGCTTGGGTTTGAGCGTTTGGTACAATTTGTTACAGGTATGGGAAATATCAGAGATGTGATTCCTTTCCCACGTTTCCCGAAAGGAGCAGAATTTTAATAAGAAGAAAATTAAAGAGGCATATTTTTATATATGCCTCTTTTTTCCTACTTTTACCTTTCTACTAAAAAAGAACATCTATAAAAATGTCTTTTAAGGCACAAATAACTATACTTATTTTTTTGTTTTTGAGTGTTCTGAAGGTGTCAGGGCAGAATGTACCCAATTTGCCATTTCACTTACATAATTTCAATAACTATTCTCTTTTGAACCCAGCTGCAGCAGGTTTGCCTCCCTTGTTTGGTATTCCAGAAGATCCACTATTCTTTTTTACACATCACAGGCAACAAATTGGAGCCTTTGATAATGTGCCCATATTCAACTCATTGAGTTTTAATAAAAACTTCAATGCAGAGGTTGTCACACCAAATTCTTGGGGTGGACATTTGTATAATTTTCAGAGAAGTATTTGGAGAACAACAGGTGGATGGTTTTCGTATGCTCGTGAACTCAAAATAAATGCCTTTGGATTACCTGTCAATAGTTTAAGACTTGGACTTGCTTTAGGTGCTGAAAATGATGGACTTAATACAGATGACCCTGATATACTTGCTGACCCAGCTATCGTGAACAGAAGAGATAAATTTGCAAGACCCTTGGGACAATTTGGATTTTTATATGTATTTGGTGGAAAATCTGGGACAAGTGTTTGGGAGTTGGGTGGAGGTTTGCCCAAACTATTCAAATCATCTCGTTTAGACAATACTGTGCAAGGTTTTTATCCGTTATCGAATTGGTTTCTGTCTATTTCTCGTCAAATTCAAACACAAAAGCTTCAGAATTGGTATATGAAGCCGTTGGTAATTTTTAGAACCTTTGATAATAAACAGAGTGTATTAGAAATAAATAATATGCTTAATTATTATGAAGGTAGAAAACATCATTGGTTTGGTGGGAGCTGGATACAAGGATATGGATTTGCTGCTATTGCAGGAACAAAGTTTTATAAAACTAAATTTGGGATAAGTTATTCTTATAAATTTAGTGCAGAAAAGGCTGGATTTAATAAAAACCCTGTTCATGAGATACAATTGATTTACAACCTAAAAAGATTATCCAAAATAATTACAGAAGGAAAAGAAGATAGTGTAAAAGTTGTGGATTCCACGGTTTATGATGATGATGTTGTAATGGATACGGTATATGTAGATGATACACTTTCTCTGTCTAAAATCGAAGAACCTGATTTAATAGTACACCCAGATACGCTTACAGAACCCACAAGGATAAAACTTCGTCAGAAAAAATACATCAGTTATGTAGTTGTAGGGGCTTTTATGGTTAAAGGGAATGCAGAAAGACAAGTACGTCTGCTGAAAAGAGATAATAATATTGACGCTAAAATACGTTTCAGGAGTGGTTATTATAATGTACATGTGCTTGAAACGGAAAGTACAGATGAAGCAGAGAAAGTAGCTATAGAAATGCAAAAAATCCTTAAAGATAACACTGTTTGGATGCTCTGTGTCCCGAAAAAGCCTGATAAAAAAGAATAGCCGAAAATACTTTCGGCTATTTTGCTTTTAAATAAGTCTCATAAAAAATAGAATTTTTGCAAATTCTATTTTTTTATTACCTTTCAATAAAATTCTCCCAACCATGGAAAGGGCTATTTTGCTTATTTTTCTAATTTCTTTTACCTATTTTTCACAAGCCCAAAATAGAAAAGCTATTGATAGTCTAATGAATATTTATCAAACAGCTAAACACGATTCTACAAAAATACTTACACTGGTTGAAATAGCTTTTTTGTATCATAGAAGTAAACCTGATACTAGTATTGCTATATCCAAACAGATTATTGAAAAAAGTGAAAAAATAAATTATCAGAAAGGTAAAAGCCGAGGACTTAACAGTATGGCAGCAGCCTATCGAGTGAAAAGTAATTACCAGCAAGCTCTTGAATATCAGTTTAAAAGCTTGAAAATAGCAGAAGAAATCAATGATAAAAAAGGTGTAATCAATAGTTTTGCAGGTTTTGGCATGATTTATCGTTTACAAGGTAATTATCCTTTAGCTCTCGAATATCAGTTTAAAAGCTTGAAAATAGCAGAAGAAGCAAATAAAAAAGTAGAAATAGCAAATAGCCTGAACAATATTGGAAATATTTATAATGTACAAGGTAACAATACTTTGGCACTTGAGTACTACCAAAAAAGCCTAAAAATACGAGAAGAAATAGGAGATAAAATAGGTGTTGCTACCAGTTTAGGAAGCATCAGCATTATTTATAAAAATACAGGGAAGTATGAGTTGGCTTTAGAAACATACCAAAAAAGTCTGAAGATATTTGAAGAACTCAAAGACAAACAAGGCATAGCCATTGTTTTGGAGCATTTAGGCAATATTTATGATAAGCAAGGCAATTATCCATTAGCTTTGGATTATTTATTTAAGAGTTTAAAAGTATGTGAAGAAATAGGAGATAAAGAAGGTTCAACCTATTGTCTTAGCAATATTGCTGGTATTTATCAAAAAACAAAAGAATATGATAAAAGTATTGAGTATGCTTCCAAAAGTTTAAAAGTAGCTCAAGAAGTAAAAGCTTTACCTCAAATTAAGCAGTCAAGTAAAATTTTATATGAAGCTTATAAACTAAAAGGAAACTTTTCTGAGGCTTTAGAATTACATGAACTGTATAAAAATACGAATGACAGCATGTTTAATGTGGATAAAGCCAAAGCTATTGCCAATTTAGAAGCCAAAGTAGAATTAGAAAGAAAACAAAAAGAAATAGATATTTTAAATAAAGATAAAAAATTACAACAAATAGAGGCTGAAAAAGAAAAGAATGCAAGATTAGCCATACAAAAAGAATCAGAGGCAAAAGAATTATGGGCTTTGGCTCAGAAGGAGCAAGACAGAAGAAAACAAGACAGCCTGCTTGCCTTAGCCCAAAAAGCGAGTTTGGAGGCAAGCAGACTCAAAGCTGTTGAGAAACAATTGCAGGCTGAAAGTGAGAAAAAACAATTGGAAATATTAAAAGAAAAAGAAGCAAGAAGACTACAAAGTTATATTGTTTATTTGGTATGTTTAGGATTGATTTCTGTACTCATTTTTGCATATTTTATTTATCGTTCCAAACAAAAGGAGCAGAAAGCCAAAGAAGAGGTTTTGCATAAAAATGAAGAAATATCTATGCAGTCAGAAGAAATTCGTAGCCAACGTGATATTTTGGAAATTCAAAGAACAGAACTCTTTCAAAAAAATGAGGAAATATCATCAGCTCTTGAAAATTTATCTCAAGTAAATGCTACCAAAGATAAATTTTTTGCCATTATCGGACACGATTTGCGTTCACCTATCAATACATTATTAAGTATGATAGACTTACTAAAAAACGAATATATCAGCCCAAAAGAGTTTGTGAAGCTTTCAGGAAATTTGAAAAGCAATGTAGAGAACGTACATTTTACCTTAAATAATCTACTTTCATGGGCAAATAACCAACGAGATGGTTTGGTTACTAATCCGCAAAAAGTATATATGTATACACTTGTAGAAGAGAGTATACGATTTTTGGAAGAAGTAGCAAAAGCTAAAAATATTCATTTGGAAAATAAAATAGATGAAAATATAGTAGTTTGGGCAGATAACGAACAAATTAGTTTAGTAATCCGAAACTTAATCAGTAATGCCCTGAAATTTACACCTAAGAAGGGCTTTATACAAATGAATGCAAATTTAAAAGGTGATTTTTATGAAATAGCCATCCAAGACAATGGGGTTGGAATGACTGAAGAGCAAATGGATAAACTTTTTAAAGAAACCACTCATTTCTCTACCATAGGTACACAAGGAGAGAAGGGAACAGGTATAGGCTTATTACTTTGTAAAGAAATGATAGAAAAAAATAAAGGTGAAATTTCAGTAGAAAGCCAAGTAGGTAAGGGGACAATTTTTAGGTTTTTGTTGCCCACATCTGCTTAATAAAAAAGGCTGAAAATTAATTTCAGCCTTTTTAGAAATATGTAGTTCTATTGGTGTTTTACAATCAATTTTTTGGAAATCATCTGATTGTTATCGTGTATACGAACAAAATAAATACCATCTACTAAGTTTTTAGTATTGTACTCCAAATTGTATAAACCTCCTTCCAGTTTTGATTCTAAAAGAGTATGAATCATAACACCTTTTTCATTATACAAATGAATACTGATATCAGAAGATTTTACCACTCCAAAGTGTAAATTGGTAATATCTTGTGTAGGGTTTGGATAATTACCCAAAATCATCAGATTATTTAATTCTTGTTTGGTTTCTGTGGTGCTGATGTTTTTTGCATTAGGAGCTTGTAGAGGAGCATTAGGGCTTATAAGCGATGAAGCTCCATTTGCTTTTTTTAGAAAACGACTGCCATCATTTACATAATAACCATGAGAAAAACGCTGTCCTGTTGTAATTGTTTTTACACTGTTTACATAGAACCAATCTGCTTGAATACGTTCATTTCTCACATCTAAAATAAAATAGCCATGTTCACTCAAATTAGCCTCTTTAATATGAGGATTGAATAAATCTACTAACCAATTTAAAAATGAACTTGAAAAGCCTACAAATTCATCAAGATTTGAAGATGTAACACTGGGTGTAACAAATTCTACACCTACTGAACCTTTCTTGAACAAAGAACTATATTTCAAAAGGCTTTCAGGTAAATCTCCTACGAAAGTCATGTGAATATCACCTGTAATAACAGCCACATTTTTGATGTTGTTTTGCAAAATATGGTTGTACAAACGAGTTCTCTCTGCTTCATAACCATTCCAAGTATCTTTTAAGCCCAAAGGAATAAAAGGCATCATCATTACTTGGTTTCCAAGAACTTTCCATTTTGCTTGTGAATTTGAAAGCTGTTGAGTCAACCAATTGAACTGCTCATCACCCAATAGTTTTTTATCAGAACTTCTCATTTGAGCATAAGCCTTTTGTACACTCTCATAAACTTTACTTCTTAGTTTTTCCATTTCCTCGTTAGAAACTACCTGAGAAAGTTTTTCACTTTTCCATTCTGCTTTTTCAAGATAAGTAAGTAAAGTATTATACAAAGACTCAAATTCTTCTTTAGAAATTAAACCTACACCATTATTCATTTGGAAGGTTTCTTCAAGGAAACTTCTCAGTAAAAACTTATTAGCTTCTAATTCTGATGAAAATTTATTTTTTTGGTTATTCTCTCTGAAAAGCTTTCCACCATCGGGTTTATCACGACCCTCAATACGAGTATCCAACATGATTAAATCAAGCAGATTGCCATACTGAAATTTTCTGTAAATACGATTTGGCTTTTGTGCATTATCTCTGATAGGCATCCATTCAAAATATGCTTTCCAAGCATTATTTTTACGATTATTCCAATTTCCTTCTGTTTCAGGCTGATGATTTTCAGCTCCATCTACATAGGCATCATTGGCAAATTCGTGGTCATCCCAAACCAAGATAAAAGGATGTTGTTGATGGATTTTTCTTAAAGATGGGTCTAGTTTATAAAATGAATGTCTTACACGATAATCTTGCAAGGTAATGGTTTCATTAGCAGGCTCATGTCCTCTGCCAACTTCTTGGCTATACCCATAACCACCCTTTTCATACTCATAAATGTAGTCACCTAAGTGAATGACTGCATCAAGATCATTTCTTTCAGCAATACGGTCATACACATTGAAATAACCATTTTGATAATTGGAACAAGAAACGACTGCAAAACGAAGTTGAGAAACGTTGTTGGTGGGTACAGTACGAGTACGACCAGTTGCAGAGTTTTTACCCAAGGCATTGAAACCATAATAGTAGGTTTTATTAGCTTGTAAACCAGTTACATCTAGCTTTACAGTATAATCTTTTGAAACATTGGTAACCAAAGAACCTTGTTTCACAACATTTTGAAGTTGTGGGTCTGTGGCTACTTTCCATGTAACAGTTATGTCAGCGTCTGTGGTAGGGCTTACACGAGTCCAAATAATCACACTCGATGTAGTAGGGTCACCAGAGGCTACTCCATGATAAAAAGGGTATAAGGAAGAATCGAACAATGATTCTACACTTTCTTTTTCTGACACAGAGTGGGAGATTTTGGTAAGCTGAGTTTGCACATTTTTTTGGGCAAACAATGGACTTCCACATGCCAGTAAAATGGCAATAAAATAGTTTTTAAACATGGTAGTAAGATTTTATGTTGTTTAATTGTGCCGCAAAAATATGCAAGCATACCAACCAACCAGCATAAAACAGATTAAGAAAAAATCAAGTTTTTAGAATAAAAGAAAAAGAAACCTTAATACCCTCATAACACTCAAATAAAGCATTGTTTTAATAAAAATATAAATAGTTATATTTTTATTGGAAAAATATAAAAAAGTGTGCATTATCCTTTGATTGTTTATAGTTAGGCTTTGGTTTTGTTATTAGCTTTGATAAAATTGTAAATTTTTTTAGTTAGCTCCTGAGCTTCTTTACTCATTTCATCCCAAGTAATGTTGTTTGTTAGATTGGCTAATTTTTGCTTGTAATATTGAGAGAATGTTTCCTGCTTTTCTTGTTTTATTTTAGAGTTTTTAACCTTCTTAAATTCCAATTTTAGTTCTTCAGGTCGATTTTCTAACACTTGAAGTTTTTTTATTAGATAATATCTTAAAAAAGTGTTTTTATACTCTTGTTCTTTAAAATCCATAGAAGAAATATCATTTGCTTTTATCGAAGAAAATAGTTTTGGTAATTTTTCTTTTAAGAAACTCCCTTTCAATAAATTTTCGATTTCTTTTACTTTTAGAACTTGGTAATTGTTTTTTAATTGAGCTTTAAACTTGGTATGTTTCCTTTCTTTATTTTCATCCCTATCTGCAATAACAAATACTCTATTAGTTATAAATTTAGCTTGTATATTTTCTGTTTCAGAATTATCAAAATTGTAGTGTTCTAAATTACTCCCTGCATACTCAAAGAAAGCAAAATGTAAGTCTTCTTTGTATTCTTTTTCAAATTCTTTATTAGTATTCTCTTGACAATGTTTTATATAGGCTTTGAGATAATTTCGGATGTAAATTCTATCTGTGATGCCCTCTACCCAAATACTACAATTTGCCATAAACACCGAAGAATTGTGTACGCCCAAAGTATCTAAGGTTTGTAAATCGGTAGCAGAAACATTGCGTATCAGCGAAACATTTTCGCCATTTCTTTTATCTCTTTCAAATACAAATATCGAAATCTTTGAATTTTGAGTAATCGTAATATCCAACAAATGATTGGAATGGGTGGTAAAGAAAATAGTAAGTTCTTTTTCTGTTATTTCTGAACGTTTGGTAATCAGTTCTAAGAAAATTCTTTGATAAGCAGGATGTAAATTGAGTTCAGGCTCTTCTATAAATATCCAAGCCCCTTTTTCTGCCATGAAAAGTTTGTAAGTAAGGATAATAATAGTTTGAATACCATCACCTAAATCCTGTATGTTTTTGTCATCATCTTTTTCAAAATAAACACGAATGTGTCTCTTTTTATCTTCTTGGGAATCTATAACTCCAATTTCTATTTTCTCATTAAAAAATACATCTCCAATAAACTTTTCAAAAGCTCTAAAATTATCACGAGTATTTCTTGGACTTAGTAATTCTTTTTTGATTTGTTCGTATAAATTTTTACCTGTAAAAACCTCGAATTTATTTTTTTCTGGTACTTTAGAAGCAAAATCATACAATTCCCAAATTGTTTTCTCATAAATATTATCAGAATATATCTGGGGATTTTGCCCAAAATCATTTCTGTAAAATGTTAAAGCACTTCTTAAAATAGGAATATATATGATTTGTGGTAATGAGAGATATTCAATATGCTTAACATCTTTTAATGTTTTTTCTACTATTTCATATTCATTATATCCTTTAAAAATATTAATGATAGAATCAATATCCCGTTGAAAAGTATCTTTGTTTTCTGTATTAAAATTATTTAATCTATTTATAATATCATCTTTAAATCTAATATGGCGAGATATTATATTTGTATTTGTACTAAGTTTTTTAAAATTAATTACAGTATTTTTATTTGGAAGAATATTGTATTTGTTTTTAGACAAAAGTAACCTCATCAACCTGCTTTTCCCAGAATTGTTAGCTCCAACAAAAATGTTGACACTTTTAATGTTTCCAAGAGATTCAAGCCAGTTATTAGTATCTAAATCCCAATAACTTTCTGCTTGTGCTTCGGGTAGGTATAAATATTTTTCTTCCATAGTGTACAAACTTTGATCTTAAAAGAAAAAGTAATGTAGAACATCTACATTACTTTTTGAATCTAGCAAAAATAAAATTTATAATCGTTTTGATTATTATTTTGATGGCAACCTACGAAATAAAAAATTGCTACGCATCAGGGAATCCCTGATTTTGCATTGGTGTAATAAAATAATTTTTTTTAAGGAAAATAGGTGTAAAAAGTGTATTTAAACATTTTTTTATTATTTTTTGCTAAAAAAAAACATGTAAGTTTTTGTGTGTTTTATGATTTTTTTTGAAAATTAAATGTTATAACATTTAATTGGACGAGCCAAAAAAGGTATTTATGAAATAAAATTGATTGGAAAATCAAGATGATTTTTGAGACTTGAAATGAAAAAAAGTATATAAAAAATAAGACTTCTCAAGTTTAGGGTTTAGTAGATTTTTTGGCTAACTACCATTTTTTCTTTATAATTTTCCCTTCTTTCTTTGCAAGAACATAAAGAATAACACCAATAAGCAATAAGAAGATACCTGTGAAAATTGAGTCTTCAATTCCTACAGCTCCTCCTGTTAATAACTCAGGTCCATTCCATTTTGACTGAATAATGCTTCCCATGTTATTTAAACCTGTAAGATTAGAACCATAAAAAGGTTGTGCAAAATTCCAACCCAAATGAAAGAAAAAGGGTAACCAAATTCTTTTTGTGTATATAAACAACATGGATGTTGTAAATCCCCAAATCAAAATAAAAAATATGCTAAATATATTCACATTGGGGTTAAATAGATGATCAAGTTCAAATAATGTCCCTATAATTAAGGTAGGGTTGGTGCCTAACCAATTTTCACATACTCGTACGACAATACCTCTAACAAATAAGTCTTCAATAAAGGCTGCAACCATTAAAAGTCCAAATAACCTGAAAGAATAATGATCTGTTGTAATACCAATGTACTGATAATAGCCTAAAAAATATAAAATGGCAATAGATAAAGAAATGGTTAAAAAACCTAAAGAAAAGCCTCCAAGCATTTCTTTACCAATATATTTAAGGGATAGCTCTGATATTTCCCTTTTATCATATAGACGAAATAAAAAGTAATATCCAAATAGCAAAACGAGTAAAGAAATGCCATGAATAAATGGGTCAGCAATATTCTTATCTTGAATGATGCTATAAAAAAAAGGTTTTGATATGAAATTTTGAACTCCAATGAATAGTAAAAAACAAATGCTAATTCCAAGGATAATTTTTATGATAGGAAAGTGTAAAACTTTTTTGATTGAGGTATCCATATTCTTCGATTTGTTAAGTTTTTCGAATTGGACACAATAAATATCAGTTTAGTTACAAGATTATTTATATTTAATTTTTCTTTCTTTAAAATAAAGAATGTATAAAAAGAAAAAAACCTCTAAACTTTAATTATAAAGCTTTTAATTGATTGATGGATTATAATTGTTTAAGACTTACATTTGGATACAATAAAAGTGTATACAGAAATGCTTATATTGTATTACTTGGTTTTATATCTTAATGAAACAAGAATTTTGATATTGATTCTTTATGCTCAATGGAACGGAGAATGAACCATCATCATTACCATGCATTTTATTAGAGAAACAACATTCTCCTATTTTTTCTACAAATAACATCTTATCTAATTTAAATAAATAAGATTTTAAACTGTTGAGATTTCCTTGTTCTATTTCTGTATGGTTTGGGTTTGTTGTAAGAAAATACCAATCATCATTTTTTTTCGTCATGGCTCTTGGTAAATTACAATCAAACGCTTCTGGAATATTGAGAATATGTTTGATTGAGTAACTATTTAAATTAAACTCTAAAATAGCGATGTCTCGAGTAAATAGGTAAGCCAGAAGATAAATATTATCTTCATCTTTTCTTAGAAATGAATAAATACTTATGAAAGGTATGATGTTTTCTTCTTTTGCATCACTCATATATTTAAATAAACAATTTCCTTGAAGGTCAAAAACTGCTAACCCTTCGGAACTTACATCTTTTTCTGAAGGGTTAGCAGTATGCTTAAAAATCCTCTCTGTATTCAAATTACATTCTGAGTAGGCAGCAATTATATTAGATTCTGTTAAAATTATATTGAATGCATTTCCAATATAAAATGCATTTTCTATTGTACCATTATTATGTATAATCCATGCATTATCTTTCTTTTTATTACTATCACCATCTACCAATATAAAATAATCATCAGAAATGATTCTGATAATTGGGAATTCTAAATCCATTTTAATATTGATTTTTATACCATTTCTATAAATATTGTTCTTTTCATCAATTAGTAAAAAATTATTTTCAGATAAAATATCTCCATCGCAAATATGTGTGCTGAAAGGGTGTATGATTTTATGTATTATCATATCAAGTTTCTATTATTGTATAATGAATGAAAAGATGGTTAAAGAGGAGATAAAAAGAAAAAAGCCCCTAAACTTAGAGTTTAGAGGCTTGAAGTTGCCCGAACTGGATTCGAACCAATATACACAGTACCAAAAACTGTAGTCCTGCCGTTAGACGATCGGGCATCTTATTTTGATGACACAAAATTAGAAGATTCAGTAATACAACGCAAATTTTTTTTACATTTTTTTTACATTTTTTTTTATGCTTAAACGTAAAAAACTGTATTTCAATAAAAAAGCTCGTATAATTTACGAGCTTTTTATTCAAAACAACATCTATTAAACAATTGAAAATGGATATTCATTTTTCTCAATCAATACTTGAGCTACTCTTTGAAGAGTTTCTTTCTTGTTGATAGGGTCTATTTTAGTGAATCTACGTAAGCCCATAAGCATAGCTCTTTGCTCATCTGCTGTTGCAAAAGAGTTTACAGCATCTCTACCTGCTTTCGAGAATACATCTAAAGATTCATGTAAATATACCAACGCCATGTCTTTTTCTGTTTGGCAAGCTTTCTCACCACGTAATTGAATAAGCTTCTCTACACGTAATAATACAGACTCAGAAACAAATACTTCGATTAGCATGTCAGCCAAATACATCATGATTTCCTGCTCATCAGCGAATTTAGCACCAAATTTTTGAGCAGCAGCACCAGCTACCATCAAAATGCACTTTTTCATGCCTTTTAAAAGAGCTTTTTCTGCTGAGAATAACTCACTATAATCAGGAGTTGCGAAATCAGGAACAGACATCAATTCTTTTGCTACGGCTTGAGCAGGACCTAAAATATCCAATTCGCCTTTCATGGCTCTTTTTAAGATAGTTCCGACAGCCAAAATTCTGTTGATTTCGTTTGTACCTTCAAAAATTCTGTTGATACGAGAATCTCTGTAAGCACGCTCTACAGGCGACTCGGCAGAATAACCCATACCACCATATATTTGTACAGCTTCATCTGTAGAAAGGTCAAGCGTTTCAGAACCATGTACTTTCATGATAGCACACTCAATTGCAAATTGCTCAAAGCTCTTCAATTTAGCAGTTGCTTCATCCATACCCTGAGCCATATAAGCCTGAATAGCACTTTCTATGTTTTGTCCTACACGATAGTTTGCTGAATCAGTAGCATACACACGGGCAGCTACCAAAGCTAACTTCTGACGAATAGCACCAAATTTATTGATAGAAACACCAAATTGCTTTCTTTCATGAGCATAATTGATTGCATGATTCAATGCTGCTTTTGCACCACCATTGGCAGAAACTGAAAGCTTGATACGACCAATATTTAAGATATTAACAGCAATCTTGAAACCATTTTCACGAGTAGAAAGCATGTTTTCTACAGGCACTTTACAGTCATTAAAGAAAATTTGACGAGTGTCAGAACCCTTGATACCCATTTTCTTTTCAGGCTCATTCATCGTGATTCCTGGAAAATCTTTGTCTATGATGAATGCAGTTAGGTTTTTATCGCTATCTATTTTTGCAAATACAATAAATACATCTGCGAAACCACCATTGGTAATCCACATTTTCTGACCATTGATGATGTAATGCTTACCATCTTCAGTCAAAACGGCTTTTGTTTTACCAGAGTTAGCATCCGAACCACTATCTGGCTCAGTTAAGCAATAAGCTGCTTTCCACTCACCAGTAGCCAATTTAGGCAAATACTTAGCTCTTTGGTCTGCATTTCCATAATACTGGATAGGCAATGTACCAATACCAGTATGAGCTGAAAATGCTACTGCAAAGCTATGTCCACCACCTAAATAATCTGCTGCAAGCATCGTTGAATTGAAATCCATACCAAAACCACCATACTCTGTAGGTACGCCAATACCCAACAAACCAAGTTCACCTACTTTACTCATTAGGCTACTCATCAATTCAGGGGTTTTTGCGTAATCTATTTCGTCAAGGCGTGGCGTGATTTCTTTAGCAATAAAATCTTTACAGGTTTGGGCAAGCATTTTTTGCTCTTCTGAAAAATCTTCAGGAATGAATACAGTATGGGCAAGTGTTTCTTTAATCAAAAACTCGCCACCTTTTACCAATTCTGCTTCTTTGTTTTGCACTGTTTCCATTTTTATAAAAATTATTTGGTTTTACAATAAGAATTCAAAATTATATATTGATAACACAAAGGTAAACAAAAATGTTATGCAAGCCGAGTATTTTTTTTTAAAAAATAATGATAATTCAATTTTATGCACTATTTTTTTGTACTTTTATGAGTTGACATAGTACTTTGCTAAGTATTTGAAATACTTGCTACGATTTTTTTACAAAAACCTTATGCTTTTAAAAGTTTTTTTCTAATTTGGTCAGAAGAAAACTTTAGTTAAGCAAAATCGTTTCTTAAAAATTGCGTTAGCTTAATAAATTTGAACTTAAATTCTCAAACAGTGTCATGGAAGGTATTAGTTTTGTTACAGACTATAAAGGTAAAAAAATAGCAGCCCAAATAGATATTATTAAACATGCTGATATTTGGGAAGAATTTTATACAAAATGGTATTTGAATAAATGGTGGAACAGTTTAGAAAAAGCATGGAAAATAGCTTTTAAAGATGCTATCCGAATGGATAGTGATGATGAACCCACCATCACCGAACTCAAGCAAATTTCTGAACTTACTTTTTTTGTTTGTAAAGATTATAGAATTGATAATTTAGAGCCATTAGAGGCCTTGCCACACATAGAAACATTGGTGATTGCAGAAACAGAGGTAGATGATTTAGAACTTGTAAAACAGTTTGAGCATCTCACACACCTTGACTTAATGACCACACAAGTTCGTAGTCTTGAGCCTTTACGTAACATGCGTAGGCTGGAGGAAATCTATTTTCACGATACGCCTATCAATTCTTTAGACCCTGTTACTCATTTATTCGGTCTTCATACACTTGCTTTTGGAAAAACCAAAGTAAAGGACTTATCACCTTTACAAAACCTTAGAAGACTTGAAAGAATATTTGCAGCAGAGTGTTTGGTAGAAGACCTTACACCCATTGCTGGTTTGGAAAAACTACAATACCTCAATTTCCAAAAAACCCGCATCAAATCTATAGATCCTATCAAACGTTATAAATATCTCGAAGAACTATATATACAACATACTTCAATTGAAAGTCTGGACGCATTGAGAGGTATGCAAAGACTTGAAAGTTTGGGAATTAGTCATACAAAAGTAAGTAGTTTAGAGCCTTTGGTACATTTAAGAGGTTTGAGAAATTTGTATTGCTATAACACAAATATATCTGAAGAAGATATTGAGCGTTTCAAGAAAGAACAACCCAAGTGTAAAGTAGTTACAGAAGATTTTTAATAAGAAAGCCCCAATTGGGGCTTTTTTGTTTTCTAAAAGAAGGTTGGTAGGTTATTCATAAAATATACAATTCTTTCAGGCATCATGACTCCCACAAAAACAAGTCCATATAATGAGCCATACAAATGAGCTTCGTGTCCAATATTATCTCTTGCATTTTTAGACATATAAGCAGAATATAAAACATATAAAACTGCATAAACAATCCCAGGGATACTTACAGGTATTGGAAATATCAACAGTCTCATATCAGGTTTCATAATAACAGCCATAAAAATAACAGCAGAAACAGCCCCTGAAGCTCCTAATGCTCTATAACCAGGGTTTCGTTTGTGTTTGAAATAGACAGGAATATGAGAAAAAACTATTGCAGAAATATAAAATATGACATAAAAATAACGATACAAATCGGCATCATATTTTTCTAAAAAACCCTGTTCAGCATACTGACCCAAAAAATACAAGGAAACCATATTAAAAATCAGATGCAGATAATCTGCATGTAAGAAACCTGAGGTAGCAAAACGATACCATTGTTTTCGTTGATGAATATGATAAGGGCTAAAAATCCAATTTGCCATTAAATTAGGCTGTGACCAAGCCATAAAACTAATAAGAACTGTAACGACGATAATAATAACGGTTGTTTCTATCATGAAAATTTGCAAATAAGGTTGCAAAATATAGAATCTCTATTAAAACCCCAAGAATTTTTTATTCGATGTATTTTTTGTACTTTGCAGAAAAATAAAATACTATTATTAATGAAGAAAATAAACCGTAGAAAAGCACTCAAAGATATAACTATTGCATCAGCTACATTGCTTTTATCGCCAAGTTGTATGGCAGATGATCAAAAAAAAGATAATAGCAAAAAAATTACTGTTGGCAATAATGGAGAGAAACTAGGGGAGGGTGATTATAAAATGGTCATCAAGAATGGAACACTTTATACAGAAGGCAAACTCCAGAAAGACTGGTTTTTGGGTATTACTGATGATGGTAAACTAAAAGTAAGCCAAACAGCTTTACAAGGAAAACAAGAAATTGATGCCACAGGCAAAATTGTAAGCCCTGGGTTTATTGATATTCTGGCAGATAACGCAGGAAACCCACAGCAAACTTATACTATCTTTGAGAAATATAAAGTTTCTGATGGACTCACAACAGTTTTGCAGATGCATGGAGGGGCAGAATATCCCCAAAAATTCCATGAATATTTTGATAAACTGCCTCACAGAGTAAATTATGGAGTAAGTGTATTTGTGATGCGTTTGCGTTTGGCGTATGCTTCCCTTGCAAAACGTTATGAACTTGCTGAAAGAGGTTTGAAGGAAGGAGCTATTGCTATGGCTCATAGTCCAGAGTATCAGCCTGATACTACTTACACTGAACTCAAAGAATACGCAAAAATAGCTCAACGCTATAATCGTCCTTATTTCTTGCATCTGCGTTATTCTTCAGAAGACAAAGAACAGGAAGGTATAAAAGAAGCCATCAGACTTACAGAAGAAACAGGAGTACAAATCCATATTGACCACATCAATTCTACGGGTGGCACATTTAATATGGCAAAAGCCCTAGACTTGATACAAAATGCTAATGCCAAAGGCTCAAAAATTACGTGTTGTGTATATCCGTATAGTTATTGGGCTACATATCTCATTTCGGAACGTTTTGGAGGAGATTGGAGAAAACGTTATGGAATCACCTACGAAGATTTAGAGATTGTAGGAACAGGTGAACGAGTAACAGCTCAGACATATCCAATTTACAGAAAAAGAGGTGGTTTATTGGTGGCTGTGCCTCCAGGGACAATGCCTTTTGAAAAAACCATTAATTTGGCTCTCCAAACAGATTTTTGTATGTTTGGCTCAGATGGTGGTATCGAAAAAGAACCAAGAGCCAACTCACACCCCAGAGGAGCAGGTTTTGCAGCTACAGCTATACGTCATTGCCTCAATATGGGTCTGACACTCGAACAGGCTCTTGAACGCATAGTTACACGCCCAGCCAAACTCATACAGCCAGCCATGAAGGATAGAGGCGATTTGAAAAATGGTAATTGGGCTGATGTAACCATTTTTGACCCTAAAACCATCAATGGAAAAGCCACTGTTGCGAATCCTAATCAGTTTTCTGAAGGCATAGATTGCGTAATTGTGAATGGTGAAATTGCCTTCCAAAATGGAAAACTCCTGAAACAAGCAGGAAAGCCCATCAGATATTAAGAAAAAAACAAAATAGAGCTATAAACCATGAGCTCTATTTTTCTTATATTATATTTTTTATGAAAAATTGGATAAGTAAAGTAATCACCTATCAACAAGCTACTCGCTGGAGTGTATTTCTTTTTAGTTTTTTTGCAGTATTTCATTTTTCTATAATTATAGGTATTATTTTCTTTAATTATGTTCCCATAGATTATTTGTGGGGAGGACGTATGCAAACTAAAGAAGAATTGATGGTTTTTGAGATAATTTCCATGACTATTATGGGAATATGCCTGTGGGTAGTGCTTGTACATGCTGGGAAAATCAAAATGCCTCGATTAAGAGGCTTTGCAACGGTTGTTTTATGGATTTTGGTAGTTTTGTTTGTACTTAATACTGTTGGAAATATTGTTGCCAAAACCACTTTCGAAAAGTTTTTCACGATTGTTACAACTATCTCAGCAATTTTATGTTTGAGAATGGTTATAGAGAAACCTTCTCAGAGTTAAAATTCAAATCTATTCTGCTTGTATGGTAGATTCTTCTTTTTTTATGTTAAGAATAGAGCCTACCAAAAGACTCACAGCTCCATATATATATGTTAAAGTTTCTATAGCTGAACCCTTAATCAGTTGAAAAGTTATGATAATACCTAAGATTGCTATTGTAATAAGGACAACTTTCGTCAATATAAAGTTTGCATTTATTCTCTTCAATAAATAGAAAAGTAATAAACAAACTAAGAGTGTTGGTAGTGAGAAAAAAATTGAGGCAAATACAATAAATATATAGCTAGAAAGGCCATTGATAACACCTTCAATAATTCCTTTAAGCATATCAAGAATGTTCCAATTAAAAGAGGAAGAAAGTAAACCATTAAGCATAAGTGGGATAGGAGCTATTAACAAAGTTAAACCCCAATGTTTTAAAGGGTAATATTTATCCATAGTGAAAAGTCTAAAAAGTTCTCCAAATCTAACAAAAAGCACCATTTTTTGTAAATAAAGGTGTTTTTTGTGTTTTTATAGTTATAAAAGAGCATTCATGATTATAATTTTTTCATTGGATTTATTGAAAATCCATCAGTTGCACTCACCAAATGTCTTGACTTTTTATGACCCTTTCGAAAATCCAATATTCTCCAATATTCTGTATATGCTTTGGTGGTAGAAGTAGGGAAAATACGCAACTTTATATTTTTATTAAAAGAGATTTTCAAGCCTCCATATTTATTAGCCTTTGCTGAAATAATAATTAATTCTTCTTGTTTTATTAATTTATGAAGCTTTATATCTCTTAAATTAGCATTAAATTCATAATAATCATAATTTTCATCATACTCATCACTTTCATCAGCTCGTTCATATAAATCATCACTACCCACTATTACATGAGATCTATTTTCAAATCTCCAAGATGCTTGAAGATGAAGACCAAATAGTCCAATATTTCTATTTTCTCCATTTTGCTCGATTATAAGAGTCCCAAATTTTAGACATTCCATATTAGCAGCTCTTGTTGTATGGGTAAATGGAATATCTACTAAACTCTTTAAAAACTCATTAACATCTTTTAATTTCATCTGATATACATTTCTATTCAAATCTAACAAAAAAACACCCTCAAGCAAATGAGGGTGTTACATTTATGTTTCGATAGTTATAGTAATTATAAAGGAAAACTATTTTTTCAAGGCATTTTTGCTTTGGTCAGAAGTGATTTCACGAAGAGCTTCAAACGATTTTGCACTCGAAGCACCATCTATTGCCTTCACTGCGAGTTCTTTAGCCTCACGCAATACATCAGAAAGCTGTTTGTTAAGAGACGCAATTTTTTGCTCTTGTTGTTCAATATTTTTCTGTAAAGCCTGTACTTTTACTTCATTGAGGCGTTTTTTACCTTCTATTTCTTTAGCCAAAATATTCTCTTTGATGGCTGCATCTCTACGAATCGCTCCTTTCACACTTTCTACAGAACGCTGAATCTCTTTGGTTTTCTTCTCATCAAGTTCACTTGCTTTGGCTTTTGTTTCAGTATAATCTGTTTCTTTGTCTGCAATCTCTTTTTCTTTGGTTGCCCATTCTTTGGCTTTTTGCTCTTTTAAATTAGCCAGAGCCTCTTGCAATTGCTTTTTCTCTTGTTCGTAAGTGTCTTTTAGCAAAGCTCTTTCCTGAGTAAGAGTGTAGTTGTACTCATCTTTTTCACGTTTACGGCGTTTGCTGAGTTCTTCATTGCGTTCATTAAGTTGAGTCTGGTATTCAGACTGCTCTTTTTCCCAAGAAGCCTCTATTTCATCCAATTTTGCATTCAAAGCGTCTTCTTTCTGGCTGTATTCTTTGGCAAATAACTCCGATTTTTCAAGATATTCTTCCAAAATATTAGCAAATGTATCTTCTTTGATTTCGCCAATTTCGTGTAATTCGTTGATGTAAGCTTCTATTTCAGAAATTTCATCTTGTAGAGAACCCAATTCTGACGATTTTTGAGTAAGTTTTGTAGAAAGCTCACTCACAGCATTTCCAAAACCTGAACGGATACGCTGGAAAGCATCTATCACATCTTCTATTTTGTATTGAATAACCGTCAGAGATTTATCTTTGGGAATGCTACTTGTATCAACAGTTGTAGAAGAAGGAGCTTTGCCTAACTTGGCTTCTAAACTTGTCTTTTCTTTGTTTAGTGTGTCAACTTGTTTTGTAAGTTGCTGGTTTTCTTTTAAAAGTATTTGATATGCGTCGAAAACTTCTTGTTTTGTGCTTTTTGCATTGATAGATGCCATAATAGTAGAATGTTTTTATAATGAAGAATTTGAACCAAAAATTATGAGTATCATGATTGAGTATGGAGTAGAGAAATCATTTGTAAGTTTTTGATTAGTAGGTTTTCATAGTAGACTCTCTACTCCACACACAATTAAATTTGTTTTACATCCAAAGCTTTTGTAGAAAGCTCTTGTATCTGTACGATTGCCTGATTGTACTTTTCTGTCAGCCTTGTAACTTCCTCTTCATTTCTTTGAATGATAGCCTCCAGAGTTTGGATTTGATGTTGGCTAATTTGCTCATTAGCTTCTTCTTCCTTGGCAATCAGTTCTTGTTTTGCTTTAATTTCTTTAGAAACATCCGAAGCAGCTTTGTCTGTTTCTTGTTTAGTTTCTTCTTTAAGTTTTTGGTCAAATTCTGCAATTTTCTGTTTGTTATCTTCGTATTCTTTTTGTTGAGTTTGTAGTTTTTCTTCTCTCTCTTTCCATTGTTTCTCTTTGGTTGCATCAGTTTCGGCTAACGAACGCTCCAAAAGTTTTTTATCCTCTTCATATTTGTCTTTCTCTATTTTTTGTAGGCGTTCCCATTCGTACTGATGTTTCTCTTTCTCTTTTGTTCTTTCTTTTTCTATGTTACTATCTTCTTCTTTTACCTGAATATCAAATAATTCCTGCTCTTTTTTCCACTCTGCATTAAGTTGTAGTTTTTCTTCATCAATTTCTTTAAAAGTCTTTTCAAATTGCTCTTCCAAAGCTTTTAAACGTGTTTGATGTTCTTCTTTCAAAAGATAAAAAGCATCAGCTGCCAATTTTACTTCTCTAAGGCGTTCTAAACGTTCTGTTTCTACTTTGATAGCATCTTTGAGTTCATTATATTTATCCGACTCATCTGAAAGAGTAGAAGACCAATCTTCCAAATTCCCTGAAAAATCTAATTGGAGTTCACTTAAGTTCTTGATAATGTTGTCAATAGTATAAGTAGCTGCTTTTTTTACAGTTTCCTGCTTTTTTACCAAAGCTACTAGTTCTTCTTTGGTAGCTACTTGTTGCTTGTCACTCTGATACTTACTCAATAAGTTCTTAAATTCTGCCTGAATAGTTTTTTTACTCTGTTCCATATAGATTCTAGGGTTTTTATTTGATTGATGATTCAAAATAAAAACTTTACTACGTAAGATTATTGAGTAATAAAAAAGTGATACGAAAATATTTTCAAAATGCCTAAATAGGAATTTCTACAGTGTTTTTTTTACTCCGTAAAATATTAAGAAAAAATCTGAACTACTTTAGAATGTTGTTCTTGGGCTAATTTTCTCATTTTTCTAAAAGCAACTCGTAAATAATGCCCATCTTTAAGATTTTTTTCTGCTTTTCTGCAAATTTTAACACATTCCTCCCAGTTTTCAAGGTGTCTTTGTATCTCGGCTTTGAGTAGCCAATTCTCTTCAGATTTGGAGGGTAATATTTGATATAAACGACTGATATTTTGTTTGTTAAATTCGATAAGGGTATTGTTGGGTTGGTAATTAGAATCATTATGAAAAAAGCCATAAAAAGCACCACTGATGCCTTGCTCATTTCTAAAAAAATGATTGTAAGTTTGCCAAGTATGCAATCTTACATAACATTCTTCTTCTTCATTTTCAAAAAATTGTATTTCTACAAGATGTTTCCAAAAATTAAAATCAAACTGCTCATCTGCTTCAGGGGCTTCTTTCCACTCCAAAGGCGAATCATATTTTAGAACTCCTAAAGTATACTCAGAGTGTACCCAAAAAAAATGATTACAATGAGGGCAGGCATTTATTTTGAGGTTTCCATAAGGATTACCACCTCGCCCTACCACTAATAAATCTGACCATGTATAACTCGGAAAGCCTCCAATAATGACATGCTTCTGATGTATTTTGTGGCAATTGGGGCAAGCTATAATATGAAGTGTGCTGATAGCCATTTATAAAGCTATTTTGTAGGTTTGGACATTGCCAACTTTATCAAAAACTTTGAGTTCAAACTCTCCAGAAAGTGTTTCGGTAGTGAGTGGATCTGTCCAAATCATGGCATTTTTGTTTTCATATTCCATCAAAATAAACTTTCCATTCAAATAAGCTTTAAAATTGGCAATACCTGAGCCATAATCACCAATTTGGAAAACTAATTTCTGAGGTGTTTTGCGAATCAGTCTGATGGTAGGAGGAGTATCATCTCTTGTTATCTTTAAATCATTTAGATAACCAGTTTTGATGGTAAATGTGCTATCATTGAGGTCTGAAAACGTATATTTACTTCTTTCAGATTGGATAAAAGCCTTTTTTAATTCAATAATTGCATTTTTTTTATGATTATACTTCACTTCTGCATCCCAAATAAGAGGTTCATAAACTTTTCCAATATAAAAATGTGATGATTTTGCTGAAAAATCAAGATAAGAAGTATCTGCCAATGCCCCATTTGGAAAATATACTTCCATAAAAGGATCTTTATAGGTATAATTTGTTCCAGAAGGAATCATTTGTTTGCGAAAAGGCATTTCGATATTGGCGGATTTGATTTTCAGAGGAACACCCTTTCTCAAATCATATAAATAAACAGCTTCATTTCCTTGAATATAAGCGATAGGTAGGCTTTCTTGCTTGTTATCACTCAAAATAAGGTCAATGTTTCCTTCACTACCTTTCAGATAACGAGCCTTGATAATAAGTGTATTTTCATCTGTATCTTGGCTCAAAATGGCTGAGGTAATCAGTTTAGAATTATTAATGAAACTAGGCTTTTTGCCTTCGAGAGTAAGAAAAAGCGTTTTGAAATTCCCATTAACATCCTCTAAATCAAGCTCTAAATTATAACTTTTACCATCTTCTACCAATATTTTGCCATTTCCTTTATAAATTCCTAGTCTATTGCCATCTACCTGATAAAAACGTTGAAAATTAGAACCCGTTTGTTTGAGTAACTTATAATTGATATGTAAATTCATTCCATAAAGTTCATACATTGGAAAATGATCAATATGAAATGAAAAGATTTCTTTGCCATCTACTCGCAGGCGAGCTTTGGTCGTTGCATAAGTGCTTGTAGCCCCCTGAGCCATATCCCAAGTGATACCTTCCAAACCTACCAGTCCATAAGCACTAATGGGTTTGAGAATGCTCCAACCTTCTTTGGTAGCTAGAGGGGTAGCCCTATAAATCTGATATCTACTTTCAATTCTGCTTTCAGAAGAAAGAGGCGAAATGGCTATCTGAAACAATTTAGGAGGAATATTGTCCTTCTGAATGTCATAAAAAAATTGTGGATTGAGGACAAAATCTGCAATAGTACGAATTTCAAAATGTAAATGAGGTCCATAAGAACCACCTGTATTGCCCAAATAACCAATTATTTCTTTGGTGGTAACAGGCAATTCTTCTACACTTGGAAAAATCTCTACCTCAAAACTTTCTTGCTCGTACTGCTTTTCTCTGATATAACGCCTGATACGAGGGCTAAAATCGGAAAGGTGAGCATACACACTTACATGCTCGGTTTCAGGATGTGTAACGTAAATAACATTCCCATAACCAAATGTAGAAGCCTTAATTCTACTGATATAACCTTTATAAATGCTATGAATAGGCTCACCTTCTTTGTCTGCAATATCCAAACCACAATGAAAGTGATTCGGTCTGATCTCACCCATATTGCCTGTTAGCACAATCTTTCCGCTATCAGGCTTTACAGGAAATACATATTTTCCTTTGAAATATGTTGGATTTTGGGCAAAAGATATATAATAAAATAAAAAGCTAATGAATAGGAAACTAAGTTTTTGCATAGATATTTGATGTAAAACTATGATGTCAGTTTTACAAAGTTATGAAAACTCTTGCTAAAAAAATAAAGAAGTCTAAGAATTTGACGGTGGAATGCTCATCCAATTTTTTATTCTTTCATATACTTCCATTTTGGTTTGAACCTTAAAATGATTGGTTTGGGCAAATTCATAACAATTTTCAGGAGGAAAATAAAAATGTTCATGCCCTTCTGCTTTTGCACTTTCTGTATTGACCAAAATATCACCAAATAAATGAGTAAGCCAATGTTTTTCGTCTTTGGTAAGTCTGCCCGCAATGATATAATAAGATGCACCTTCTATTTTTTTGACTCCTTTTTGTGTATTATGAAGCAAATTATCTGTAATTTGGTTATTCCAATCATCTTCTCTCAAATAACCAAATCGTAAATCTTTGATGCCAGCACTTCTCAAATTGATGGCATCACCCACAAGTCTTGTTTGCCAATTGGGTACTTTTTCAAGGATATTAGTGGTTACATTAGCGAATTTCTCTAAAAATGAACCAGCATGAGGCGTTGCAAGTAAAAAAATATTTTTTAATTTTTCAGTCCAGCCGCAAGCTTGTTCCTGAGCATAATGGCAGGCACTATGAGTTACCAAGCCACCCATACTATGAGAAATAATGCATATTTCTTGAATAGGGACAGGATAGTTTTTATACAAGGTTTCCAATAAATCAGCTAATTTTTTCCCGTTATCCGAAATATGTGAACCTGTGTTGTAACGCAAATAAAATGGAGTAAACTGAAAGTCATTTTCTAAAAATGTTCCATAATTGGTTTTATCAGGAAAATCCCAAGCTGTTTCGTTGTGTGTAAGTCCATGAATTAAAATACAAACTTTTCCACTCAAAACTGAATTTCGTTCAAGACAATATTGTTTCAAGGTAGAAGGCTCTAAGGATAGTTTTTTGTCTTGATAATAAAATGCCATAGAGATTTCTAAAAAGCTATTTTCAAGCTTATCTCCTACGGCACCATTTAAAATACTCAAGCCTTGTGAGGCTATTTTTTGAAATTTTTTTATGAAATTAGCCATATTATAAAGTGTTTTAAAATATAATAAAGGGGCAGAATAACAAGTTAAAACACTTTTACGTTTAGAAAAGAAAGGTGAATGTGTGTTAGCTTTATATTTTTTATTACTTTTAAAGTTACGAATATTTATTTAAATACTGAAAAACTGATTATAATTATATTTTAACTTATTTATGATGTTGAAGAAATTATCATTGCTACTTGTATGCTTTTTGTTTGTGTTTCAGGGGGCTTTTGCTCAATTACAAACTGGTTTTTGGCGTTTTGTACTCAAAAATGATGGAGGAGGTATTCCATTCAATATGGAAATTGTTGAAAAAAATAAAGAATACAAAGCCTATTTACTCAATGCAGAAGAACGCTTAGAACTTGAAACTATTATATTTTCAGAAAAGAAAGATTCTATCTATATTCCTTTACATATTTTTGATGCTTCGCTTGCTTTTAAGTTAGATGGTAAAAAAATGAAAGGGCTTTATAGAAAGCATTACAATAAAATAGACCAAGAAGTAGAAGGAACTTGGGGTGAAAAATACCGTTTCTTAAAAGAAACATCCAAACTTAACACTAATTTTACAGGAAAATGGCAAACCACTTTTACCAATGCAGAAGGGCGTAGCTATCCTGCTGTGGGAGCGTTCAAGCAAGATGTAGCCACAGGTAAAGTTACAGGCTCATTCCTTACTACCACAGGCGATTATAGATACTTGGAAGGTAATGTATATATGAATCAGATTTATCTTTCTACATTTGATGGAGGCTTTGCGTATCGTTTCTATGGTGCTATTGAAAATGATACACTTTCTGGAGAGTTTTGGTCAGGGAAAAACAAAGCTGGAACTTGGAAAGCTATTTATAACGAAAAAGCTACCCTGCCAGATGCCTCAAAGCTAACTTACCTCAAAGAAGGCTATAAAGAAGTAGATTTTAAATTCCCCAATTTAGAAGGTAAAACTGTTTCTCTTAAAGATGAAAAATACAAAGGTAAAGTGGTTATTTTACAGATATTTGGTTCTTGGTGTCCCAACTGTATGGATGAAACTAAATTTCTTTCAGATTGGTACAAAAAAAATAAAAATAAACCTGTTGCTATTATTGGATTAGCCTACGAACGCAAACCCGAATTTGAATATGCCAAACAAATGGTCTCAAAGGTAGCAAAACGTTTCAATGTAGAGTACGATTTCGTAATTGCAGGTACAAATGACAAAGAAGTAGCTTCCAAAAGCCTTCCTATGCTCAATGGCATATCATCATACCCAACTACTATTTTTATTGATAAAAAAGGACAAGTAAGAAAAATACATACAGGTTTTGCAGGACCAGGAACAGGTGAATATTATCAAAAATGGAGAGAAGAATTTAATACACTCATGAATACTTTACTCAAAGAGTAATCCATGAAACTCCTTACAGCAGAACAAATCAAGGCTTTAGACCAGTTTACTATTCAAAATGAGCCTATTGCATCCATAGATTTGATGGAAAGGGCTTCTTGGGCTTGTATAAATTGGATTCTAAAAAATATAGAGCAAGAGCATTTTACCATATTTTGTGGTAGAGGCAATAATGGTGGTGATGGACTTGCTATTGCTCGTTTGCTTTTCCAGCAAGGAAAAGATGTAAGTGTTTTTATTTTAGAAATCAGTAACCCTACACTCGATTTTCAAGCTAATTTACAAAGAATACCCCAAGAAATAAAGGTTTCTTATATCAATGAAAATGCTTTAAATGAAATTATTATACCTAACCAAACCACCATCATTGATGCTATTTTTGGCGTGGGTTTATCCAAACCTCTTCATGGTTGGGTTGGAGAAATTGTGAAGTTTATCAATTTTTCCAAAACAAAAGTAATAGCTATTGATATGCCCACAGGCATGTATGCTAATTTGCCCCAAGAAAAAAATACTCCAATTATTAAAGCAACTCATACACTCACTTTCCATAAACCCAAACTCAATATGTTATTACCTCAAACAGGCAATAATGTAGGTAATTTGGTAGTTTTGGATATTGGATTGCTAACTGAATTTGAAAATAAGATTGACAGTCAGTATTTTATCAACACATTCCCTGAAATTGCAAGCTTATACAATCGTCTGCAACCACGCCCCACTTTTTCACATAAAGGTTCTTATGGACATAGCCTGCTAGCTGTAGGAAGTTATGGAAAAGCAGGAGCTGCTACTTTGGCTGCAAAAGCATGTTTGAGAGCAGGAACTGGTTTATTGTCTGTTTTTTCTTCTACTTGTAATCATACTATTCTACAAACATCTGTCCCTGAAGCCATATTTATGGACTCTGAGACAGATACATATATTTCAGGAAAACCCAATTATAGTCGTTATAATGCTATTGGAGTAGGTTCTGGGATAGGTACACACGAAGAAACACAAAAATTTCTGAAGTTTTTAATCCAAGACTCCCAAATACCATTGGTTTTGGATGCAGATGCCTTGAATATTCTTGCAGAAAATTCTACTTGGTTAGCTTTTTTACCTCCAGAAAGTATTCTTACTCCTCACCCCAAAGAGTTTGAAAGGCTTGTAGGTTCTTGGCAAAACGATTATGAATGTTTGGAACTTTTACAAAATTTTGCAAAGAAACATCATATTTATATTGTTTTAAAAGGTGCGTATTCTAAGATAGCCACTCCTGATGGAAAAATTTTAATCAATACTTCTGGCAATGCAGGCATGGCAACAGGTGGAAGTGGAGATGTGTTGACTGGCATTATCACAGGGCTTTTAGCCCAACATTATACTCCTTTAGAGGCTACTTGTATAGGTGTATATGTACATGGTTTATCAGCTGACTTGGCTATAAAAAAAATAGGACAACTTTCTCTTATAGCTAATGACATCATAGAACATCTTCCTGAAGCTTTTATAGAATTTCAAAAATATTCTACTCAAAAGACATAACTTTTTTTGAGAACAATCGTATAAACTTCTAAAGCTCAATAATAAATTAATTGGAAAGTACATCTTAATTATTGAGGCACATCTTTTATTTTTTTAGCTCAAATTTTACTAAAATTGTTACAAAGCCATGAAAAAAAGCCTATTGATATTCGCTATTCTCATAGGAGCTACTCTAATTTCTTGTAAAAAGAAGAAAGATGAAGACCCAGCTCCAACGCAAAATACACCTACAACAGGTATTGATAAAAATAAGCTTTTAGAGTTAGTGAACAATTTACGCACAACAGGTTGTACTTGTGGAAGTACCAACATGCCCAAAGTAGCAACAGTTGTATGGCATGACTTACTTGAACAGTCAGCAACAGCACATAGTAAAGATATGGAGACAAAAAAATACTTCTCTCATACATCTCAAGATGGAAAAAATCCTGGACAAAGACTTACGGCTGTAGGGTATGCTTGGACAACATGGGCTGAAAATATTGCAAATGGTTATACTTCTGAGGAGGCAGTAATTGAGGGTTGGAAAAATAGTGAAGGACATTGTAAAAATATCATGAATGCTAATATGACAGAAATGGGTGTTGGTAGAAGTGGAAATTACTGGACTCAAATTTTTGGAAAAAGATAATTATACTATTATAAACTCACTACAACTATGCCATTACCCATTATATCTACATTTGGCTTAAAGGAAGCAAAACATTTACTTCGTAGGGCAACATTTGGAGCAAATAGAGCAACCACCCAAACCACTGCTGGGGCAGGTGTTGGAATTGTCAATAATCTTACAAATTTTACGATGCCTCCAGACCCCATCAATGAAGATGGCGTGAACTGGACAATGACCAAGCCCCAACCCGAAGAAGAGGACTTTAAAAATGAGGATAATCTAAAAGCTTGGTGGCTCAGTAGAATGTATGAAGATAATACATCTCTTGAAAAACTCACTTTTTTCTTACATACAGTTATCACAACCAAAAGAGGAGTTGTTGGAAGTAGCCGTTTTGTGTATCATCAAAGTAAAATGTTTCGTAGATATCTTGTCAATGAGTTTGCAGGAGGAGGTAATGCTAATTTTCAGAATTACAAAGATTTGATACGAGAAATGATCTTAGAAAACTCTATGCTGATTTTCTTAGATGGGCGTATCAATGAAAAAGGTTTACCCAATGAAAATTTTGCAAGAGAACTCTTAGAATTATTTACCCTAGGTAAGGGTGATACAATTGGTGCTGGAAACTACACTAATTACACAGAACAAGACATTAAAGAAGCAGCAAGAGTACTAACAGGCTGGACAACAGATGATTTCTTCTCAACAAATCCAGCTATTACGGCTCCCAATTTAAGTACAGCAACAGGACTTTCCACAGGAAAAGTAAAAACAAACCTTCTTGCAGGTGGTGTAGAATTTGCTTATGCCCATGATAATGGTACAAAAACTGTTTTAGGGAGAACCATAACATCACCAGCAAATCCAACACCCTTGAGTGCTTATCAGGAAATTGTGGATTTGGTAGATGCTATTTTTGCTAAACGAGATGCTCAAGGTGTATTAGTGGCTTGTAGATATTTTGTAAGACGTTTGTACAGATTTTTTGTACACCATCAGATTCCTGCAAGTGTAGAAAATGGAGTTATCCGTACACTTGCCCAAGATATGGAAGCAAATGGGTTTAGAATAGCACCTATTATACGAAACTTACTTTCAAGTCAGCATTTTTATGATATGGGAGCCTTAACCAATGATGGTGTTTCAACAGATGGAGCAATGGTTAAATCTCCTATGGAAGTGGTGTTAGGCACACTCAAATATTTTGATGTAGGAACTTTGCTTAATGGTTTGCCCAAACCTTCAGGACTTTCAGCAGGCAATGCCATGAATTTCTATATGAAATGGGGAAATATAGATAGACAAATGTTACTGATGGGCTTGGATTTCTTAGAACCCTATGATGTAGCTGGTTATGAACCTTATCACCAAGCCCCAAACTATGCAAGAAACTGGATAACAACCAATACGCTTGCTAATCGTTATAATTTTATCAGAAATTTGCTGAATCAAAGCAATGGATGGGGGTTTTCAGTTGATGCTTTTGAATGGGCAAAAAACAACAGTGGAATACCCAATATCAATACCGTTGCAACACAATCTGTGATAATAGGAGGGGTAAGGCTTGCCAAAGATTTTACTAAACTTGTGGCGGATGAGTTTTTACCACTTGCTATCGAAAATACAGAACTTACTGATAAAAGAGTTAATTATTTTGCTTTTTATCACATCAGAGATATTGCCACTGTAAACCCTGCTGACCCTGCTCAAGATGCTCGATTCAATGCTTGGGCTTTTGGTTGGAATAGTGCCAATCCTGCTATTGTAGAGAGTAATGCTAGAGGGCCTCTGAGAGCATTGTTAAGTGCTATCTTGCAAAGTCCAGAGTATCAATTGTTTTAAAAAGTATTTGAAATCAACTCAAAAATCTCAAGCCCTATGAAACGCCGTCAATTTTTACGCAATACATCTCTTTTTACAGCAGGTACCTTCTTTTTAGAAGGCACAGCATTCAAGCAACTCTATGGCTTTCCACAGGTTCAGGCTTTAGCCAAAGCCTCTAAAAATGATAGAATACTTGTTGTTTTACAATTACATGGTGGTAATGATGGTCTAAACCAAACCATTCCTATCAATCAATATGCAGAATACTACAACCTACGTCCCAATATTGCTATTTCAGACACAGGTTCAAGAAAATATATAAAATTAGACAACTTCCTACCAGAAGACCAACAGTTAGGTGTTCACCCTGATATGCTTCCTCTCAAACAAATGTATGATTTGGGAAAGGTGAATATTATCCAAAATGCAGGTTACGAAAACATGAATGGTTCACATTTTAAGGGTAGAGATATTTGGTTTGGAGGTGTAGGCTACAATGACCCTATTACATCAGGTTGGATAGGTAGATTTTTGGAGATGGAGTTTGAAGGTGATGGAGGTGTAAACCCCAAATTTCCTGAAGATTTTCCCAATTCTGATATGTTAGATCCTTTGGGACTAGAGTTTAGTGGTGGAGATGTTTCTTTAGGTTTTCATACTGAAGATACAATCCCAACAGCAATTTCAATTCCTGATCCTGCAAGCTTTTTTGACTTGGTAACAACTCTTCCAGGTTATGATGAAGAAATTTTAAAATCCATTGATAACAGAGGTTTTCCACCAGCAAATTTAAATGGGTCTTTATATGCAGAAGAACTAAAATGGATTTTGGGTATTGAAGATGGCACAGACGATTATGCCAAACGTCTCCAAGAAGTGTATAAAAAAGGTGGTGCAACATCCATTGATTATCCAAGCCGTTATCCACTTTCTGCACCAAGTGGAGCATTGAATAATCCAATTGCCAATAATTTTAAGATTATTGCTCAATTGATAGGTGGAGGATGTAAAACTAAAGTTTATATGGTTCGTATGGGTGGATTTGATACCCATGTAAATCAAGTAGAACGCTACGATAACTCTCTAGGGGGACACGCAGCTCTTACCTATCATATTTTTGCAACGATGAAGGCATTTCAAGAAGACTTGAAAGCAAGAGGTGTTGAGGGGCAAGTGGTAACAGTAACAATGTCTGAGTTTGGACGTAGAGCTAAATCTAATGCAAGTTATGGTTCAGATCATGGTACAGTAGCTCCAATGTATGTTTTTGGAAATAAAATTAACCCTGGTGTAATAGGTAAAAATACAAACCTTACCAAAGCTCAGGGAAGTGGAAACCTCTCAGATGCAGCAGGTGATATTACAGATTATAGAACAGTATTTAATACTATTTTGCAAGATTGGTTTGAAGTAGACCCTTCTAAAATACCTATTATTTTACCTAACTATAATGCAAGTTTAACTGTTCCGCTTTTCAATGAAAGCCTAACACCGTTGGATAACTTCTTGAATGAACGTTATCGTTTGGAAGATGTTTTCCCAAATCCTGTTGTGAAAGAAGCTCATTTTAGTTTTTACATCAACACTGCGTCTCATGTAAAAGTAGTTTTAAGAGATTTGAGAGGTAACAAAGTAGCCACTCTGATGAATGAATTTAAAAATGAAGGACAGCATACTTTTATAGCTGATTTGGTGAATTTGAGAACAGGAACTTATGTTTATTCTCTTGAAACCAACCAAATTAAAACATCCAAAAAATTGATTAAATTGTAAATTATACTATAAAAATATGCTTTTGTAGTTCTCAAACCTAATTTTCCAAAATGAAAAAGCGAATCATAGTTTTTTTAATAATTCTGATAGTCCTTCCAACTTTATTGGTAGCCCAACGCAGAAGCTACAAAGCACCCAAAAAAGACTTTCTAGGAAGTTTTGATGACTCACAATGGTGGATAGGCTTGCATGGAGGTATCAATGTTTCCAAAGCATTGCCTCTCAAAAGTTATGCAATTGTAGAACCTATTACTGGAGGTTTCATAGCCAATAAAGATTATGAAGGCTTTAAGAGAATAGGTGTACAAGCAGGAGCAAGACTCGATTTTAACTTTCATACTAACTTTTCAGCGAGCTTTCAGCCTACTTATACCAATATGAATTATGGGTATAAAGTAAATTATCAGTGGACAGGGCAAGATAATAATATATTAGATTTGCAGTATAACCACAGGCTTACACTCAATTATTTAGAAATGCCTATAATGGTTCGTTTTGATATTCTACGCCAACAAATCAAACCCTATGTACAAGGAGGTATTGGTTACGGATTACTTCTAAAAGCTGATAAATACATTGAAATTGAAAGCAGAGATGCTGCATCAGGAGCAACAAATCCTATTCAAAATGATTCGCCTATTATTGGAGCTAAAAATCTGTTTATCAATTCTCAATTTATGTGGTATTTGGGTGGTGGATTTAGCTATGATGCAGGAAATGTACGTTTGGGTGCTGAATTGAATTATAAGCAAGGCTTGAATAATATCACTAATCGTCAAAACCGCTACTCCGATCAACGTATGATAGGGATGCTTGATGCTTTGGATGATATGACACTTCAAAATATTACAATGGAATTCTATTGTGTTTTCCCCATGAAATTCTTACAAACAACTTCATTTAGAAGAGTAAAACCATAAGTTTCGTATCTAAAGTATAGAAATTATATTTAAAAAAAGACTGTAAAGTGGTTTTCATTGATAATTAAATTCAAAAATGTACAAGGTTGGATAGCCCAACCTAATTTTAGAAAAATTCCAATACCTGACATTTTAATATCTATAAAAATGAATAAATCTTGGATACATATATTATTATTTTCCTCTTTATTACTTTATGCTTGCGATATTTCTAAAAATAAAGAAGTAAAGCCCGAAGAAGTTTTTGTGAAAATCTATGAAAATAATCAATTTGATAGAAGTTTTACACCATTAGACATTAAGCAAACGGCTGATGGAGGCTTTTTGATTTTGGGCGAATATACAGGGTCTGCGTTTTCTCCTTATCCTGCTGTATATCTTATGAAAACACAAGCAGATGGACGTTTTGAATGGGAATATTTGGCTCAGGATAATTATGTAACGCCTATTTCGGAACTATTACCAACAGCAGATGGTAGTAGTTACGAATTTTTCTGTTCAGCTCAAACTGATAGTTTAAAACCTGTAAGACTTTCGGCTACTCAAACCCCTGAACAATTAGCAAAATATAATATTATCAGAACGCTTACAGCCAACAAATTAGCTGATGGAAATTATGGATTTGTAGCTTATTCGCAAAATAGCCAATATACTACAGTTGCTAAAGGAAATGCAGGAGGAAGTGTTCTTAATTCTAAGCAATATTATAATCAAGACAATACATTCATTGAAGAAAGGATAGATAGACATTTGCGTAGAATCAGAACGCCTTTGCCTATGCTGATGGGTAGCAGAGGGGGGAATGATTTATTTTTTACGGCTTTCCGTTTATCAAATATTGCTGTGATGAGTGATGATTTGAGTACAAGTGGTTCAGAGCCTAAAGGCATTATCAATGGGAATAGCTATGATGCAGCTATCAGTGCTATGACGCCTATTAGTGGAAATACTTTTGCAATGGCTCGCTACAATGCTGATGGTGAAAATGTATTTATTACAAGAGCAGAGGTAGCTCCTACAGGCACATACACCAATACAAGTTTTAGAGGCAATATTTTACCTGAACTTTCAAAATTTGCCCGTGTTATTATCAAAAAAGCTACCATTGCTCAAAGAAATGTATTATTATACTTTACAGACACCAAAAATGGTCAGATGGTACTGTTTATTTATGACGAAACCACAGGCGGACTGATTAAAACTCGCTATTTTGGCTCTTCTAATACTTTTCAGGCAGGTAATCTGACTCTTACCCTTGATGGTGGATTGGCTGTTGTAGGTAAAACTTATGTAGCTGGTCGTTTTGGTAGAATATGTCTATTCAAACTCTCTCCTAAGGAGTTAGAGGCTCTGGTAAAGCCTTAGATTATGTCAAAATATTTTGTGTAAAGTAGAATTTATACTAACTTTGTTTTTTAAATTCTAATCCTTTTTTTATGTTAAAAGCAGAAAATGGTCATGTAGTAAAAGTGCATTATACAGGCAAACTAACTACTGGCGAAGTATTTGACTCTTCTGAGGGTAGAGAGCCTTTGGAGTTTACTATGGGAGAGGGTCAAATGATTCCAGGCTTTGAAGCTGGTATCTTAGGCATGGCAGTTGGTGAAAATAAAAGTATTCCTGTTCCTTGTGCTCAAGGTTATGGAGAGGCTTCAGCAGAGATGATACTTGAAGTTCCTAAAAATCAGCTACCTGCTGGTATGCCTATCGAAGTAGGAGCTCAATTAGCTATCAATTTGGCAAATGGTGGTCAAATACCTGCTGTCATGACTATTGTAGGTGAAGAAACTGTAACCATTGATGCCAATCACCCTTTAGCTGGTAAAGACTTAGTTTTTGAAGTAAAATTAATGGAGATTAATCCTAAAAAAAGTAATATTATTTTATTTGATTAAATTCAGTAAAAAAATAGCAGACAACTTCGTCTGCTATTTTTTTTATGTCTAAATGAAAATATAATTATTCTTATATTTTTTTGTACAAAACACAAACAATAAATATTATGAAAAAGATTTTTTACACTGCATTTTTTTGGCTAATTGTATTATTTAACCTAAATGCTCAAGTATATCCTTACACAGAGGATTTTCAATCTGTGAATGGTGCTGGAACAAGCTGTTTTGGAGATTGTTCTAATACATCTACATACCTTTCTGGACAAGGTTGGACGGGTGCCGACATAGGTAAATGGAAAGTTAATGATGCCTATGGCAATCCAACTGCTACACCTGCCAAAGGACTTGGCACAAATCGTTTTAGTGTAGGTGCAGGTATTACCACACTCGAAATTATCACACCTTCTATTGGTGATATTACTTCTGCCTCTGTTCTAAAATTTGACTACAAAATAGTGACAGGGAGTTCTTTCAATCAGTCTTATACACTGGCTGCTGGTGAAGAAGTAAAAATACAAATATCTGTCAATGGAGGTACGTTTACAGATATTCATACATTTACAAATGCCAATCATACAGCAACAGCATCTATGACAGCATTTCTAACAGGATTAAGCTCTTTTGATAACCCAGACCCTGCTGCTGAAAATGTAAAATTCAAATTCATTTATAAAAGAACTGACACTGGAAATAATCCTGTATGGATTTTTACAATGGATAATATTAAAGTTGAAGATGCAGGAGCTGATGCAGGAGTCATTGCTTTAGGGGTACCAATATCTGGTTGTGGCTTTACAGCAACAACACCTATTACTTTTAAAGTGAAAAATTATGGAGGAACAAGTCTAACCAATGTGCCTGTACAAGTAGCTGTAACCAATGGTACAACAACCAATTATAATACAGTAGTAGCTGGACCTATTGCTTCTGGAGCAGAAAGTAGTGTACAAACTGTAAATGTAGATATGTCAGTGATTGGAACATATACGATATTTACACAAACACAATTGGTAGGTGACACAAATTCTTCCAATGATACTACAACAAAAAATACTACTAATATAGCCCCGAAAATCATTAATGCTACAACTACTTACTCCACAAGTTTTGAAACAGGAGATGCATCAGTAGCTCAATGGACAATTATAGATGGAGCAGAAACAGTAAGTAGTACCAGCAGAAAATGGCAGACTAATACAAATTTGGCATCAAATGGTACAACATCCATGTATTATGGCTCATTTAACCAAACAGTAGTAGCAGATGATTGGCTCATAACCCCTTGTTTACAACTTCAAACAGGTAAAACGTATGAAGTAAGTTATAAGGTTGCAGTTAAATCTGCTGGTGGAGCATCTTATGGTTTAAAATTAGGGAATAGCACTTCTACAAGTAGTTTTACAACTTCTTTATACACAACGCCTGCAAGTTATTCAACGCCTCTGGATGTAAACAGCAATGCTACTTTTGTTGTCCAAAGACATACTTTTACTGTAAGTTCAAATGGGATTTATTACTTGGCTTGGCATGCAACTAGTGGTGTACCTATTTTCAGTGATGAAATCAATATGGATCAGGTTCTGATTAAAGAACTAAAAACTACAGATGCTGAACTGATTTCATTTGATACGCCTTTGCAAAATGTTACAAACTGCTATTCAGCTACTGAAGATGTAAAAATAACCATCAGAAATTCAGGAAGTAGTTCACTTTCTAATATTCAGGTTACAGTAAACGTAACAGGTCCTGTAACACAGACACTTTCACAAACAGTAACCTCTTTGGCAGCGGGACAAAGCCAGCAAGTTACAGTAGGACAAGTAAATATGACCACACAAGGAACATATCTGTTTGCTCCAAGTATTACAGTTACAGGTGATGAGGATACCTCTAACAATACAGTTGCAAATGTCTCAGTGAATGGTGGAGCTTCTTCTACCCCTATAACTAGTGTGAATTTTACAGGATATACAGGTACCACAACTAATTTGAGTAGTACATTTGCAGGCTGGTATGAAAAAAGAAATGATGTGAATTATCCTACTCCTGGTGATGGAGTAGGTTCTTATTGGACGCAAACATCACGTTTTAATGCAACCAATGGTACAAATGCAGTTATTAATCTTTTTTCTGATGCAACCCCTAATCCCGATTTTCATAAGAATGACATGATTGTAAGTCCTCTCATCTTGATGGGTAGTGGGGGAAACTTGACTTTTAAGGTAGCTTTGACAGATTACTTGAATACTTCGGCTGATAATATGGGTTCCGATGATTCATTTAAGGTTATAGTTCTTACAAATTGTGGTGTTACACAGACTACTTTACTTACAATTAGTGTAGCCAATAGCAATGTTCCTGATAATACTTTGAATGATAATACAAGAACAGTTGATTTATCAGCATATAATGGGCAAATTATTCAAATTGCTTTTGTAGGTAGTACAGGTACAGTTGTTGATACACAAGACTATGATTTTCATTTAGATGATATCAACATTACAGGGGTAGTAGTGGGAGCATTTACAGTAAATTTGGGAGCAGATCAAAGTGTGTGTAGTACAGGTTTCCCTATTGTATTAAATGCAAATGTTACAGGAGCAACTACATACGCTTGGACACGAAATGGTTCACCTATTGGAGGCAATACACAAACTCTTTCTGTAACACAAGCAGGTACTTATGTTGTTTCAGTAACCAAAAATAGTGTAACCAAAACAGATGATGTAGTAATTACACAAAAACCTGATGCTACTGCATCATTTACAAGTGCTATCAATAATCTGCAAGTAACATTTACCAATACATCTACTGGTGCGGGTACTTATACTTGGAATTTTGGTGATGGTGGAACATCCACAGATGCAAATCCTACTTACACTTATGCCAATGCAGGTACTTATACCGTAACACTTACAGCCACTTCTTCACAAGGCTGTGCAAACGGTACAACTAATGCAAGCATTACAGTAACTCCATTAGCCATTGAAGATGAAGCCAACCGTTATGCAGAAATTTATCCAAATCCAAATACAGGCTCATTTACAGTACGTATGAAAGAACAAACTGCTGGAAATACTCATATTGAGGTTCGTGATTTATTGGGTAAAGTAATATGGACAAAAAACAATGTGAGCCAAGAAGAATCTTTATCTATCAAAATGCCTCAAGGTATGTACATTTTGGCAATTAAAACAGAAGATAAAATGATAACTAAACGTATTCAAATTATAAAATAAAAAGTTTATGATGCAAAAAGCCCTAATATAAAAAATGTTAGGGCTTTTTTGTTTTTTAGAAAACATAATATTATATTGAGCAATATGTCTATAAGATACAACGTATGAAAATTATTTTATTAATATTTTGTGGCTTTTTATGTTATTCTTTACAGGCTCAACACATAGAATCACAATCTCGTACAGGAGAAACACAACAAATTTTTTTAGATACAATTTCTGTAACCCCAACATCTTATCCCCAATCATCTAAAGCTAATATTCTTAAGTCTGTACAAGCTTCTCAAAATGAAGTATATACTGAATTAAAACCGCAACAAAAGAGCATTCACAATAAAAGATTTCTTAAGCATTTAAAATGGAAGAAATCAATTGCTATTGATACTCCTGCACCAAAAATAAATTCCAAAAGAGGGAAAGCTCTAAGACTAGGTTGTTTCTTGAAAGAGCCATTGGAATTTATTGTTTTGGGTGTCGAAATGTTTGAACTTACTAAACCTCCGAAAAATCCATTTTTAATTATCTTATATGTAATTTATATTGTTCCTCTTTTTGCAATTATTACAGTCTTCATCTCCTTAGGAGTTTCGGGATTGGTTACCTTTATTTTTTTATGTGGATTATTTAGTTTTCTGGTTTACTGGGGGATTTTAGCTCTGATAGGGATATCTTTAGGAGGGTTATTCTTGCTATGGGGTGTTATAGGAGCGTTTATAATAGGATTAATATTGTATTTATGGTTGATCAGCTTGTGTTAAATCGTAAAAACAATGTAAAGCATAAAAGAAGGGGATTTTTGTCCCCTTCTTCTTTTTATATTCCGTATTCTGTTCCCAGAGATAAATACTTTAAAAATTCGTTTTTGGTAGCTTCTTCTTTGAATTTTCCTTCGTAAAATGCTGTAATAGTTGCACTATTTACATCTTGTACACCTCTTGAAGATACACACAAATGTTTAGCATCAATTACAACAGCTACATTGTCAGTTTGTAAAATGTCTTGTAACTCTTTACCTATTTGCATGGTAAGGCGTTCTTGTACTTGTGGACGTTTTGCATAATATTGCACAATTCTATTGAGTTTGGATAAACCAATCACTTGTCCATTAGAAATATAAGCAATATGAGCTTTCCCTACAATGGGTACGAAATGATGTTCGCAGTTTGAAAAGAATGTAATATCTTTTTCAACAAGCATTTGATTATATTGGTATTTATTCTCAAAAAGAGAGATTTTTGGTTTATTGGCTGGGTTTAAACCACTAAAGATCTCTTTGATATACATTTTTGCAACTCTGTGTGGAGTCCCGCTTAGGCTATCATCTGTTAAGTCTAGACCTAAAATATGCATAATCTCTTTAAAGTGCTTCTCTATTAATTCTATTTTTAGGTCATCATCTAGTTCAAAAGCGTCTTCTCTGAGAGGTGTCTCTAAAGAAGTAGCTACATGGTTATCGCCCAAGTCTTCGGTCGTCCAATTTTTAGGCAGGGTATTCAACGAAGTTTCGTTCTGTTTCATAAAGTTTTACCTTGAGTTCGTATGGTGGTTGAATGTGTTGTCTTAAAATATTCCAAATAACCACTGCAATATTTTCGGCAGTGGGGTTAAGGTTCTTAAATTCATTTAATTCTAAGTTTAGATTTTTATGGTCAAATCGGTCGGTTACATGTTCCTTGATAATGTCGGATAATACTTTCATATCTATGACATAACCTGTTTCTGGGCTAATTTCTCCTACCACTTCTATAATCAATTCGTAATTATGACCGTGATAGTATTGATTGTTACATTTTCCAAAAACTTCCATGTTTTTCTGCTCATCCCAAGCAGGATTATGGAGACGGTGTGCAGCATTGAAATGTTCTTTTCGAGATACTTTTACTTTCATTTAGGTGTTTAATTTCTACAACAAAGATTTTACAAAAAACGTGCTATTTTTAATTGACTGTCATATATTCTAAACTCTATACATTTAAACATGAGGTTTGATTTTTTTGTTTAACTTTTTTAATAAAAAACTAAACAAAAAATCGAAAACACTTTCCTAAGTGTTAAGAAAGTGTTTTCGATAAAAAATTAAGAATATGAAAAATTTAGTTAATGAACATCTTTACCTGTAAGTTTAAACTCAATTGTATCAGCTGTATGACCAATTTCTTCAACAATGTCTTTTAATATTACTTCATTGATATGCTCAACAATTACCTCTGAAGCAAGTTGAATATAGCCATCAAAAATAACAATTTTAGAATAAGTCAAGTCTTGGTTCATTTCCAAAAGACTTTTATAATTGATGTCTGGTAAGTCCGCATCACATACACGAGAGGCTATTTCCAATACTTTTTTTCCTTCATGCTCCAAAATATATGTAGTGATGCCTTGAAATCTTCCATCACTTGTAGGCACAGTTACAATTAAATTGTTGTTAGAGTACTCGGTGAAACTACCACCTAGTTCGTCTGCTATTTTCTGTAAGGATTTGATGATGTCCATAAAGCTGTTATGTTTTTTTGTGTAATGTACTTTTTTTTCTAATAAAACACAATTTTTTTCAGTTTTTTATTTGGCGTAAAAATTGCTCTAAAACCGTAGAAATTCTTAATTTTACGATTTGTATATTATCTATAAAACTCCATGAAAATTATATATATTGTAGTATTGCTTATTTTTAAAGGTATTGTAGCTGAATGTCAGATTAAATTACATTCTTTTACACAAAACTCCCAAGTGTTGAATAAGAATATTGTGGAGAGAGCAACACCACTTGTACTTCCATTTTTTGATGATTTTTTGGGAAATAGTATAAATGGAAATTTATGGGTCAATAAAGGAACAACTATTACCAATGGTGTGGCTCTCAACCCTATAAGTAGAGGAGTAGCAACATTGGATAGTTATAATCAATTTGGCAGAGTATATAATTTTACTTCTCCACAAGCCATAGGTTTTTCTGACACTTTGGCAACCCAAGAGATAGATTTAAGTACCTCTACAGTTAGTGACAATCTACACTTGAGTTTTTTTTGGCAAGCTCAAGGCTTAGGCGAACAACCTGACCCTGAGGATTTCTTGCGTTTGGAGGCTAAAAATGCTGATAATACTTGGCAAACAATTTGGCAAAAAGAGGGAAATAACCCTCCTACTCCCAATTTTGAACAAGTAGTTTTGCCTATTAATCAAACGACATTTTTTCATGATAAATTTCAATTTCGTTTCGTTCGTTATGGAAAACTTTCAGGAAATTTTGATGTGTGGCATATAGATTATGTTTATTTGAATAAAAATAGAAGTCTTACAGATACTACATACCCCGATATAGCTACTACACAAAGTATAGGGTCTTATTTTAAAGGCTATACTGCCATACCAGCAAAACACTTTTTTGAAAATAGCAATCCTAATCAGTTTTTAAATAACAAAATTACTTTTAGACTGAAAAACTTGGATGCTACATTTAGAGTATTGTCGTATCAGTGTAGAGTATTGGACGCTATTACCAATACCACAGTGGCTACTTTACCACTGACAGCACTTTCTTCTAATGCTCCTCTTATTTTCACCAATGAAGATTTTAGACTAGAAGCAACTCCACAAATGCCAACATTGCCTGCCAATACAACCAAAGCAATTTTAAAAACTCGTTTGGAGGTAAATACGAGCGATAATAATACCTTTATTCCACCCATAGATTTTAGAAATAATGATACAATTGTGCATACAACTGTTTTAGACGATTATTATGCCTATGATGATGGTGAAGCTGAGTATGTAGCAGGCGTGAATCAACGTTTGGGTAGAATAGCTGTAAAATTTCCAATAGCTCAAGAAGCTCAACTCACAGATGTGGATATCAATATCGTTCCTTTTGTAAAAGATTTAACTAGTCAGACTTTTGTACTTTCGGTATGGAAAACTGTAGGAGGAAGAAACCAAGAAGTGCTTTTTCAACGTTCTGTACAAGTTCGTTATCCTAATACTCCTAATGGGTTTATTCGTATATCTGTAGATAGTTCTCAAGTATTAAAGGTGAAAGACACTATTTTTGTAGGTATACAACAGACCACAGAAGATTTAATAGCCATAGGTTTTGATGCTAATAATGATAATAGTTCACAGATTTACTTCAATACAAGTGGTATTTGGGAGCAAGACTTAAATATTAAGGGGAGTTTAATGATACGTCCTGTATTTAAAAATAGTGTAATAACAGCTTTAGAGGATAAAGATTTAGAGAAAATGTTTAAAATTTATCCAAATCCAGCCCAAAATTCTGTAAAAATAGAAGGAGAGCAGATACAAAATGTTTGGATAATGGACACGCAAGGCAAAACTCAAGTAAGTTTTTGGCAACAAGACAATCAAAAGCTTCATTTTAACCTTCCCAAAGGCTTGTATATTGTAAATATTGAAACAAAACAAGGAAAAGTTGTAAGAACGAAATTGATTGTAGGAGAGTAGAGTTTGGAACAGATAGATTTTTTATCTTATGGATCAGTAGTTGAAATAAATTATAGTATAATGGAGAAAAGTATAAAAGTTTATGTGGTTGTTATTATTGTAATAGTATTGTTTGCAATTTTTGGCTTCATACTTATAACAAGAGATAATAAAGAGTTAGCTAATTATATCAATAATGCGGCAACTTTAATATCTTTAGTATTGGGTCTAATAGCAATATTTTACTCTATAGTAACAAATCAACAATCTTCTGAAAATTTTGCAAGATTAAGTGATGTTGTTAAGAAAATTGAGGAAAGTGCGAAATCAATAACTTCTGTTCCTAAAAATATAGATGACAAACTTGAAAATATGAAAAAAGAGATTATTGCAGCTCAAAAAGATAAAGGAAATCATCGCCTAAGTGAAAACTCAATAACTCAAGAAAATAATCAGAGTATAAATATCAATGATATAGATGATACTACACCAGACCAAAACTAATAAACAATGAAAAAAAAATTCTTACATATTTATATTAATCCTAAACAAGGTGTTACTCAAAATGATATTGAGGAAAAAATGAGTTTAGCACTTGACTGGTATAGGTATGATGACAAGATTTATTTAGTTTATACATCATCTGATGCTAGTAAGTGGCAGGGCAGGCTTATTAAGTTTGTACAAGGTGGAGGCAGATTGTTCATTTCTCCATTAGATATTGATAGCAAAACAGGATGGATGGAAAAGGATTTCTGGGAATTCATAAAGTCGAAGAAACTCAATGAACTTTAAAACCTTTTCAACGAACTGGCAGGGAAATCCCATTCAGGAGTTTGGAGAGTTTCTTGGACGGCTTGGAGGCTGTACCAATAAGGGTTTTTAGTATCGTTGGCATTTTTTAAGATATGAATATCCTGAGCAGGCATATAACTCTGAGCAAGTAGAAACACTTTTTCTTTGGTTTTTGGGTTTTCTGCCATATCCATTACGATTACAGCGTGTCCAAATTTATTGGGATAACCTACGATAAAAACATCTCCTATTTGCATTTTAGAAAGGTTAACTTCCTGCATTTCTTTAGAAAGCGTATAAGTATTGGCATAACTAAAAACCATATCCAAATACTTTCTGAAAGCTGTTTTGGTGTTATCAGGTTTAGAAATTTTCTGATAACCCTTTTGTGTTACTCTATAGCCTTGTGCATATCGAACCCAATCCATGTTAGTGCCTGCAAAGTTTTTGAAACCAACTTTGTCAGTTTGTTTAGAATTATACAGATATTCAGCTCTTAATCGCATGACAGCATCAGCACATTGCTGTAAATCTTTATCACCTCTATCAATATCGAGTACGGCAACATGTACATCTTGGTTTGGTTTAAGAGTATTGTTGAATAAATACACTTCAGAACCATCTGGTTTAAGGACAAAATTTTGGAGATAAGCCCCAAAAGTGCCTGCTGTGGCTTCAATGCGTACAAATCCTGCGGGCACTTCAAAGCGTTCTTTGATTGTTTTTCCTGTTTTTTTAACATTTTGGCATGAAACACTCAAAACATTGAAACAGAAAACAAAGATAATGGCTAATCTAATAAACATTATTATGGATTGATGGTTGCTTTACCATTCTTATAAGTAACTACTCTTGCATTGTTTATTTGCATTTTTTGTACAGATTTTAAAAATCTTTGTGCTTCACCTAAAGTATTAAAACGCCCCAAAGTATATTTTCTAGCGGTTTCTTCGTCTGGGTTGCCATCACAAGAAAAAATCTGAACTTTATAAAAAGTACCTTTAGCATCTTCTGGAGAAACTTGAGCAATACTTTGTTGCTCTTTTGCAGCTTCTTTAGCTTTTTCAAGTTCTGTAGCTCTATTACGTAAAGTAATTAATTCAGCTGTTTTTTGAGCCAAAGCTTGTTCACTTTCCAAAGAAGCAGCTTCTGTTTGTTTAAGCGTCTCATCTAATTTTGTTCTTTTCTCAGTTAGAGCTTTAAACTCTTCAGGAGTCATGGATTTTTTACGTTTTTCCCACTCTTTCTGAACAGCTTTTTCTTCTTTTGTAAGCTTCTGAGCAAATGTAATATGACTAATGAACAATAATAATGAAAGTGAGAATATAAATTTCATAATGGTAGGTAAATCTGGTTTTGATAAATAAATGATAAATAAAGATTTAGATAACTTCTTTTAATACATCTTTGATATCTACTCTTTTCCCATCTTTGTAGGCAACAATCCAAGCATCTGTAATACCTTGATTTTGAAGGCATTTTTTGAATTTATCAGCTTGCCAGTAATCTCTAAAATATCCAACAGTATATTTTTTTACGTTATTATCTCTTTCAGCTGTCAGATCAGTTTTTTTGCTATTGGCTTGTGCAGTAATATCTACTTTTTCAAATGCTCCAATTTGTACTTTAAAAACAATCCCTTTGTCTGATTTGTCTGAAGCATCTACTTCGGCAGTTTCTTTTTCAAGTTGCTTGATTTTCTGTTTTAATACACTCAACTCATCATCTTTGGAAAGAGCCTGTGTATTATTCTCTTGTGTTGTTTTTTGATATTGAGCAAGTTTGGCTTCATCTCGGCTTATATTTTCATTTAAGCTTTTGAACTCTTCAATACTCATATTTTTGAGTTTTTCTTTCCACACTTTCGCTTCTTGTTTATCTAACTTTTGAGCTAATAGGGAAAATGAAAAGCTAATGAATAAAATAGAAAAAAATACTTTCATAAGGTTTAATATAATTTTATAGTGAATTGTTTTATAGCAAAAATCTTGCTAGTTTATAATTTCTTGTTTAGATAACATTTATACAACAATTTTTATACCACGAGTCATTTCTCTTTTACCTGGAGGACCTGCAAGGCTTTCTACTCGAAATTGCAAGGCTTTTAAATCTCTTTTGAGTTGCCCTTTGGCACAATAAGTTACAAATATACCATTTTCAAGAAGCTTTTGAGTAGAGTTTTGTAAAGCTTCTAGTGTCCAAAGTTCAGGTTGTACATTGGGTGCAAAAGCATCAAAATAGACTATATGAAAGTCTTTTTCAGTTTGGTAAGTTTCTAAATGTTGCTTTTTTTTGTGAAGGATAAATTGCTCATGAATCTGGACTGGCTCATCCCAATTGCAAGTATGTATTTTCTGAAAATAATCATTTAGACTTTTATCACCAATTTGCTCAATATAACCCAATTCTTCTACTTGTTCTAATGGAAGTGGGTAGGTTTCAAGCGTTTCGTAATATACAGAATAAGAAGTGTTTTGAATAGCTTGCAACGTAAGAATAGCATTTAAGCCTGTTCCAAAACCAACTTCTAAAATATGAACACTTTGATTTTCAGGAAATTGTTGTAAATAAGTCTTTAGTCCTGCTTCAATAAACACATGGATAGACTCTTGTATTGCCCCAAAACGAGAATGATAGGTTTCATTCAATGCTGTGTTTAGCAATGTTTTAGAGCCATCTTTTGTCTCAAAAATTTCTATCATTGATTTTATAATTTCTAAAGGTTTTTGTTTCTAATTTGGAGATTGTGAAAATATACTGTTTTTTTGCTAAATATTTTTTAAGTTTTATTTCATTTTTCCTGATTTTATGAAGGTCGCAATTGTTCAATACAATGCAGGAAATGTCCAGTCTGTTTTATACGCTTTAGAACGCTTAGGGGTTGAGGCTATTTTAACAAATAACCAAGAAGAGCTTTCTAAGGCTGATAAAGTGATATTCCCTGGTGTAGGGGAGGCAAGCTCTGCTATGCATTTTCTACAAGCCAAGAATTTGGACAATATCATTAAAAGTCTTAAACAACCAGTACTTGGAATATGTTTGGGTTTGCAACTGATGTGTAAACATTCTGAAGAAAATAATACCAATTGTTTGGGGATTTTTGATTTGAAAGTTTGTAAATTTTCTTCGGATAATCATAAAGTACCTCATGTAGGCTGGAATGATATTCACGCCCTCAAATCACCTTTATTTTCCAATATACAAGAAAACGACTATGTGTATTATGTTCATAGTTTTTATGCAGAATTGGGCGTAGATACGATTGCACAAACCCATTATGTACACCCATACAGTGCTGCTTTACACAAAAATAATTTTTATGCAGTACAATTTCACCCTGAAAAAAGCGGAAAAGTAGGTGAGAAAATCTTAGATAACTTTTTGTCATTGAACAATGAATAGTTATTGAACTATTCACCATTAAATAATTTAGCAATTGATCATTGAATATGTATCCTACACTTGTTTTAAAATCTGGAAGAGAACGCTCTATCCTCAACCAACATGCTTGGATTTACTCTGGGGCTGTGAAAGAATTGCCTGAAAATGCTGATTTGGGTGATATTATCAGAGTTACAGATAATAAAAACAATTTGTTGGCGTATGGTTTTTATGCTCCTAAAAATCAGATAGTTGCCCGATTATTTTATTTTGGATCACAAGAAATTGAGATAAATAATGCTTTTTGGCGTGATAAGATACTCAAAGCTTATGATTTACGAAAAAAATATCTGATAAATAGTCATACCAATGCTTATAGATTATTACATGCTGAAGGGGATTCTTTGCCAGGGTTGATAGTAGATGTGTATGATCATACGGCTTCGGTACAAGTATTGCATAAAGGAGTAGAGTTGTTTTATCAAGTATTGATAGATACACTTTTAGAAATAGGCATCAAACATATTTACCTGAAAACCAAAGATAACAGCAGACGTTTAGAGCAAATCAATGTACCACAAGGCTGGGCTACTGAGCCTTATACAGAGGATATTTTGATTACAGAAAATGGTTTAAAGTTTTGGGTAAATGTAGAAAAAGGACAGAAAACAGGGTTTTTCTTAGATCAAAGAGAGAATCGTGATTTACTCAAAAAATATTCTAAAGATAAAGTTGTCTTGAATGCTTTTGGCTATACAGGTGGTTTTAGTGTATATGCAGTAGCAGGAGAGGCAAAAGAAGTAGTTTCAGCAGATATTTCTAAGGATGCCAGTGAAATGGCGGAGAAAAATGTACGACTCAATTTTTCTGAATATCCAAATCATCAGACAGTTACAGAAGACTGTTTTGCATATCTGAAAAATATGCCTGATAATTATTTTGATATTTTAGTTCTTGATCCACCAGCTTTTGCCAAAACAGCCCAAAATGTACCCAATGCCTCACGTGGCTACAAGGAAATTAATATGTGGGGATTTAAGAAAGTAAAAAAAGGAGGATTGGTTTTTACATTTTCTTGTTCGGGAAGTGTGGATAGGGATTTGTTTAGAAAAATTGTATTTGGAGCTGCTGCTGATGTAGGCAGAAATGTACGCATCATTCACCAACTCACTCAACCCACAGACCATCCTATCAATATCTATCACCCTGAAGGAGAGTACCTTAAAGGTTTAGTGTTGTATGTAGAATAAATTTTTATAATATTCGATGAAATAATTGTTTTTCACGATGAATGAACTTGACGGCTAATAAAATAGTATTACTTTTACAAATAATATCAAAATTATTACAATATCAATGTTTTTATTAATAAAATACTATTTTATCTTATTATTATGTGTATTTGTGTTTTATTTCTTAGGTCTTACAGCCATTAAATTGATTAAAACACCTTTTGAAAATTATACTTCTTATGGCATTTTTTTTAAGATATTCATAGGGATAGTTGTTTTTACACTTATCAGCAGCATTGTATTTACAAAAGGAAAAACTGTATTAGTTGCACTCATACCACTACTTGTTTTCATTTATTTTTTTAGAAGAAGAATAGACACACCTTTAGAAGACAAAATATATGACCCTAAGCCCATAAGATTTATATATGCTTTTCTGATACTTAGTTTTATATTTGTTTTAATTGGTCTTGAAACTCATCAAGGCTCTAATATTTTTATCCCTTATACTGCTGACTACATTTATTACTCAAAAGTTTCTTATAGTTTGGTGCATCATGGTGTTGAAAACTATTGGGCAGACCCTCTTTTCCCAAATGAAAAAGTTACACCTTATCATTATTTTGAACTTTGGCTGAATGGTAGTATATCATATATATTTCAACTATCCCACTTGCATACATTGTTATTCATTACATATCCGTTACTCATTTTTGTAACATGGTTGGGCTTTTGTGCTATTGCTGAATACATACATCCTCAAATAAGTTATTGGTTATCAGTTATTTGTTTTTTGTGTTTGTTTTTAAAAGGTTTTTATTTTGATGTGTATAAAGACATTCATGTTTTAAAATATGCCAGTACCTTTAACATTAGTATTTGGAATCAGAATAAACTAACCATTGTATTTATTTTTCTGATTGCTTGCATGTTACAGGTAATTAAAAATAAGCCTAATCAAGCATTTTTTTGGCTATTGTGTCTGCCAATTTTATATACGCCTACAGCTCCAGCCATACTTAGTTCTTTAATGTTTTATCTATGTATAGTTTTTTTTGTTTATAAAAGCCATCACTATTTTATTATTCAAAAAATTATTGCTTCGAGTATCATAATTATAAGTTTGTTGGTATTTTATGGATTATTTTCTGATACCATCCAAAGTGTATCAGCTTCTATTGATATATTTTCAGGTTTGAAAACTAGATTTAATATTATTGCTGGAACGCTTATTCAGATGTTTATTTTATATCTACCTTTTTGTTTGATGGGTTTTATTTTTATAAAAAGGATAAAAAGTTTTTTTATAGATTCAGCTTATACAATTATTATTCCTATTATTTTACTGTTTTCGTTATTTACTTGGGCATTTTTTTATAAAATTCCTGACAGTGTTCAACTGTTTTCCAATATAGCTTTGCCTATTTGCAATACATTGATGATGATTATTCTTGTATATGCATACAAACAAGTGTCAAAATCTCGTTATAAAATTATATTTCAGGTGGGCATAATGATGATTTGTATGGTAGGGGTTTTTAAAATATATGAAAAAAAGATAAATAACCCAATAAACACAGCTCAATTTGAATACCTAAAAAATAAAATAGTTGATAAAAACAAAATAGCTGTTTCGTTCAATCATGCTAAAAATTACAATTCATATTTTAGTAAAAATACGACACTTTCTTTCTTGGGGCAGTATATCCTTTACTTATTTCCCAATGCAGATACAATAGATATCTCCATTCATCAAATGAACATTGATACTTCTCAAAAATATGCTTTGTCGGACTACGAATTATTGACTAATAGCTCTTTTTATAAATATGTAGAAAATCAAAAAAAAATGGGGCATTTTTTAACCATCAATCAAAGTCAAAAGGATTTTATCCATGAAAATAAAATAGACTACATTATTACACCCAAAGATTTAAGATTGCCTAAACATCTTCAGGAGATGGTGAAAGAGGATTTCATATTTGATAATGACAAAATATCTTTTTTTACAAGAAATTAAATGTAATTCATGCTAAAAATGATAAACATTCAGAAAGCTACGATAAATCATTTGGAAAATTTAGCTCATGTGTTTGATTTGTATAGAATCTTCTATAAAAAAGAGTCAGATATAGAACAAGCTAAACAGTTTTTGAAGGCTCGTTTGGAAAACAACGAGTCTGTGATTTATATTGCTTTTGATAATCAAGAAGAACAAATTGTAGGTTTTGTACAATTATATCCTTTGTTTTCTTCTACTCGTATGCAAAGGTTATGGTTACTCAACGACTTATATGTAAAACAAGAATATAGAAATACTGGGATTTCTAAAATGCTGATAGAAGCCAGTAAAACTCTTTGTATAGAAACAAATGCTTGTGGCTTGATGCTTGAAACAGCCAAAGACAATACAGTTGGAAATCAATTATACCCAGCAACAGATTTTGTATTGGATACAGAACACAATTTTTATTTTTGGGATAATCTTTAAAATAAATGATGTATGCTGAACGAAGAAGTAAAAAAATACATTCATAAGAGTGTTTTGTGTTGGCTTGCTACTACTGACACAGATAACTTCCCAAATGTCTCTCCCAAAGAAGTTTTCACCTATTCAGAGCATAATACGTTGCTGATAGCTCATATTGCATCCCCTCAGAGTATCAAGAATATCAAGCAAAACAACAAAGTTTGTGTAAGCTTTGTCGATGTGTTGGTTCAGAAAGGCTATAAACTCAAAGGATTGGCTCAAGTTTATGAAAAAACACATTCCTTATTTTTAGAAAAAGCTAAGCCTCTTTTAGAAATAGCTACAGAACGTTTTCCTGTTTTGGCAGTAATTGAAATAGATATTCTAAAAGTAGAGAAAATTATAGCACCCAGCTATTGGTTGTACCCTGAAACAACAACTGAAATAGGGCAAATTGAAAGTGCAAAGAAAAGTTATCGAATTGATTAAAATATCTTTCTAATTTATAATGCTATCTTTTATAAAATAAACTAATGTTTAAAATTAATTTAAAAAACACGCTTCTATTTTTAATCATAAAGTACCTTGCATTCTTCTTTATTATCGCATTTATGGATAATAGGTTCTTTACAAATGTGATTGAAAATTCAGACACTTCGTTTGAGATACTAATGAACACATTGGGTTATATAACTTTTGTATTATTTCATACTATACCACTTATTTTAATTTTCATTTTACCTTATTATTTTATAATAAAAATAGAAAAGGGAGTATTTTTCATTTTATTGTTATCCTGTTTGATTTTTTCAGAATATTATTTTTATACATATTTTTATGCTTCAATGGATAAAACATTGGGGGTATATAATATACTAACAAGTTTAATTTTTATGTTTATCTTTTTTTATGAAGTAATAAAGTTAAAGTTTTTAAAGCAAGGAATTAAATTATAAATACTGATGTGAGTTTTAGGTTGTATCTCATTATGATGCAAAGAAAAGTTATCAAATTGATTAAACCTTTTTTCCAAAAAGAAGTCTTATGTATAAAAAATGTATCATTTTCCCTTTTTCAGTTTATGAGATATACATACTTCTTGATTGGAATATTGAGCTTATTAATAGCTTGTACGAAAAAAGAAACACCAGACCCTATACCCACCCCAACAACTTATACTAAAACTACAATTGCTTACAAATCAATAAATGGAGTAGATGCAAATCTACTAAGTTTGGATTTATACTATTACTCTCAAGAGCCTTCTAATAAGCCTATTGTAGTGTATGTACATGGCGGAGCATGGCAAGTAGGAGATAAAGCCAACCAAATTACCAATAAAGTAAACTTGTTTAACTCTTTAGGGTATATTTTTGTAAGTATTAATTACAGACTCAGCACAAGTGCTAGTATCAAATATCCAATCCATAATATAGATGTAGCTGATGCTGTTAAATGGGTGTATGATAATATTGGGAATTATGGTGGAGATAAAAACAAAATAGCTCTTTTAGGGCATAGTGCTGGTGCTCATTTGGTATCTCTGACAGGTACAAGCAATCAGTTTTTACCCTCTTTAGGTTTGCCTGTTAATACACTAAAAGGTGTTGCCAGTATAGACACAGAAGGCTATGATGTATCTATACAAGGAAATGAAGGGGAGGCTGTCTATCTGAATGCATTTGGCAATAATTCTGCTACATGGCAGGAAGCGTCACCCATTAATCATTTATTTACAGGTAGAGTATATCCAAAGTTTTTTGTAGCTAAACGAGGTTCAGCAACCAGAATAGGTTTTGCAGATACCTTCATCAGTAAATTAAGTTCGGTTGGTGTGGACGTCAGTCAGGTCAATGGCAGCCAATACGACCACGAGGGTATTAATGATGCCATTGGAGCACCCAACGAAACAGCCATTACAGAGCCTTTGAAGGCGTTTTTTGCCAAATGTTTTCAGTAAGAAAATTAATTTTTATTCTTTTTAAATCCCTGAAAATCAAAATCAAATTTATCAGGATTACCAAAAATATCTACAACAGCCGAACGTTTACTTTTTTTGTCTTCAGATGAAATAATTGAACCTTCGGTTACTTCTTCAATATCGTTTCTGCTTGGCTTTTTCTTACGTTTGAACAGATAATTCCACATAGCATCTTTAATGACAAACGAAGGCACTTCAACAGTGTATTTCATGGCTAAATCTTTATCAAAGTTTTGATTTCCTGAAATCATCATATAGCCCAAAGTAGAACTAATCTCCATTTTAGGAATAGAAATATTTCCATTTTTTACATCTAAAATATTTTTTAATTCTCCAAAGCGAACATCTTCTAAATTCTTATCCCCCATAAATTTATCCATCATTTTGAAGGGTGGAAAGTTCGTAAGTTTACCATCTTTGATAGTTGCTTCGATATGAGCTTCTGTATCACGCAGATTGATAACTAAATCGGGGTGCATGAGTACTTTAGACTGAATAGTGCCTGTAATTTTTCCATGTACATTTTCACTGACCAAATAATCTTGTCCAAAATTATCCATTTTATAGAAAACTCTATCCAAGTCTAAGTTACCTGCTTTGATGGTACTCTTAAAATAGATTTTCTTAGGGTCTGAACCATTGAAATAACCATTGATATTTACCTGACCACCTGCTGTTTGCATATCTAATTGATCTACATAAACATAATGATTGGGTTGTATGCGTAAGGTTGTATTGAACTGAGAAAAATTGTACTTTTTGTATTTAAATCTTCCAATATTGGTTTTGATATCTAAATTTGGAAAAGGAATATCAAAAATATTGAAAGCCTTTGCATGTTGTTCTGTTGTTTTGGGCTGTTCTGTGGTTTGAGATGTTTTTCCTTGAATTTCCATAAGTTCATCCAAATCCATGATGTTAGACTTCAGTTGAATTACTTTCTTTCCTTTAAAATCAGAAGCCATGAGTTTTGCCACACTTTCTATATCAACGTCAATGACAAAATCGCTTTTACCAATTTTACCATGAAAATTACTGATTTTCATGCCTCCTGCTTTGGCTATAAAATCGCCCCCAATTTCTCTGAGACCATAATTATGAACTTTAAAAACGCCATCAAATTTTCGAAGACTCAATGTGGTATTTTCAAAGTATTTGTTATTCAATATATTATTTGCTGGTATTTTCAAAGAAGCATCCAAAATAAAATTATCAATGGTTTCAGATTGGTAATCTTTGGGCAAAAAGTTGGTGTTTTTGTAGGTGAATAAATCTTTAAACTTGATATGATTAGATTTAAAACTTAGAGAGGCGTCTATCAATTCTTGTTTCTTTTCTTCATTAAACAAAGCATTATAATTTTTGATATAACCAAACAAGTGAAAATCTGTTTCATCTAATTCACCTTCAAAGAGTTTCATTTTCATTTCTTGTTCATCTATGATAATATCAATATGCCAATCGTGAATGGCATGGGGATAATTTTTGAGTTTGAAAAATAAATCTTTAACAAAAAATTCTCCTTGAGGAATACCATGTGTACCTTTTAAATACTTGGAAGACGTTTTGAACTCTAAATTATACTTTAAGTCTTGTAATTGCTCATCTATTTTGTTGCCTGTCAGTGCTGTAAAGTCTATCAGTTTGGATGAACCCATCAAATTCATATCTATTTCAGCTTCCTGTCCATGTAAAAATGCTGCGAGATTGCTAATATCACCCTTAATATTGAAGTCTGATGTTCCAATTTTAGTGATAAACTCTTTTAAAACCAATTTGCCATCCATAATATCTACTTCTCCATCTAATAAAATGGGATAGGGATAGAAAGAAGGCTTGTATTTGATATTCTTGAGAATCAGACGACTATCTGTACCATCTTTTAATTTTCCTAAAGTAGTTGGAACATCATTATAGTCTAAAAGTTCATCTACGGTCATATCTATGATAAGTCTGCCTTGCAAGCCTTTCAGTGCAGGAATATCGAAGAAATTTTGAAGCGTAGATAAATCTAAATTAGAATGAACATCTACAGAAACATAGGGGTTTGCAAAATTCTTGATATGAAAACTACCTTTGAAAGTACCATCAGAAGGATTAGCACTCATTTGTTTTACATACAATTCACAGGTGGTTAAATCTCGTTTAGCTCCATTCGTGAAAAAACCTGATATATTTAAATCTTTGATACTATTATTTTTTATGTCAGGATTGATAAATTGGGCATTTTTACACCCAAACTCCAAATCTATTTTAGGCATACCATTGATGGCTTCTCCCACAATTTTACCCTTAAAATAAACTTCTCCTTCATTTTTATAATTTTTGAGTTTTTCATAAATGTTGGGTGGAGCAAAAGATGTAATAAGCTTGAAATCAGGTTTTTTTCCCGAAATATCGAGGTCTAAAAATGCGTTTTTGGCTAAATCTACAGTTCCTTTGATGGCAAATTCTGCTTCTTCCAACTCAAACTGACTGGGGCGAATGGTGAGAAATTTTTTATCAAAATGATAATCTAAATCTGTTTCCCAATGCAAATGTTTGTTTTTGAACCAAATAGAATCTTCAATTTCGAGCTTTAAAAGCTCAAACTTTGTTTCAATATGATTAGAAACCATTTTATCAGTAAGTTTCACAGATGATTTTAATTTTTGAAAATGAACAGCTACAAAAGACTTTTGTCCAAAATCTTTTTTAGTAATTTTAAGATCTTCTAAAGTGATTTTTTTGATATCAAAAGAGAGTTTTTTGCCAATTTTACTAGTGTCAGTTTTCTGATTATCAATGGCTTTGGCTAATAACAAATTAATACTTCCATCTTCGTAGCGTTCAATATGTAATTCACCTTTTTTGACTGTAATTCTTTTGACATTATAATTTCCAGCAGCTACATCTGTATAACTAAAACCCAAATATATATCCTGAATTTTATAGATAGGTTTCAGTGTATCTTGTTTAGAAGGATAGAAAACTACATTTCTGAGGTCAATAGAGATATAAGGAAAGTTGGTAAGCAAATCTACATTGACTTTCTCTAATTTTGTATAACCCTTTTGTTTACTATTCAGTTCTTTGAGTACATAATCTGCAATAACTTCTTGATTTTTATATAAATACCAAGAAATACCACCTATTGCTAAAATGAAGAATAATAAAATGGACGATAGTATTACAATTATTTTTTTTAGCATAACTGACAGTTTTTTTAAGGTAACTATCAGAGAGCAAATTTGTTTGATGAAAAGAGGATTTTTATTATATTTTAAAATTCTTATTCATCCAAGCCATAGGAAGGTCAGCTTCAAAAGTACCATCAGGATTGATAATCTTATTTTCAAATCTGCCTTCAATTTTGAATCCAATTTTTTGATAGAATGTAATAGCTTTCTGATTACTCTCTCTTGTGATAAGCTCTACTCTCAAAATATCAGTTCGAGAGTTTTCTATATGATTAAGTAAATGCATAAAGATAGCTTTCCCTACACCTTTCCCTTGAAAATCAGGATGAACAGCAATGGTTAAATCTGAAAGTGTATGTTTGAAAAGCTGAGGTTCTAATTTAGAACAATGTATTTCAGCTATCAGCTCTTTTTCGTTTTCTGGGTGAGGGATAACCAAACAAACACCTGTTTTTAAAGATTTTTCTAAATTATTTTTGATATAACTTTCTGTGATTTCTGATTCTATACGAGCAATACCACCTGAAATCCTTGCAACAGTTTTATAAAGTGTCAAAATCTTAGATTCATCCTCCAAAGAGGCTATACGGGGCAAGTATGTCATACTTCTTTTATTTTTTCACAATTTTAAATGTTTTTATACTACCTGAAAGATTTTTAATCTGTAAATAATACAAGCCAGAAGGTAATACTTTTAAATCAAACTCATTTTCTCTGCCTTTTAGTACAATATTTCCCCACACATTTTGCAATTGCCACTGAATATTCACAATTCCTTTTATAAATACTTTGTTTTCAGTAGGATTTGGATAAACAATAATGTTTTCTAAATCTTTATCCAATGAAGCTACCACACTAATGGTTTTGGTTGTAGAATCTATACATCCCAAAGTGTTAGAACTGATTAATTTAATGGTATAATTTTGAGTAGTTGGAAAAGTATGCCTTACATATTTACCTGTGCCCGTTGAGCCATCTCCAAAATCCCAAATAGAATTTGTAGCATTGGTACTGTAATCTTCAAAAAACCATTCGGTTCTTAAATATGGAGTAGCAACAATTTGGGCTTTGTGTAGAGGTGCTACTTGAATATTGACTGTTTTGGTAGTACTGGGATAAAGTTTATCTTTACCAACAATATAAATGGTTTGATTATTAATAAGATTATTTAATGTTAAACTACTTCCTGAAAAAATAGGTGTAGTAAGCGGAAAACTATCATAAAAATCAAATAAAACACCATTATTGGGTGCTAAAGTAATACTTCCCTGATTACAAACTGTAAGCAAACTGGCTATATTGGGCAGTGGAGTGGTATTTACTTCAATAAATTTATCTTGTGCAAATTGAGCGTTTTCTTGTAGCTCTGTAAGATTATCTCCCACTACATACGCAAAGGCAATTTTGCGTGTTTCATTGGGTGCTAAATTGGTAATAGTACCTCCTGTAGCAAGAGAAACATCCGTACCCAATCCGCTTGTACCTGCCTGTGTACGAGCCAATCCATTTGAAACGGCTGTATGTTTTTCTGTTTTAGTAAAACCATCATACAAATTCAAAGAACTGCTACTACCATTATTGTTAAATGCATAATAATTAGGTGTTTGAGTAGTCAAAAGCTTGATACCCGCATACAAATTTCCTGAACTATGATAGGCATAACCCAATTTGAGTGTATTGTCCCAATCTGCTCTGTTTTGAGTATAAGTAGATAAATCAAAATCGGTGAATACAGAAGCATACAAGTTTTGAATGGTTCGGGTGGAATCGTTGGTTATATCATATTCGACAATGATAAACTTATTGTTAGGGCTTGCTTGGTAGGCATAAGCCTTTTTCTGAATTTTGAGCTTGGGACGATTTGCAATATTGTCTTTAAAATTTGCCTTTATTTCTTGATAAGTATTGTCTTTAAAAATAGTAAATGAATTAACTCCAGAGGTATCAAAGTCTGATGTAGTACCACCTGTATAATTGGGAACAGAATTAACAAGAGAATCTTGGTGTGTGCTGAGTATCAAACCTCCTGCGTATGCAATGGTAGTATAATCACCAGCATTGTTGTAGCCTACACTTTTTCTGTATGGATAGAAATATTCTGCGATTTTCCCCATTCTACCTACATGAAGCGTCAAATCATTGATGTCTATATGAGCATAATCGGGATTGACAACGATTTTAAAGTATTCATAATTTGTAAAAGCCCCATCCTGATAATCTATTCTTAAAACAATCTCAGTATTGTAAGGGGTGTTAGGGGCAACTTGGATTCTAAATGGTGTTGTGATATTGTTTTTTATTTCATTGGCATTCATCACACCTAAATTGACAGTACTAGAAATTACTGTTACAAAAGGTGAAAGACTACTCAGAGTGGCTGTTAAATTGGAAGTAGGAGAGAGCAAATTTTTAAAATCCATTGCCAAATCAGCCTGAAATGAAGCAAAAGGGTCAGTATTGTTGATAAACCTTTGATTTTCTGAATGTATAGCCTTTACATTGGTTTCTGAAACGGCTCTAAAAACATTTAATCTGCCTTTTCCCATTTGTCCTGCGAAACTGGGATTCAAGGCATCAATATTGTCAGAAGTGGCAATGATTCGTTCCATAGCCTGAAAAGCATCCAAACTTGGAAACTGTGTACGCATAAGTGCAATAGCTCCAGATACTTGTGGGGCAGCAAAAGACGTTCCACTCATATTGAAGCTCAAAGCAGGGATATATGAGTTATTATTATTGAATGCTCCTGAATATGCACAACAATTATAATAAGTAGTATGAATAAATTCGCTTGGTGCAGTGATATCTACTTCATAATTGTAATTACTTCCACTCCATTTGGTATCCGAAGAGGTTGTTCCTGCTACAGAAATCACGTTTTTGTAACTTGCAGGCCAATAACGACCTGTATTTCCATCATTACCAGCAGCAGCCACCATCACAACATCTTTATTGATAACAGCATAGTTTACAATATCTTCCCAATATTCATCAGGATTGCCAGCATATCCAAATGACATATTGATAACTTGTACCCCTCTGTCTGCCAAATAAATGACAGCAGCATCAAAACGAAAAATATTTAGAGCATCAGTAATGGCTTTTACAGGCAAATAACGGCTATTATAGCCCACACCAGCAATACCAATGCCATTGTTGGGAGTGGCAGCAGCCACTCCTGCCACAGCTCCACCATGATAACTAAAAGGGTGGGGTAAGCTCAAATTGAAATCATTATTGCCTAAATCTATATAATCTGGATGCAGATTACCAATTAAATCTTCGTGAGTAGTTCTGAAACCATAATCAATAATACCAATCACTGTAGAAGGATTACTTTGTTGAATATCCCATGCTTCATAAGCCTTGATTTTTTCAAGATAATATTGGCTATAATCGGGGTCTGTAGAAGTAATACTTGGGTCATTAGGCATAAATAAAGGCTGTGGAATATGAATGGGCGATACATATTCTAAAGTTTTATCTCCTTTTAAAACAGATAAAGCTTGGTCAACAGTTATATTATTTTTGAGATTGAGATAGTATATGCGTGATAAATCGACCAAAGGCTTACCACTTCTGCTTTTTGCTTTAGGGTCAGGAGATTGATGTTTTGGGAAAGCTTTTTTTGGAACTTCATTACTCAACCACGAAATCTGATGGGGTAATACACCTTGTGTACGAACCTTCAAAACAATTTGAGATGGATGTATATTTTGAGCTATGGCTACATTTATCAAAAAAAAGGCAAGAATCGTAACGATTTTATTCATAGTATTGTACTTTAATAAAAGCATTTTGTAAATCTATCAATTTATACCAAAAGTACTTAAAAAGTAAGCTGATTTTTGATTATGATAAAAATTTCGGTTAGTATAATTACCCTCAACGAAGAAAAGAATATAGCCAGATGTCTTGAATCTGTGAAAGGAGTTGCTGATGAAGTTGTAGTTGTAGATTCTTTTTCCATAGATAAAACCAAAGATATTTGTCTGCAATATGGTGTGAAATTTATAGAGCAAACTTTTTTGGGTTATGTAGAACAAAAAAACTTTGCAGATGCCCAAGCTGAAAATGACTGGATTCTTTCATTAGATGCTGATGAAGAGCTTTCAGAAAAATTAAAAAAAGAAATTCTTGCTATCAAAAATACTCTCACAGCAGATGCCTACGAAATGCCTCGAATGACAAACTATATTGGTAAGTGGATTCGACATACAGACTGGTATCCTGATAGGAAGATCAGGTTATATAATCGAAAAAAAGCACAATGGCAAGGTCAAAGCCTTCATGAACAACTAACAATTCATGATGATGCTAAACTTATAAAACTTAAAGGAGATATTTTACATTATAGTTATTATTCTATTCATCAGCATATTGCTCAATTTAATAAGTTTACAGAAATAGGTGCAAAAGAAGCAGTACAGAAGGGAAAAAAAGCACCTTTATATAAGGTTTTTATCAATCCTGTTTGGAAGTTTATATACAGTTATTTCTTCCGATTAGGTTTTTTGGATGGTTACAAAGGGTTTTTGGTTTGTGCCATATCAGCTTTTGCAACTTTTTGCAAATATATAAAAATGAGGGAATTGTGGAGAGAAACAAAAAAATAAATTAATACAATACTTAAATACTAAAAAAAGAAAAAGTAGGATATACATAAGTTTATAAAGAATAGATGTAAGAATTTATTGAGAAAAGGTATGTAGGTTTACATTGTAATAGTTCACATTTTAAATTCTACAAACCATGAATGTACCAACTAAATCAAACGAAGATTTTAAAATTACAGGAAATTGGGAAGTATTGTCAAAAGGACTTCAGAAAAATTTTCCACAACTGATAAAAGATGAAGAATTGTTAAAACCAATAGAAACAAGGCTTACTAAAAAAAGCATTCTTACTAATATGTAGACAGAGGCAAAGTAATTATATATCTCCAATAAAACAGCATTACAAATGCTGTTTTATATTTTATTAAATATTTTCAAGATTTTTTTTTCTTTTCTTTTTAAGCTTTTTGTAGAATGAGGGAGATAATCCTGTTATTTTCTTAAATTGATTAGATAAATGAGCTACACTACTATAGTGCATTTTGTAGGAAATCTCTGTAAGGTTAAGTTCATCATATAAAAGAAGTTCCTTGACTTTCTCTATTTTGTGCATGATGATGTAATGTTGGATGGTAATACCTTTCACTTCTGAAAAAATGTTGGCAAGATAAACATAATCATAATCTAGTTTTTCACTAATGTATTCAGAGTAATTGACCTTAGGAATTTCATCTAAATAATGAATCATCTCAACAATAACATTTTTTATTTTTTCAATCAGAATGCTTTTTTTATCCTCTAATAATTCTAAACCGTACTTCATCAAATTTACTTTGAGCTGTTCTCTCTGATCAGATGAGATATCTTCAAATATTTCTGCTACTCCTAAATCAACTGAAATTAGGTGAAAACCTAATTTTTCAAGTTCAGATTTTACAACCATCTTGCAACGAAGGCTTACCATGTATTTTACATATAATTTCATAAAGTTTAAAAATAAATACTTGAATCAGGCTTAATTTTTTCATAGAAATAGCTTCATTATCAAATAACAAAAATAATAGAATAAATATTGCTTCATGATATTCATATCACTAACTAAGTATTTTTAAGTCTTCGTATCCACTTTTAATAGTTGTAGAAATCATTTTGAACTGCTCATCGGCATTGAAATGATGTTTTGCATGGGCTGGAATGATAATTCCTTCACCTAAAGTAAGCGTATAATTTTTGTCCTGAATGGTAATAGAAGCTACTCCATCAATAATTTGAATATATGTGTCAAAAGGAGATATTTTTTCTTCCATTTCCTCACCCACATCAAAAGAAACGAGGGCAATATTCCCTGTAGTTTTTTTAATAATTGTTCTACTCACTACAGACTTGGGTAGATACTCTATCAACTCAATAATAATATGTGCTTTTGCTTTTTCTGCTTCGGTATTATCATGAATTTTTGTCATAGTGATAAATATTTATGTCTATATTCGAAAAAAGCACGAATTTTTCAATTCATACTTTCTAAACTATCTGTTATGGTTTTATTTTTTTGTTGTGTATCTAGGATGTTCTGTTCATATTTTTGATAAATAGTTCGAACCTCTTGCATGATATTGAGTGTTGGCTCTTTTTTAGAACTATCCAAAACTTGTTTGTTATGATAGTTATAAATGGAATCTAAAATAGGTTGGAATAGTAAGGCTGAACTATTTTCTTTTTTGTTATCTTGATTAGAGGATATTTCACAGCTTATCGTTCCTATTAGTAGAATACTTATACAAAAATACCATAAAAGAGGTTTTATCCATTTAGTTTTCATAATTATAAAATGTTTAGTATAAAATGATTATAACTTTTATTTACTCTCAGAAGGTTTCTTCATCATAACTACATGTCCATTTATATTTTTTGGTTTTTGATTAAAATTAGAGCCCATTACAGTTAAACGGAGACGATTTGCTGAATTAAGTAAAAAAGAAATCAGTTGTTTAATCTTTCTGAAAATCTTACGCTCTTCTAATTCTTGTTGAAAACCATTCTTTGTGAAAGGAGTATTAAGTCTATGGTTCATGATTGTTTGATTAAAAGTGTGATTTGATAATTGAACAATACAAATTTAGGTGTATTTCATAGATAAAGCATTACACATCTAAAGCTAAAGCTTACACATATCATACTTATAAAATATTATTTGGATATTGCTGAAAATAAATGAATTATGTAATTTTTTTTGAGAATGGTGTAATACTTCCTATCTTCTAAAAATTTACTTTTGTAACTCATAGAAAAAAGTGTAAAAAATATTTTGGTTTATTGATAAGTCAAATTTTAAAAATAAAATCATGAAAACCTTCATTATTGGAGTGAGTATATTAGTAGGTATATTTGCTATATTTCAAGTTTACCTTGCTGTTATCCATCAATCTAAAAATTATAACTTAGTTAAATCTAAAGAAAATTTTGAAATAAGATATTATCCATTGGTTACAATGGCTGGGATACATTCTTCCACAAAATCTTATACAGACTTGAGTCGAATAGGTTTTAGTAAGTTAGCCAATTATGTATCTGGTTCAAATAAAGAAAATAAACGAATCAATATCATAGGCCCTATTCACATGGATATAGGAGAATCTACTTCCATGATGAGTTTTCTCATGCCTACAACATATACAAAAGAAAACTTACCTATTCCCAATGATTCCAATATCATTATCAAAGTGATTTCTGGAGAATATGTGGCAGCTATCAGATTTTCAGGTTTTGCTTCTGATGAAAAAATCAGAGAACAAATCAAAGTATTGGAACATATTTTACAAGACCAAGGTTATGCTTATTATGGTAATTTTCGTTTTTTGAGCTATAATCGTCCTTACCAATTATTTAATAGAAGAAATGAGATTATTGTAACTATTGGGAGTTGGGACTAAAACCAGTAAATTATAAAATAAAACTATAAAATCAGACAAATAAAATTATCATAGAAATCTTATGATTCCTGTTATTTAAAGGTAAATACTTAAATAATAATTATACACCACTAATTAATTTAATAATTTCATCTCTTGTTTTCCCAAGTTTCTGTTGTAAACGTTCTACCAATTCATCTTGTTTGCCTTCCTCAAAAAACAAATCACAATCAGTTAAAATTGTGTATTCTCCTTTATTTTATGCTTACTCCAATATGTTTATGATTTCCATATTCTTTAGTTTTATACACATGATGATTTTATTGTAATAAAGCTTTTTATATTACAAGAACTCAGAGATGATTTGTATAAATCATACATATATATAGTTAAATGAGTAAGCTTTTACTAAGGTGTGTTTTACTAAAAAAATGAATTATTAACTTGTAAAATGCATAAAATGAGGATTATATAAAAAAATTATATAAAAAAAAACAAAATTTCTGAACTTTTTAATAAATAGAGGGTTTTCTATGATAGTTTTACTATTTTTTTAATCTAACACAATCTGTTATGCAAGAATTAACTCCTATTACAGTTGCCTATGGCGATGGTATCGGTCCCGAAATTATGGAGGCTACATTAAAAATTTTAATGGCAGCAGGTGCCAAAATTAAGCCAGAGGTTATTGAAATTGGCGAAAAAGTATATTTAAGTGGAAATACTGCAGGTATTGACGAAAGTGCTTGGGAATCGCTTCGTAGAACAAAAGTTTTCTTAAAAGCTCCTATTACGACTCCTCAGGGTGGTGGTTTCAAGAGTTTGAATGTAACTACTCGCAAAATGTTGGGTTTATTTGCTAATATTCGTCCATGTGTTTCGTATGCTCCTTATGTAGATACCAAACACCCTGTGATGGATGTAATTATTGTTCGTGAGAATGAAGAAGATTTATATGCTGGCATTGAACATCAACAAACTCCTGAAGTAGTACAATGCTTGAAAATCATTACTCGCCCTGGTACAGAAAAAATCGTTCGTTATGCATTTGAGTATGCTCGTCAGTATGGTAGAAAAAAAGTAACTTGTTTTACCAAAGACAACATCATGAAACAAACAGATGGTCTGTTTCATAAAATATTTGATGAAATTGGAGAAGAATATCCAGAATTAGAAAAAGAACATTGGATTGTAGATATTGGAGCAGCTAAATTGGCTGATACTCCTGAAGCATTTGATGTCATTGTAATGCCAAATTTATATGGTGATATTCTTTCAGATGTAGCTGCTCAAATCGCAGGTTCTGTAGGACTTGCAGGTTCTGCTAATATTGGTGAAGAAGTATCCATGTTTGAGGCAATTCATGGTTCTGCACCTCGTAGAGCTGGACAAAATTTAGCAAACCCTTCTGGATTACTTTTAGGAGCTATTCAGATGTTGGTGCATATTGGGCAAGGTGATGTTGCTGAGAAAGTACACAATGCTTGGATAAAAGCTCTTGAAGATGGAATCCATACTTATGATATTTTTAAAGAAGGTGTAAGTACAGAAAAAGTGGGTACAAAAGAGTTTGCTGATGCAGTTGTTGCAAGAATAGGACAACGCCCTGTTAAATTAAAAGCAGTAGATTATTCTCAGGCGAAAGAAGCTATCAAAGTAAAAGTACGCCCTGCACAGCCTACAAAAATAGAAACTATAGGTTATGATCTATTTTTATATTGTGATGATAGAGATGCCAATAAACTTGGAAAAGCTTTAGAAAATATTAAATCGGGTGATTTACACCTGACTATGATAACCAATCGTGGGGTAAAAGTATATCCTAATGGTTTGCCAGAAACTTTCTGCACTGACCACTGGCGTTGCCGTTATAAAGGAAATGGTGGTGATGTAAAATACTCGGATTTTATTGAATTACAGAAAAAAGTAATGGAAGCAGGTTATACAATCATCAAGACTGAAAACTTATGTAAGTTTGATGGTGTAGAAGCCTTCTCCGCAGGACAAGGTGCTTAATCCTTTCAGTTTAGAGTTAAATCCCTTCTTGGTACTACCAAAAAGGGATTTTTTGTTTGTATGAGAATTGAAAAAATTGTAATTTGATAAAAGTAATCTCAAACGAAATAAATCATGGAACCAAATAATCTTATTGAAAAACTAATCCAAAATGCTTGGGAAAGCCATTCAAATAATCCTTTACAAGAAAAAGTGAGCCAAAATGCAAATTATTATTTCACTTATACTTCTACAAAACAACAAGAGCTTGCAATATGTATTTTTGAACAAAATAAAACACTTCGATTTCGAGTAAAAGATAATAGTAGAAATGATTTTCGCTGGTTTGAATTGAAATATGCAGATGTTTTAGAAAAATTGATAAATATGCTTATTCAAAAACAAGATGAAGTAGCCTTGTCTAATTATTTTGGTTTGTATGGAGAATTATCAGGGGTATGTGATACTACACTCTTGGCATGGGAACAGTGGGAGTAATTAAACTGAATTAAATTTCTGGCTGGATATTACCAACCAAAAGAAGGAAAATGATTCATGTACATTAAAATTATTAATCTATGAAAAATAAAATAATCATTTTAGTTATTACACTTTTTTTCTTTTATAATACTAATGGACAGAATTTTAAGAAAGCTTCCCATCATCATTGTAAAAAAGTACAAGTTTCAGATACAATTTTTCTTGTGAGAGAAACTGAAAAAATATTGATTGTAAGTTTTAAAAATTTGGTAGAATTAAAAAAAGATAGATATGTTTCTTTAGGAAGTGAAATACAAATTTGGGATTGGAAAAATAATAAACCTGATGTTCAATACTGGAATCACCCAAAGATATTTTATAAGACCCAAAATTTATACAATCAACAAAAGAAAGACCTTTTAGAGATATTGTATGGTAATAAAAAAGGAGACCATTTAGAAGTATATTTTGATGAAAATTGTAGTTATGCACCACACCATGCAATGATTTTTTATGGTAAAAATGATAAAGTACTAGGATATTTGGAAATATGTTTTTAGTGTAAACATTTTAAACATACTTTAAATTTATTTAGGAATGGATAAAGATATGTGTGAAGATAAAATAAATGCTTTAGAAAAGTTTTTTGAAAATACACTAGGCAAAACACCAAGATGAAATATTTTGAGCTCTTTTTTACTTATGTTGTTGCTATTTTACTTGTATCGTTTTTGGTCTCTAATATGATGGTGAGTGTACAGGAGAAAGATTATAGAGGACTATTTGCTATGCGAAATATTTTTTTACTAAGCTATATTTTGATTGTTTGTTATCGAAATAGATTTAGTACATTACTATTGATATGTCTCAATTTAATTTTTTGGTATAAATTTTTTACTATAGACTTACGATACTCATCTTGGTGTAATGACCCAATATTATGTATGAGTTTAAACTTAGAATTGTGGATAGATAAAGACTATATAAAATATATACCAGTTTTGTTTGCATTTTCTAATTTCGCTTTTTATGCATCTTTATTCATTTCAGTAGTTTTATTACCTTATCGAATAGCTAGATTTTGGATAATGAAATGATAAAATTTTGAACTACAGTAGATTAATATTGTATTTTTATTAGAAATATTAACAATAACTATATGAAAATATTGAATTCTGCCTATAATATAATCTTAATTTGTTTTCTTACGCTTCTTTGCTTTCAAACAAATGCACAAAATAAAGCTGAATTAACCATAGTGATTCAAGAATGTCATAGAGATTCGGCTTTTACTTATGTTTCAGAGTTGAAAATATATAAAAACAACACATACTATATGACATTAACGTCTGAATTAAGAGGCATAAGTATGGAATTTCTCAAAGATTTGGAGTTTGGAACATATACTTTTATGTATAAAACTTTTATTGGAAAGGAGAACACCATAACTTTAAATATTACGAAAGCTGAGATGTATTTTTTAACAATATGTGCTGATTTTATAGATTACTCAAAAGAAAAATATAAACCAATTATTGACCAACTTGGTGAAAATGATAGCTATTCTATCTGTTTTTCTTCAGTTGGTTGCTATCATTCATTTAAAAAATTCATAATTATCAAAAGAGAAAATGATAAATACTCAATTGTTTGGGGAGATAAATCTAAGGAACTTACCACTCAGGATATTGAAAATATAAGGCGTTTTGAAGTAGAATCAAATTATGTGAGAACTTGTTGTTGTACGACATCAGATACTTATGTGATAGAGTACAAAGGAGAAAAAAAACAGTTAATGATGGTAGCTGTGACTGGGGTGGAGGTTACTATTTAGAAAAAAAACTATTTGGAGATAAATGATTTTTTTTATTTCTGGTTGGATATTACCAACCAGAATGTGGAATTTAAGAAGTTTTTAGCCAACCCAAACACCATCAGCATTGTCAAGAAAATCTCTAAAAGTGTCTTTTAACTCATTAGAAATTTGATCAAGAGGTTTTAGCTTATTGATTTCATAGAAATAGGTAACTGCCATTTTACCAAAATCGCTGTTCCCTTCACACAAACTTTCAAAATCTTCAATATACAAAGTCGTAATATCTCCAGCATTATTTTCTATAACCTTGAGCAATTCTGCTGCATATTGGATATGTGTAATTTTATTAGACAAAAATTGCTGAGACAAGTCTTCAATTTTTATGATGTCGGATTTTAAAATGCCATCAGGCATACAAATTTCTACGAAGTCTTCACTTACGATATAATCTATTAGAAGCTCTTTAGAAGAGTGTGCCAATAAACCATTTACGCCATGTATATCCTCTTGATAAACATACCAATTATTTGCCATGCTGAATTTATATTTAGGTTTAAAATTAAAATAGCTATTTACTTGTCAATCATCACAAGTGTTTCCCAATAGTAAGTGTGCTTGCGAGTTTTTAAGTTTTTGGATGATAATATACCAACCACAAGGAGGAAAGTTTTTATGTATCTTTCCAACACTTGTGGTTAGAAGACCAATCAAGTAGAAATGAGTTTTTTCGTTAATCTCTTTTAGAAGCATTTTTCTTCTGCTTTTTTTCCTCTTTTTTCTCTTTTGTGGTCTTTAGAGGTTCCTTCTTTTTTTCTTTTTGTGCATTCTGACCTTTTGCCATGATTGATAATTTTTATGTGTTAAAACTATTGTAAAAATAAAAATTATTTTTGATTTTTTATTCAGATTTTAAAATCATAAAACAGATTAAAAATATAACAATAAAAATTCAGAATTTCAAATATAAAATTGAATATTGTTTCTAATAGTATTATCAATTAAATTGCTCTTTTTACTTATTAAGATGAAAAAAATGAAAAAAATACTCTTTTCTCTCTTATTGATGTGTATGTATGCGTATGTACAAGCACAAGGAGAATTATTGGACAAAGAAACACTTGTAAGCCAAAAAACATATAGAAATCTTAGAGATGCACTCAAAAAACCACTTGACGTTTATGCATTAGACATCAATCCTGAAAACATATTGTTTCGCTCCCCAAAATTAACAAAGCTACCTAAAGAAATAGGGCAATTAAAAAATTTGCAATGGTTTTCTTGTCATGGCAATAAAATTACAATTTTACCGAAGGAAATATGGGAATTAAAAAATTTGCAATATTTCTATTATGGTCAAAACGAACTCACCTCCTTACCCAAAGAAATAGGACAATTAAAGAATTTGCAAGTACTAGATTGCCAAATCAATAAACTTACAAGTTTGCCCGCTACAATAGGCGAATTGAGTGAATTAAAAGAGTTGAATTGTGAAGGGAATCAAATTATTTCTTTGCCCAAAGAAATCGGGCAGTTAAAAAAACTGACTTGGATAAATCTTTCCAACAATAAACTAACCAGTCTGCCAGAAGAAATAAAGAATTTAGAATTTTTGAAAACGCTTACGCTTAGTGGCAATAATTTTAGTGATACAGAAGAAGAAAAAATAAAGAAACTATTACCCAATTGTGAAGTAATTTTCTAAATCAAAAAATAATTTTGAATAATAAAATAAGTAAAATATTGATTTATAGGTATTTGTTGTTTTTTGTTTATTTACTTTTATGGTCTTGTCAGGAAGAAAAGACTAAACTTCCCAAACAAAAAAGTATCAAAATAGATAGCAAACAAGCTGAAAGGCTTGCCAATTTACCTTTAAATTGTTTACAGAGAGAATACCCCAATTCTACCAATCAGGTACTTCATGAGGCATCAGATTTAGGAACTCCCAAACAATTACATCCTGCTTTTTATGGTTGTTACGATTGGCATTCGTCTGTACATGGATATTGGACTTTGGCTGTGTTGTTAAGGGCTTATCCTCAAATAGCTCAAAAGAAGTGGATTGTAAAAGTATTTATTCAAAATCTGAGTGCAGAAAATATAAAACAAGAAATTGCTTATTTAAAAAAGTCACATGAATATTCTTTTGAAAGACCTTATGGTTGGGTTTGGCTTTTCCAACTTCAGCAAGAGTTAGACACTCATCCAGAACCTGAAATTAATAATTTAGCTAAAAATTTACAACCTCTTACAAATTTACTTATAGGAAGGTTTTTTCAGTATTTACCTCAATTACAATATCCTATTCGTGTAGGTGCACATAATAATACAGCTTTTGGAATGAACTTGGCTTGGGATTATGTTGTGAGCATACAAGATAAAAGCTATCAACAACAACTAAAAAAAGAAGCCAAAAGACTTTTTTTTAATGATAAAAATTGCCCTTTTAAATGGGAAACCAGTGGTACAGATTTTCTTTCACCTTGTTTGGAAGAAATGACTTTGATGAATAAAATTCTAAATAAAAAAATGTTTTTAGAATGGGCAAAACAATTCGCTCCTGAATTGTTTAAGAAAGATTTTTCTTGGGAAATGGCTTATCATGTTTCTGAACAGACAGATACATTTTTGGTGCATTTGGATGGTTTAAATTTTAGCAGAGCTTGGAATTTATACGATTTATCTAGCCAACATACTGAATTAGCACATTTAAAACCCATTGCTGAAAAACATTTGTTACAATCGTTACCTTATATTATTAATAATCACTATGAAGGAGAGCATTGGCTAGCTACTTTTGCTTTAAAAGCTTTGATGAGTAAATAAAAATAATGAGATAGCTAATTTTTAACTTTTTTTTTCAAAAAACATACATTTTTGAAAGACTCGTTTATATTTGTAAAAAACGTATGAATCTATGGAAAAAAAGATAATAGTAGTAACAGGAGGTACAAAAGGTATTGGAAGGGCTATAGTAGAGCATTTTGCTAAAGAAGGTTTTCATGTATTTACTTGCTCTCGTAAGCCTGAGAATGTAGAGGAACTTACAAAACATATAGAAAAAAACTATCCCGATGCTCAAATTTCGGCTATATCAGCCGATTTATCCATTAAAACTGAAGTACAACGTTTCGTTACATTTATAAAATCAAGAACTCAAAGAGTTCATGTGCTTGTAAACAATACAGGTGTATTTATGCCTGGGCAGGTACACAATGAAGTAGAAGGAGTACTTGAAAGCCAAATAGAAACCAATTTGTATAGTGCTTATCACTTAACAAGAGGTGTATTGGATATGATGTTAACTTTCCAGAATGGGCATATATTTACTATTTGCTCAACTGCCAGCATTACACCTTATGTAAATGGCGGGTCGTATTGTATCTCAAAATTTGCTCTATATGGTATGACAAAAGTTTTGAGAGAAGAAATGAAGCCTAAAGGAATTAGGGTTACAGCTATTCTTCCAGGAGCAACCCTTACAGATAGTTGGGCGGGTGTAGATTTGCCTCCTGAACGTTTTATGAAGCCTGAAGATGTAGCTTTGGGTGTATGGGGAGCTTATCAAATGTCAGAACAAACCGTCGTGGAAGAAATATTGATTAGACCACAATTAGGGGACTTATAAAAATAATCAATAGTAACGTATTTAATCATTAACATTTAAACAACTTAAATTTTGAATTTTGAATTAGATGCTAAATCACTGGAGGCTGTATTGGCTTTAGTGAGTGTAACAGTGGGTTTTATTGCTTATTGGTTTATTAGCCAATCAGCAATTATGGAGAATTATTTTTCGGCTCGTTATCCAAATCCTGATAAGCAAATATTGTATTTTGTTCTTTTTCAGCGTTATACAGGAGTTGTTTTTTTAGGCATATTACCTATTATTATAATGTTTGTTTTTTTGGGAAAATCATGGGCAGACTATGGTGTAAAAAGTCCTGAAAGTCTTGAAACCCTATGGTGGATATTGGGGCTTGTAAGTTTGATTCTTCCCATTAACTATTTTAATGCTAAAAAAGCAGATAATTTACTTGTATATCCACAAATACGTTCTAAATATTGGACCATAAAGGTTTTTATACATGAATATAGCAGTTGGATAGCCTATTTATTAGCTTATGAGTTGCTTTTCAGGGGATTTTTATTATTTGGTGTATATAGAGTAGCAGGAGCTTGGACAGCAATGCTTGTCAATGTAGCTATTTATGCTATTGCTCATGTACCCAAAGGACAAAAAGAAGCTGTTGGAGCCATTCCTTTAGGAATGTTATTATCCTATTTAACTCTCAAAACAGGTGATATCTGGGTAGCAGTGGTGGTACATATTGCATTAGCTCTTAGCAATTCATTTTTCTCATTTTTAGCACAGCCTGCAATGTATTACAAAAAATAATATGCAGATACACAACAAAACATTGTATATCTGCATAAAATCAAAATACTAAAAGATTAATAACCGAACAGCTTTTCAAGAGAAATTTGTTCTACTTTACCATATTTTTTGAGTGCATCAAAATTTAAATTTTCTTTTTTGCCCACTACAAGTGTAATACGAGGTTTTCCTTTAACATATTTTTGTTGGAAATTCAAAATATCCTCCCATTTCAAATTAGGGATTTTACTATAAGCATTTTTACGTGGATCTTCTGTAAGTCCAAGTTGTTGGCTAGAGATATAATCAAACAAAATGTCAGATTTTGTAACACGTTGTGTTTCCAAATTACTGATAATTTGACTTTTTGCATTTGCAAATTGTCTATCTCCTGATGGAATATTATTGACAATATTGTCCATTGCAGTGAGTGCATCAGACAATTTATCTGCTTGTGTGCCTATGTATGAAGCAAAATAGCTTTGCTTCTTCAAATCGTTAGCTTGTCCGAAAAATGCATAAGTGCTATATGCCAAAGCTTTTGACTCTCTGATTTCTTGGAATACGACTGAACTCATACCTCCACCAAAATATTCATTGTAAAGTTGGATAGTTGGTGATAGGTCTTTGTTGTATTTGATACCTTCTGTAAGGCTCAAAATTTCAGCTTGCACCATATCATATTCTGCCCAATACACTTTATTTTCTGTAATAGGAAGTTGCTTGTATTCTCTTGGTGCAGGAATTGTAAGGAATTTTTTAGGTAATTTATGATTTTTCTGTAAAGTTTTGGTAACATTTTCAATACTTTCACCACCATAATACAGAATTCTGTGTGGGTATTGAAGAATATTCTTTACCAGATCAGTAAGCTCTTTTGGATTGATAGCTTTTAATTCACTTTCAGGAATAATATCATTAAAAGGATTTTTTTCACCATATTGAGCATAATTCTGCAAACCAGAACGTAATATTGCACCCTTGTTGAGTTTAGCATCTTTGCGTGATTTCAATATTCTTTTTACAACATTATCAAAAGCCTCCTGATCAGGTTTTGCATTAGCTAAAAGATTTTCAAATAAAATAAGTGCTTTTTCAAAGTTTTCATTCAAACCTGAAAGGCTTACATATATTCTTTCATTTCCTGAGAATACATTGAAACTACAACCTAATTTGTAAAGCTCTTTTTTGAAATCTTGTGCAGAATATTTATCGTCACCTAAGAAACTCAAATAATCTACTGCAAGCCCAAGTTTTTTATTGTGTAGAGTTCCCATTTCTAATACATACTGTATAGAAAACAATCCATTTTCCGTATTTTTTTTGTATAAAACTTGTACATTTTTACCTGAGAGGTCTTTTGTAGTAATGTCTTTGGCATAATCCAAAAATACTGGAGACATCTTTTTAGCTTCTGTTTCTAATATGTTTTTTACAAAAGGGGAGCGTTTATCTCTGTTCAATTCAACAGGTGTAATAGTAGGTTTATCTACTTTAAGACTCTTCTTTTCACCTTTGCGTTTATAAACTACTACATAATTTTGGGCATAATAACGATTTGCAAATTGTACCAACTCTTCTTTGGTAATGGTCGCTAACTCATTGATTTCATTGACCATATCTTGCCATTCTACACCATAAATAAATGCAGTTACAAAAGCATCAGCTCTTGCATCGTTACTTTCCATTTGTAACATTTTAGTTTTCTTAAAGTCATTTAGAATAGCAGGAAGAAGCCAGTCTTCAAATTTGCCTTGTTTTACCAAATCTAATTGTCCTAAAAGTAAATCTTTTACTTCTTCTAGTTTTTGTCCTTCTTTTGCTCTTCCACCTAAGAAATGTATACCATAATCTCTAAGACGATATACAGAAGAATATGCTCCTTGTACTTTTTGAGTTTGATTCAGATTTAGGTCAATAAGCCCTGCTTGGCTGTTGCTAAGTACCATATCAAGCATAGTGGCAAGTTGCATTTCACGTGTGTTGTAAGAAGGTAAACGAAATCCAATTTGGAGATTTTCAGCATCAGGACCAGTTACCTCTTTTTCAATTACTTTGGTCAAAAGTGGTTCCGCTTTCACAGAAAAAACAGGAACAGGTTTTTGGGACATTCCACCAAAATATTTGTCAATGTAAGCAATGGTTTCAGTAGGGTTTAAATCACCACTTAGACAAATTGCCATATTATTAGGCACATAATAAGTGTTAAAATACTTTTTAATTTCAGTTAGAGAAGGGTTTTTTAAGTGCTCTATCGTACCTATAGTAGTTTGTGTTCCGTATTGATGATTAGGAAAAAGTGTTGCAAACATCAGTTCTGACATTTTTCTACCATCATTGTCAAGGGAAATATTTTTTTCTTCATACACAGCTTCTAATTCTGTATGAAAAATACGTGGTACCATATCCGAAAAGCGATTAGATTCTATTTTAAGCCACTTTTCAAGTTGATTAGTAGGAATATCATTGACATATACAGTTTGTTCATACCAAGTGTAAGCATTTGTGCCTGTTGCACCAATAGCCCCTAACATTTGATCATATTCGTTACCAATAGCAAATTTTGAAGCTTGGTTTGAAACTTTATCTATTTCCGCATAAATTGCTTTGCGTTTTGCCTCATCTTTGGTTTGACGATAAGTTTCAAAAAGTTGCTCTATTTTATCTAATAAAGGCTTTTCGCTTGCCCAATCTGAAGTTCCAAATTGTGTAGTACCTTTGAAAACCATGTGTTCCAAGTAATGAGCCAAACCTGTTGCATCAGCAGGGTCGTTTTTACTACCTGCTCTTACAGCAATATAAGTCTGGATACGTGGTGCATTTTTATACACGGTCATATATACACGCAAACCATTTTTGAGTGTATATATACGTGTTTTTGTAGGATCTCCTTGTACAGTCTGATAAGTGTAATTATCTTCTGTAACAGTTTGGGTTTGTGCTTGGGTATTGTTGGGTAAATAAAGTGTAGAAGCCCAAAGTCCAAGTACAAACAATTTTTTTAGCAAATTCTGTTTGAACATTTTTTTTTACGATAGATAGTGAATAGTTGTAATGAAATTATATAAACGAAGTATTGTTCATTTCTTTATGATGATATTAGAAGTCAATAACACTTGTTATTTTTCATCAATTTACTGAATGTAAAATTATATTTTTTTGATATATAAAACCATAACCAGTGCAACTTTATATAAAATAACAAACGATTTTGCTGAAATAATATTATTAATATTTTGGTTTGTAATAAATTAATCCACCTTTTTCCACCAAGTTTCAAAAGTTTGTGTTTGCATAAAGTCTACCCCTTCGCCTATCATGGGGGTAAGAAGTGGCATTTTTTGTTCTAAACCATATTCTGATACTTTTAGAATAGGTTCATCCCAAGCATGAAGAGCAAGGACAAATTTACCCCAATGTACAGGCATAAGTTTTTTGGCTTTTAAATCTTGAGCTGCTTTCACAATTTCGTGTGGGAGCATGTGGATATATTTCCAATATTCGTTGTATTGTCCTGCTTCCAAAATAACCAAATCAAACTCACCAAACTTAGAGCCAATTTCTGCAAAATGCTTGTCATAGCCACTATCTCCACCTATATATAATTTTTTGGTAGGTGTTTGAAGCACAAAAGATGCCCAAAGAGCTTTATTTCTTGATAAACCTCTTCCTGAAAAATGCCTTGCAGGAGTGACATGAATGGTAAAATTATCTTCAAAATCAAACTTTTCGTACCAATCACCTTCATAGATGTTTTTTACATCAAAGCCCCAATGTTCAAAATGCTCACCTGTACCCAAACCTGTTACAATATGTTTGATTTTAGGTTTTAAAGCCAATACCGTTTCATAATCCAAATGATCCCAATGGTCATGAGAAATGAGTAAATAATCGATTTCAGGGAAATCATCAGGGCTATAAACATCTGCTCCTTTAAAACTACGAGTGGTAAACTTAATAGGCGAAGCTGCTCCACTCAATACGGGGTCCACAAGAAATGTTTTTCCATCTGTTTGAATAAAATAAGATGAATGACCGAACCATACCAAAATATCCTGATTTTTGGGTAAATTTTTCAAATCTACTTTTTTAGAAGGCAAAATATTTTTTGGAGTGGAACGTTTACTTCTGCCAAAAAAGAAATCCCACATTACTTTTGGATAGCTTGCCCCTTCGGCAAGGTCGGGGGTATGGCTTAGGTTTTGGAATTTGCCGTCTTTATAATGAGGCGATTTTTCAATTCTTTCAAGCCTTTTGCCACTAGGCAGTTTTCCGAATTTTGTTTGTTGCGTAAATATCATAACAGAAATAGTTAAAACAATAATTAAAATGAGTATGGAGAGAAAAGTGTATTTAAAGAATTTTTTCATGATGTAAATATTTTAGACTGACTAATCAGTCGGATTGAGTGATAAATTTTTTATGTAAGCATTTTCCAAAGAAGCTCAAAAGATTGCTCAATGAGTTCTTTCTTCGGTTTTTCACCTAATTCTTTTTTTGAAATATACTGATACACACCAAAAATATGAATACCAATCAGGCTATGAATAAAGTCTATGGGTAGTTTTTGAATATATCCACCTTCCATAGCTTCTTCAATAAGCTCTATAGCTGCCTTCTTTTGTTCTTGAATTTCGTCCAAGGGTATTTGGTTTGCAAAAGGAGAGAGGCTCACTTGTTGCATAAAATGAAACTCCAAAGGATGGTCTAAAGCCCAATACAAAGTATAAATATAATGAGTCTTTACTTTCTCTTTGGTGTTTTTTTGTGTTTGAGCTTGATTTTCAGTAAAATCTAATAATTGTTTTTTGATGTCAAGATATAATCGAATAATTAAATCGTCTTTGGTTTTGAAATGATGAAACAGCGTTCCATTGGCTACACCAGCCTCTTGAGCTATTTTGCTCGTGGCTGTGCCATGAAACCCTTGTTCTACAAATAAACGCAAAGCCGCTTGTAATATTTCTTTTCTTTTATCTATCATAGACTGACTAATCACTCCACAAAAGTGAAATAAATTTTAGATATATCCAAATAGAAAATAAATTTTATTGAAAAATATTTAAGAGAAGTTATTGAAACTAAAGTAAATTGCTTGCTTCAAACGAAAAAGGAAGCAGTTGAGCAATAGAAGGAATTTTGAAAATTTTCCCTTCAGCATCTATTAAAAGCACTTCAATTGGGCTGTTTTGGCGTTGTTCAAACTCCAACATCACTTGTCTACAAGAGCCACAAGGAGGGGTAAAATTATACTTTCCATCACGTTTTTTTGCGACAATAGCCACCTGCAATATTTTAACATCTTTATAAAGTACTCCAGCACTGAAAAATGCCACTCTTTCAGCACAAAGCCCTGAAGGGTAAGCAGCATTTTCTTGATTTACGCCTTCTACTATTTCTCCATTTTCTAATTGCAGGCAAGCTGAAACTAAAAAATTGGAATAAGGGGCATAAGCTTTTTCACTAATAGATTTGGCTTTTTGAATGAGTTTTCTTTCAGATTCTGTTAAAAACTCTTCGTTGGCATAAAATTTATAAGAGGTGATAAACTGGCGTTCTTCTATCATTTTTCGGAAATTAAGGATTGAAATTTAGTAAAAATACCCACAGTCTCCAAACTTACTTATAGCTAATTTTGTAGATTAAGTGATAAATGGCTAATTTTGGAAAAAACTATATGCTCTTAGAGTCGCACCAAATCGCAGAAACCATCAATTTGAAACAATTTAGGGCAAGTTATGTACAAGTACCTATATATGCAACAATTTGGGATGCTTTTTATGTAGATGATAAACAGCGATTTATCCATGTTTTTGGGCATGGAGTAGTGGTTTTTGTAGGCTATGAAATCGCAGAAAAAAATGAGTTTATCAAGTTTTTGAGCCAATTTTCGCAAGGATATATCAATACTGATGTAAATGAGGATTTTACCATTCACTTGGATGCTACCATTCGAAAACCAATTGTAAAAAATAATTCTATTACTCTGTCTCATTTAGAATATGATACCATTCGGATTATCACACTCAATGTAGCTCAATCAGTATCTTTAGATTATTATGACTCCTTGAGCCTTGAAATGCTTAAGAGTAGTAAAAAGCATATTGATGAACTTGAACAGTTTGGTAAAGTAAAAATTTCTAAAAAAAACTTACTTAAACTGATTGGAAAAATTAAAAATATTAAAAATAGTATCATAGATAATTTGTATATTTTGGATGATCCCAATATTGTTTGGGATAATGAAGAACTTGAAAAAATTAACAAACAACTCAAAGAAACATTCGATATAAACCCTCGTTTCAAAGATTTGGACTATCGTTTGCGAATTGTTGAAGAAAACTTGGTATTGTTTACAGATTTACTTCAACACCGAGAAAGTTCCAGACTGGAATGGATTATTATTATTTTGATTTTGGTAGAGATTTTAAATGTATTTTTGGGTGATTCGCTCAAAAAAGCTTTTGATTGGATTGGAAAATAAATTAGAAAAAATTTATGTGGAAAACATTATTAATCATCGTTTTATTGGTGTATTTTCTCTCAAGCGTATTAGGTAAAATATTACAATTTCTGAAAGAAAGTAGTGGTGAAAAACCACAGTCTAAACCCCAAAAACCCGAAAAAGCAGGAACAATGAAAGTTTTTATTCCTGAAGAAAAAAATAAGAAAAAATCGTTTCAGGGCGGAGAATACACAGATTATGAAGAAATAAAATAAAAAATGAATGAGCTATGAATGATTGAGTTTTTAAATATTTATTCACACATTCATTTATAAAATTTTAAACATATCACGACTTTATTTTGAATATTTTGCCTGAATTATTATGTATAGAAAACTAATTTTATTTGCATTATTACCAATTGTTTATCATTTATCCAATTATATAGAACCTCAGGTTTCACCACAAGAAAGAACACTTTTTGTAAACCCTATAAATTACTTTAAACAAGAGCAGTGGGTAGATAGCGTTTATAAAACCATGAGTTTGGATGAAAAAATAGGACAACTTTTCATGGTTGCAGCCTATTCTAACAAAGATGAAAATCATTATAAAGAAATAGATCATCTTGTAAAAGAGCATCATGTGGGTGGGCTGATTTTTTTTCAAGGAACGCCCTATAAACAAGCCGAATTAACCAACCGTTATCATACTAAAGCCAAAATACCTTTGCTTATTGCTATTGATGGCGAATGGGGACTGGGTATGCGATTAGATAGTACCATTTCATATCCTTATCAAATCACACTTGGTGCTATCAAAGAAGATAGCCTCATTGAAGAAATGGGTAGCCAAATAGCTGACCAATGTAAGAGGTTGGGAATTCATGTCAACTTTGCTCCTGTCGTAGATATTAATAGCAATCCTAATAATCCTGTGATTGGGTTTCGTTCTTTTGGTGAAAATAAAGAAAAAGTAGCCCAAAAAGGAATAGCCTACATGAAAGGTATGCAAAAAAATGGTGTGATGGCTGTGGCAAAGCATTTTCCGGGGCATGGGGATACAGATGCCGATTCGCATTATGCTTTGCCTGTGCTCAAACATGATGTTCAGCGTTTGGATAGTTTGGAGTTGTATCCTTTTCAAAAACTTATTGAAGCAGGCGTACAAGGCATGATGGTGGCTCATTTAAACATTCCTGCTTACGAAAAACGCCCCAATTATGCTACAACACTTTCTTCGGCAGTTGTAACTGATTTGCTTATCAAGAAAATGAATTTTAAGGGATTGATATTTACAGATGCTTTGAATATGAAAGGTGTAAGCAGTTTCTTTAAACCAGGTGAAGTGGATGTTCTTGCTTTGCTTGCAGGAAATGATGTATTGCTTTTTTCGGGTGATGTGCCTATTGCTGTTAAAGCCATTAAAAAAATATTAAAAAAGAAAAAAATTAAGCCTCAAGATTTTGAAAACAGAGTAAAAAAAATCTTGAGAGCTAAATATCAACTAGGTTTGCATGAATATAAACCTATTGAATTACAAAACATTCAAAAAGACTTACACAAAAGAGAGTACTATACACTTTTAGAAAAAATTTATGAAAATGCTGTAACCATCCCACAAAATCAGGATAGTTTATTACCTTTCAAGTATTTGGATAAATATCAAATAGCTTCCGTTTGTATCAATGCTCAAGAAAAAGATGCAAATTATTACCACGATATTTTAAGTAAATACACTGATATAAAGCGTTTTAGTATCAGTCCACAGACATACAATATCGAAACTCGTCTCCAAACCATTGATAAATTAGATAGTTCAAAAACACTCATTATCTCTGTTTTTGGAATGAGCAGACTTGCTACTAAAAAATTTGGGATAGATTCAGCAACCATTCGTTTGGTAGCAGATTTACAGAAAAAGCATCCTAAAAACTTATTGTGTTTGTTTGGCAATCCGTATGCCTTAAAATTCTTCCCAAATACCCGTAATGCCATCATAGCCTACGAAGAAAATGCTTTTACAATTAAGTACATTCCTCAAATGATTTTTGGGGCAATAGGTGTAAAAGGTACTTTGCCTGTTTCTGTAAATGGCATCAAGGCTGGTACAGGCATACAAAGTGCTTCTGTGATGCGTTTGCAGTATGGTTTTAGTCCTGAAAGTGTAGGTATGAGTACCGATACACTTCAAAAAATGGATACACTCATCAAAAGTGCTATCATCAACAGGGTATTCCCTGGTTGTCAGGTGCTTGTAGCCAGAAAAGGAAAAGTAATTTGGGAAAAAGCTTATGGTCATTTTGATTATCAGGGTGAACAAAAAGTAACAACCCAGAGTATTTATGATTTAGCCTCTATCAGTAAGGTTGCAGGTACAACACAAGCCTTGATGTTTTTATTTGATGTTGGGAAATTGGATTTATCGCTGAAAGCCTCTGTGTATCTTCCTGAACTTGAAAAAAGCAACAAGAAGAATATCATTGTTCATGACATTATTTTGCATCAGGCGGGTTTACAACCATATATTTTATTTTTCAGAAAAACTTTTGGAAAATTAAGAGAACCTTCTCCCAAGTTTTATAGATATGCACCAGATGATACATTTTCATTACAAGTTGCACCAAGTTTGTTTGCTCGAAAAGACATGGAAGATTTGATATGGAAATGGACAATAGACTCTGATATGCTCAAGAAAAAGGGCAAACGTTACCCTTACGAATACAGCGATTTGAGTTTTTTTATACTCAAACGCATAGCCGAAAAGCAACTTAATGAACCTTTGGATAAGTTTTTACGTAATAATTTTTATCTTACTTTAGGAGCTAATAGTTTGTGTTATAAACCTTTAGAGTGCTTTAAAGCTGATGAGATTGTACCCACTGAAAATGATAAATATTTTAGAAGAGAGCTTCTGAGAGGTACAGTACACGACCCTACGGCTGCTATGTTGGGGGGAGTAGGTGGGCATGCAGGTTTATTTGGTAATGCCAATGACCTAGCTAAACTCTTTCAAATGAATATGCAAGGAGGGTATTATGGAGGTATTCGTTATCTTGTTCCAGAGACAATACAATTATTTACATCTCAGACAGATAGCCTCAATAGAAGAGGTTTGGGTTGGGATAAACCTGATAAAAATGCGATTTATGGTTATATTTCTAAATATGCCACAGATAAATCGTATGGGCATTCAGGTTATACAGGTACAGTAGCGTGGATAGAGCCTGAAAAAGAGCTGATTATTATATTTCTTTCTAATCGGGTACACCCTAACGACAACCCTCGAATAGTACGTCAACATACACGCCGAAAAATACAAGATATTGTCTATGAATCGATTGTAAATCCATAACAATCTCATTATCTTATTAAATATCATCCAATGGCTCTACCCATTATTACTCAGCAAGTTCAAAATCAGCTTTCTAAAACACAAACCAGCTTTAATCAGAAGATTAAACAAATAGATGAGTTAAAACTTCTGCTTAATTTGATAGAAGAACATGAGATTTTTTTACGTAAAAGACTTACAATATCTATTTTTCCGCTTATCAAAGAATCTAATAAAATTCGTATGGAATTTGCTGAAAAGTTGAATAATTATTTCTTTGATAATCAATTTACAAAAGCAGAAAAAAAGAAAATTTCAACGGTTATTTGTGAGTATATGTCTATCGTTTTAGAAAATGAAGAAACGCCAAGAGCCATAGAACTTTATAATATGCATACAGATACACTTTCTTTTGAAGAAGAACGAGCAAAAGCAAAAGAAATGCAGAAAAACATGATGAAGAAACAAGCTGAAAAGTTTGGTTTTGATTTTGAGAACGTAGATTTGGACGATCCCAATAGTTTTATGGCATCTATGGCAGAGCAAGCAGAAGAATTGCAGAAAAAACAAGAAGAAAAACAGGCAAAACGTAAGAAAACACCCAAACAATTAGAAAAAGAACAAAAAGAAGCTGAACAAAATAAAATATTGAATAAAACTGTAAAAGCTCTTTATACAGACTTGGCAAAAATTTTGCACCCAGATTTGGAACATAATGATGATAAAAAGCAAGAAAAAACAGAGCTGATGCACCAAGTAACCACTGCTTACGAGCAAAATGATGTGTTTGCATTGCTCAATTTGCATATCAAATATGCCCAAGAGGGAGAAAATAAACTTGATGCCATTGCTGAGGAGCAAATCAAACTCTACATTGTGCATCTCAATGAGCAAATCAAAGATTTAGAAGACCAAATACACCTCAAACGCTTCGCAAATTTTTCGCCTATGATGGAATGGGCAGGACAGAAAAATTTTGAAAGGAAGGTGAAGCAAGAAGAAAAAGGCATGAAAGATGAAGTACTTTCGCTTAAAACTATGGTGATGGAAGCTGATGATGTAGCCATTGTCAAAAAAAGACTAAAAAATACAGATATAGATGACAAGAACATGATAGATTTTGATATGATGTTAGAAATGATGGAGATGATGAATATACAAATCAAAGACCCCAAAAAGAAGAAAAAGAAATAAGAAATTTCTTAAAATCAAATGATTATGAACTATGAAAATTTATCTGATTTTAATATTATTTGTTGGACTTTTAGCAACTTGCAAGTCACCACACCAAAAAAATACAATGCCTGTGGTACTAGACACCACAAAACTACATCTAACAAAAATTGAAAAACTGGATAGTAGCTATAGGCAGTTTTTTGATTATCGAATTATGTATGTGGGGCAAATAAAGGATACTATATTATTGCCAGACACATCTAATAAACGTAAATTTCAAGAAACATACTTGCCATCCTTGCCTCAAAATGCTTTTAGTTTTGATGATTCTTTAAAAACAAACCTATTCATAGATACCAACAGAAGGATATATTCTAAATCCTTTTTAAGAGTAATAGTGATAATACCTAATCAAGATTTAACGAAAACAACATTTCCATGCTATCCATTAATCATCAAGAACCAAACAAAAAATGATTTTTATGTAGGGAATGATATTGATTTAAGTATGGAAGCCCAAGACTCCAAAGGCAATTGGATAACGGAAAAAAAGATGATTAGATTTGGATGTGGTACAGCAGGTTCAATAGCTAAATGGTTACCTAATCATATAATTATAGTACCCATTCCTATTTACAAAGGGGATTTTACCACTAAATTAAGAGTTCGATTGGGTAAAAATGTTTCTAATGAATATACAGGGCAAATTAATTTAGAACAGTTTGAGAAGACTCAATATTAAAGTTTGAATACTATGAAAATTTATGTGATTGTGTTTTTTCTGCTCATCTTTTTATTGAGCTGTAATTCTTTGGAAACGAACAAAATGTCAGTTATTATAGATACAACAAATCTAAAAAAAATGCCTATACATGAAAGAATCGAAAAAGAACAAACTCTATTTTATTATCATGTTAAATATGCAGGAAAAGAACAGGATACTATTTTTATACCTAATCATCTTTGTTGTTTGGAGGCATTTTTGGAAGATAGTAGTAAACAAATCTCAACAAGAAATAGCCTTATGGATTCAGGTGCTATAAAAATTTTGATAGATACCACCCAAAATATCTATGATTATGGTATAGCTAAAGGAGTAGATATAAAAGAGATTAATGCAGAAAATGTAAAAAGCAAAATGGTAGCATATAAAAGCTATCCTTTGATAATTAAGAATGTATCTTCTAAAACTATCTCAGTTTTGGAAACTCCAGATTTGATAATAGAGGCTCAAGATAAAAAAGGCGTTTGGAAATCAATACAAAATAATGATTTTAAACGTTTTTGTGCAACTGTTGCCAATACCATAAATATACCAGCAGGATATTTAGTAATAATACCCATTCCCATTTATAAAGGCGATTTTACAACTAAATTAAGAGTTCGGTTGGGTAAAAATATTTCCAATGAATATACAGGGCAAATTAATTTAGAACAGTTTGAGAAGACTCAATATTAAAGTTTGAATACTATGAAAACATATATCTTATTTTTATTAATGTTTGGTATAATGGCTTGTAATACAAAGCCTTCCAAGGAAGAAAAAACTGTAAAAAAAGATACGTCAAAACTTTCTCAGAAAGCTATTTTAACAAAAGAAGATAGAGAAGTTGTAGATTATGAACGCAATCAAACAAGTGATGGAACTTTTTCTACTAAAATACAAAGTGATGGTTTAGAGATATACAAAGCCAAGAATGCTCAAATTATCCAAACAGACTCAGGTATTTCGTTTAGAGTGTGTACCATAGATACCACCAGAAAGTTACAACAAGAATTTTCGTATGTAAAAGCCATAGAAAAAGCTTTGAATAAACGTATAGAAGGCTATTCGAGAATAGATGCAAAAACCAAAAAACTTGTTCCTGCCAGTAGTTTAGTAGCTTCTATGCAGATTGCCTATGTCAATCATCATCCATTTGTCATTTCTCCTGATATGATTTGGCTAACACTTTGCCAAGGATTTTCCAAACATATCAACACAAACCCCAACAAATACAGAAAATTTCTGGTGGCTCATCAGGGTAAAAAAAGACTTGATATTGTACCAAAGGACTTCAAAAAAGGTAAACAAAATCCTTGGGAAGAAGCCATTGTTCAGTGGCAAGATAGCATCAAAAAGTATGTCAAAGAAGATGCCTATGGGCTGATAGTGGATTCTTTTAGTACAACAGACCTCAATGCTACCATTGCCTATCAGGTAACACTGATGGAAACTATGCAAGAATACTTTAATTATGGAATGTATGGTTGTGGTATTCCTTATATTACACTGGAAGGTAAAACAGAAGACTGGGTAAAAATACGAAACAAAATTGAAGGTTTCCGAAAATATGATTTGAATGAATGGGTAGATAACCTGATACCTATTTTAGACCAATTTGTAGAAGCCTCTAAAGGCAATATTGATGTGGATTTTTGGCAAAATATGTTTAAAAATAATGTTAGACGCTACGGTCCAAAACTTATAAATGGTTGGATATTAAAATTATATCCTTATTTGGAAGACAGAAAAAATAATTCTGGTATAAGAGGACAAAAGAAATATATACGCAATGCTTTTCTGAAAGGAAATGCTTATCATAATTCAAATTTGGTACTTAAAGATTTTCCTTCGGGGCTTTCCAGTTTCGATTTTGTATGGATAGACCCTCGTATTAATTTAAGGGCAAATATGGAGTTTGGAGCTGGGTTTATTGGCATGACTCAAAACAAACAAACCAAAGCCCTTAAACCAGAAATAGGTTGGTATGTATTGGATAAAAACTCTCCATATATTGAAACTACACAAACTCCTTAGAAATTTACCAAGAAATTTATAGATTAAGGCAATAATTGTAAACAACAATGCTTTTAAACATCTCAACAACTCATTACCCTGCTACTGATTTGGGGTATTTGCTTCATAAACACCCTGATAAATTCCAGACCATCGAACTTTCGGTAGGGAAAGCTCATATCTTTTACCCCGAAAAAAGCGATGAACGAACGACCATTTCGTTGATGCTTGATATTGACCCCATTGATATGGTTAGAGGCTCAAAAAATATGATGGGAGATGGTTTTTCGTTAAGGCAGTACGTAAATGATCGTCCTTATGTGGCTTCTTCATTTATGAGTGTGGCTATTGCCAAGGCTTTTTCTACGGCTCTCAATGGCAAATGCAAAGATAAACCCGAATTGGTAGAAGTGGTAATGCCTTTTGAAATTTCAATTGCTTCATTGCCTTCTCCAAAAGGTGGTGAAAAGCTTATTCGTAAATTTTTTGAGCCATTAGGCTATGAAGTAAGCCTTACAAGACACCCTCTTGATACCAAATTTGACTGGGGAGAAAGCCGATATTACAGCCTTACACTCAAAGGTTTTAAAACTACTCAGGAAGTGCTTTCACATTTATATGTGTTAATTCCTGCTTTGGATAATGACAAACACTATTTTATAGATAACAGTGAAATTGAAAAACTCCTTGAAAAAGGTGGTGAGTGGCTCAGAGAACACCCTGAACGTGAGCAAATTGTACAACGTTATTTGCTGGGCTTGTATGGTCTTTCTAGAAAAGCCATCCAAATTATGAAAGAAGAAGAAATAGATTTGGAAAGTACTGAAATAGAAGAACAAACAGAACTGAAAGTAAAAAGAGAAACACTCCACGACAAGCGTTTGCAACTGGTTTCTGAAAAAATTATAGCATCTGGTGCTATCACAGTACTCGATTTGGGTTGTGGAGAGGGTAAACTGATTAAACTCCTGATGAAAGAAAGCCAAATTACGCAAATTTCAGGGATGGACGTATCATATCAGGAGTTACTGAGGGCTAAAGATAAACTGCGTTATGATGAAATGGCTCCCAAACAAAAAGAACGCATACAATTATTTCAAGGTTCTTTGATGTACAGAGATAAACGTTTTGAAGGCTTCGAGGCTGCTGCTGTAGTAGAAGTGATAGAACATCTGGAACTTAACAGACTCAAAGCTTTTGAAAGAGTATTGTTTGAGTTTGCCCGCCCCAAAACCATTGTACTCACTACTCCCAATCAGGAATACAATGTCATGTGGGAAAAACTGGATGCTGAAACTATGCGACACGAAGACCACCGATTCGAGTGGAACAGAGAAGAATTTAAAGCTTGGGTAGAGCAGATTTCAGAAAAATATAATTACACCTATTCCATTTTTTATATTGGTGATGAAGCTGAAAATATAGGCTCACCCAGCCAAGGAGTGGTTTTTAAGGATAAGTTATAAATTCTTTTTTTGATAAAGGAGGAAGGAAAAAAGAAAAAAGAGTTTTTTATCCTTATTCCTTTTTCCATACTCTTTTTTCCAAACTGTCTCAAATCTAATATCTCAAAAAATATGCATATAAAAGTTCCTGAATTGTCGTTGGTGGTTTTAATAGGGGTTTCTGGCTCTGGAAAAAGTAGTTTTGCTAAAAAGTATTTCAAAAGAACAGAAATCATCTCTTCTGATGAATGTAGAGCCTTAATTTCTGATGATGAAAACAATCAGGCTGCTACCCCTGATGCCTTTGAGTTGCTTCATTTTATGGCAGGAAAACGCCTCAAAAATGGTTTGCTTACAGTTATTGATGCAACCAGCGTTCAGAGAGAGTCTCGTAAAACACTCATAGATTTAGCCCGAAATTATCATGTTTTACCGATAGCTATTATTTTAGATGTTCCTGAATCAGTTTGTGCAGAAAGAAATAAAAAAAGAGAAGATAGAAATTTTGGACATCATGTCATCAGAAATCAATCACAACAACTCAAAAAGAACCTTAGAAGTATCAAAGAAGAAGGTTTTTCGCATGTCTATCATCTCAAAACCGTAGAGGAGATAGAAAATGTAGAAGATATTATCCGTGAAAAACTTTACAACGATAAAAAACACGAAACATCACCTCTTGATATTATTGGCGATGTACATGGCTGTTTCGAGGAACTGACAGAACTCCTCGCAGAGTTGGGTTACAAAATTGAAAAAGTAGACGAAGACGAAACAAATTTTGGGTTTGCTGTAACTCCTCCTGAAAACCGAAAAGCCGTTTTTGTAGGCGATTTGACAGACCGAGGACCTGATTCTCCAAGTGTTTTAAAGCTCGTAATGAGCATGGTACACGCAGGCACAGCCTATTGTGTTTGTGGAAACCACGATTCCAAGCTTCAAAAGCATTTAGCAGGCAAAAAAGTACAACTCAAACATGGTTTGGAAACAACTGTTGAGCAACTTGAAAAAGAAACAGACGAATTCAAACAAAAATTAGAGAAGTTTTTATACAAATTAGTAAGCCATTATGTATTTGATGAAGGCAGACTGGTAGTAGCTCATGCAGGCATCCGAGAAGAAATGCAGGGACGTGGCTCTGGAGCTATCAGGGCTTTTTGTATGTATGGCGAAACAACAGGCGAAATAGATGAATTTGGTTTGCCTGTTCGTTACAATTGGGCAAAAGACTACAAAGGAAAAGCCAAAGTAGTCTATGGACATACGCCTGTACCCGAAGCAGAGTGGCTCAACAGAACCATTGATATTGATACAGGTTGCGTTTTTGGTGGAAAGCTCACAGCGTTAAGGTATCCCGAAGATCAATTGGTATCTGTAAAAGCTAAAAAAGAATATTATACCCCCAGAAAGCCATTTTTATCAGAAGAAAATGCTTTAAATGCTCAACAAGAATACGATGATGTATTGGATGTAGAAGAGGTAATAGGCAAAAGAATTATCCAGACAAGGCTTAGAAGCAATATTACTATCCGAGAAGAAAACTCAATCGCTGCTTTGGAAGTGATGAGTAGATTTGCCGTAAATCCCAAATGGCTGATTTACCTGCCACCTACTATGTCGCCATGTGCCACTAGTAGCTTGCCTGAATACTTGGAATATCCTACAGAAGCTTTGGATTATTACCAGAAAAAAGACGTTCAGAAGGTGATTTGCGAAGAAAAACACATGGGTTCGAGGGCTGTGATAGTACTTTGTAAAGATGAAGAGGCTGCTCTCAAACGTTTTGGTGTTGAAAATGAAGGAATAGGAGTGTGTTATACTCGTTCAGGTAGAAATTTTTTCAATGATGAGATACTCGAAAAGGCTTTTTTGAATAGAGTAAAAGAGTGTTTGGATAAAGCTGATTTCTGGAAGAAATTTCAAACAGAATGGGTGTGTTTTGATACTGAACTGATGCCTTGGTCTGCCAAAGCCCAAGCCCTGCTCAAAGAGCAATATGCTGCTGTAGGGGCTGCTGCCAGTGCTGCTCTGCCCGAAGCCGAAAAAGCCCTTGCCCTGACACTTGCAAGAGGTATTGAAGGTGTAGAAAAATTTTATGAAAAAATAAAGGCAAAAAATAGTGCTGTTCAGCATTATATCAAGGCTTATCAGCAGTATTGCTGGGAAGTAAACAGCATTGATGATTATAAACTTGCTCCTTTTCATATTCTGGCAACAGAGGGCAAAGTACACATTGATAAAACCCATGAATGGCACATGCAACAAATTGCCGAAATCTGCAAACATAACCCTTCTTTTATGGTTGAAACGCCCTATAAAATTGTAGATTTCCATGATGATGCCAGCTACGATGAGGCTGTGGCTTGGTGGCTCGAACTCACTGCCAAAGGAGGAGAGGGAATGGTGGTAAAACCTTACGATTTTATTGCATACCAAAAAGCTGATTTTCTGCAACCAGCTATCAAATGTCGTGGAAAAGAGTATTTACGTATTATTTATGGTGCAGAGTACGATTTGCCCGAAAATTTAAAACGCCTGAAAAACAGAGCCTTGAATGCCAAACAATCACTGGCACTCAGAGAGTTTGCTTTGAGTATTGAGTCTTTGGAGCGTTTTGTACGAAAAGAGCCTCTCAGAAAAACCCACGAAAGTGTTTTTGGACTCCTAGCCCTTGAGAGTGAAGACATTGACCCAAGATTGTAGGTGAGTATGAACTATATAGAAATACTTAAAAGACTTTTGGGAGATACAATAGAAAGATTATTTCTAATAATGTGTTCAGATGGAATAGAAGATATTGATGTTAAGTTAGGCTTGGTGATGAATAAAATGCCTAACCAACTTATTGTAATAGGAACAGATTTAAGTGATTGGGAATCGCCTGCTGTAACACTTGAAGAATTACCCACTAGATGCTTGCAAGAAGAAGATTTTTATAAAAATATAGAAAAACGCATAAGTATAGAATCTGATGAGGAAATGTGGTTTTCTTATGAATATGAATATTATGATTTTTCTAATTCAAATTCTTTCAAGGATGTCATAACAAGAAAAATTAGTAATATTCAATTCTTTGGATGGAATAGGTATGAGTTTAGTCCTTTTGGAATAAAACTTATTTTTAAAAGTGATTTTATCCTATCCCTTTCTCATACAAATGGTAATACCATTGAAACCAAAAATTTTAATATAAATAGGAAATTTGAAATCCGTCAAAACTTTAGGGAAATTATTTACACAAATATAAATAGCCTATAATGGCTGATTTTGTATTTTAATTAGGTTTGTAGTAATACTAAACACGAGAGAAAAATTTAATTTCTACTGCTATGAATAAATATATTTTTCTAATTATTGTTGCTATAATTTTTGGCTTTCTTATCCAAATAAATAGGCACGATTGTGAATATATCAAAGAACGTACTCATGAAGAATATAAAGGCATAGTTGAAACAAAATCTAAGATAAAAAGTGACTATGTTTATGAGCTTCAAACTAACAAAGGATACAAAAAAATCTTTAGGATTAACAAAGAAGTAGATAAATACTTAATGGTGGGAGATTCTATATATAAAAAGGATTTTAATGAATGTCTGGTTATTAAAAAAGGAGAATCTAAGTTTTTTCAGAAATTTCATGATTTTTCTTCTGAGAGTAATTGTGATTCTATTGTAAAACCTAATGTATTCAAGAAATAAAAACATCGCTATTCGTGATTTGTAATCACGAATGTATACCATTGGTTTTATAAACCTAAAAAACAGAAAGCCTCTATTTTAAAGGCTTTCTGTTGAATAAAGTATACTTTTATTTAATCACTTGTCCATCTCCTTCTATTTTCCCCAACATACTAATCACGCTTGCTCCACCAAAATAACCAACAGCCTTTTTACCTTTAGGATTGATATTGAGTATATTGGTACGAACATTGGAAGGTGGATTGGCAAATAAACCTCCATTTTGGGTTTGTAAAATCAGTTCATTGTAAAAATTAAATGCATCACGAGTGATAGATAATACTTCTACTTTTAGTTTATCACCTACTCTGAAAGGGTCTCCGTTATTCAATTCTAAATTACTCAGATAATTACCATCGACAAACTGGTCTTCTGCAATAATAATATTATCAGGGCGATTCATGAGGGAGTCATTTCTATACACTTTTACCCTAAAATTATCACCTACACCTTCGTTTTCGGGTCCATTATAGAACAGAAAATAACCTTCACCTTTGCTTGCGGGGATATTGGGACGTTTTTCTTTTTTTACCACAATAGAATCAATTTGAGGTACATTGGGTGTAATTTCAGTTTGAGCCTCGTATGTTTCACCCTGCCATCTGATTTGTAGTTTGTAAGTATTCCCTACAATACCTTCAATTTGATTGATATTATAAATACCATTTCCTGCATGGGTGAGTTGTTCAGTGTTTCCATCGCTATCTGAAAGGGTAACAATGGCATCTGTTATGGCTGGGGGCTTGCCATTTTGGAAATAAGGGGCTGTCGTACTCAAACGAATGGACTGTTGTTTGTTTTCGTCTGTAATCCAGCCATCTACTGCAAGCAATGTTTCACCTTGGTCAAGTTTTACATCTATGGTTCTTTCACAAGAAAATAACCAAAATATAGCCAATACAAATATAGAATTCAAAAATATACGTTTCATAAGAGATTAAAATTTAAAGTTCCAAGTAACAGAAGGAATAATAGATGCGAAAATAGAAAGTTCCCTTGCCTGAGTATTTTGAGGAGCTTGTATCTGTCCATCTTTGGCAGGCTCTTGCCTGAAATACACTGTAAACGGATTTTTACGACCATACACATTATACAAAGAGAAAACCCACTCCTGTTCAAATCTGCCAGTTTTCTTTCTGTGATAAGTAGCTCCTAAATCAAATCTATGATAAGCAGGTACACGATAATTGTTTCTGACGTTGCCTGTGTTGTGTGGTACAACAATTCCATCCATCTCATAACGAGCATTAGGGAAAGTAGTAGCGACACCTGTTGCATAATTGAAATTACTTGAAAAAGACCATTTTTCGTTCAAATCATAAATAAGAACCAATGATAAATTATGTGTTCTATCATATTTGGCTCTGTACCACTCTCCATTATTGATACCATCAATTTTTCTTTCGGACTTGGAAAGCGTATAACTCAACCAGCCATTTAATTTCCCTGAATTCTTTTTCACATAAAACTCTGCTCCATAACTTCTACCCAAACCATACAACAAATCACCTTCCATTTGTCTATTTAAGAGTAACAAAGCCCCATCTACATAATCTATTTGGTTGGTCATGGTTTTGTAATACACTTCAGCAGAGGCTTCAAAAGTATTGTTTTTGAAATTTCTGAAATATCCAGCAGCCACTTGATCAGCCAGTTCTGGCTTGATATTATTGGTGGTTGGCGACCAGACATCAGTAGGGGAGGCAGCCGTTGTACTTGAAATCAAGTGAATATACTGTGAAGTTCTATTGTAACTGGCTTTAAAAGAGCTACTTTCATCAAATTGATAACGCATAGAAAAACGAGGCTCTAAATTTCCATAATCTGCAATGGATTGATTACTTGTAAATGTTCGTGGATTAACGGCAGTTTTACGTTTGCCTGTTTCGCCTACATAATCATATACAGTGCCTTTTCCTAAGAAATTGTACCAAGAATAACGCAAACCATACTGCAACTGCAATCTTGTAGAAACTTTGTGTTCGTGGTCTAAGTAAATGGCAGTTTCCAAAGCATTTTGTCTGTCCAAAGTAAATGGATTGAAAATAGAACCTTTCCCAACTTTGATAGAACCAGGGTAAAAATTGTATCTCAAAGCTGTTGCACCAAAGTTGAAAATACTTTTGGGAGATGAAAAATAGCTAAAATCTGCTTTTCCTTGAAATGTTTCAATTCTTGATGCCCAATCGAAAGCTTGTGTACCTGTCGGAACGCCCAAATTATAATCATAATTACTATAAATGCCTGAAAAATTGGCAAATAGCTTCGGATTGAAAGTTTTATTCCAACGAACAGTTGCTGTTGCATTGCCCCAATTAATCTTAAAATCATCACTAAACTGGAAAACATCCCTGCCAAAATATCCAGATACATACACTTTGTTCTTATCATTGATTTTATAATTGGCTTTGGTCGTTAAGTCATAAAAATATAACTGGTTTTGGCGTTGACTTTCATTTCCAAAAGCTCTCAAAAATACATCAGCATAAGAACGCCTGCCAGCCACAATAAACGAACTTTTATCTTTGATAATAGGGGCTTCTACTGCAAAACGACTTGAAACAGTTCCTACACCTCCCGAAGCCGTAAACTTCTGATTATTACCTTCTTTCATGCGTACATCCAAAACAGAAGCAAGTCTGCCACCATATTGTGCAGGAATGCCCCCTTTGATAAGTTTTACATCTTTTACAGCATCAGGATTGAACACTGAAAAGAAGCCAAATAAATGCGAGCTATTATACACAGCAGCCTCATCCAAAAGTACCAAATTCTGATCTACACCTCCACCACGTACATTAAAGCCTCCAGACCCTTCGCCTACAGTACTTACCCCTGGGGTAAGTTGTAAAGACCTCAAAACATCTACTTCACCAAGCAAGGCAGGCATTTTTTTAAGTGTTCTCATTTCAAGTTGTACCGTTCCCATAGCTGTACTTTCTACATTTTGGCGTGGAGAATCTTCTTTTCCAACGACTTCTACAGCCTCAATTTCACTTCCTTCAGGTTTTAATAGAATATCGAGTGTTTGGGAACTCTGTAAATCTACTTTTTTTACAATATCTACAAAACCTACATAGCTGACCGTAAGCTCATAAGAGCCTTTTTCAACGGTAATAGAATAGAAACCGTATTCGTTGGTAACAGCTCCTGCTTTCAATGATTTAATAACAACAGTAGCCCCAATCAGTTCCTCACCACTGGAGGCATCTTTTACTTTACCACTCAAGGTATATTTTTCTTGGGCAAATGCTTGTAGGATAATTGCTATCCAAAGCAAACAGACATAAACAATTTTTCTCATAGATGGATTTGAAGTAAATACAGCACTTAGACAATCAAAATTTAGATTACCCCTATGCAATTTCATAAAAAAATAAAATATTTTTTAAGTGCTTGATTCTTAATGGTTCATAACTTAATTATAGTAAGATATCTTAAGAGTGTATGGTTGAATTTTACATAAAAACGAAATAGTAATATAAATATTGAATTTACTACGATCTTATATAGTTGTTACACAACTACAAATTTATGAAAAACTTATCAAGAAAGCACTTGTATAGAAAATAGAATATTAATTAGTTGTGCGACCAAAACGTTATGGGCTACCCTCTAAGGCAGTTTAGAAAGAAGTAAATTCAAGTTATCTAAAACTAAATTAGGTTCTTCAATAAAAATATAATGTCCAGAATTTTTTGTTGTAATGTGTATAAAATCTGTGATGCCAGATTTCAATAATTGATGAGCATTATACCAATTTTGTCTATCTGTTGTATTGTGAGAGGCATCTACTTTCATACTTGTCAATATAATTGTAGGTACATTAGGTAAATTCGAGAGTGTAACCATATATTGTGAATCTTCAATTAGTTCTTTTGCTTCCATAGTTGCACCAAAATCTGCACCATTGCTATTCAAAAATGTATTATAAATCAGATCTTCTTGTTCTTGTGTTGGGTTGTTATATGCTTCATGGGAAGGATCAATTAATAATATCCCAGCTATTTTTGTTGGATTTTTTATTGCATAATCTCTCATAATCATTCCTGCAAGAGAATGCCCTACCAATATAACTTTTCTATTGTTTGCAAATTTAGAAATAACACTATCAAGTTCAGCACTTAATTTGACTATGTTTCTTGGTTTTGCACCTTTTTCAGATTTTCCATAACCAGCTCTGTCGTATAGTAAAACGTCTTGTTTAGAACTGATATTAGTTGGTAAGTTTTTCTGATTCCAAATAGAATGATCATCACCCAAACCTGATTCAAATACAATTAAATACTTCGTATTTTTAATGATAGAATAGCTAGTCAGTTTATGAGTTGGTAAAATAATTGTTGCTGTTGTAAAATTATTAGGATTTACAATATTTTTCTTGCAAGAAACAGATGCAATTAAGCAAAAAAGTAAAAAGAGTGATTTATACATAATTTTATATAATTTGATTGACGTAAAATTACTCAAGTCAAAAAAATAAAATCATACACCTAAGTTAATAAATCTCCTTTGTAAATCTTTTTCTTATTCTACTCAATGACTGGGGCTTTACTCCAACATAAGAAGCAATGTAATATTGTGGTATTCTTTGTACGATTTCAGGATAAGTTTTTAAGAAATGTAAATATCGTTGGTCAGGAGTATGCATATAAATAGACATTAATTGGTTTACCAAGACATTAAATCTATGTTCAATGACTATACGTCCAATTTTATCACCATTTTTAAAATTTGCATATAGATTTTGTAAATCATCATTTGTCATTACTAACATTGTAGTATCTTCAATTGCTTGAATACTTTGAATAGATTTACTTTTTTGAACTAAACTTTGATATTCTGCAATAAATTCTCCCTCTCTACTAAATTCCAAAGTTGATTCTTCTTCATTTTTATATACAAAGTATCGTATAAGTCCTTTTTGAATAAAACCTAGTTTATTATTAATTTCTCCTGATTGAAGAAAGAAATCACCTTTTTTTATTTGAAATTCTTTGAACGCTGACTTGAAAAATTCTATTTCATTCAATTCTAATGTTACAATATGGTTTAAGGTCTGAATTAGGTTATCATGCATATCAACTATAATTAAAGTATTCGGAAATTATTATTAACACTTAATAAATACGACAAAAATAAAAACATATTGCTTTTGAAAAGTGTTAAAACTGCTAAAAAAGCTAAAAAAATTTAGAGATTTCCTAAAAAATTGCTAATTAGCTACCTAATTTAGCTATTGTTAAAAATAGAGATATACTCATGGCAAATTTAGTACCCATTGAAAAAGACCCCCAACTCTTAGACCTGATAGGTTCTAAGAAGCCCAAAGTAGAAGATGCAGTGTATATGAACGACCTAACTACACTCAATTTAGGTCCAACACACCCTGCAACACATGGTATTTTTCAGAATATACTCCTCATGGATGGAGAAAAGATTATTTCAGGAGAATCTACCATAGGCTATATTCATAGAGCTTTTGAAAAGATAGCAGAGCAACGCCCTTTTTATCAAATAACGACTCTTACCGATCGTATGAACTACTGCTCTTCGCCCATCAACAACATGGGTTGGTGGATGACAGTAGAAAAGCTTTTGGGTGTACAAGTGCCTCAAAAGGCTCAATACATGCGTGTGATATTGATGGAACTTGCTCGTATCTCAGACCATATTATCTGTAATGGTATTTTGGGTGTGGATAGTGGAGCATTTACAGGATTTTTGTATATTTATCAGTGGAGAGAGCATATTTATGACATTTATGAAGAAGTTTGTGGAGCTAGGCTTACCACCAACATGGGTCGTATTGGTGGTTTAGAAAGAGACTTTACAGATAAAGCCATTGCAGGTATCAATAAAATACTTAAAGAATTCCCAGTTGTTCTCAAAGAATTTGAACGTCTGTTCAATAGAAACAGAATTTTCATGGATAGAGCCATTGGTGTAGGGGCTATCTCTGCTGAAAGAGCTTTAAACTACGGATTTACAGGTCCTAATTTGCGTGCTTGTGGTATCGACTACGATGTTCGTGTCAATGAGCCTTATTCAAGCTATCAGGATTTTGAATTTGATATTCCTATTGGGCAACATGGTGACACTTACGACCGTTTCATGGTGCGTAACGAAGAAATGTGGCAAAGTTTGCGTATTATCCAACAAGCTATGGATAAACTACCCAAAGCAGAAGGTAAACATTATGCTGATGACCCTCGTTATTATTTGCCTCCAAAAGAAGACGTTTATAACAACATGGAAGCCCTTATTTACCATTTCAAAATTGTAATGGGCGAAATAGATGCTCCTGTGGGTGAAATTTATCACTGTGTAGAGGGTGGTAACGGAGAGTTAGGCTTCTATTTGATTTCTGATGGTGGTAGAACGCCTTACCGTCTGCACTTCAGAAGACCAAGCTTCATTTATTACCAAGCTTACACCGAAATGTGCCAAGGACAGCTAATCTCTGATGCTATCATGACTATGAGTAGCCTCAATGTGATTGCAGGGGAATTGGATGCGTAAAAAATATTAAATAGAGTAAAAAGCCAGTATTTTACTGGCTTTTTTGTTTTTGAGTAATCAAATACTCAATGGCTAAATCGTAGCCTTTAAGCCCCAATCCTGAAATAATACCTACTGAAACAGCCGAAACATAACTCTGATGTCTGAAAGCTTCTCTTGCAAAAATATTGGAGATATGAACCTCTACCACAGGGCTTTTTACAGCCTTAATGGCATCAGCAAGGGCAATAGAAGTGTGGGTATAAGCACCAGCATTGAGAATTATTGCATCTGCCAAGAAGCCTATTTCGTGAATTTTATTAATGAGTTCTCCCTCAATATTTGACTGAAAATAACTAAGCGTAATATCTTTGTATTGCGTTTTGAGCTTTTCAAAATATTCTTCAAATGTTAGAGAACCATAAATTTCAGGTTCTCGCTTGCCCAATAAATTCAAATTTGCTCCATTGATGATTTGTATATGCATGATTTTGTGATGTTTAATTACCAGTATTCGTATTCATAAGTTGAAACTAGCTTTCGCATTTCTGTTTTGAAAGCTTTCTGTTTTATGTCATAAAGATGAGTTTGACTCATAAAAAAGCTGATACTCCCTTTTATAAGTCCTTTTTCATTATAGCTATATTCCTTGTAATCATGTAATTCAACTTTTGCATTAGGATCTCTTTGAAGTTTCTCAAAATCCTCTTCTGATAATCTATAGACTTTGTTTATATTTTTTTCAGAATCATGTGTATAAATTTGTACACAAGAAAGTGGACTTTTATTATTAGGATAATAATCTTTAATATCCTTGAATTTTAGTTTCTTATTTTGATAATGAATATAACCTTCAGAATAATTATTTTTATCACTCCCAAAAACTTCTTTTACATATGTTCTATTACTATCAAGGTAATTATATTTAATTACTAATGAAGATTCATTATAAGTGCTATCAAAGCTTCTTAGAGTTGGAGAAATTTTAAAAATATAATTTTTATCTTTATTGTAAAACACCTGTTGATGTTTAATTAAACGTTGAAGAGAATCAAATTCCTCCATTTGATAAAATAATAATAGACCTTTTTGATAATTTTTAATTTCAAAGATATTTTTCTTTTTAATGATGATTACAGAGTCTTTCATTTCCTTCTTAGAAACCCCATCAATACTAGAAGTAATTTGTTTATAATAATTGTCATTAATTACATAAGTAAAATCATGGATAATATTAATATTGTGTTTTGAATTATTTAAGATTAAAACCCTTCTTGTGATACGTCCCAAGGTATCAAAATAATTTTCTTTGGTTGTATAATCCATTTTATGATAAGCATTTTCCGTATAACTTTTGATAACAACTTTTTTTACTCGATTGTCTTTGTGATCCTTATATTCAAATGAATTAAAACCCCAAAAGGTTTGAGCAGAAAGTTTAAAGCAAATATTAAATAGTAATATGGTTATCAAAGAAAATTTCATAACTATGTTCAATTAAAAACGGCAAAACATCAGTTTTGCCGTTTAAATATAAAAAAAGCTTTTATTTTCTCAAAGTGATTCTTACTTAGGAATAATCTGAATAATTCTTCCGGGGCTTTCCACAGAAACATAAATACTGCCATCAGGGGCTTGTTTTACATTCCTGATTCTGCCTTCATTTTCAAGTAGTTTGTACTCTTGCACAATTTGGTTGTCTTTGATTTCACAACGACTCAAATACCTTGATGCCAAGCTACTCACCAAAAGATTTCCTTTCCATTTCTTAAATTTATTATCTGTAATAAAAGCCATACCACAAGTACCAATAGAAGGTGTCCATGTATGGATGGGGCTTTCCATGCCATCCATCAAAGGGCTTGCAGAAATCTGAGTATTGTCGTAGTTTGTACCATTTGAAACCAAATGCCAGCCATAATTTTTTCCTTTTCTGACAATATTAATTTCATCGCCACCTTTTGGTCCATGTTCGCTTTCCCAAATTTCGCCTGTAAACGGATTTAAAATCAAACCTTGAGGATTTCTATGCCCGTAAGAAAAAATAGTTGTAGCTGTTGTATTTCCTTGTAAAACAGGGTTGTCAGTAGGGATGCTACCATCATCTTTCATTCTGTGTACTTTTCCCCATTCACTTTTTACATCTTGAGAGTTTTTGTTGGTGGCAGTAGGTCCTCCATAGCTACCACTACCTCCTTCACCTACCGAAAGGTACAAAAAGCCATTTTTATCAAACTCTATACGGCTTCCATAATGCCCATACCAAGTATTTCCTGCACTTGTCTGAAAAATAATTTGTGCATCTGTGATAGTATTTCCATCTAATTTAAAACGCATCAAATTCAGTTGAGCCTGATTAAAACCTATGGGCAGACTGGCATAACAGATATAAATCAAACCATTGCTGGCATATTTGGGATGAATCCTGATATCAAGCAAACCACCTTGCCCACTGGTATGAATGGCAGGAAGCCCTGTAATTTCTGTAATACTGCCATCATTGGCATATCGGAATAATTTCCCTCGTTTTTCTGTAAATAACAACTCTCCATTTGGCAGAAAATCCATACCCCAAATAGTTTCCCGATTACTGAAAAGTGTTTTTATTTCGATGGTAGGTTCTTCGTTAGAAATGGGTTGAGTCTCGTTTTTAGTTTTTTTACAATTTGTAAAAATGAAGATAAAAACAAGTAGTTTGAGAGCAGCGGATACATTAAAATAGTTTTTCATGGCTTTTTAGGTTTTTTAAGTTTATACGAAAAAAACATCTATTTGTTTGAAAGCCATAAAAAAAGGCAAAACATCTGTTTTGCCTTTTCAAAGTGATAAAAAAAATATTTTTAAACTTTAATCGTATTCAGAGCATTTTCGAGGCGGGTAAGCACTTCAGTTTTGCCCAAAATCTGCATAATGGCAGCAAGGTCAGGTCCTGCACCTACGCCTGTAAGGGCTACACGCAAAACAGGCATTACTTGACCCAGTTTCAAGCCTTTGGCTTCTGCCTCATGGTGTAAAGCTTCTTTTGCTTTTGTACCATCAAAATTACTTTCATTAGCGAACTGGTCTTTCAAAGTTACAATTACTTCTTGTGTTTGAGCATTCCATTTCTGGCTTACAACACCTTCATCATATTTGCTGGGGCGTTCGAAGAAATAACGAGCTTCTTTCCAAAGGTCATCAGGGAAGGTAGCTCTTTCTTTCATGACTTCACAGATTTCTTGTAATTGAGCATCTGAAAACATACCATAATCTACACTTGCGGAATCTAAGCCAGCTTTTAAGTAATTTACCAATTCCTCATTGCTCTTAGCTCTTAAATATTGTTGATTGAACCAACGAGCTTTGTCAATTTCAAATTTAGAACCAGACTTGCCAATACGTTCAACAGAAAAAGTATCGATGAGTTCTTCTATTGAGAAAATCTCTTGGTTTGTCCCTGGATTCCAGCCTAATAAAGCTAAGAAATTGATAATGGCTTCAGGCAGATAACCTGCTTCTCTGTAACCAGTAGAACCTTGCCAAGTAAGCGGAAAAATAGGGAAACCCATGCTCTCTGCATCCCTTTTTGAGAGTTTTCCATGATTTTCCTGAATTACCTTGCCTTTAGGGTCTTTCAAATCAGGTTTTAAGATAAGAGGCAAATGAGCAAAATCAGGGTGTTCCCAACCAAATAACTGATATAAAAGTACATGGAATGGGGCAGAAGGCAACCACTCTTCACCACGAATGACGTGGGTAATTTCCATCAAATGATCATCAATGATGTTTGCCAAGTGGTAGGTAGGCATTCCATCAGATTTTAGAAGAACTTTGTCGTCTAAAGTAGAGCTTTCCACAGAAACCCAACCTCTAATCAAATCTTTGAAACGAATATTTTGTTTAGCAGGAACTTTAAGACGTATCACATAAGGCTCTCCAGCTTCCAGACGGCGTTGTACTTCGTCAGAAGGCAGTGTAAGAGAGTTTTTCATCTGCATACGTGAAATCATGTTGTAAGAAGTATTTTTGGCTTTGGCAGCTTCTAACTTCTCACGCATGGCTGTAAGTTCTTCAGAAGTATCAAATGCATAATAAGCATTTCCACTATCTATCAGTTGTTGTATATATTCTTTATAAATTCCTTTTTCTTTTCTTTCAGACTGGCGATAAGGGGCATGTTTACCACCTTTTTCGGGGCTTTCATCTGCTTCTATTCCTACCCAACGCAACGCTTCCATAATATAGTCTTCAGCTCCTTCTACATAGCGTTCTTGGTCTGTATCTTCTATACGGATTAAAAATTGTCCACCTGTTTGTTTGGCTAATAAATAGTTGTATAAGGCAGTACGAACACCACCAATGTGTAGCCCTCCTGTGGGGCTGGGTGCAAAACGGACTCTAACGGGTTTCATCGAAGGTTATTAAATTTTGAAATGCAAAATTAATAAATTAAAGGTTTATAGATAGAAAAATTAATAAAAAAATACTATTTAACAATTTGAGATACTTGAGTGTATTATTGAAAAATGTAACCTTTTTGCTATTGCAATCGTTAAGAATATCAACACCTTTGAAAGTATAACTATAAAAAATTAAAACTATTTTTTATTTCTATGAATGTATCTCATAAAAAACGAGGGGATAATTCTTATTTTGATATTATTATCAATCATAACCCCGAACTAATTTGTAGATATAATCTACAAAAGAAAATAGAATTTATCAATCAAACTATTTATGAAAAGACGGGTAACCTGCCTGAATTTTATATAGGAAAGACAATTTATGATTTTGGCTATCCCAAAGAGTTTATTGAGAAATTTGAGAGTGCCTTAAATACTTGCTTGGAGCAGGGTTTACAACAAAATATTGAGATATATGTAGATAATAACTATTTGAAAGATACTTTCTTTTCCATTAGTTTTGTTCCTATTTTCGATGAACACAATGCAGAAATTATAGGAGCTTTTTCAGTATCAAGAGATGTTACCAAAGAAAAAAAAATGGAAATGACACAAAATATGCAAATAGATCATTTACAAATACTATCTCAGCGTCTTATCAATAAAGCTAATAAATTACAGAATTTTGCTTATATCGTTTCGCATAATTTACGCTCCCCTGTTTCTAATTTGAATACGCTTATTAATTTTTGTGAAGAAGCTACCACAGAAGAAGAAAAAAGAGAGCTATTAGAGATGCTTAAAATATCTATAGAAAGACTTACAGATACGATTAATGACCTCAGTGAAGTAGTGAAGGTAAATCAGAATATAGATTTAAAAACAGAAGAAATTCGTTTTGAGGAAGTAGTAAAACGTATAGAAGATAGTCTAGTAATCTCTATTACAGATAACAATACTTCTATTATCACAAATTTTGATGAACAACCCACCATTGTTTATAATCGGGCTTATCTAGAAAGTATATTTTTAAATCTAATAACGAATGCTATTAAATATCGTCATCCAGAAAGATCTCCTATCATTGAGTTAAAGACTTATATCTCTGATAATCATTTGTATCTGATGTGTAAAGACAATGGTCTAGGGATAGATATGAAAAGATACGGAGATAAAATATTTGGTTTACATAAAACCTTTCATGGAAACCAAGATGCTCATGGAGTGGGCTTGTACATTACAAAAAATCAGATTGAATCTTTTGGAGGCAAAATCACCGTAGAAAGTACTGTAAATGCAGGAACTACATTTCTTGTAGAGTTTCAATAACTTATCTTAAATATATCAAAAACTTTTATTTCTATGTCAAAAATAGATGTTTTATACATAATTGATGATGATAAAATTTATCATTTTACAATTAAGAAGACGATACAACAGATTGATATTGCTAATAACTTATTATCATTTTACAATGGTGAAGAAGCTATCAATTTTTTGGATGAAGCCATCAGTAATAGCCAAAATATGCCTGATGTGATCCTTTTAGACATAAATATGCCTGTAATGGATGGATGGCAATTTATGGAGAGTTATGTTTTACTGAAACCTAGAATAGGTAAAAAAATACAAATCTATATGGTAAGCTCTTCTGTATATGAAGAGGATATAGAAAGAGCAAAATCTATTAGTGATATATCAGATTATATCATAAAGCCTATTACCAAAAATCAATTATTTCAAATATCAGAGGCTTTGGCTTCTTAAACGAAGAAAGCTCATTTTATGAGCTTTCTTGTTGGTATTAGAGTATGTTAGGTTATCGAATCCAAAGCTTCAATTGTTTAACAAATTCAGTTTGTTGGTCTATAAAAACATTATGAGAGCAATTTTCATAATATTTGAGCTTATCTGTACCTAAAATTGCTTGTAATTTTTGAACTTGCTCGGGAGAATATAAACCATCTTCTTTGCCATAGATGCCATAAATTTTAGTTTTTTGAGCCACTAATTTTTTGGTAGCATCTGTCAAGTCGAGGCTTGTGTATTTTTCATTCTTCCAAAAACCTTGTGGAGCCTGATAACCCATCAGTCTGCCATATTTCTTGATAAGCGTATCTGTTTGGAAACTACCATACAGTTTTTTGGCTTCTTCTGTGGGTGTTTTGGTTGAATAAAACCCATTTTGCATGGCATGAGCAAAGCAGTAAGAGCTATATTCAAGACTTGTTTTATCCATTTTTTCAAGCATACCTACATATCGTAAATTGACACTGTCCTTTTTGCTTTCATAGATTTTTTTAGAGGAGGCGATAATCGTTTGAAAACTCTCTTGTAAATTGATAGGTGCTCCAGCTAAAATGATGGTATTTACTTTTTCAGGATGTTTTTCTGCAAAAAAAGAGGCTACAACTCCACCAAAACTATGCCCAATAAAATTAGCTTTTTTGATGCCATATTGTGTGAGTAAGGTATTCAAGTCAGCAATTGTTTCTGTATAATTATATTGAGCATTTTTATCTGCACTTCTGCCTTCACCACGCCTGTCATAGACAATAACATAGAAGCCTTCATTGGCAAGACGTTGGGCTGTAGTGGCTTCAAAAACGCTAGAATTATACCCTGGACCACCATGCAAAAATACAACAGCAGGATTGGATTTACTTCCAAAAGCTTTTGAATAAATACTTTGCGTAAATGCAGAAAATGAAATAAAAACGAATAAAATAATGGGAAAAATAAATTTCATGAGATTTTGTATGTTTTGATAATTCATTGAATTAAAGAACGTATTCGCCTTCAATAGATTGTGGGTTAATGTGCATATACTTTTCTATCTTCCTTTTGATAAAAATGGCTTTTTCGTAGTCATCATAACTTAAAACCTTGTTGCTTGTGCCTTGCGGAGAGAGTACATTTAAGGAATAACTCACAGATGCTCCATTTTTCCCACGACTAATTTCTTGTTTGATATATACCTGTCCAATATCAGAACGTTTCAGATGCTTATTTTTGTATGTAGGAAAAGGAATAGGCGAGTGACGAGTAGCAAAATCTTGAGAAGTAATGGCAATTTCTGTTTTATTCACAAATAAACAGATGACATACCAAGCCAGCCCAATGCCTACTGCCAAGTGTAGCAGAGCAAATAATTTGAAGAAAATAGGAGTGGGTAAGCTAAACCAAACAATTAAAAATCCATTCCAAATAAGAGCAAAAAATATTAAAAACCAAGCTAGTGGTTTATACCAACGATAGCTAACAGCAATTCCCTGAGCTGTTTCTTTAAGTTCAAAACCTTCTGGGTTGGGAACAAGTTTTTCCATAATGCAAAATGTTTTTTTGTGAAATAGCAAAAATCTAATAGGTTTTTATTTTTTTAATGATTATTGGAGGTATTCCCCTTCTACGGGTTGTGGTTCGATATTCATATATTTTTCTACTTTCCTTTTTAGAAAAATCGCTTTTTCATATTCCTCCTTATCATAACTTAAAACTTTACTACTAACTCCTTTTGGAGAAATTACATTTAAAGAGTAACCATTCAGTGTTTTATTTTTATGCTTGTTATAAGTAAACTCTTCTTTGATATACACTTGTTCAATATCAGAACGTTTGAAGTGTACATTTTTGTATGTTGGAAATGGAATAGGGGCATGTTTAGAAATAAAATCTTGAGAAGTAACAGCAATGTCTGTTTTATTGAAAAATAAGCACACAATATACCAAATTAGTCCAAAGCCCACAACTAAAAATATAACACCAAATGCTTGAAAAATAATTTCATCTACTTTGGTAAACCAAAAATACAAAAAACTAAACCAAAAAACGGCAAAAATTATCATAGGAAATACCATTTGTGGTTTATACCAACGATAATGAATCACAATACCTTGAGTTGTTTCTTTGAGTTGAAAATCTTGAGGGATAGGAACAATGTTCTCCATAGTGTCATATTTTTTGTTAAAAAAAGGAGTTTGTTTAAACAAACTCCTTCAATATAAAATTTTATTTTTTAGCTGGCAAAATTTTACCAACACATTCACCAAAACCAATACGAACACCATCTTTCTCTCCATAACCTTTTATAATAACAGTATCTCCATCTTCTATAAATTTACGCTCTGAACCGTCTTTGAGTTTAAGAGGTTTTGTTCCTCGCCAAGTAAGCTCCAAAAGAGAGCCGTAAGAGTCTGGAGATGAGCCACTAATTGTACCCGAAGCACACATATCACCTACACGCATATTACAGCCTCCAACAGTATGGTGTGCTAACTGCTGGCTCATATTCCAATACATATATTTAAAATTGCTCTTACAAATAAGACTTTCTTTGCTTTTATCAGGAGCGATTAAAACTTCTAAATTGATATCAAAATTCTTTTTGCCTTTAAATTTCAAATAGTCCAACACTTCAGGGTTTTGCTTGGGTGTAGCAGTTCTGAAAGGCTCAAGAGAATCCAGCGTTACAATCCAAGGAGAAATGGTTGATGCAAAGTTTTTAGCTAAAAATGGTCCGAGAGGTACATACTCCCATGCCTGAATATCTCTTGCTGACCAGTCGTTGAAAAGTACCAAACCAAAAATATGATCCTCAGCATTTTCAGTAGTTACAATTTCTCCCATTTGGGTATTTCCGCCTACTATAAAAGCTACTTCCAATTCAAAATCGAGTTGGCGAGTAGGGGTAAAAAATGGTAATTCTACATCAGCAGGCTTTATTTGTCCTTTGGGGCGATGAATATCCGTTCCAGAAACCACAATAGAAGAAGCCCTTCCATGATAGCCTACAGGTAAGTGTTTCCAGTTGGGTAAAAGAGCATTTTTAGGGTCTCTGAACATCGTTCCTACATTGGTAGCATGTTCGATACTCGAATAAAAATCTGTATAATCGCCAATTTGTACAGGTAAATGCATTTTTACCTTATCAGCGGGATAAAAAGCTTGTTTTTGAGCTTCTTTATCATCTTTGAGAAGCGTATTATCCTCTTGAAAAAGCGAAGAGAGGTGTTCTCTTGTTTTACGCCAAATAGGTTTTCCTAAGGCTATAAAATCATTGAGGACTTCTGCATGAAACACAGAGGAATCATCCAAACGTAATTTATCAAAAAAACCTAATTCAACCAAAACACTCAAATCTATCACTGTATCGCCAATACGAGTACAAGCTCTTGGGCTAGAGCCCTGATATGAAAAAATGCCAAAAGGAATATTTTGAATAGGGAAATCACTGTTTTTAGGGACTTTTATCCAAGTTTTGAGGGCTGGGTTGTTTGCCTTAATCGTTGCCATGATTGTATAAAAATGTTGTGAAATAACAAGATAACAATAGCTACAAACATTGCTATTTTTTTTGAATTTGACAACTCTTTTCATCAGGTAGCTCTACTTTATAAACATATTTATAGTGTTTTTAGAACAGACCTTTATATCTGTCATCAAAATATTTCTGAATATCAAAAGTTTTATTTTGAATACTTTCTATAAGTTTTTTGGCTTTTATATTCATTTTTATTACAAAAGGTTTGACATCATGAATACAAGAATATACATTTCCATCTTTATCTGTAGCAAAATAATTCCCATCTTCTAAATCATAGAAAAAGAAAATAACAGTGTTCTCAAATAATAAAGGTATGATGTCATGATAATCAATAAAACCTTTACAAGAATCATCTAATTGTGAATAGAAGTTTTCAATTTCGACTGGTTTTAAATCAATACTTTCTGGTTTGGGATATTTATCTTTAGAATTAAAAATATTGATTATTTTACTCCATAAATGCATAAAAAAATAATAAGTATTGAAATATAAAGATTTATATACAAATAGGTATTTTTCAAAAGTTTTGTAAAATTAACTTCAATTTAAAAATATTTAAGAATGCTTACAAGAGAAATTAGGGCTATCTATGACAAAGAAACCATAACAGTTTATCAGGCTTATCAAAAATCTATTGCTTTAGTTGCTGTTAAACATCAAAAATTTGTATCTCCATTTAAAATGGAAAGAATGACATGGATAAAACCTTCTTTTCTGTGGATGATGTATCGGTGTGGTTGGGCAAGTAAAGAAAATCAGGAATATGTATTAGCTATTAAAATTAAAAGAGAAGGCTTTGAATGGGCTCTTAAAAATGCTTGTTTATCGCATTTTGTAGCTGAGTTGTACCAAACTGAAGAAAATTGGAAACAATGTTTATCTGTTTCGCCTGTTCGGATTCAATGGGACCCTGAGAAAAATATTTATCTTCATGATTTAGAATATCGTTCTATCCAAATAGGGCTGACAGGTATAGCCGTTCAGAAATATGTAAACGAGTGGACAGTAGATATTGAAGACATCACAGAATATGCTAAAGAAATAGGAAATCTGGTGAATCAGAAAAAAATAGAAGAAGCACAAAAATTACTGCCTATTGAAAACATATATCCTGTTTCTGAGGATTTAAAGCTCATAATAGGACATTCTTAGAAAAAATAATTTATGGAAAAATTTTACTTTTTGCATCTATACTACAAAGCTTTATTTTATGAATTTTAAACTTTTTTTATCTGCATTTTTTTCTTTTTTTGTTTGGGCATGTAGCAACAAAACAACCAATAATCCCGAAAACAAAGATAAAAACAAACGAGGAACACTGTATTATCACTCTAAGCTTGACAAAGAAGGGCGTTTGATATTAAATGAAGGGGATAAAATAGTGGCTCAGGCTCAATTACATTATCATTCTAAGCCCAAAGGTGTAATGGATGGAGATGGTGGGACAAATTTATATCTGGAAATACCTTCAGAAATGCTCTTAGAAACGGGCAAATCTTATGATATTCATAATGAAACACTTGCTTGCTTTGTTACAAACTGGGCTAGTCCATATCATCATGAAGTCCTTTCTAAAGAAAAAGTAAAAGGGAAATTTTCCATTGTGACTTATCAAAAATATGAGTATCTGCGTGTTGAGTTCGATATTAGCCTGATTGAACCAAATCATGATTTCAAAGGCTTTAAAGATACAATTGAATTTTCGTTGGGTAATCCTTGGCACAAGGTACCCGAAAATAACATCAATTGGGAAGGTTTTTCTAAAGAAAGTACAAAAAAAATAGCCATAGAAAGCATTACGGGCTCTTGGGAAGCCCGTAACCTTATCAACAAAAATTTTCAAGACAAAACAGATCTCATGGATACGTTATTACATGTAAAATTACCTTACCCACTCATAATAGAAAAAAACAGTCTTAAAAGTCATCTAACTAATAAAGAAACCTTATTTACATTAGAAGAAAACCAGCTCATCTTGAAAGATGAATATAGAACAGTGGGTTTTATCAATTTTTTAGATAAAAAAAACCTTACCATTACTTGGAAAAACAAGTATAATTATCAACGATTGCGTTACGAAAGAAAATAGTTTATTTTGCTTTGTATTCCATTTGATGTGTATTAGTGCCTCCTTGAGAGCTCAAAAATACCACACAAGTAAAATTTTTAGGCAATTCTTTGAGCTTAGTAGGAATAAGTTCCGTTTCAACAAGTCCATAACTGGAAAGGCCACGCTCTGCGATGGTTTTTCCATTAGAAACCACCTTGAAAATTGGGTAAGAATAAAAACCTGCATCTTTTTGCTTGTCTTGAATAGCAATTTTAAGGAAGTTTTTACCATTTTGACGAATCAACTCAATGTTGGTAACTTCAAATCGAGTACTGGTTTGTGCTTTTAAGTTTATAGAGATGAAACAAAAAAGAACTAGGGTAAAAAATTTTAAACGCATAATGGTATGTGATTAAGATGAAAAATTGTATTTAAAAGTAAAAGAACCTCCTGTTATTTGTGTGCCATTCATTACGAAAGAGCCATTTGTAAGGTTTAAATCACCATATTGTTTACTTCCTGCTTTGTAACCTACCCAAGAGAGTTTGCTTTTTTTGGTGTCTGTGATGTATGTTTGAGGAGCAAGTTTAAAAGCACTCAAAATAATAAGGATTAAAAATGCAAGTGTAGTGATATTGTTTTTCATGGAGAATATAGGTCTGAGATTTATAAAATTTATGTTGCCCAAATATTATACCAAAATGTAAGAACAAAGTTATCTGTTTTTTCTGAAAAATGGTAAACGTTATAACATCTAATTTTTGATTTTTATTGAAAAATTGAAAAAAACTTACACTCTTTTTTCTGTCATTCTCGAAGAAAATCTACGAAAAAAGAGTGTTTTATACATAAAAAAGTTAAAAAAAACTTTTTTATTACATGGTTGTAAAATCAGGGATTCCCTGATGCGTAGGAGTTTTGGATTGCTTAAATTGGTGCATACTTACATGAAAGAATATTTTTTCGTCTGCCATTTAACTACAAAACATTTATGCAAAATGAATTTGAAAATCTTGCAGCCTTCCAACAATTATTTTATGTCATTGACTCTTTGTTATCGAAAGGAAAAATACAAATAGAAGACATAGAACTTGTCTCAAAAGATGTAATGATTCATCTGAATAAAAAAGATGACTTACAAGTAGCTCACATGAGCCAATCTATTGAAAATATTTTAGAGTTACACCCAGAAGAGATTTTAAAAATGGATACAGAAACATATTTTCGTACCTATGTCTCTCCAGAAACGATTAAAAATGCTTTTCCAAAGATTATTGAACATTACCAAAAAGAAGATAAAAATGGAATAGTTACAGTAACACAAGATGTAAAAGCTATAAAAACTACTCATTATAGTACTGTTTTGACGAATGCAAAAGTATATAAAAAAGAAAATATGTTTTTTGCAATGAGTATTTTATTAAAAGACTTAGAAAAAGTAACCCATAAAATAAATAAAGCCATAGAGTTAGATAACTTTATGAGAAGCCATTATGCTGAATTTATGAGCCTTACTAAGCAAGAAAAAGTAGTTTTGGGCTTAATAGCAGAAGGGCTTAGAAATGAAGACATTGCCGAAAAACTTTTTATTTCTTCGCATACTGTACGAGCTCACCGCCGAAATATTAACGAAAAACTGAGTATTAAGCATTTTAAAGACATTCTCCAATATGCCCAAGCCTTCGATTTACTCTGAAAAATAGGCACTTGTGCCTATTGTGAGAAATGAGTGGATAGGTATATTTGGTTATGTTTTACTAAACTTATAAGGTTATGAAAAAAATATTAAAAACACTTATACTGTTACTAAATATTATGTATTTTAATATTTACGCTCAAACAACAGAAGATGCTGTTCAAGCTACACAAAAAAATATAGAAAAAACGGCTAAAGAAACTGAAGAATTAAAGAATACAATGGAGCAGTTAAGAAAAGAATCTGAAGAGATAATAAAAAAACAAAACCAAATAGGTAATACAACATACGAATATCAAAAAGATTTATATGAAGAAAATTATCAATTGATTATAAAAACATTAGATGACATAAAAAAGATAAATGGGCAGATAAACGAAGTAGATAATTTAATTAATGTAGCTAAATCAGGGGCTTTGATTGCAGGTATAAATAATCCAACAAGTTCAGAGCTTGGGATAAGTTTTTCAAGCCTTGTTGTGGAAAATAGTAAAACAATATTTGTTGGTGACTTAAAAAGAAATCAAAGGAGTAATTTTATAGGTACTATAGAGAAAATATCTCAGTTGCCTCTTATCGCAGGCTTTATTGAGGCTAATCCAATAGCATCCTTAGTAAAAAGCATTTTAGGAGAAGTTGTAAAGTACAAAGAAATCAAACAAGAAAGAATACAGAAGTTTATCAACACTATTAAACCATATACAGACTTTTATGATGAACTAGGGAGGATAATATCTCTTTTTACAGAAGAATTAAATAATCACAAAAAGGATTTAGAAAAAACGAAAAGAATGTTTAATAGATATAGTAATAATATATATAGTTTAATCAACGCACAAGGAATAAGAGCTTTGGAGAAAGTGAAAAATGATTTTAAATATGGAGATAGATATAAACTATCTTTAGAAGAATTAAAAAATATAAATAAAATATCATGGGTTCAAAGTTGTATTAAAACAATTAATAGAACACCAGAGATAGAAATAGATCAAAGTGAGTTTAAAGATTCTTTTAATAAATATATTGGGAATATAACAAATTTACTTAATCAATCTAAGGGAAATCAAAATTTAAAATTTGATAAAGTGAAAATAGAAAAAATAGTAGGAGAACTGGATGGTTTAAAACTAAAGTGAAACAAAAATAAGGAAAGGTACAGCCTAAACTGTACCTTTCTTTATATTAAAGTAAAATAAAAATCTATTATTTACTGTTACTATTATTAGCTACAATATTCAAACCAATTTCAAATTCGTTGTCAATCAGTTTATCAGCAGCAGTGCCAGCAAGGCTAGAACGGTACATAATGTCCCATTTGGTACGGTCTACTTTCAATGTGCCTTTTGCTGTTAGCTTCATGCTGTTTGCATCTACGGTTATCGGGAAAGTAATATCTTTGCTAATACCTTTGATGGTTAACTTTCCTGTAACATCATAAGTGTTTTTTCCTGTACTTGTAGCTTTGGTTAGCTCAAAAGATGCTTTAGGATATTTTGCAACACTAAAGAAATCATCACTTTTCAGGTGACCTAATAATTTTTCAGCCATTCCTCCCTGTAAATCCAATACAGTCATGGAAGTCATATCTATGGTAAAAGAGGCACTTGTGATATTTGCACCTGACATAGTGATTTTACCGTCTGTAAGTTTTAAATCACCATTGTGTTTACCACCTACTTTGTAACCTACCCAAGTAAGATTACTAGCTTTGGTATCTACGTTATAGTTTACAGTTTTGATAAAGCTAAAAGCACTCAGAATAACAAAAAGTGCTATTGCCACTGTAGAAAATAAATTTTTCATGTTTTGGTTTGGTTTAAAATTAAAAAATAAGAAAATGAATGCTTTTGAAAGATTCATGCAAATATATGTTATAACATTAAAAAAGGCAAGTATGCTTCACTTTATTCAACATGAAAAAACGTCATTACGAACTGAACAAAGTGAGGTGAAGTAATCTTGAAGGCTTAGATTGCTTCCTGCTTCACGTTGTTCGCAGTCGCAATGACAATTCTGTAAAAACATATAAAAAAAATTTGCAACCTGAATTTTCAGAAGAAAATACTGCCCTTTGAGCAATATAAGTATAGTGTTTGGTTTTATAAATTAATTTAGATTTTTATTCTTTTTAATTGGTTTTATTTTGTTTTTTATTCTGTTTTTTGGATTTTTTTATTTGAAAAACAATATTTAATTTTGTAACAGCAAAACACCTTAAGACGAGCTAAAATTTTAAATCTATGAAACATTTAAATTCAACCCAAACCAAAAACCTTATCTTCTTGAAAAGATTCGTGATGGTGATTGTAACACTTTCTGTATTAAAATATATTGATGCTTCCATCACTACCAATCCATTCATTACTAAGGTAAAAGCAGTTGTTCAAATCGGTCTGATTTAACTGCTTTTCAACATAAAAAACAAATACTTCTTCATAAAAAAAGCCTGAATGTAAAATTCAGGCTTTTGCTTTTTAAGCAATTTCAGCTTCTACTTCATCGAGTTCTAATCGGAGATTGTTGATGATAAACTCCTGACGAACAGGCGTATTCTTACCCATATAATACTCCAAAATCTTATGAATGTTGGTATGCTCTCTGAGAATTACAGGCTCAAGGCGAATATTTTCGCCAATAAAACCACCAAATTCATCAGGCGAAATCTCTCCAAGTCCTTTGAAACGAGTAATTTCGGGATTTCCACCAAGCTGTCTAATAGCTTTTTGTTTTTCTTGTTCTGTGTAGCAATAGAAAGTCTTTTGCTTGTTGCGTACTCTAAACAAAGGCGTTTCGAGAATATACAAATGTCCATTTCTTACTAAATCTGGGAAAAATTGCAAGAAAAATGTCATCATCAGTAATCGGATGTGCATTCCATCCACATCAGCATCTGTAGCCAATACAATTCTGTTATAACGCAAACCTTCTAAACCATCTTCAATATTTAAGGCATGTTGAAGCAAATTAAACTCTTCATTCTCGTACACAATTTTCTTTGTAAGATTGAAGCAATTTAGGGGCTTTCCACGCAAAGAAAAAACTGCTTGTAATTGAGGATTTCGAGCTTTTGTGATAGAACCACTTGCTGAATCCCCTTCGGTAATAAACAAAGTAGTTTCGTGGCGAAACTCATTTTTCTGGTCTTCGTAGTGTATTCTACAATCACGAAGTTTTTTGTTGTGCAAATTAGCTTTTTTAGCCCTTTCGTTAGCAAGTTTCTTGATGCCTGCGATGTCTTTACGCTCTCTTTCTGATTGTAAAATACGTTTTAAAATTGCTTCAGCAGTTTGAGGATTTTTGTGTAAGAAATCATCCAACGATTTTTTAACAAAATCGTTTACAAAAGCTCTGACAGTGGGCGAGTTATCGGAAGGGGCAATATTTGTAGAACCCAATTTTGTTTTTGTTTGAGATTCAAAAACAGGTTCTTGAACTCTGATACTCACAGTAGCAATCACAGATGCCCTGATGTCTGCTGCATCAAAATCCTTCTTATAAAATTCTCTAACAGTTTTAACAAGAGCTTCTCTGAAAGCTGCCAAATGCGTTCCACCTTGTGTAGTATATTGTCCGTTTACAAACGAGTAGTATTCTTCTCCATATTGGTTGCCATGTGTCATAGCAAACTCTATATCATTACCTTGTAAGTGGATAATTGGATAACGGATTTCGTCTTCGTTGGTTTTACGTTGCAACAAATCGAGCAATCCATTTTTAGAAAAATACTCTTGTTTATTGAAAATAACCTTTAAACCTGCATTGAGGTATGCATAATTCCAAATCTGGTCTTCAAGATAATGGGGTATGAAATTAAAATTCTTGAAAATTGTATCGTCTGGTTCAAAAATGGTAAGTGTACCATTTTTATCTGTACATGATTCTACTGGATAATCATTGACAAGCTTTCCTTGAGTAAATTCAGCTACTTTGGTTTGTCCATCACGTACAGATTGTACCTTAAAGTATGCAGAAAGAGCATTTACAGCTTTTGTACCCACACCATTCAAGCCAACTGACTTCTGAAATACTGAAGAGTCGTATTTACCCCCTGTATTGATTTTAGAAACGCAATCTATCACTTTCCCTAACGGAATACCTCTTCCGTAGTCTCTGACCTTCACCAAACGTTCTGTAACATCAATTTCTATTTTAGAGCCAAAGCCCATTGTGTACTCATCTATGGAGTTGTCAATAATTTCTTTGACAAGTACATAGATACCATCATCTTGTGCAGAACCATCTCCCAGTTTGCCAATATACATACCAGGGCGTAAGCGAATATGCTCACGTGGCTCTAACGATTTAATGCTTTCCTCGTTGTAATTATTCGGATTTGTCGCCATAATATTTATGTAGTTATATCTAGGCAAAGATAATTAGAAATCAGCGTTTTTTCTAATATTTTTTGGGATTTTGGAAGTAGAATTTTTTATATTTAAGATGTTGATAATAAGTTAGTTATATTGAAATATTTTGAGAAGTAAATTTGACTGGAAATTTTAGTTGTATCTATAAAAAAGGAAACCTATAAGGTTTATATTGAGAGCCTAAAATATAAATTTTAAGTCTCAAACCTTATAGGCTGTTTATCAAAAAATAAATAGAATACTACACCATTGCTGTTAAATTCACAGCTTCAATGCTTGCAATTTCGGGAACGGCTTTACGGATGGCTTCTTCGATACCTGCCTTGAACGTCATGATAGACATAGGACAACTGCTACAAGAGCCCAACAACTCCAACTTTACAACATTCTCTGCTGTAATTTCTAAAACCTTTACATTTCCTCCATCAGTTTCCAGATAAGGGCGAATATTGTCAAGGGCTTTTTCTACTCTTTCTAATAAGTTCATAATCAATGATTTTTATTATGCTGAAACCTATAAGGTCTTAATCAATTACAACAATATATACAAATAATTTCAAACCTTATAGGTTTTTTTCTTTTTTTAAACTTTAATTTCCACACGTTGTGTTTGTGGTAAGGATGCATTTCGGATAGCCACTTGGCGAGCCAAGTTTTCAGCAATTTGTTTGAATGCAATATAGGTAGGAGAATCTTCTTCACCTTGTGCAATAATAGGTCTGCCTATATCACCAGCTTCTCTGATACTTTGTACCAATGGTACTTCACCCAAAAATGGTACATTATAGCGTTCTGCCATTACTTTTCCACCATCTCTACCAAAAATATAATATTTGTTTTGAGGTAGTTCAGCAGGAGTAAAGTAAGCCATATTTTCGACAACACCCAAAACAGGAATATTGATTGTACCTTGTTGGAACATTGCCAAACCTTTTTGAGCATCTGCCAATGCTACTTTTTGTGGGGTTGTTACAATAATTGCACCTGTTACAGAAACAGCCTGAGCAAGTGTAAGATGAATATCACTTGTACCTGGAGGCATATCTACAAGCAAATAATCCAATTCGCCCCAATAAGTATCTCCTAAAAATTGCATGAGGGCTTTGCTTGCCATAGGACCTCTCCAAACCACAGCACCTTGTTTGGCTTGTGGAATCAAGCCCATAGACATAATTTTTACGCCATATTGCTCAATAGGAATGATAGAAGGCTTACCATTTACTTCCTCCATAGCTGGAACTTCGTGTTCGATACCAAACATAATAGGCATGGAAGGACCAAAAATATCTGCATCTACCAAGCCTACTCTTGCACCCATTTGTGCAAGTGCAATGGCTAAATTGGCTGTAACCGTAGATTTTCCGACACCACCTTTGCCAGAAGCAACAGCGATGATGTTTTTTACATCAGGCATTACAGCAGACTTCAAGATAGAAGTTACTTCTGCTGTCATATTGATGTTTACAACAACATCGGGGTTTATTTGATGAATAGCTTCCTCACAATCTTTGCGAATTTTTTCTTTCAGAGGACAAGCTGGGGTAGTAAGAACAACTGTAAAAAATACATTGCTACCTTCTACACGTACATCACGAATCATGTTGAGCGTAACCAAATCTTTTTTAAGGTCTGGCTCCTGAACTGTAGAAAGGGCTTGCAATACTTGTTGGGTAGTCATAGAATCTTTAAAAATTTTACAAATATACGATTTCGTAAGTAAAACACCAAATTAGGTGAATAGGTTTGAAATTTTACAATTAAGTTCTAAATTTGAACAGTTGTCGTTGAACATTAAGCAATGAACAATTATCGTTTGAAATTTAGTTTTCAAATATTTACAACTTAGCATTAAAAACATTTAGCATTAAAACTAAGCTATGAAAGTAATTATTCCTGTGGCGGGAGCTGGCATGCGTTTGCGTCCGCATACACACACACAACCCAAAACCCTTGTTCCTATTGCAGGAAAGCCCATTTTGGCTCACATCGTTGATGATTTAATTAGCTATGGCTTCAAAGAGTTTGTATTTGTGTTGGGGTACATGGGCGAAAAAGTAGAAGATTTTATCAAAACGCATTACCAGAATAAAATAGAAGCCGAATTTGTAACACAAGAACCCAGAGAAGGTTCTGCTCATGCTTTGTGGGTAGCAAAACATACTTACGAAAAAGAACAGGATATTCTGATTGTACTCGGTGATACCATTGCCCCATTAGATTACAAAAGCCTTTTGAAAAATAAAAATTCGGTGGTGGGTATTAAGAAAGTGAGTAATCCAATGCTTTTCGGAATTGTGCAAGTAGGTAAAAAAGGTGAAGTAATCAGTTTGATAGAAAAACCCAAAATCCCAAAATCGAATCTGGCACTTGTGGGCGTGTATAAAGTGAAAAATATTCCTCTTTTTTTAGAAGGAATACACTTTTTGATGCAGAAGAACAAGAAAAACCAAAATGAATACTACCTCACAGATGTACTGATGTACATGGTCGAAAAAGGTGAAAACATCCAAACTATGACCGTAGAACATTGGTACGATTGTGGGAAACGTGAAACGCTTCTAGAAGCCAATGCCATTTTGCTCAATAAATCGGAATTTAAAAACACAGTCAATACTTATCCCAACACCATTATTATCCCTCCTGTGAGTATTGGTGTAAATTGCCAAATCAATAATTCTATTATTGGACCTAATGTGGCAATTGGTGAGGATACTATTCTTGAGAATGCGATTGTATCGAACTCTATTATAGGCTCTTACAGTGAACTCTCGAATGTGGTTCTCAAAGATTCTATCGTAGGAAATGACAGCTCCCTGAAAGGCGAAAGCTATGTTTTGAGTATTGGAGATAATGCAGAGATTAATTTGTAGTATGAATGAAAAAGATATTATTAATAATTTTATTAAATACAATTATTATTCCTTGGCTCTATGGTCAGCATAGTTCTAAAAAGCCACAAACTATATATTTGGAAAATAATTTTTATTTTTTAACAGAAGTTTTGGGAGAGATAATAGCCATAAAGCTTATTAAAGATAAAGATAAAAAAGGTAATGTTTGGGTATATGAACATGTTTTTAATAATAAAATACATTATTATGCTTCATTACATAGGTATAATAATTTTATCCAGTTCTTAAATCAAGAATTAACTCACGAAAAACTACTTTCATTAGGAAAAAGATATGGTACAGTTAAAAAGGAACTAAAACCAAAGGTCATACAAAGGATTATAACCTTTAAAATATCTTATGATGAAACAATTAGTATTCCTCTTGATAGTTCATCTATGAAGAACCCTACTATTAGCAAAATTGTAAATTTTTTTGAGAATTATAGAAAAGAACATGGATGTGAAAAAAGATACTACCTTTACCAACTAAAAAGAGGAGAAACATTAGAGAAAATTGCTAAAAAGGAAAACATTGAATGGACAGGGTTATATGATTTTAATTATAACTATAAACATGAAATTGGCGTAAATATACATATGTTTAATAAAAATATTAGTTATGAACCAAAGGAGGGGGATTCTATACTATTGCCTTGCTTTCTAAAAAAGAATGAATAAAATTGTACTTTCCATATTTCTTAAAAAGCTATTTGATAGCTGGAAAGCCATTGCAAAAAATAATTTAAGATTCTATAATCAATGTAAGATAGAATATATGCACATATTCTAGGATATATGAACAATCTACCCCAACTCCAAAATAGCTTTTGTAAGCTCTTCAATGGTCTGGACTTGGGGAACGCCATATCTTGCACAAACAATATCAATATTTCCTTTTCGCCAAAAGCCTTCAGGGCAGCAAACTACACATTCTTTGTTTTGGGCAAATAAGCCAAGCTCCAGTATTGTGATAGGAGAGTAAGTTTTGGGTGCAAAATAAAAGATAATTAAAGTAGCTTTTTCTAAACCTTCCAGTTCCCATTCCACTTGCTCTCTAAATTTAGGATTTTCTATTTTTTGTTCCCAAGAGGAGTCCCAATCTGCTCGTCTGGGGTTTAATACAGCACCATTCCACTGAGCATCTGTGAGTTGTTTGATGACTTCTTGTTGCCAGTCGATGGCTTTACCCATTTCGATACTGCCTGCCAAAAATACACTGGGTGTACTGAAAGTAGCAGGGTGTGGAGTAGGAGGATAGTGAACTGTCATAGTTTTAGGGACATTTATCGAAATCTTCTTGGTAAAGGATATTTTGCTTGCTATCAAAAATTTTAATCCAATCTACAGCCCAAGAACTCTTGAGTGTAAACTCCAACATACGAATACCTTGATTGTTGGTAGGAGTTGTTCCAATATACTCTCCATTCCAATAATAAGCTACTTTTTGACTATATTTTTTTAATTTTATTAGGAAGTATATTTTTCTTTTCAATTGATTATCATTGTCTTAAAAAGACACTCAAGAATAAGAAAAACAGCCTGAATAAATACTCTTTTTTCATAAAAATAGTTTCAGTGGTATTATTTCAAAACTCCCCAATAGGGCAGTTTTGAATATTATTTACTTTTTGCAAGTGTCCTCAATTTGCTTTCCATAGAAATTAAATCACCAATATCTGTACGTAATATTCCTGCAAGAGTTGTTTCGTCAGCACTTTGGCTCAAATGATTTTTTACGCTAGAAATAAGACTAGAAGCTTTTTGCATACCATCATTTACTTTTGATAAAGAGGATTTGCTAAACTTCTTTTTAGAAATCTTTTCCATTTCTTTTTCAATACTCTTGATTTTGTACTCAACAGAACTCAAATCTCTTATAAATTGAGTATCCAACACTTTGTTGGCTTCCCCCATTTTTTCCATTTTTTGCTTTTCATCTGAAATACCTTCTGCTTCTTTGTATACTTTTTGAGCATCTTGAAGTTTGGTATCTAAGATTTTAGCTAAAGAAGGATATTGGGTTTTAAGCTTTTCAAGGTTTTGAACATTGTTTTTCCATGTTCTTTGTTCGGAGTCCACAGACGACTTACAAGCATTCAGAAGAATTAAACTTACTAAAAATAAAAAACTAAACTTTCTCATAAAAATAGATAAATGAAGGGTTTATAAATTAAATGTATTAAATATAATACTTAATGGTATTTATAAAGAGTATTTTTTTTATAAAAGGTAGTTTCTAATTTACCAAAGATAAAATTTAAAGGATTTATTTTACTTTCTCTTTTCCTTTCTTGAGCTTTATATGGCTCTTATTCATTTTGATTTTTCTTCTTTGGGCATAGACTGATATACTTGTGCAAAGCAACATCAAAGATAAAATCTGTTTTTTCATAAGCCTTATATTTAATTTTTTCACGATTTTTGCTGTAAAACTAAATCGCAGTTTTAAGAACATTGTAACAGTAAAAAACATTAAACCTTATAAAATTATGAAAATCAGTATTTTGAAACCCCAGAAAGAAGAGAAAAAAATTTTAGTAAAGAAAAAAATTAGACAAAAAAATGGCTTCAAAAATTAATAATAACGAATTAAAAATATTTTTTCAGGATAAAGAATTGTTGGAAGAGGCAGGAAAACTTGCCAAATTTTTACTCAAAAAAGGAAAAATAGAAAAAAAATTACTCTTAGAAACCTACGAAAAATTAGTCAATCAGCCCGAAAAATATACAGAAGACGAGACTTTTGGAGAAATAGCTAAACTTACACAAGAATTACAACCCAAAAAAACAAATGAAAATGAGGGTTTTAAGTCTTTTGAACTCCGAGAACGCCCTTTAACTTATCAGGTTTTTGGAAAAGAGCATATCGAGGAAACTGCTCTTTATCAGATGGATACAGCCATGAAATTGCCTATATCAGTTGCAGGGGCTTTGATGCCCGATGCTCATCAAGGTTATGGTTTACCAATTGGAGGAGTCCTAGCTACAGAGTCAGACAAAATTATTCCCTTTGCTGTGGGTGTAGATATTGCTTGTCGTATGTGTTTGAGTGTATTTGAATTAGATGCTGTTTTACTCGAAAAACGCAGAAGTGAATTTAAAAAGCATTTGGGAGACCATACCTATTTTGGAATTGCAGGCACAAACAAAAATTCTTTGGATGACGAAGTTTGGGAACATCCTGACTGGAAAGCTACACCTTTTATTAGAAGTCTGTATCCCAAAGCTTTATCGCAAATAGGGACATCTGGAACTGGTAACCACTTTGTAGAATGGGGAGTGATTGAAATAGTAGAAGAAAACAGTGCTGATTTAGGAAACCTGCCCAAAGGGAATTATGTAGCTTTGCTATCTCATTCAGGATCAAGAGGTTTTGGGGCTGGTATTGCCAATCATTATTCTAAATTAGCTATTGAGCAAACAAAATTGCCTCGTGAGGCTCAACATTTGGCATGGCTCGACTTGAACACAGAAGCAGGGCAAGAATATTGGATAGCCATGAATCTTGCAGGGGAGTATGCTGCTGCCAATCATCACCAAATTCATAGAAGAATGGCAAAAGCCTTAGGCAAAAAACCTCTTTTTATGATAGAAAACCATCATAATTTTGCATGGAAAGAAAAATTGGCTGATGGAACGGAGGTAATGGTACACAGAAAAGGGGCTACACCTGCTCAAAAAGGTGTTTTGGGAATTATACCCAGTTCTATGGCTACACAGGGTTTTGTGGTTCGTGGTAAAGGAGAAATTTCAGCAGTAAATTCTGCTTCACATGGTTCGGGTAGGTTAATGAGCAGAAATAAGGCTCTTAACAGCTTCACAATGAACGAAGTAAAAAAAAATCTACAAGAAAAAGGTGTAACACTGATAGGTGGCGATTTGGATGAAGCTCCTATGGCATACAAAGACATTAATGATGTGATGTTAGCTCAGAGGGATTTGGTAGAGATCATTGCCAAGTTTAGTCCTAAAGTTGTAAGAATGGCAGAGTCTGATGAAAATAAAAAAGGAAGAGAAGATTAAAATCCCTGAAACAAAAAAATAAACTTTGGTGTTAGAAATTAATAAAACCAAAGTTTATGTTAAAGTTACTGAATCAAAAACGCTCATACCAAGAAAATATGCTCATAATAGCTATGATAGGTATGAGTGTTTTGTTTTTAATACTCGTGTTGGCTTACAGCCTTTCAAAAGGGAATAAAGGTTGGTTAGATTTCCAGTTACCTAAAATTTTTAACTTTAGTACTTTTGTTATTCTCATTAGCAGTTATACTTTACATCAGGCTAATTTATCATTTAAAAAAGACGATTTTGTAGGTTATCGTTATTTTTTGGGTTCTACTGTTTTTCTAGGACTTACCTTTATGGTTTGCCAAGTAATAGGATGGGTTCATCTTCAAGAAAAAGGTCTTTTTCTTATCAAAGGAAAAACTTCTGTAGCATATCTATACTTGCTTACTGGATTGCATGTTATACATTTTTTGGCAGGTATGACAGCTCTCTTGATTTTAACTTGGCAAGCTCTTAAAAAGATAAAATATGTAGATTCTTTTGTCTATTCAATCAATCCACCTAACCAAAAACGCTTAAAATTAGTATCTATGTTTTGGCATTTTTTAGATGGAGTGTGGTTATTATTATATCTTTTCTTTTTTTTGAATCACTAGAAGTCAAAAAATCAGGCTTGATTTTTGACAGAAATTTGTAAATTACAGTCCAAATACAAATCATAATGAAAAATTTATTACTTTTTTTACTCATAGCATTGCCTTTTTTATCAAAGGCACAACTCAACCCATCAGGAGAAAAAATAACATATAAAATCTTAAAAGATGGAAGTGATGTGGCAGAACTGACTCTGCAAGTAGATAATCAAACTGTAAGCCTTAATAACCAAACTTGTTATAAAATTACAGCAATTGGTAAAATCACGGCTGCTTTGGGCATTATTAATTTTGATAACAAAGTAACTTCTTGGATAGATTCAAAAAAACTACGTCCTCAAAAACTACATGCCTTTGTAGATGATGGTAAAAAGAAAACCAATTTTATCACAGAATACAACCATAAATTGGGTAAGGCTGTCAGTTATACACTCGAACGCCCCAGCGAAAAGAAAACGACTAATTTCTCTGCTGAAACAGAAGACGGTTTCAGTGCTTTTTACAAACTTCGTCAAATTGACTTTAAAAACCTGAAAATCAATGATATTATTAATATACAAATTGTTGCTGAACCCGAAAAAACAGAAACTATAAAATTTAAGTACTTAGGTAAAAAAAGTATGAGTATTTACAATGGAACAAAGGACTGTTATATTTTGGGAGTAGTGGCTCCTGTGGTAGAACAAGTTGAAACAAGCTCTATTCGCATTGCTGTTACAGCTGATGCAGACCAGTTGCCTGTAAAAATGTATGCTCGTACTTCTAAAGGTTTTATAGTTGTAGAAACAAAAGCTTTTTCTAAAAGATAAAATAATTTCATGTACAAAAAGATAGCCATAGCCTTGCTATTAGTCTGGCTTCCTTTTTTGCTTATCAACGATTTTTACCCGTTCTTCCGATTTGGAATGTTTGCTGAACCCATCAGAACAAACCAAAAGGAAGAACTATTTATTTTGTATTATACCAACAAAAAAAACATTGTTTATAAATTTAACACTTATCAAATAGGTGTAGATGAGAGTGTTTTTAATTATCTTGTAAGAAAATATTATTATCAGAACAAGATGAATGACTTTGAAAAAAAGTTTAGAAAAAGTACTCAAAATTTGTATTCTACCAATCAAGATGTAAAAGCATGGCATTTGTATCGGGTGCAAATTTCTAATAAAAAAAGAGATTCATCATTGATTGCAACCTATGAAAACAACAAGTAGATATTTTTTGTATATAGTGTTTGTAGTCAATATTTTAGTGCAAATTGTCTATTGGATTTTTCTGAAATATGAAATCCTTTTGGCTTACGAAAACCCATTGCTTGCACCCAAATGGTTTACAAGTATCATAGACACTTTTTACCCTCGTTTTTTTACAGAAAAACATCGTTTCGAGATCAATTTTTTTTTAGGCAAAGCCGAACAAATTCTGATTCGTTTTGCTTTTTTAAGTATTTTGGCATTGGGATTTTACTATCGAAACATTATTTTTCGCTGGAGATTCTTCAACAAATCATCCATAAATCATTTTTGGAAAATTATAATTCATAAAAATAAAGTAATTTTTTTGCAAGCATTTCTGACTGTGGTATGGGTGTATGAGAGTTTTACATGGTATAAAAGCCTTAAACTTTTGAGTAGGGCAGTAGAATTTTACGAACCTCATTTTTTACTAAAATGGCTTCCATTTCCCACAGATGAGAGTGTTTTTTACTGGTTTGTAGTGTTGTATCTCGCTTTTTTAGCAAGTTTTTGGAGAAAATGGGCTACTCAATTTTGGATATTTGCAATCTTTATAATTCTCATTTTACAAGGCTTTTTGTATGGTTTTGGAAAAATAGACCATACTTATGCTACATGGGGCTATGTGAGTATGTTACTACCTTTTTTACTTGTAGAAATAAAAAAAGGCTCAGAACAAGTACAAGCGTGGGGACTACGCCTGATGCAATTGGTAGTGGTTTGTGTATATGTGCAAAGTGGCTTAGAAAAAATCATGATAGCAGGCTTCACTTGGTTTGAGCCTCAAACACTTCAAACACATTTACTATCTCACCCAACCACTCTGGGCTTGTGGGTGGCTCAATCAGATATACTGTGTGTTTTCTTGAGTATTATGGCTATAATCTTTGAGTTAGGATTTATATTAGTCTTGATATACCCTAAAAGTAAATATATTTTCTTGCCAATAGGAGTGCTTTTTCATACAGGAACTTTCATTCTGATGGGAGTGGGAGGTTTTCCTTCGCTTTGGTGGCTTGTGTATATAATTTGGTTTTTAGGGGAGCAGAAAAATTGATAAATTAATCTACACCATTGGTAAGTAATAAAAATGCTTTTTGGTCATTTATTAGTAAACTTGCAGAATCAGTAGCCAAACAATCACTACCCATAAAATAAGCTAAAAAATTTACGGGTTGCCCCAATTTTCTAATATCACCTTTACTATAAAGAAAATCAGGATTTACTGTCCATAATTGCCAGAAACTTTCCCCAAACAATGCATTAATAAAGTTCTTAACTAAATTTTTAGCTTGTTTGGTTTCTATGCCTTTGTTATAAGGACTATAAAAAATGCTTTGTGTTTCAGGAATTTCAATAACTCTTTCATCTGTAAGCATTGCTTCCAGATAAGGCAAAGGAATAAAAGAGGTTTTTAACTGAACTTCATTTTTTCTTTTGAAACATTTTGATGTGCTTTTTGAACGAGTAAAATTATTCCATTTTCTTAAAATATCTTGTTGAACCAAATCTTGATCGAAAGAATCACTACCAATATATGCTCTAACATGGTTTTGCCATTGAAATGTAGGCATCTGTAAGTTTGCTTCTGGAATATAAAGTAAAAAAGTATTGCTGTTTAATACCATATCAACTGCATCCAAAAATGATTTGATACCCTCATCAGAAAGATACTTTTCAACACTCATATCTATCTGTATTTTAGTTTAATAATTCGGGTAGTAATCATCATATCTATACAAATCATGATAAAAGCAATAATCAAGAAGTAATAATATTTGTTAGAATCTAAGCCTATTTCTCTCTTATCTTCAAGGGTTCCTTGTATTTCTTCAAGATTAGCTTTTACTTTCTCCATATCATTTCTGTTGATATTTCCTTGCTTGCTAATCTCAAAATATTTGCCTCCACTCATTTGGGCAAGCTGAATCAATGCATTTTTATTGAATTTAGAAATTACTTTTTCCCCTTTTTCATTTTTTTTATAGCCAGCAGGTGTAGGAATAGGACTACCTTCTTCAGAACCAATACCTATAATAATAAGATGAATACCCTTGCGTTGAATAAGATTTGCTAAATCGGAATAATCATCACCAAAATCTTCACCATCTGTAAACAAAACTACAATTTTAGCTCTTTTATGAATTTTATCTTCTTTTTCTCTGAGAACACTTTTAATACTCATATCCAAGGCATTATACATTTGAGTGCTTTGTCCGTAAGTTTGTTTCGTAGAAAGAGCAGGAATAAATATATTTTGAAGTAAAGTATAATCTTTGGTAAGAGGGCAGGAGCTAAAAGCTTCTGATGCAAAGGTTACAAGTCCCATTCTAGCTTGTAAAGGGTTTGAGAGTAGTAATTGGAGTTCATATTTAACCTTCTCAATACGGCTTGGCAATACATCTTGAGCATCCATAGAAGTTGAAACGTCTATGGCAAAAACAATATCTTTTCCTTTTACCTTAATTTGTTGTTTCTCTTCACCAAAAATAGGTCCCAACAGAGCAATGAATACAAAACTGATATAGACACTTCTAAAAATAAGTTTAGCCCAAAAATAGCTTCTTAAGGGCAAGTTAAGCCTATCAGCTTTGTAACGAGCCAAAATAAAATAAAGTAAATAAATAGCAAAGAATAAAGCTACCAAGATGTACTCAAGGTAGCTAGGATTAATATAAAAATTCACAATCTAAAAGTTTTAAAATTTGAAAATCAATTTATTCAAGGCTTTTAGTATGAAATAATGTTTATATCAATATTTAAAAAGTTTTTGTAATCTTCTGCTTCTTCCCTAATATCATCATCATCTTCTGGGTGTTTCCAGTTAATGACAACGGAGCCTCCAGCATCTTGATATTCTTTAAGTTGTTTTACAATATCTAAAAAGCATTTAGAAGAGCTTGTATTATAATAGGTAAGATCAAATGTGAAAGTAACGGGGTTTTTAACTTCTTCTGCATACTGTTTTAACCAGCCTAAGATAGGTCGATAAAAATCCCAAGTATCTTCTAAGTAAGATTCGCCAGTAATAGAACATTCGCCGGTTTCAGCATTGAAAATAACCTGAGGTGTAAAATATGTACTTTTAACACCTTCAATAATCAGATTTTCCATTATGGTTGTGTTTTTTTTGTTATAGGTTTTTCTTTACACTCACAGATAATGCAAAGAAAGATTTATGATCATTAATATCTCTAAATTCAATAGATATAGGTTGTGCTGAGGTTAAGGCAATTTGAATAAGCCCGATACCAGCACCTTTACTATTTTCAGTACTCATTTCACCTGTATCTTTTTGTTCAAACTTTAGTTTCCTAAGAGTTTCTCTATCCATGGAATTAATCATCTCACATTTATCCCAAAGTACAGGTATCCACTTTTTATCCACAATGTTACCTGCAGTAAGTACATAATTATCACCTTCTTGGCTAAGAACAATAGAGCCTATGCGATAGGTGTTTCCACCTAATGTTGTAGATTCAGAAGAATAGAAAAATATATTCTGAGCCAACTCCATAAAAATGGAATATATTTTTTTTCCTGATTTAGGGTCTTGAGCAAATTTAGCCTGTATTTCTTTGCTGATTTCATGAATAATTACATCAGACATAGGACCCTTGTACGAAATAATCACATCTTCATCACTAAGACTTAGATAATGATGGAAAAAGCTAAATTTTTTTGAGGACATAGTTGAATAAATTTTTGTTAGTTTTTGTCTCCGCCAAAGTATTTTTCTTCAATGATATCGGCTACTTCAGCTACTTCCCATACAATATCGGCAAGTTCGTTTGAAGAATCAATATGCTCTGCAATGGGACTTGCTTGTACAATTACAGTTTCACAAGGTGTTCCATCAGATAATTTATCTTTGGTAATGGTAATCATAGAATAATACCCAAAAGCAGCTTCTTTGAGTAAATTGTAAGTATCAGTAGCTTTAGGATCGAATGTACCACAACGACTATTGAAGTAAAAACAATCTTTACCTTTTGCTCTACCAGGGATTACCCAAGCGTATACATACTGGTAACGGCTAGAACCATCTTTTAATTTGAAAGGTATATCTAAAGAGTAAACACCAGGCGATAATTCTTTGATTTGAGCATTGAACTTGGTTGCTACTTCTTTAATAGCTGTATCAAAATTGACCATATTGAGAATAAGTTTCTTGTTAAGACGAACGATTATGCAAACAATTTTCAAAAAAATATTCTTAAAAACAAATTTTTTTTTCAAGAAACTTAAATATAATATTTTAAAATAAAGAAATTTGACCTTATAGTAAGAAAGTATTCAAATAGAAAGCCATAAAAATATTATTTTATACTATTTTTGTGAGTAAAAATATATCACCAATTATGGAAAATGAAAAGATAGATTCATCTATGATAGCCTTTGTTAGCTATAAAAAAAATGAACAAATATTAGAGGTTACCTTCCAAAATCAGACAATTTATGAATACTATAAAGTGCCTGAAGAATTGTATGAACAATTCATGGAAGCTTCATCAAAAGGACAATTTATGAACCAACATATTATTGGAAATTATGAGTATGCAAGAAAAAAGTAGAGGTGAAGAATTTCATTTAATAGTTATAGAAGAGTTTCAGAATATTCAGAGTAGTATTTGTAGTGCTTTAGAATTGGCTGATGGGAGTGGTCAGAAGTTTTCGGAAGATCTTTGGCTACGTCCTGAAGGTGGAGGTGGACTTACAAGGGTATTTGCAGAGGGGAGTGTGATTGAAAAAGGAGGCGTAAATTTCTCGAAAGTTCACGGTGAAGTAACACCTCTTATGGCTGAAAAACTTCATATGGCAGAAGGTGATTTTCTTGCTACGGGTGTCTCTATTGTATTACATCCACACAATCCATTTGTGCCAATTATCCACATGAATATCAGATATTTTGAGTCACAAGGAAAAGATGGTAGTTCTACTTATTGGTTTGGAGGAGGTATAGATTTGACTCCACATTATGTAAATAAAGAAGATGCCCAGTTTTTTCATAACCAACTTAAAAGAGTCTGTGATTTACATCAGGTAGATTTTTATCCAAAATACAAGAAATGGGCTGATGACTATTTTTTCATCAAACACAGGAATGAAACCAGAGGTATTGGAGGAGTGTTTTTTGATAGGGTTCAAGGTTCAGAAAACTTTTCAAAAGAGAATTTGTTTAATTTTGTGTTGGATTTAGGAAAGAGTTTTTCTTCTATCTATACTCATTTAATGCATAAAAATAAAGATAAAGAATATACAGAAAAGCATAAAAAATGGCAATACCTAAGACGTGGACGTTATGTAGAATTTAATTTAGTATATGATGCAGGCACAAAATTTGGTCTTGAAACCAATGGAAGAATAGAATCTATCTTGATGAGCTTGCCTCCTCAAGCCCAATGGACGTACGATTTCAGACCAGAACCCAACAGCCCTGAAGAAGAAACTCTACAAATGCTCAGAAAAGGAATTGATTGGGTATAATAAAAAACAATTAAGAAAATAGAAAATGGACGATAGAAGCAAAATTATAGCAAATATTCAAAATGCTTTAAAAAAAGAAAGTACTAAAAAATCGCCTAAACCCGATTTTACAGCAAATATCTATACAAAACCAGCTCATGACGATCTAGCGATTTTATTTGCCGAAAATCTTAAAAATATACAAGGAAACTTCTGTTTCTGTGAAGATGAAAAAGATTTTCTGATGAATCTTTCTGCACTCATTCAATACAAAAAAACAACAGATGTATATGTTTGGGAGAAAGAATTACAGAGTATTATGGACCTTACAGACATTTCCTATAAGAAAGATGATGAAAATTTTCTCAAAGCAGAAATAGGAATCACTACTTGCGAAATGCTCATTGCTCGTGATGGAGGTGTATTAGTGAGTTCTCGCCAGAAAGCAGGCAGAAGACTTACAGTGTATCCACATATTCACATTGTGGTGGCTTTTACATCCCAATTGGTTTATGATGTAGAGACAGCTTTAGGGAAAATAAGGCAAAAATATAAAAATATGCCTTCCATGATATCTTTTATCAATGGCCCCAGCCGTACAGCCGATATTGAAAAAACACTCGTTCTGGGAGCTCATGGACCCAAAGAATTGCATGTTTTTCTAATAGAAGATATGTTGGGAGAGTAGGAAAATATTTTTTATGTTTCACTTGATCGTTTATATGGCTTTTTGGGTATCTCCTAACATTCAAAATAAAGATTGTTGTGAGATTTATCTTATGGAGAGAAAAAAAAATTTCCAATACAAGATAATTAATAATTGTAGTGAAGACATATTTATACCTTCTGAACTTAGCATCGATGCTGATAAATCTATAAACGATACTATCATATTTGAAGCATATTTAAAGACTAAACTTTTAGAATATTGTGGTAGAGGTTTTAAGCCTTTCATCAAAATAGAATCCAATAAAATATTTATAGGAAAATATGAGTGTTATCCAAGAAGAAAGGCTAATTTTACGTTTATATTTAGGATTTTTACAAAAGATATTAAAAGTCATTTTTGGCAAAAATATGAATTAAAACTCGAAGATATTTCTGTTGAAATATTTACATATTTTGAAAACTGTTATTCTTATCTGGTCAGAGTTCAAAAAGTTGATAAAATACAATAAAGGAAATCATTAAGGATGTTTAGTTATTTGGGAGGCAATATATTTACATCCATTAACTCAATATCCATTTCTTGTTTCGGATAAGTTTTTTCAAGTATAAAAGAGATACCCAATGGAGTCACTTCTATGACCTCCACCACAAATTGAAAATCAAGCCTTCCTTCATATTTATATTTTATCACACATTTGAAAATAGCATACCCCTCTTTATTTTCTCTTAAAGCATAGTCATAAGGGCAAGTATACACTACTGCACTCACACTTTTATCAATAACATTTGTTTCAATAGGTTGTTTTAGAGTAATTGTATCACCTTCTTTATAACGAGTATAATTTAATTTTGCATTTTCTTCTCTTTTGGCTTTACATTCCATGAGAGGCTTCCAATAAGCATGTATTCTATTCACTTGTTCTTCCAAATGAATAGGCTTGTTGTTAAGTTTTCTGTGAAATGAAGTGAGAATGATGTCAGACATATCATCAGGATGATAGATTTCAAGAGAATCAAAAAATAGAATGAGTTCTTGCTTACTTTCATTTCTTATCCAAAAGTTGCGAATGTAGAGACCGATACCCATATGAGCTTCGGCTGTGGCTTGTGTTTCATCAGTCTCTTTAAAATGTTTAATGTGACGTTTGGCAAGTTTTTTCTCCAAATCTTTAAAAGCTTTTTCAAGAGGAACTTGTGAAAAAGCTTTTGAGTAAAATAAAATCAAAAACACCCAAATAAGCCTTTTACTTCTCATATTTGATTGCATATTTCATTGTTATATTTTACAAGTCTAACTCCATCTTGATGTTTGCTCTTTTGTAGTGGGTGCTATTAAAAGAGATTTCTTTGAAACCGTATTTTCTATACATCTCAACAGCTGTTTGGAGTTTTGTATTAGAATATAGAATTAATTTCTTCATAGACATTCTTTGAGCTGTCTCTAAACAGTGTTTCATCAAATATTTGCCAATTCCCAAACCCTGATGTGTTGCTGTAACAGCCATTTTTGAAAGCTCATAAGTAGTTTCATCTACTTTCATCAGGGCTGCACAACCTACGATTTCGTTTTGGTATTGGGCATAGAAAATCATGCCTCCTTTGTCTATAATTTCTTCTTGAGGGTTAGAAAGCTGTTTTTCGTCATTTGGCTCAACAGCAAAATACTTTTCGAGCCATTCTATATTTAGGTTTTTTATAAAACTTTTATTTTCTTCAGAATAATCAATAATCTCAATCATATTTTTGTAAAGAATTTAGTAAATTGTTTTTAACTGAACTATGCCATTCATCTTTTAAAATACTTAAAATGACACTTGTTCTGCGTGTACCATCTGCACAATCGGCATGACTACGCATGATGCCCTCTTTTACACAACCAATCTTCATCATGGCTTGGATGCTTTTTTCATTTCTGTAATCAGCTCGAAATTCTACTCTTTCGTTGTTTAACTGTTCAAAAGCAAATTCCAAAAGTAAATATTTACAGTTTCTATTCACATGAGTACCTTGAAAACTTTTGCCATACCAAGTAAAACCAAGTTGTAACATTCTGTTTTCAAGCTGTATATCATAAAATCTTGTAGAGCCAGCATATTGCTGTTTGAGTTTATCAAATACAGCAAATGCATATTCTTTTTTAGCTTTTCGGTTCTCGAGAGCTATTTGAATATATCTTTGGAGACTATCAACATCATTAATTTGCATAAGGCTATATTTCCAAATTTCAGGTTCTTCGATAGGGAAATGCTTTAAATGCTCTAAATGAGCTTCTTGAAGAGGCTCTAAACGGATTTTTTCGTTTTCTAAAATGTAAGTTTCATCAAAATTAAGTAACATAAAATTTTAGTGATGGATTAGTTAAAATATGTATTTTTGCTTTACACAATTCATAACGTAGAATGAAATGCCATCATACATGAAAAAACTATTTTTATCAAATTTTATACTTTTATTATTTTGTTTTGTAACCTCTGCTCAACAAAAAAGAGGTGTCATTGCTTCTAAAGCAATGGTTGTAAGTGCTTACCCTGATGCTTCCAAGATAGGTTTGGAGGTGCTTAAAAAAGGTGGTAATGCCTTTGATGCCATGATTGCAACTGAATTAGCACTAGCTGTTTGTTATCCTGTAGCAGGTAATATTGGTGGAGGTGGTTTTATGGTGTATAGAACTCATAAAAGCGAATATGGAACTCTTGATTACCGAGAAAAAGCCCCAAAAAAAGCTCACAAAGATATGTTTTTAGATGCTCAGAGGAATGTAATTCCCAATTTAAGTTTGGAAAGCCATTTGGCTGTGGGTGTACCAGGAACTGTAGATGGTCTATGGCAAGTACATCAGAAATTTGGAACATTACCTTTCAAGGATTTGGTACAACCTGCCATAGATTTGGCATACAAAGGTGTAATCCTTACCAAAGCCGAAGCGGATGGTTTGAATGAATACAGAGCTGATTTTATCAAAAATAATACACAGATTCCTCATTGGGTAAAACCAGAAGGCATTTTTTGGAAAGCTGGAGATACACTCAAACACATTGATTTAGCTCATACACTTGAAAGAATACGTGATAATGGAAGAGAGGGTTTCTACAAAGGAAAAACGGCTGAATTGATAGTTGCTCAAATGAAAAGCCCACAGGCAAACAAAGGTATCATTAGTTTAGAAGATTTACAAAACTACAAAGCTACTTGGCGAAAACCTGTAATAGGGAGTTACAAAGACTATAAAATTATTTCTATGTCCCCGCCTTCAGCAGGAGGAATAGGGCTAATTCAGATGCTTGGAATGGTGGAGAAATTTCCTTTAAAAGAATGGGGATTTCATCATCCTAAAAGCATACAAGCTATTATAGAAGCTGAACGCCGATTCTACGCAGATAGAGCGACTTATATTGGAGACCCTGATTTTTATAAAGTTCCCATCAAGAAACTTTTAGACAAAACCTACATTGCTAAACGTATCAAAGATTTTACGCCTGAAAAAGCGACACCTTCCAGACAAATAAAAGCAGGAGTATTGAGCGGAAAAGAAAGTGAAGAAACAACACATTATTCGATTGTGGATGCTTTGGGCAATGCTGTGGCTGTAACCACCACACTCAACGATAATTATGGTTCAAAAATTATGGTACATGGAGCAGGTTTTTTGTTAAACAACGAAATGGACGATTTTAGTAGCAAAACAGGCGTTCCTAATATGTTTGGAGTGGTAGGAGGCAAAGCCAATGCCATAGCACCCAACAAACGCATGTTAAGTTCAATGACACCTACCATTTTAGAAAAAAACAACAAGCTTTTTATGATTGTAGGTACACCTGGTGGCTCAACCATTACAACATCTGTTTTTCAGGTAGTTTTGAATGTAATAGAGTTTGATATGAGCCTTCAGGAAGCCATTGAAAAGCCTCGTTTTCATCATCAATGGCTACCAGATTTGGTGTATATTGAAAAAGCCACTTTTGACGAAAAAACAAGAATGATACTTAAACAATGGGGCTACACGCTCCAAGAAAGAAACCCAATTGGAAAAGTAAATGGTATTTTGATATTGCCAGATGGCAAATTGGAGGGTGGTGCAGACAATAGAAGAGATGACACAGCAGTGGGTTATTAAACACTTAAAGGTTTTGAAAGGCTAAAAAACTAACTATTTGATATATCAGAAAATAATTTGCACATTTGCATAAACCAATCAATACTATGGCAAGAATATTAATCATTGATGATGAGGCAAGTATCCGTTATGCCTTAAGAGAAATATTAGAATACGAAAAACATAAAGTAGAAGAAGCAAAAGATGGAGAAGAAGGGCTTGCAATGTTGACCAAAGAAGATTATGACATTGCATTGTGTGATATTAAAATGCCCAAAATGGATGGTTTGGAGGTACTTACCAAATTTTCTGAATTGGGTAAAAATACTCAATTTATCATGATTTCGGCTCATGGTACCATAGAAACAGCCGTAGATGCTACCAAAAAAGGAGCTTATGAGTTTATTACAAAACCACCAGATCTCAATCGTTTGCTCATAACAGTTAAGAACGCCTTGGAAAAAACAAGTCTTGTGAAAGAAACCAAGATACTTAAAAAAGTTATCAGCAAAAAATACGAAATTATAGGCGAATCAGAGGTTATCAAGCAAATAAAAGATGATATTGAAAAAATAGCTAAAACAGATGCTCGTGTTCTGATTATAGGACCCAATGGTTCAGGTAAAGAGCTTGTTTGCAGACAAATACACGAACAAAGTGAAAGAGTTTCTATGCCTCTTGTTGAGGTTAATTGTGCAGCTATTCCTAGTGAACTCATTGAAAGTGAGCTTTTTGGGCATGAAAAAGGTTCGTTTACAGGAGCTATCAAAGATAAAAAAGGAAAATTTGAACAAGCTGATGGAGGCACACTCTTTTTGGATGAAATCGGGGATATGAGCCTCTCAGCACAAGCCAAAGTATTAAGGGCTTTACAAGAACAGAAAATAACTCGTGTAGGTAGTGATAAGGATATCAAAGTAAATGTACGAGTGATAGCAGCCACCAACAAAGACTTAAAAGAAGAAATCAAAAAAGGAAATTTTAGAGAAGACTTATTTCATAGATTGGGTGTAATTATGGTAAAAGTACCTTCGTTAGATGAAAGAAAAGACGATATACCTTTGCTTATAGATAGATTTTTAAACGACATTGCTGAAGATTATCGAAACTCTCCCAAAAAAATAGATAAAGACGCTATTGTTTTACTTCAAGAAAGAAACTGGTCTGGAAATATCAGAGAATTGCGTAATGTGGTAGAAAGACTTGTAATTATGGGAGGAGTAAAAATTACCACTGAAGATGTAAAAAAATATGCAATGCTGTAAGCATTAGGCATATTTTTTGCTTAAAATATAGAAACATCTAAATAGAAAATTTATGAAACATAACTATCTCTATTTATTACTTTTATTTCTTCTTTCAGGCTGTATTAGCTTCGGTAACGAAGATGAATATCCTAATGAAGTAGATGGATTTAAGCCTGTCTATGCTTCTAAAGAGAAAATCAACTCTATTAGTACTTTAGAAGCTCGTGTTTTGCAGAAACCAGGGAAAATATATACCTATGGTAAATACCTCTTCATTGGAGAGTCAGGTAAAGGTGTTCATATCATAGACAATGCAGATACAAAACAACCTAAAGCTCTTAGTTTTATTGAGATTCCTTTTAATAATGATATAGCCATCAAAGGCAATATTATGTATGCTGATAACTATGGGGATTTGGTTGTTTTTGATATATCTAATCCAACAGATGTAAAACTGATGAACCGAATAACCAATGCTTTACCACAAAACAGCTCTCAAGTACCTCCTGTACAAGGTTTTTTTGAGTGTGTGGATGCTTCCAAAGGTGCAGTGGTAGGCTGGGAACGTGTTAAAATCAAATCTCCAAAATGTAGATATTAAACCTTTATGACTATGATGAAAAAGTTTATCTATATCCCTTTGCTCTCATTTTTTCTAGGAGCTTGTAGTATGCAAGATAGTAATGATAGCACATTTGATAAAGCCTCACCTACAACTGGACAGGCTGGCTCTCTGGCTCGTTTTGCTATACAAGGAGATAATCTGTATATTGTTGATAAAACCAATTTAAGGACTTTTAGTCTTGTAAGTCCCACTGAACCCAAACAAATTCATACTACCAATATTGGATTTGGCATAGAAACGATATTTCCATATCAGAATAAGTTTTTTATTGGAGCTAGTGATGCCATGTATATTTATGATTTCTCTAATCCTGAAGCTCCAGTTCAGCTTTCTCGCTATCAGCATATTACAGCTTGCGACCCTGTGGTGGCACAAGGGAATTACGCTTATGTAACGCTGAGAAACAGTCAAATTACTTGTACAAGGTCTGATAATGTTTTGGAAGTGGTGGATATTAGCAACCCTACAAATCCTCAAATGGTAAACAGAATGTCCATGATAAACCCACATGGTTTGGGTGTAGATGGTATAGATTTGTTTGTTACAGAAGGCTCAAATGGATTGAAGAGGTTTGATATTACAGACCCTACCAAACCTGTAGAAAAAGAATTTTTACGCAATACTGCCAGTTTTGATGTAATACCTCGAAACAAAACGTTGATTGCTGTGGGTTCTGACGGATTGTATCAATACGATTACTCACAAAGTCCCATGCAACTACTCAGTAAAATACCTGTAATCAAATAATAATGTTAAGAATATTTTTCATCATCTTTATTATAGTAGGTTTTTTTTCAAAATTGAATGGACAAATAGTAGCCAAATGGACAATGTTTCGTCTATTCGATCCTGTGGCTCCTTCCATCTATTTGAATGGAGAATGGAACCCATATAAAAAATCTGCTAAAAAGACACTTCAAGGCTCTATAGGTTATGGATTTTGGGGGAATTTACAGGAGAATGAGAGAAATATCTCAAAAACAAGAACAATTCGTTTGGGTTTAGAACATAGATATTACTATTCTGGAGAAAAATTTGAGGGAAAATACCTATCTATAGGTATTGAAACTCGAAACGCTTTTTATGATGCAGAGGAGTGGGAAACAGTTTGTCCAACAAACGATTGTTACGAAGAACTCAAAACACAACGCTATATTAGAAACGCTTATAGTCTTACATTTAAACGTGGTAAAGTAAGAAATATGGGCTCTAATATTTATCTTGAAAATTATTTTGGGGTGGGTGTAAAATTCTCAAAAAAAACGGGAACAGCTTCAGAAATAGAGGAAATATATGCTTTAAAAGAAAATCATTACCTGTTTCCCATGTTTAGTTGTGGACTTCGATTAGGGTATATGTTTAAGCCCAAACAATAGTCTTTTTTATTTTTAATCTGTATTTTTTTCTCTTTTCAAGGATTTTATGCTATCTTTGCGTTCCAATTTTTAAACGCAATTATTAGTTAAAGCTATGATGGATAGAAATCAAGCCATTGGAATGGTAATTATTTCAGTAATGATTTTTGTGTGGCTCTTCTTTTTTTCCACGCCACCTACTGATAAACCTAAAGATTCCAAGCAAACCACCCAACAACAACAACAGCAAATAGACACAAACCAAAAGAAAATTCCTCAAATAGATACCAAACTATATGATACTCTACTTTTACAAGCAGAAGTGAAAGATGTAGTTTTAGAAAATAAAGAAATTAAAGTTACTTTTTCGACACAAGGTGGTAAAATCAAACAAGTTTTACTAAAAAATTATAAAACTTACGACCAAAAGCCTTTATATCTTTTGGATGAGAAGTTTAGCCAAATGAGTTATCAAATCCCAATGACCAATGGCAAAATAGATTTATATCAAATCAGGTATCAATCAGAGTTAAAAAATAATACAATCGTTTTTAAAGCTCAAGCAGGAAGCAAACAAATAGAGCAAATTTATACTTTAAAGCCTGATAGTTATGAATTGGGTTATGAAGTGAAACTTGCAGGGTATAATCTTACAAAAGATGTTGCTACTCTTGACTGGCAAGCCAATATGCCCAGAACAGAAAAAGATGCTACTCCAAGCCGTATCAAATCAACAATCACTTATTATACAGCAGAAGGAGGTTACGATTACCTTTCAGAAACTAACGACAAACAAGAAAAGACTATTACAGAGCCTATTCGTTGGGTTACTTTCAAACAACAATTTTTCTTAGCATCTATTTTCGCAACCAAAAACAATAGTTTCTCAAAAGCTTCTTTGACAACAACCACTGATGAAAATAATAAAGATGTTGTAAAGAGTTATCAGGCAAATATTGCAATTCCTTCTGAAAACCTACAAAATGGAAAAGGTACTTTCCAATTCTATTTGGGACCCAATAAATATGATGTTTTAAAGAAATATGATGAAGATTTTAGCAAAAACGTAGGCTTAGGCTGGGCTGTTTTTGGTTGGGTAAACAGATTTGTAGTAATTCCTATTCTTGATGTACTTTCTGGAATTGGCAACTATGGTATCATCATTATTGTATTAGTGCTAATTTTGCGTGCAGTATTATTCCCGCTTTCATACAAGTCGTACATTGGTATGGCAAAAATGAAAGTTTTAAAGCCTGAAATTGATGAAATAAAAGCTCGTACTGGTGGCGATATGCAAAAGGTTCAACAAGAACAAATGGAGCTTTTCAGACAAGTAGGTATCAATCCACTGGCTGGTTGTATCCCAATGCTTTTACAAATGCCTATTCTGATAGCCATGTTTACGTATTTTCCGAATGCTATTGAACTACGTCAGGAGAGTTTCTTATGGGCTGAAGACCTTTCTACTTACGATTCTGTTTTAAATTTATCGTTCCAAATACCTTTTTATGGTAGTCATGTGAGTTTGTTTACCATCTTGATGACCATTTCTACGATTGTTTATACTTGGTTTACTAACCAAACATCTACTATAGAAGGACCTATGAAAATGGTGGGTTATATCATGCCAGTGGTATTTATGTTTATGCTGAATTCTTATCCTGCTGGTTTGACTTACTATTATCTAATATCTAACTTAATGTCTATTGGTCAGCAAATAGGTATCAAGCGTTTGGTAAATGAAAGTAAAATCAGGGAAATTTTGGAGCAAAATAGAATCAAAAACAAGGACAAGAAAAAAACAGGTTTCCAACAACGTCTCGAAGAAGCTCTAAAGGCTCAACAAGAAAAACTTGAAACGAAACAAAAAGATTTGAAAAATAAACAAAATACAAAGAAATAAAGAAAAGGGTTTATAGAACATTCTATAGACCCTTTTTCTTTTTATTTTATCCAACTTCGTATTTCAGCACTGACTTCTGCCACCGAAATAGCATTGATACAACTACATTGTTCTGTTTTTCGACAATCAGAACAATCTTTATCCAATACCAATACTTTTGCTTTTTTACCTATGGGTTGCCATCGGGCAGGGTGCATAGGTTTAATGGGTGGATAAATGCCTAAAGCATAAATACCCAAAGCCGAGGCAATATGTAAAGGTCCTGTACTACAAGCAATTAAACCATCACAAATACTGATAAACATCATGAGTTCTGTTAAGTTTAACTTGCCTGTAAGGTTATAAACATTTTCTAAACCTAATAATTCAGGTTTTTGAGATTGAATCAAATCTCCTTCTGCTTGTGTGCCTGTTACAAAAAATTGAATATCAGGGTTATTTTGAGCCAATGCAAAATAACTATCCAAATGCCACTCTCTTGCTGAACCTTTCGATTTGGGGTGAAGAATAACATTTAGTTTTTCATGAGAAACCAAACTTTGCAATTCAGGTGTTAAATCAGGTGTTTTGAACCCATACCAGTCTGTAATGAGTGCAAAATTAGGTTCAATATTGAAATCTAAGCCTTCAAGCAATTTAAAATTAAGTTGTGCTTCATGAAGAGGAGAATCTTTTCTTGAGAAATCAATACGTTTATTACAATAGAGCCAATGCCACCAACGATGGCTTGTGCCAATTCTCAAAGGAATTTTTGCTTTTTTGGCAATAGGGGCTAAATCTTGATCAGGAAAAATAAAAATAATGACATCAGCCTGCAAAGAGGCCAATTTTTGAGGGTCTTTTAAAATTTCATCTTTGTCTAAAAACTTATCTACAAACTGACAGGCTTCTATGATGGGGCGTGTATAGGATTTTCCAATAAAATAAACCTCATTTTTGGGGTCTTGTTCTTTCAAAAAACCAGCGATAGGAAGCGTGAGGATTACATCACCCAAATTATCAGTTCTACTCAAAATGATTTTCATACATTACTCATCTATTACAAAAAACTCTACTCGTCTATTCTTCTTTCTGCCTACTTCTGTTTTATTATTTTCGAGGGGTTGCGAAGCTCCATAACCTCTGTAAAACAGCCTATTTTCACTAATTCCATTTTTAATAAGATATTCATGAACAGCTTTGGCTCTGGCATCTGAAAGCTTTAAATTGTCTTCAGGTTTTCCTATTTCGTCTGTATGTCCCGAAATCATAATCTTGATTTCTTTGTATTCATTAAGCAAACGAAGCAATTTATTTAATTCTTTTTTTGAGTTTTCTAAAAGAACGGCTTTACCAAACTCAAACAGTACATTTTTGAGAATAATGGGCTTATTGGGTTGCAAATAACCAAATTCGGTAGGTTCTAATTGCCAAGGCTTTTCAAAACCTGTTAATTCTTTGGGTGCTGTTAGTTTGTAAGGTGGTTGGGGTGGGTCAGCGAGAATAGGGTCAGCAAGAGCATCCAGCCAAACTAAACTCAAATTATCAAAAAAATAATAAGCTCTGTGATAACTAAAACGCTGTTTGTGTTCAGGTTTTTCGTCTATTTTACGAATATCTTTTTTTGAAAAACTACTAAATTCACCCAATGTAATGTATTGTTCATCGCCTTCAGCAACAAGTGTATCTACAATTTTTACCCATTTCTGCTTAGTATCCATAAAATCTGTTTGAATTTGTGGACGAAATTCCAATTTGTCATTCACCAAAACAGGATGTTTACTAAAATAAGCTCCTAATTTGCTCAAAGCAAAACAAGAATATTCTGATAAAGATATATACATGGTAAATATGTATCTATTTCTCGACTTTAAAGGTTCTCGGAGACGAGCTTGGACGTGTTCTCTATAAAAAAGCTCATCAGTATTTTTTTCGGGAGATTCACCAACTCTTACAATAAGTCCCAAATAGCCTTTTCCTTCTTGAGCTTCTAAATTGCCACAAGGATTGTTTTTAGGACTAAACTCTTTACTACATTGATGAAAGTAGTCTGGAGTACAATCTGGAGGGGTTGCCTTCCAATATTTTAAGCCACCAATGCGGACAGATCCAAAAGCATCAGGACAATCCTGATAATCCTCAAAGCTACCATCTATGATAAAATTGGGTGTTTGTTTGGTTTGAGCTTTACAAACTAAAAAAGGGAGAAATAGAAAAATGTAACGTAAAAATATAAGCATAATGTAAAACACTTCTGATAACAAAAATAATGAAAAAATTTACGAGTACAAAGCTTCAGACACGAATAAAAATATTGAATGTATTTTGTTTTTTAGGAAGATGAACAACATTCTCATAAACCAACTTTGCAATTTTTAATTTTTAATTATTAAATTCGCCAAAAAAACAAAATTATGAAGCAGTGTAATCTATTTTTAATCATTATACTTTGTCTATCTCATTCTGTTTGGGCTCAAACTTGCTTTAAAGATGTTGTGCTACAGATAGATACACTCAAGTATTCTCAACAAAAAGATGTACTAAATTATAAAGGAGATAAATTTATCGCATTTGAATATACTTCTGAAAATATGCCATGTGAGGTAAAGTTATACCCCACCAATATGGAGAATATTCAGAAAATAGATATTGCAAACTCATCTGATTTTGACATATTAGATTCTGTTTTTCGTGGACAAGATTATTTTAGATTCAAAATCAGATTTAAAAACTTAAATCAAAGTAAGTTTATAAGTTTGAACTTTACAATCAATCAGATTCCACTTAAAGAAACGACTTGTGAAATTAAATTATTCCCTCATCATAACACCAAAGCAGATTTTTATCCCAAAGATGATGAACTTTATATTGGTGAGGAAAGAGTTTTTGAGTTGCTCTCCAACAACCCTGAAAACATTAGAATAAATCCTATTTTTACAGAAGGAAAAGAAATTAATTACAGAACAGAATATTCTAATCGCCAACTCCGAATTTATTTATTACCCTCTAAATTGGGTGATATGGAGTTTTCTTTGGATTTGTTTACCATCAATCCATATATAGATGAAAGAGGAAAAGTACATTATCAATTACCTACCATCAAAAAGAAGTTTAAGGTAAAAGGCAGTCGTTTGGCTTTTTTAAATACAGAACCAAAGGAAGTTACATTAGATGACAAAGCTCAAAGAGTAGGCATAGAATTTCAAATAGATTATACTCGTCTGCTCGAAATGGAAAAGACATATCGTATTGAAAACCAAGAGAAAGCAGGAGGGATGCTTGTTGCAGAAATTTTCACCCAAAAACTTTTGAGTAATGGAAAAATACTATGTTTGTTAAGACCTTATAGCTTTCATAAACGTACAGACGGTTATTTATACATCAAAAATGGTGATTATCCTGTTTGTATTACCAATTTTAATGTAAATCCTAAAACTATTATTAGTAATATTACCATCTTACATGAAGGTAACAGAAGAGAGACTGTATTTTACCCTGGAGAAACAGTGGAATTAAGGCTCGAAGGGCTTGCTCTAGATAAAACTAAAATTCGTTTTGAAGGCTTAAACGTACTTACTTCCGATTCTCTGATTCGTACAGAAAGCGTACAAACTTTTAAACTGCAAGTACCCTTAAATATTACACTCAAAGAAATAGAAATTTATAATAGAAGCGAAAAAATAGGGCGTTCCATACCTGTCAATGAATACCAGCGTCCACACCAACTTAATTTTGTAAATATCAATTATGGTGCTGGAAAAACTTTGGTTACAGACCTGCCTCAAACAGTTTTACACCCACATATTATTAGAGATATTGAAATATCTTTTAATCCAGAGAAAATAGATGATAACAATAAACTCTTTGGAAAACAGTATGTGAGTGTAGATGTAACTGTTTTCAACGCCAAAGGCGATTTAGTGGAAATTAAGCGTATCAATAATATTTTAGTATGTCCTGCTGATAACTCTCCAAGAGCAGCTTTTTACATAGATAAACAATGCAACAGAACACCTATCAGTCTAAACACAATTTTGGGTAGAAAAACCTATGACTTAGATGGTTGGAGTAAAATAGAAATTGTTTTTAGTCACGATAAAGACAAATATGGAGGTGATGGATTTGTCAAAAAACTAGAATTGATTCTTCAAAGAAAAACCCGTTTCGATACTGAAGTGAGTTTCCCTGGGGGGCTATTAATTAAAAGAGCTGATCAAGCCAATTTTAACCCTTTCGGAGGGATTAGTTTGGCAATTGTTCAACAATTAAGTTTTTATCATCCCGAAAAAATCAATCGATATCGCCCTTATAAAGTAGGAATTGGGATTCTTGCCAACAATGCTTTTAATTTTAGTGCCAATGCTGCCAATAGAGATATAGGGGTGGTTGTGATTGGAAGTTTGTACCCAACTCGCAAAGACGTGAAACTTTCTTTCCCTTTGTATGCAGGCATGGGGTATTTTTTGAGTGCCAAAGCATGGTTTTTCCTCATAGGACCAGGGATTTTTGTGAGTTTTTAAAACCTAAAACATGAAAATAGCCTTCGTTGCCAATACTAGTTGGAACATATACAATTTTAGAGAAAGTTTGGTCAAGTACTTCTTGAGTCAAAACCACGAAGTATATATTTTAGCTCCCAAAGATGAACACACAGAAAAAATACAAAAATGGAATATCCAGTATTTTGAAATAACTTTGGAAAACAAAGGTAAAAACCCTTTGACTGATTTGAAATTTGAAAGACAACTCCGAAGACTCTATAAAGACATCAAGCCTGATGTAGTGTTGCATTTTACTATAAAACCCAATATTTATGGTACATTAGCTTGCAGAAGCCTAAAAATTCCTTGCATCAATAATGTTTCAGGGCTAGGGACAACATTTATTCATAAAGGTTTAAGTTCCAAAATAGCTCATTTTCTTTATAAAATAGCCTTCAAATTTGCTGATAAGGTGTTCTTTCAGAATGAAGACGATTTACAGATTTTTTTAGATAAAAAACTCATTAAGAAAGATAAAACAGGTTTACTCCCTGGTTCGGGAATTAATTTAGAAAAATTTAAACCTGATTTACAAGAGAATAAAAACGCTGAAAAATTTACTTTTTTGATGATTGCAAGGCTTATTTATGATAAAGGTGTACGAGAATATGCTGAGGCTGCTAAAATTGTAAAACAAAAATACCCTGATGTAGAAATACAACTTCTAGGAAACTACGAAAAAGACTCCAAAAATCCCTTGAATATCTCTGAAAATGAGATGGTTTCATGGAGTAATGAAATCAATTATTTGGGAGTATCTTCGGATGTACGTATTTTGATAGCTAAAGCAAGTGTTGTGGTATTGCCCTCATACAGAGAAGGAACGCCACGTTCGTTACTGGAGGCAGCAGCTATGGGAAGACCTTTGCTTGCAACCAATGTAGCAGGCTGTAAAGAAGTGGTAAAACATGGAGAAAACGGACTTTTGTGTGAGGTAAAAAATGCTCAGGACTTGGCTGTTAAAATGATAGAAATGATAGAAATGTCCCCTGAAAAACTTAATCAGATGGGCGTAAATAGCCGAAAACTCACAGAAAATCATTTTGATGAAAAAATAGTCTGGCAGAAATATGAAGAAGCAATTGAGGAGATAAAGGGTTAGAGAAAAGAGAATGGAAAAAGGAAATTAGAGAAAAAAGAGATAAAAGTTGTTAAAAAATAATTGAAACAACTGATATTGAACAATTTAATCATTGTGATTTTTTCAAATGAAAGAGCGTTGGGCAGAAAATTCAGCGAGGGTGGGTAGGCTTGTGCATGGAAGCATTGAATTTTCTTGATTTTTTGGTTCTTTTGTATTAAGACAAAAGAACAAGTCTATTAACTTATCACAAAATAATAAATTTAAATAACCTCTCTAATATATATTAAAAAATCATGAAAGCACTTATTTTGACAACCGAAGAAATTGAAATTCAAAATATAGAAAAACCTGTAGCTCAGGCTGGTGAGGTAGTAATCAAAGTTCAATATGGTTCTTTAAATCGCAGAGACCAATGGGCAAGAGTAGGGCTATACCCTGGGATGACCTACAATTGTGTTTTGGGATCGGATGGTTGTGGAATTGTGGAAAGTGTGGGGGATGGTGTAGATGCTTCTTGGATTGGACAGGAAGTAGTTATCAATCCTAATCAGAATTGGGGAGAAGACCCAAGACATCCCAATTCAAAAACTTATACGATTTTGGGAATGCCTAAAAACGGAGTTTTTGCAGAATATGTATGTGTACCTGTGGATAGAATTCATAAAAAACCTACATACCTGACTCCAAAAGAGGCTGCTGCTATTCCATTGGCTGCCCTGACAGCCTACAGAGCTTGTTTTTATAAAGGAAATATCCAAAAAGGAGATCATGTACTGGTTACAGGTATTGGAGGAGGTGTGGCTCAATTTGCTGCTCAATTTGCAATGGCACAAGGAGCAAAAGTATGGGTTACTTCGGGTAGCGATGAAAAACTTTCAACCATGAAAACCAAGTATTCTATTACTGGTGGGGCAAATTATAAAAAAGAAGACTGGCAAAAAGACTTACTCAAAGAATCGGGTGGTTTTGATGTAGTAATTGATAGTGCAGGTGGAAGTGATTTTAATTTGCTCTTGAAAACCCTTAAACAATCTGCAACCCTTGTATTTTATGGAGCTACATTGGGTAGCGTGAAATTAGATATGCCTCGTGTGTTCTTTGGGCAATATACCATCAAAGGTACAACCATGGGCAACGACCAAGAATTTGCAGATATGCTTGCATTCATCGAAAAACACCAAATACACCCTATCATAGACTCTGTACGCCCTTTTAAGCAGATTGTAGAGGCATTTAATGATATGCGAGATGGCAAAATTTTCGGAAAAGTGGTGATAGAGATGTAGGAAAAAAAGGTTCTATCTAAATGTTTTAAACATTTGAATAGACTTTTCGCAAAAATAATTAATATTATAATGTATTTAAAAAATATTCGTGTCATAGAATTGGCTTCGGTACTAGCTGCTCCAAGTGTGGGGCAGTTTTTGGCTGAATTGGGTGCTGAGGTTATCAAGATAGAAAATCCGCTTACAAAAGGAGATGTAACTCGCAGTTGGAAACTCGCTTCCGAAAATCCAGAAACAACGGTTTCAGCTTATTTTTCGTCTGTAAACTGGGGAAAAACATCTGTGTGCTTGAACATTCAGAAGAAAACAGACTTAGAACGCCTCTACAAAATGGTAGAACAGGCAGATATTGTACTAGCAAGCTATAAACCCCAAGATGCCGAAAAACTGGGAGTAGATTATGAAACATTGTCTAAAATAAACCCACGCCTCATTTATGGGCATATTACAGGCTACGGCAACGATTTTGGAAAAGTAGGTTATGATGCGATTATCCAAGCCGAAGCAGGTTTTATGTTTATGAATGGCGAACCCGATAGCCCGCCTACTAAAATGCCTGTGGCTCTTGTAGATGTACTGGCTGGACATCAGCTCAAAGAAGGTATTTTGCTTGCATTGCTGGGGCGTATACAGACAGGTGAAGGGGCATACATTGAGGTTTCACTGTTCGACTCGGCTGTTTCGGCTCTTGTCAATCAGGCTACCAACTGGCTCAATGCTGGGCATACGCCTGTTCGTATGGGTAGCGAACACCCCAATATTGTGCCTTATGGAAGTATTTTTATGACCAAAGACGAAAAACTCATTACACTGGCAGTAGGCACTGATAAGCACTTTGCCATGCTTTGCGATTTGCTTGATATTTCGGAATTAGCTGATTCTGAAAAGTTTGCCACCAATGCACAAAGAGTAAAAAACAGAAAAGAGTTACTGCCAATTCTCAAAGAAAAAATAGCACTTTGGGATAAAAACACCCTTCTTGAACGTTTGGAAGACCTAAAAATACCAGCAGGAGGGATTAATACCATGCCAGAAGTCTTTGAAATGCCTTTTACCAAAGAATTGATGTTTAAAACTCAAAATTTAAAAGGTATCAGACAATGGGTTGGTAAAATTAATGGAAAACGAGGCGTAGAGCCTCCAGAGCCTCCAGCTTTGGAGTTGTAATAGACTATTCAGAGATTTCTCTTAGTATTAGTTCTGTTTTAGTGATTTTTACAAGTTCAAACTTGGTTCTTTTATTGATAGGAATGGTGATGTTAAAAGTATTAAGTTCTTTATTGTATGACCACTTTCCTTTTGATTTTTTTTGATCATAAATGCATCCTCCATTGTATGTGTATAAAAGCTTACCTTTTTTGTTTATTGTGATTTGTTCTCCTAGAGGGATGATGTTTTCATTATTTCTTTCAAATACTAGAGTGTTGTTTGGATTATTATAAGTTTTCACCCATGATCCAATTAAGCTTTTAGGGACATTTTTATACAGATTAAGACTGTCTTGTCCTTTTGTTTCAAAGCTACCAAAAACTATAATGATGATGATTTGGAAGAGTTTGTTCACTTTATTGATTTGTTAGTAGATGCCAGAATGTTAAAACTGGATTTCTTTTGACCATATTTCTGAAGTTCTTGTCATTTTTGTTTCAGGAATTTCTACGCAAAGAAACCCAATCTTAAATTTAGAAATCTCTCGTTTAGCTTTTTTGACTTCAATTGTAAATGTTTTTGATTTTCCCGCAGGAAGTTTGACAATTTCGGAGCTGTTTTTATCACATGGAAATTTGAGAATTACTAATTCATCATTGTTGGTAACGAATAATTCTGTGTTTGAGCAAGACCAAGTTAGAAATTTAATTTCCTTGTTTGATGTATTTTTCACTCTTAAAATGATTTTTTGAGTCATCGAATCTATAGCCACCGTTCGGGTTATCAAAAGGCTTAAATTAGGATTTTCGACCTTGCTGAAATTCAAAGAGAGTGCAACAACAAAAAACAAAACTATATTTTTCATAGGATACACTTTACAAGCTTTCTGTTAGCAACTAAATAGATAATATTTTTTAATATTATCTAACCCAAAAACTTCGCTTTGAGTTCTGGAGTAGGAATCATACATTCTGTTTTTTTGCCAAACCATTTATAACGATTTTTAGCAAGGGTATTATAAACACCATCCCTCATAAAACGAGGTACAATCCAAAAAACTTGAAAAATCTTCCAAAATCCACCCAAATAAGAAATTACTTTTAAGGCTGCTGATGAACGCAAATAAACTTGGTCGTTCACTATCAACACAAAAGAATTAAACTCATTGGTGGGTAAATTAAATTTTTGGAGTAATGTTTGCCCTGCTTCTGATTGTAAGGAAGCAAAACGAAGAATATTTTTTTTGTCATTTCTAATAAAAAATTGTACAGAGCTATTGCAAAGGTTACAAACTCCGTCAAATAATACAATAGGATAATTCATGTTGAATATTTGTTTTATAAAAAATATGATAGTATTTTGGAATAAATATTTAGATTAAAACAATTTTTTAGGGAAATAAGTTGTATGAATAATTATTAATAATGAGATACTCAATCTATGTATATATTTACACTATATAAGAAAAAAATAAAAGAATTAGCTTTAGAAGAGTATATACTAATTAGAATCATAGAGATAGCAATTATAATGGATTTTTTAGTCCTCTTATTCAATAATTTTGCAGCATCTTTCCAAGCCACAACGCTAAATTTTATTTTTCTTATTTGCTTATTGGGTTTGTATTATATTGCTTTGTTTAAACATTGGCTGAACATTGCTCTTATTGGATTTATCTTATGTCTTGTTTTACTACTAACTTTTGCATGGTTTTTTAACCATGGCATTCTTGGAGACGCAGCATACTTTTTTATTAGTATGACCATTGCCTTTAGTATAATATTAAAAAATAAAAATAGAATACTTATACCAATTGGTGTTTTAATCTTGTTTTTAGGATTAGTTGTATTAGAATGGTACAATCCAACATGGGTTATATTGTATGAAAATGAAATATATCACAAATGGAACATGATCTTTTCTATTTCATTAAATATTATTCTTGTTTATAGTGTGGTAAATATACTTAAAAAAGAATATGAAGCTAATCGTAAAAACTTAGAAAAAACTAGTAATGATTTGAGTGAAAAGAATAAAATTCTAGAGGCAAGTGAGTCAACATTACATTCGCAGAATGAAAATTTACAACAATTAAATCAGGCTAAAAACCGACTTTTTTCTTTGATTTCCCACGATTTACGGAGCCCTTTAGCAGGAACTCAAGGCTTAATAGAACTTGCCTATAAAGGTGATTTCCCCGTTGAAAAAATCAAAGAATTACTACCAGAAATGCATCAAAGTCTTTCTTATACAGTTTCACTTTTAGATAATTTGTTGTTTTGGTCTAAAAGCCAGTTGTATTCTTATGAGCCTGAAATTAAGGAATTGGATATAGCTGAAACTGTTCGAAAATATTTTTTGCCTAATTTACAAATCATGGCAAAAGATAAGCAAATTAAAATTACACTTGATTTTCAAATTCATCATGCTTTGGGTATGATAGACTATAATATACTTGAAATTGTTTCAAGAAATGTTTGTTCAAATGCTATTAAATTTAGTCCAAATAATTCAGAGATTAATATTATTTTAGACAACTATGACGATTTTTTAAATCTGAAATTTATAGACCAAGGAGTAGGCATGAATCCCCACCATATTGATAAAATCTATAAAGGAGTTTTGTTTAGTACCAAAGGTACAAGCAACGAAAAAGGTGTAGGAATTGGCTTAAATCTTTGTCAGGAATTACTTCAAAAATGTAATGGCTCTCTTGAAATTCAAAGCGAAATGGGTAAAGGAACAACTGTAATAGTAAAAATACCTAAAGCTAGACTTAAACAATAAAAAAAATAATCACTTCATACGAAATTTTCTATTCTTAATATAATTCATTAAACTTGCGGAAAAAATAAACATAGAAAGAAAAAAATAAAATATGAAAGTAGCCTTAATTACAGGTATTACAGGGCAAGATGGAGCTTATCTTACTAGATTACTTTTAAAGAAAGGATATCAAGTTCATGGTATCAAGCGTAGAACTTCTTTGCTTAATACAGATAGAATTGATGATATTTATCAAGATCCACATGAACAAAACCTTCGTTTGAAACTCCATTATGGAGATCTTTCAGACTCAACCAATATTATTAGAATTATTCAAGAAGTACAACCCGACGAAATATATAATTTGGGTGCCATGTCGCATGTTCGTGTAAGTTTTGATGAACCCGAATACTCTGCTGATGTAGACGGCATAGGTACTTTACGTATCTTGGAAGCGATTCGTATTTTGGGACTTACCAAAAAAACAAAAATATATCAGGCTTCTACGTCTGAATTGTATGGTTTGGTACAAGAAGTTCCACAATCAGAAAAAACACCATTTTATCCACGTTCTCCGTATGCAGTTGCTAAAATGTATGCCTACTGGATTACAGTAAACTACCGAGAAGCTTATGGGATGTTTGCTTGTAATGGAATTTTATTCAATCACGAGTCGCCATTGAGAGGTGAAACATTTGTAACTCGTAAAATTACAAGAGGTACAGCTAGAATAGCATTGGGTTTACAAGATAAAATTTTCTTAGGAAATTTAGATGCCAAAAGAGATTGGGGACATGCCAAAGATTACGTAGAAGCTATGTATCTCATGCTTCAACAAGAAAAACCTGAGGATTTTGTTATTGCCACAGGGCAAACAACACCTGTAAGAGATTTTGTAAGAATGGCATTTGAACATGTAGGAGTTACATTAGAATTTAAAGGAGAAGGAGAAAATGAGGTAGCAGTGGTAGTAGCTTGTAATAACCCTGAATATCAAATACCTGTCGGAAAAGAAGTAATTGCTATTGATAAACGTTATTTCAGACCGACAGAAGTAGATTTACTGATTGGAGACCCTACCAAAGCCAATACAGTGCTTGGTTGGAAGCCCAAACATACACTCCAAGACTTGGTAACAGATATGATGCAATCTGATTTGGACTTATTCAAAAAAGATTTGTACCTGAAAAAAGGTGGACATGACGTGAAAAACTACTTTGAATAATACCTAATTATGCAGAAAGATAATAAAATTTATATTGCAGGACACAGAGGAATGGCTGGCTCTGCAATTCTTAGGAAATTAGAACAAGAGGGGTATACAAATATTGTTTATAAAACATCTCAGGAGCTAGATTTGCGTAATCATCAGGCTGTTGCGGATTTTTTTACTCATGAAAAACCTGAATATGTATTTTTGGCTGCTGCCAAAGTAGGTGGAATTCTTGCCAACAATACTTATAGAGCTGATTTTATCTACGAAAATATCACTATTCAAAACAATGTAATTCATGAAGCTTATAAAAGTGGTGTAAAAAAATTACTCTTTTTAGGCTCTTCGTGTATTTATCCAAAATTTGCCAATCAGCCTATCAAAGAAGAATATTTGCTAACGGGTACACTCGAATACACTAACGAGCCTTATGCTATTGCAAAAATTGCAGGAATCAAGATGTGTCAAGCCTACCACGACCAATATAGCTGTAACTTTATTTCTGTGATGCCTACCAATTTGTATGGCAAGGGAGATAATTATGATTTACAGAATTCGCATGTAATTGCTGCTCTGATTCGTAAATTTTGGGAAGCTAAACAAGAAAATAAGCCATCTGTAGAGATTTGGGGGACAGGCTCTCCAAAAAGAGAATTTTTGAATGCAGATGATTTGGCAGATGCTTGTTACTTTTTGATGCAAAATTACAATAGCCCAGAAATTGTAAATATTGGTACAGGAGAAGACATTTCTATCAAAGATTTGGCTCTTCTTATCAAAGAGATTGTTCAATATGATGGAGAACTCAAATTTGATACATCTAAACCTGATGGAACACCTCGTAAACTCTTAGATGTAAGTAAATTGAATTCTTTAGGCTGGAAACACAGAATCGAATTGAGAGAAGGTATCCAAAAAACGATTCAAGATAAATTTGAAAATAATTAACAAATATTTAACATAAGCTACATTGATTCAATGTAGCTTTTTTCTTATTTTTATAAGAAATGATGAAAGAAAATAATGTATGGAAAGAAATTGAAAAGTTCGATTTCGACTCACCACCATCCGAATATGGATTTTCAGTTAGATTGGCTTATGAAAATGGATGGTCTTTGAATTTTACACAGAAAGCCATTGAAGAGTACAAAAAGTTTATGTTTTTAGCATCCATTTCAAAAGAAATGGTTTCGCCTTCGGAAATAGTAGATACGGTCTGGCACCAACATCTACTATTTTCTCATTTTTATGCCAATTTCTGTCAAAAATTAGGGAAATGGATAGACCATGTACCTTCAACACATCAGGCTTCGGAAAAACATACATTTGTACAAGCCAAAAAACATACAAAAGAGCTTTATCGGGAGTATTTTGGTGAAATGCCGAAAGATATTTGGCAAAACAATTCGATTTTAGAGGATTTTAGAAAAAATACGAAAGCAAAGATTTCGAAGCAACAAATTGATATTGTTGCTTTTTTTATGTTTATACTACTTTTCTATCCTTTCAGAAAATTACTGGAGCCTGTTCTTTTAGAGATACCAGGCACCAATTTTCTATTTATATATCCAATATTGATAGCCTTTGTAGGAATAGGTTTGTGGATTTTTACAAGTAATTATTTTCAGAAAAGTATAAAGGATATCATGCCTAAAATACTTCTTTTACAAAATCTGCATCCTTTAGAACTGATTTATATGCAGAAAAGAAAATTGGAGTTTGTAATTCATGCAATTACCAATGAACTCTTCAGAAAAGACTGTATTCAAATAAATAATCTCAATCGCTTGGAAATTACTGATAAGCAAGTTGATAAGACATTTTTTGAGCAAATTATTTATAATTATATTCATGAACAAAAAGCTGTTTATTATACAGATTTGATGAACAACTTTATTTATCAACCTGTTTTTACACAAATTTCGAAGTTTGTAGATGATTTTGATAAAGCAGTTTCTTCTTCAAAAATATATCTCAATTATCATCTAGTTAAATTGACTGCATATTATATCACTTTCTCAATTGGTTTATCAAGATTTTTTTTAGGAATAGAAAGAGATAAACCTGTAGGGTATTTGATGGGGATGTTGATACTTTTTTTAATAATTAGCCATTTTTATAACTTATATCTCAATGAAATCTTTGTGTCTAAAATTATTCCCAATAACTACTGTATAAAAGAAAAGCATACATTAATAAGCCTAGATAGCTCTAAGTATTTGGGCTGGGAATATTTAACTATGGGCCATGCTGTCATTGTAAGTAGTTTTGCTCCTATAATTACATTTTATAAACACAAGCAAAATGAAGATGGATCCAATGCAAGTAGTTGTGGTTCAGGATGTAGCAGTGGTGGAAGTTGTGGTAGTAGTTGTGGAGGTGGCTGTGGTGGTTGTGGAGGATAGAATAATATTTAAAGGCTGTTAGGAAAATCTTTTTTTTGGCACTAAGTTTGTCTTACAACTCAAAAAAATTAACATAAATTCAACATCCATGAAAAAGACCCTACAAGTGATGCTTTGTGTTGGAATACTATTTTTCACATGCAACCAAGCTGAAGCTCAAAAAAAGAAAAAGAAGAAAGATGTAGCTGAAAAAGCTACTGTAGTTACTCCAACCGAAGACTTAAAAAGCCTTATTCAAAGGAAATGGCAATTGGATGGAGAATTTTTTAAAGCTGAAATGAAAAAAGAAGCAGAAAAGTTAAAAGCTACAAATCCGGAAAAAGCTGCTGAAATAGAATCGCAGATGGATATGGTAGTGGGTCTTGCTTCTTCTATTACAATGGAATTTAAGGTAGATGGTAGTATGGAAATGGGAGCAATGGGACAATTGGAAAGCGGAAAATGGACTTTAGACGAAAAAGCAAAAATCTTGACCATGATTGATGCTAGTGGTAAAGAGTCTAAATTAAACATCAAAGAAGCCTCTAAAGATAAATTAATACTTGAAAACCCTACAGATGAAACTATGAAAATGCTTGCTTTAGTCCCTGCCAAATAATAACACGATGAAAAAAATCTTACAAATGATTCTTTGTGTTGGGCTTATGCTCTCCACAATTAATCAAGCAGAAGCTCAAAAGCTAACTAAAAAGGAGAAAAAAGCTCTTGCTAAAACACAAACTCTTTTGCAAAAAAAATGGTCTTTTGATGTGGACTTCCTAAAAGGTGAAATGCAAAAAGAGGCTGAAAAACTTAAAGCTACAAACCCTGAAAAAGCTCAAGAGATTGAAAGTCAGATAGAAATGGTTGCCATGCTTGGAGGTATTACAATGGATTTTAAAGCAGATGGTATCATGGAGATGGGTATGATGGGACAATCAGAAAAAGGAACTTGGAGTTTAGAAGATAAAGGAAAAGTTCTTATTATGACAAATTCGGGAGGCAAACCAGATAAGTTAAATATCAAAGAATTAACAGAAAAAAGATTGGTATTGGAAAATCCCACAGACGAAAACATGAAATTGATAGCTCTAATACCTGCTAAGTAAAATTTAGATAGAAGTAATTATTAAAGCACTCAAAAAATATTTTTTGGGTGCTTTATTTCATTTAATGGGCATTTAGTTAAAAGTTTGATAAAAATCATAAAAAAAAATCTTTCAGAATAAATGAGTTATACAAAGAATTACTATTTTTGTGGCTGATTTATTTCGTTTATTCCATTCTAAACTGATTGATAAAGTTTTATGAACATTAACGTAAGACCTGACGAAGTTTCTGCAATTCTCAGAGAACAACTTTCTAACGTAAAAACAGAAGCCGAATTAGAAGAAGTAGGTACAGTTCTTCAAGTAGGTGATGGCGTTGCCCGTATCTACGGACTTACCAAAGTACAAGCTGGTGAGTTATTAGAGTTTGAAAATGGTGTAAGAGCCTTAGCTTTAAACTTAGAAGAAGATAACGTAGGTGCTGTATTGATGGAAGCTGGTGAGGTGAAAGAAGGCGATACTGTACGTCGTACCAAAAAGATTGCAAGTATCAAGGTTGGAGAGTCAATGCTTGGAAGAGTTGTCAATACTTTAGGTCTGCCTATTGACGGAAAAGGTGATTTGCTAGGTGAGCTGTTTGATATGCCTTTAGAGCGTAAAGCTCCTGGGGTAATTTATCGCCAGCCCGTAAATGAGCCTCTTCAAACAGGTATCAAAGCGATTGATGCGATGATTCCCATTGGTAGAGGTCAAAGAGAGCTTATCATTGGTGACCGTCAAACTGGTAAAACAGCTATCATCATTGATACAATCATCAACCAAAAAGAATTTTACGATAGAGGAGAGCCTGTATATTGTATCTACGTAGCTTGCGGACAAAAAGCATCTACAGTAGCTCAAGTTATGAGAGCTTTGGAAAAAGGTGGAGCTTTGCCTTACACTATTGTTGTAGCTGCTACAGCTGCTGACCCTGCTCCAATGCAATTCTTTGCTCCTTTTACAGGTGCAGCTATTGGCGAATTCTTCCGTGATACAGGAAGACCTGCTTTAGTGGTATTTGATGACCTTTCTAAACAAGCTGTTGCGTATCGTGAGGTATCTCTTCTTCTTAGAAGACCTCCAGGACGTGAAGCTTACCCAGGTGACGTTTTCTACTTACACTCTCGTTTGCTAGAACGTGCTGCTAAAATCAATGCTTCTGATGAAGTGGCAAAGAATATGAATGACCTTCCTGAGTCTTTGAAAGGCAAAGTGAAAGGTGGTGGTTCATTGACTGCATTGCCTATCATCGAAACACAAGCTGGTGACGTTTCTGCTTATATTCCTACCAACGTAATTTCAATTACAGATGGTCAGATATTCTTGGAATCTAACTTGTTCAACGCAGGTATCCGTCCTGCTATCAACGTGGGTATTTCGGTAAGCCGTGTGGGTGGTAACGCTCAAATCAAATCTATGAAGAAAGTAGCGGGTACATTGAAACTTGACCAAGCTCAATTCCGTGAATTAGAGGCTTTTGCTAAATTTGGTTCTGATTTAGATGCTGCAACCAAACTAGTTATTGATAGAGGTAGAAGAAACCTTGAAATCTTGAAACAACCTCAATATTCTCCAGTGTCTGTAGAAGACCAAGTAGCAATTATTTATGTAGGTACACAAGGTTGCTTGGATAAAGTACCTGTGGATAAAGTAAAAGAATTTGAAAAAGAATTCTTACGCATGATGCGTGCTGAACATAAAGATGTACTTGCAAACCTTCAAAAAGGTAAATTTGAAGATGCAGATACAGCCAAAATGAAAGAATTGGCTTTGCGTTTAGCAAAAAATTATTAATAAAATTATGAATTATGAGTGATGGGTAATGATTACTCCATCACTCTTGATTTACTACTCATAATTTATCATTTATAATTCGTCATTTATAAGATGCCTTCACTTAAAGAAACCCGTAATAGAATCGTATCTATCAACTCTACACAGCAAATCACCAAAGCAATGAAAATGGTGGCTGCTGCCAAATTGCGTAGAGCTCAAGAGGCTATTACTCAGATGCGTCCTTATGCTCAGTCATTAAATAAAATATTAGGCAATCTTTCTTCTAATTATGCTGGCGAAATAGAAAGTCCTTATTTACAAGAAAGACCAATAGAAAAAGTTTTGTTAGTGGTTCATACTTCTGATAGAGGTTTGTGTGGTGGATTTAATAGCAACATTCAGAAATATGTTATCCTACTTCTAAAAAATGAGTATAAAGCTCAATATGAAAAAGGAAATGTACATTTACTTTGCATAGGTAAAAAAGCTGCTGAATTCTTCAAAAAACGTAATTATACTGTTATAGGCGAAGAATTTACTAATATTTTTACTCGTTTAAGCTTTGATGCAGTTAAAGAAGCAGGGGAGTTTATCATGAACTTATATGCTGAAAAACGTTATGATAAAGTAGCACTTGTTTACAATGAATTCAGAAACGTAGCTACGCAGGTATTATGCCAAGAGCAATTTTTACCTTTATCTTCTGAAAAGAAGATAGAAATAGCTAAAAATAGTTCAACAGACTATATCTTAGAGCCTTCGGCAGAAGAAATTATTACAGAGTTGATTCCTAAATCGTTGAAAGTGAAGCTTTACAAAGCTGTTTTAGAATCTAATGCTTCTGAACATGGAGCAAGGATGACAGCTATGGACAAAGCAACTGACAACGCTAACGAAATCTTAAAACAATTGCGTTTGGAGTACAACCGTTCTCGTCAGGCATCTATTACCAAAGAAATCTTAGAGATTATTGGTGGTGCTGAAGCCTTGAATAATTAAGATGTTTAGAAATATTGATAATAAAAAAGCCCTTGAATTTCAAGGGCTTTTTGCTTTGAATATGCTTATATTTCCTACTAAAATTAACTTATGAAGTGGCTCTTTTTTTATCTAATTATATTAGTCCCGTCTAAAATTTTAGGGCAATGTTATGAAGAAATTTCTTCCAGTACAATCTATATAGCAGAAAAGAAACTTTTTAGTAAAACAAAAGAAATAGTAGCACAAGAAATATCAGATTTACTAAAAAAAGCAAAGTTAGGTAATCGAGATACGAAATATAAAATGTATCATTATAGAGTTAAAATAGATTCAAAAGGAAATATTAAGGATATATTCTTTTTTAAAACAAAGAATATAAATAAAAAAATAGATATGTTATTAAAAAATTATATTCAAACATTAGTCCCTTTTAGACAATCTGCATATATCAATGATAAAGGCGAAAATATCTCTTTTATTGAGTCATTTTCTATATATATTCAAATAGAAGAAAATGGAATAACTCTTAAATTACCTTCTCAAGAAGTAATAACTATAAACTAAGAAATTCAGCTTTTTCTCCCTTTTTGCCATACACAAACCAAGTAGTATCATTTCCTTGAGCCAAGAAATTTTTGATTTGCTCAAACTCTACATTGACTATAATAATACCTCCCAGACTACCTACACCAAATGTATTGGATTCAAATCCTGCCATGTAATAACGCCATTCGTTGTTACTTGCATCTGTGAGCAATTTCATAGATGCATCTTCATTTCTATCTAAAAATGCCCTTTCCGATTCAGCATCTGTATAACTCATATTATCATCAAAAATATCATAAGAAATAAAAAAGAAATTGGAAGCATTGTCTTTAGAGTTAAGGAATTTATCCATTGTAGCACTGGTTTTGCCCAATTCGATAGAGGCATCAACACCAGGAGCAAAAACTGTAAAAGCCCCATTTTGAAGGTAAGCAAGTAAATCAGCCATAAGAAAATTTGAATTATAAAGATTGAATGATTATTGCCTAAAATTAAATGGAAAGAATCGTTATTAGAAACCAAAATGAGTTTGTGAAGAAAATATTTAGTTTATGTTAGGTAAAATCAAAGAATAGCCACTAAAAAAGCCCTTGAATTTCAAGGGCTTTGAATTACATTAATTTTTTATACTTGATACGTTTGGGAGCTTCATTACCCAATCTTTTCTTGCGGTTTTCTTCGTAGTCAGAATAGTTTCCTTCAAAGAAGTATACTTGCGAATCACCTTCAAACGCTAAAATATGTGTACAAATTCTATCTAAGAACCAACGGTCGTGGGAGATGACCACAGCACAACCACCAAAGTTCTCGAGAGCTTCTTCTAAGGCTCTTAAAGTGTTCACATCCAAGTCGTTGGTAGGTTCATCCAAAAGTAGTAAGTTTCCACCTTCTTTGAGTGTAATAGCTAAATGAACTCTGTTTCTTTCACCACCTGAAAGTACACCTACTTTCTTTTCTTGGTCGTTTCCTGTAAAATTGAATTTGCCAACATAAGCTCTTGCGTTCATTTGCATATTGCCCAATTGTACCCATTCATTTCCTTCCGAAATAGTTTGGAAAACAGTTTTTTCAGGGTCTAAATTGTCATGCTCTTGATCAACATAAGCTATTTTTACAGTTTCACCTACTTCAAAAGTACCAGTGTCGGGCGTATCTTTACCTGTGATGAGTTTGAAAAGAGTTGTTTTACCTGCTCCGTTTGGTCCAACCACACCCACAATACCCGCAGGAGGAAGCGAAAAACTCAGATTTTCAAATAAAAGTTTATCACCAAATGCTTTACTGATGTTATCGGCAATGATTACTTTATTACCCAAACGAGGTCCAGCAGGGATGTATAACTCCAATTTTGCTTCTTTTTCTTTTCCTTCTTCAGAAAGCATTTTTTCGTAAGCACCTAAACGAGCTTTTGATTTGGCTTGACGAGCTTTGGGAGCCATACGAACCCACTCCAATTCTCTTTCTAGAGTTTTCATACGTTTGGTTTCTGATTTCTCTTCCTGAGCCAAACGTTTTTGTTTTTGGTCTAACCAAGAAGAGTAATTTCCTTTCCAAGGAATACCTTCGCCTCTATCAAGCTCTAAAATCCAGCCCGCTACGTTATCTAAGAAATAACGGTCGTGGGTAACTGCAATGACAGTTCCTTTATACTCTTGCAAGTGTCTTTCAAGCCAATGTACTGATTCAGCGTCTAAGTGGTTGGTAGGTTCATCCAAAAGCAATACATCAGGTTGTTGTAAAAGTAAACGACAAAGAGCTACACGGCGTTTTTCACCACCAGAAAGGTTGGCAATGAGTGCATCGGAAGGGGGGCAACGCAAAGCGTCCATCGCTTTTTCCAAACGAGCATCCAATGTCCAAGCGTCCATGTGGTCAAGGCGTTCTTGTACTTCGCCTTGTCTTGCAATCAGTTTATCAAAATCTGCATCGGGTTCGCCAAATGCAAGATTGATTTCTTCAAATTCTTTAAGGAGGGCAACTGTTTCAGCAACACCTTCTTCTACAATATCACGAACAGTTTTGGTTTTGTCAAATTCAGGTTCTTGAGAAAGGTAACCAGTTGTGTAATTTCCAGAAAAAACTACTTCTCCCAAGTAATCTTTGTCAATTCCTGCAATAATCTTCATTAAGGTGGATTTTCCCGAACCGTTCAAACCTAAAATCCCAATCTTCGCACCATAAAAAAACGATAAATAAATATTCTTTAACACTTGTTTGCTGGGAGGGTATATTTTACTGACCCCTGCCATTGAAAAAATAATAGTTTCACTCATAATATGATGATTTAGAAAAATACAGCCAAAAATACGTTTTTTTTTATTTTTTGCGAATAATCAACGAGAAAAAACATGAAAATAAAGAGGTTCTACTTCTGAATTACTGTTTTTTTGTGTATTTTGATTTCAAAAAATATTAAAACTATGCAAGGAACTTATGAAGAAAAGAATGTGAAAGTAATCAATTGGAATGTAAAAATGGTACTTTTAGAAAGTTTAGAAGGTGATTTTCTAGTAAAAAGAGAAGATTTTGAAACAAAATTTAAACAAGATGAAATTCTTACGATTCAATCAGAAATCGTACGCAATGCTCAAAAATATGCAATAAAATGCCATACCGAAACCAATCATACTTACGATAATTTGCCCTATGAAGTACATTTGCGTATGGTATATGGTTTTGGCGTTCATTTTGAACATTTATTACCTCAGGATACTAAAGAATATGCTTTAGCAGCTTGCTGGACACACGATACCATTGAAGATTGCAGACAAACTTATAATGATGTGAAAGTTGCTTGTGGAGAGCAAATTGCTGAACTCACTTATGCTCTTACGAATCTCAAAGGAAAAAACAGAAAAGAAAGGGCAGGAGATGTTTATTATGAAGGTATTAGGAGTACACCTATGGCTCGTTTTGTGAAACTTTGTGATAGACTTGCCAATGTGAAATACAGTCTCGAAAAAGGAGATAACAGAATGTGGCAAACTTACAAACAAGAAAATCCTCATTTTAAAATTCAACTCTATGAAGAAAATCTTCAAGAAATGTTTGATGAGTTGGAAAAATTATTTCAAGGCTAAAAATGAACTTTATGAAATATTTCTTATTCTTATTTTTGCTTGTTTCGGCTTGTTCTAAACCTCAATCTCTGAAAACACCCAGAGCAAACAATCCATCTTGTATTGAAAATTATACTGTGATGATTGAGGAAAATGGAAAAAAAGAACCTCTTTTTTTCTGTAAAACAGAAATGTATGAATTTGCAATTATTTGGCAAAAAGATACATTGATTAAAGAAACAAGCTATCGTAAACTGAATGAGGTAATTACGCCATTTTCTAATAAAGAATTCAAAAATTGTTTTTTTCTAAACTTGGAATATGGAGATGGTTGCCCTGTTATGTATAGAGTATTGCAAATTAAAAAAGGGAAGGCATTTATTTCAGATGCTTTTGGAAACTGCCATGATGAAATCAGTACGTATAACTGGAAATTCCCGATTCTTGAAATAGATTTCAAAGAATCGCCTGATTTCAATAAACCCAAACTCAAGTATATTTTTGATAGTGGACAATCTGCTTTTAAAGAACAAAGCCCTTAACTTTCTCAAGGGCTTTCATTTTAGATGCTACTTAAATTTACTGTTTTTTGATAAGTTAATGGAGTCATTGTTCTTTTGGCTTCGCCGAGCTAAAGGTTTTCTTGATAAAAAAGAACGAAAAAATCAAGAAAATTCAAAGCTCCCACGCACAAACCTTCCCACCTCGCTGAATTTTCAACCCAACGCTCTTTATATTTGAAAAAAAATATAAAAATTTAATCATGTATTTAAGCTATTTTTAAGTAACTTCTTAATTCGTTTTACGAACGTATTTGGTAAGAATCACGATGGTTTGTCCATCAATTTTACCTTCTATATAAGCAGGATTATCTTCTACTACACGAATATTTCTGACGGCTGCACCCATTTTAGCATTTACATTAGAGCCTTTTACATCCAAACTCTTGATAAGCACAACGCTATCACCTGTTTGTAAAATATTTCCGTTGCTATCTTGGTGAACGGTCAGTTCGTTATCTTCTTCATAGCCTGCTTTTGCCCAAGTGAGTGTTTCATCATCTAAATACAACATATCAAGTTGTTCCATTGCCCAAGTCTCAGTTTGAAGTTTGTTGAGCATACGCCAAGCCACTACTTTTATAGCAGGAACCTCACTCCACATGCTTTCTGTAAGGCAAGTCCAATGTTTGCCATCTAATTCTTCTTTTTTATGAAGTTGGTTTGCACATTTTTTACAAATATACAGGCTATCATCTTCGGATTGGGTGCTGTTAGGAGGTACATCATAGACTTCCAAAGTATCTTGTGCATAACAAAGCTCACATTGGTTGTTGCTACGAGCTTTGAGGGTATCTATTAAACTCATACAAATAAAAAAATAAAAGGATAATTTTGGTTAAAATACCCCGCAAGATACGAATAATTTAGGGGCTTTTAATGAGGGGCAAAAATTTTTGTAGTAGAATAATGATATTCTATTCTTTCGTTTTTTGTATCACCTTTTATTTCCCAAACCAATACAATGCGTCTTGGAGCTAACTGTAAATGAGCTGTATATAAGTCTTTATCACAGATATGTGGACAAATGGATGAAAAAGTGTTTGTATCTTGATATACTAGGTGAAATAAATATACAGGGTTTTCTTCTCCAAAACGTAAATGTTCCAATTTAATACGTTTTTCTGTTTCAAAAGTCCAACGATAAACATTATGGCATTTAAACTGTTTTTGCTGATTAGGAAGAGTTAAAAGTCCTGACTCTTCAAAGATAATAATATCTTTTTTAGGGCTAGAAACAGTAACAATGCCATTACCTTGAGCATTCCAACCCTGAGTATCTTTGGTTGTAGTAGCCTGAAAGAAAAAAGACTGTATATTTAAAAGTGTTTCTTGAAAACCTTCCATTATGAAATATTTTCTAACTTATTGTGCTCTAAAGAAAAATGTAGTGTTCTACCGTTTTTGAGTAAAATAAACACAATGCCTCCTCTTACTTCTTGGATTGTACCCTCTGAATTGTAATCGGAGCGGATAATGCCATTAGCATCATAATACTCTCTGAATTTGACATGGATGCCATCTTCGCAAACAATATGTATATACGAAGCACACCAGCCTTGTTCGTCTTTATCGAAATAGCCACCAGCAAGTTCATAATGGCTGTTGAAGGTGATAGGGGACATAATTAAAAATTAGGAGTTAATGTATCATACAAGTTTTTAAGATTAGTGTTCTATTCATAAATTTGCCATTTGTCTGATAAAATTTTAAAAGTGCTTTTATTTAAACTCTGCCGAGTATCTTTTTCACCTTCCTTCTTGCTTTTCATATCCTCTAAAATTTCTTTTCGCAAATTGGTAGGAATACGTCTATTTAACTTTATTTCCAAAGCATCAAAAAAATCTTTATAATGTTTACTTTTCTTATGAGTTAACTTTTTCAGAAAAAACATGTTGATTGTTTCAAATATTTCTTCTGATACTTCTGTAAGAATTTCATTTATACCTATTTTCTTAAATATAAAATTGCTTGAAGCGTTAGTTACATTATCTTCAAAATCAACTTTATATTTTTTACAATCATTGTATTTATCTTTAAAAGATAAGAGTATTAAAAACTCATCAACTAAAAGAATATAAGGATTCTGACTTTGTGGATGGCAAGATATATATGTGGGTTTTACACCAGAAAAACCTGTACTTCTTAAAATTTTAAAAGATACTTTTTTAAGCCTATCATCTTCTAAAATAGCACTTGAATATTTGCCTTGAGTATCTGGTAAATACTTATTTAATAATATTCTGATAAATTCTTTATGCCCATCCATCAAGTCCAAAGGGAGTTTAAATGAGGCTCTCCAGAAAATACTTATCCAAAAAAGAAAAGAAATATCAAGAGTAGTAATTTTATTATGATTAACGCTTTTTGAATATGAACTCTCAATTTTAGAAAATCTATTTTCGCAATCAGAGCAAAAAATATGGTTAATAATGAAAGGAGATTTATATTTTTCGAGATTATCAAAATCTAAACTTTCAATATTAAAGACTTCTTCTAATTTTTCTGTTAAAATACTTCTTCCAAAATAAGCTGTTGTTTCAGTTGCATTAATAGCAAACCCCAATTCTAAATCTCGCCCTTTTTTCTTATCTACATTATCAACTCTTGACAAGAGTAAATGTGATATTAAGTGAGAACCTGTTTGATCAGCATCTTTGTTCTTACATAATTTACATTTTTCCATAGTCCTGTTATTTTAATGTCCACTAAAATAACAAAAAATCTAAACAAAATCAAGAGGTTTAGATTCCTCACAATGTTCGGAATAAAAAAATGAGATAGATTTTAAAATCTATCTCATTTGCACTTACCCATGAAAACCTTGTTTCTTTTGAGCCATTTCACGTAGGCGGGCAGTAGGACGGAAGCGTTCGCCATAAGTATCTGCCAGACGATCAGCTTCTTTTACAAAATTCTCAATGCCTATATAATCCACAAACGACAAAGCACCACCTGTATAAGGAGGGAAGCCCCAAGCCAAAATAGAACCTACATCTGCATCACGAACGTTGGTAACCACATTTTCCTCAAAACATTTGATGGTTTCAAGTACTTGTCTGTATAAAATACGTTTTTTGGCTTCTTCGAGACTGGGCTGTTCTTTGGCTACAGGGAAATGCTCTGCAAGACCACTCCAAAGACGTTTGGGTTCATCTTCAGGGTATTCGTAAAAGCCTTTTTTGTCTTTTTTACCCACACGACCCAATTCTTCTACAAATTTCTTCACAACCTTGCCATCAGCGGTGTCTGTAATCTTGATACCCATGTCTTTTTCGGTTTGGAGATAGATTTTATACATCAAATCGAGGGCTACAGCATCCGAAACATCCAAGCCACCTACAGGCATTCCTGCTCCTTTGCCTGCTGCCTCAATAAGGCTGGGGCTGATGCCTTCTGAAAGCATGGTAATACTTTCGGAGGTGTATGTTCCAAACACACGAGAAGTATAAAAACCTCTGCTATCATTTACTACAATCGGGGTTTTCTTGATTTTCTTCACGTAGTCTATGCTGAGGGCAATGGCATACACAGAAGTTTGTTTGCCTTTAATAATTTCCACAAGCATCATTTTATCTACTGGCGAGAAGAAATGCAAGCCAATAAAGTTTTCAGGGTGTTTGGATGCCTCTGCAAGTCCTGTAATAGGCAATGTAGAAGTATTGGAAGCAAAAACAGCTTTTTCTGTTAAAAATGCTTCAGCTTCTTGTGTTACCTGAGCTTTGAGGTCTCTGTTCTCAAAAACAGCTTCAATCACCAAATCAGAGCCTTCTAAATCTTTGGCATCAGCAGTAGCCTTGATACGAGCTAAAACAGTTTCAACTTGTTCTTGGGTATATTTTCCTTTTTCTAACTCTTTTTTCAGCAAATTTCTTGAATAGTCTTTTCCTTTTTCGGCAGATTCAAGGCTTACATCTTTTAAAACTACTTCCAGACCAGCCACAGCCGAAACGTAAGCAATACCAGCTCCCATCATACCAGCTCCTAAAATACCTACCTTCTTTACATCAGTAGCAGGAACATCTTTGGGGCGGGCTGCACCTTTGTTCGCCTCTCCCATAGCAAAAAAGAGTGTACGAATCATGTTTTTTGCTTCTTTGGTTTGGCTGATACGAGCAAAATGTTTGGCTTCGATGGCTAAACCATGCTCAATAGAAACTTGCAAACCCTCATAAACACACTCCATAATAGCTTGTGGAGCAGGATAATTGCCTTGTGTTTTGCCTTGTAAAAGGGCAGTTCCAGCAATGAAAGTTTGAACGCCTTTCGGAGATTGTACATTGCCACCAGGGACTTTATAATTTTGTACACCCACTACATTTCCTTTTTTATCAAGCTCATCCCAAGGCTGTAATGCTCTGGGATTTGCCAGAATCCAATTTTTTGCTTTTTCAATTAGCTCTTCTTTAGAAGAAGCCAATTCGTTTACCAAGCCTTCTTTCAAGGCTTTTTCAGGATTTAATTTTCTGCCTTCTAAAAGTAATGGAAGCGATTTCTCGATGCCTATCATACGAGGCAGGCGTTGTGTACCACCACCACCAGGGAATAAACCAATCAGTACTTCGGGCAAACCGATTTGTATTTTGGGGTCGTTTAAGGCAACTCTATAATGGCAAGCCAAACAAACTTCATATCCACCACCCAAAGCTGTACCATTGATGGCAGCCACTACGGGCTTTTTGCAGGCTTCGTATTTTCTGAAAACTTTATGAAGGTGGCTTATCATTTCATAACCCTGCTCCAAAGTAGCATTTTTGAGAAGCATATTGAGGTCAGCTCCTGCCACAAACTCTTTTTTGTGAGAAGTAATGATAATGCCTTTTACGTTAGGGTCTTCAATGGCTTTGGATGTGGCTTCGTCAAAAGCTTTGATAGATTCTTCGTTGAGAACGTTCATAGGAGCATTCATCATATTAAAGGCAATAATAGCAATCTGGTCTTGGATTTGGTAGTCAATCATAAGCAAAATTTGATATGGATTCTATTAATAATCTTAATTTTCTTTATTTAATAAACAAATTGTTTGTTCTTTTTGTCTTGACACAACCTTTAGCTCGGCGAAGCCAAAAAGAACGAAAAAAGTCAAGACGCTCCAAAGCTCCTGCCCGCAAACCTTCCCACCCTCGCTGGAGCGTCAGCCCACGCTTTTAAGGAATTTAAGATTTTTTATTTTCTTATTGATAACAGTTCATTGTACTAAGCATATTTTTCTAAAAGTTTCACTAAAACAGCAAAATCTTTAGGATAACTGGCTTCCTGATAAATTTGTTCACCATTCATACCTTCAAACCCCAACCCAAAAGCATGTAAAGCCACACGCTGTATGATGGGCAATTCGTCTGCATCTTTATTGATTTTAAATTTCTTTTTGAATTCTGAAAGAAAAACAAACTGCCCTCCATACATTTCGTCAGCGACAATAGGTGCTTTGAGAGCCTTGAGGTGTATGCGTATTTGGTGCATACGTCCTGTATGGGGTTTGGCTTCAATGAGTGTGAAGTTTCCTATGTGTCTGAGTGTTTGAAATGTGGTATGTGATTTCATACCTTCCTTAAAATCAATGGTTACCATTCCTTTTTTAGAGAGTTTGAGAATGGGAAAAGTAGCTTCTTGGGCTTCAAAATTATGAATACCTTCAGAAACAGCATGATACACTTTCTGAACTTTTCTACGTTCAAACGCCATCGCAAGATGTCGGTATGCTTCAGGATGTTTGGCAATAGCAAGCACTCCAGAGGTTTCTTTGTCTAATCGGTGACAAATCTGATAGGTAGGCTCATAGTTTCTGAGCAAAGCAATAATACTTGTTGTTTTTCTATCTTCGGTACGTTCATCGAGTGTAGCCATGAGTGGAGGCTTATTGATGAGTACAAAATCGTCATTTTCAAAAATTATGAGGTCTTCAAAACTTAATTTAGGCATTCTCTGTATGGTTTGTTGTTAGTTTTTCTAAAGCTTGTTTACGTTCTTTTTTAGCTTGTTTTTTGAGTAAAATACTAGGTTCAGACATTCTTTCAGGGCAATCGGTAGCCGAACAACGCTGACAAGTTTCTCCTACTTTTTTGATAATCAAATTTTTATCTTCTAAAAACTGGATTGTTTTTTGAGCTTGCTCGTTTATCTTGATGCCTATTGCCAAACTACTTAAAGCTGGTGTAGGGGAAAGTGAACGAGCCATAGCCAATACAAAATATCTGTTTGGCGAATCGTAGTATTCTGAAATTTGAGCTTTACAAAGGATTTCAGAGCCTTTCTTATGATGTTTTTGTAAATCTTGTAAAATAGTAATTGAAATCCAACGTCTGCAATAATGCTCTTCGAGAGCTGAAGCATGAGGATTGTGTAAACCCGAAATATGCATTTCCTTGGTTAGATTAAACTGTTTATCAGTGTTATCAAAACGCAAGAAAAACAATTCATTCAAACCGAAATATTTGGGTAAAAGATTGCTACATCTGTAAAGCAATGTTTCAGGAGTTACTTGATATTGAGCATTGAGATTGATGAAAAATTCTGCATCAAATTGTTTTTGCTTGAAAAAAGTTTTTAAGTCATTTACAAGCATATTTTGAGGCAAAAGCAAAGCTCCTGCAAAATAAGAAGCTTTGAAATTATTCAGAACTTCATCAAAAGAACGAACTTCTACCCAAGAAAATGTAGTAGAACGTTTTTTGATTTTCAAGAATGCAAAACCAATTTCTCTACACAAAACAAATCGTTTTTGGGTTACACTCAAGCTCTGATTAATCAACAATGTATTTCCTTTGAGTACAGAACGCAGACTTTTAAGAGCAGGCTCAAACGTAGTTTCTTGGGTTTGGATATGATATTGGTTTGAAAGAACTTCTTTTAAGAAATCAATATCCAAAATGGTTTTATCTTCTAAATGGTGTAACTCTCTGAAATGTTGGGCTTCTTGCTCCAAATCTTCAAAATAGTTTTCGTACATTTCCTGATAAGAACGCAAAACAGAGAAATAAAACTCTTCAATTTGCATATCATAGCTTCGGGCTATTTCGGCAAGTGTACCAATAAAAGCACCTACTTTTTCGGGAGCGTTTGCCAAAATATCTAAAAATTGTGCTGGTTCAATACCAAAAACCTCCAAAGGAAACTCACCTAAAAAGTTCGATTGTAGCAAATCGGCAAGAGGAGCAAGTTTTTTATTGAGTTTGAGTGATACCAACCAGTCATAACTAACCCCCAAAGTTTCAGCTAAAACTACAATTTTTTCAGTTTGAGGGTACTTTTTCCCTTTTTCAATTTCATTGAGGTACGAAACAGAAATGCCTGTTTGGTTGGCTAATTCGGATAACGAAATGCCTTTTTCTTGGCGTAACTGCTTTATTTTCAGACCAAATGTGAGTCGTATATTTTCTTTTGCAACTGTCAATTTTTAAAGGGTAAATGGGTTAATGCTAAAATTTTTTGATATAAGAAACAAGACCTTAGACACAAGAATTTAATAGTTTTGAATGAGAATAAGAATGATATTATGTTTAGTTTTTACTACCTTTCACTTTCTTCAAGTATTTTTCAAAATTCCAGCCTTTTTTTGTTCTTTTAAAAACGCTATTGTTGTATTCAGGATTTTCTTTCATAAAAAGACTTGCATAATAGTCTTCGCATTGAAACATCTCTAAAAACCTAATAAACCAATACAACGCTTTCTTTTTTCCATAATGATGTTTTAGAGAAGACTCTTGTAAAACATCAAAATCTTTGATAAGAGAATAAACTTTTAAATACATTTTGATATCAAAGTTTTTTTGTGTGTAAAAAGTAGGGTGATAAAATAATTGATTCTTTTTATAAAATATTTCGGAAGTTGAACCCCCACAACAACTCCCTGTTCGTATGATAACAAATTGTTGTTCTCTACAGGCATAAGCGGAGTCAAAATTCAGAACAAAATCAGGTTTTAATAAATCTAATGTTTGAGGCAAAATAATTACTTGCTCATTATTTGCGATGTCTTTTATTTCGTCAATTGTAAACCCTAAATCTTTAAAGTAGATAGGGGTTTTAGGATTGAGTATACTATCTGTTTTTGATTTTGAGATTACTTTTTCCTTTTTTAAGCTAATAGTTTTCTTTTTTGAATCTTTAAAAGTATCATCAAAGAAAGTATAATTTTTTGCAATAAACTTATCTCCCTTTTTCTTAAAAACAAATTCAGTAGTTCTTGTACCAAGTGGTGGATTGGTAGGAGGTCCACCAAACTCTTGATATGTAATTACCAATTTATCCTGAGCAACTACCTGTACCCAAGAGCAAAAAAATATAAATATGATAAGGCAAATTTTCATTAAAATACTTTTTTTGAAGTAAGAATATCTAAGAGGTTGTTTAAATTTTATTACTTTTATTTTTAGAACGAAGTATATTTTATGAAAATCTTGGTTTTAAGTTGTTTTAAAGTTATCATTCTTTTGCCTTGATGCAAAAGAATCAAAAAATCAAGAAAATTCAATGCTTCCACACACAAACCTTCCCACCCTCGCTGAATTTTCAGCCCAACGCTCTTTTTTGCAAAAATGTTTGAATTATTTTTAAACAACCTTTGAATTTTTAAAGAATTTATCTAGACTTTTGTTTCTCATATCTCACATCTTTTTAATACGTTTTCGTCATATCCGAAGGGATTGCCAACACAAAATTACCTTTTTCCAGATTAGTTTTCTCTAATTCTGCGATAGATTCTTGTTCAACACTTGCAATACTTACAATTTTGAAATTTGGATTCTGCTTCTTGAGATACCAAATAATGCTCTCAAAGTTATCGGAGTGGTACGAACCATTGAAATGCAAGAATATTTTGCCTTTTTGCCAGTTTTTAAGAATGAAATGAGCCATGGTAGCATCTTTAATAGCTTGAGCCTGAGCAAAATATTCTGGTTTTGCATTGCCACCCATTTGTCCATGCTGTGCCATTTTTACCATTTCTGCATAAGCGGGTAAAGCAACATCAAAGGCAATAGGCAGAGGAGCAATATATTTTTTTGCCTCTGCATCCAGTTTATTTAAACTTTCTAAACCCTCACGAGATACAATACTGGCATATCTGCGAGGAATATTGGTGGCTACAAAAGGGATTCTTTGTTTGATAGACAAGTCTAAAAGAGGTTTGTAGTCAGTTTTGTAATTATCCCACATTTTGGCTTCTTTGGTGAAGTGTGCTTCTTTAATCCAGCCATTTTGGTATTCGTTGAGTACAAGCTGATTATCTGCTTCAAACATTTCAGCACCAAAAACTAATTTTTCTTTGTTTTTGGAAGCCAAGTCTTTGGCTAACTGGAGTTGTAACCAATGGCAAATAGGGTTGTTATGCAACTCTCCAAAAAACACAATATCAGCTTTTTCTGCTTCAGCCAGAAGGGCATCATAAGTTGTTTTTTTGCCTTTGGCATCGAATAGCTGATAAGCGGGCTTACTCATAAATGCAACAGATAGAATCGAAATAAGAACAAAACTGAACAAAATACTTTTTTTCATTAGATATTAAACTTTAAATGGAGTTTGTTTAAAATATTCTTTTGCCTTGATGCAAAAGAATCAAAAAATCAAGAAAATTCAATGCTTCCACGCACAAAACCTGCCCACCCTCGCTGAATTTTCAGCCCAACGCTCTTTTTTGTACTCAAAGAATGCAATGTTTAAATTATATTATAAGAAAATAGCTTTTTCTATATACTCATTACACTGTACTAAAAATTAGGATAATTCTCCAAAAAAAGCGTTTCCTGCTATATTTCTGTCTTCTGAGAAATGGAAATCATAAAAATGTTGGTAAATTTCTTCCTTAGAAAGCGAACCATCACCATTAGAATCTAATTTGGCAAAAACTTTAGAGGCTTCGTCTTTCGGATTTCTAAAGCCTTCATACAAATGTGCAAATTCAGCAGGCTGTAAAACTCCATCCTGATTGGTATCTATCACAGGAAATACTTGGTCTATAAAAGGCAGTACAAATTCTTCATAATTTTCTTTGGAACTCAAATGACGTTCATAAGCTTTTTTAAACTCCTCAAAACTAACACTTTGGTCTTGGTCAGTATCAGCACCCAAGAGTAATTTTCTCCAATACTTTTTTAAAGCTCCTCTGAATTTTTTATCATTATCATCACCAATTTTCCAACCAAAAATTTTTATAAACTGCTCGGCAATCATGTCCATGTCCTCTGGCTCAATTACTTTGTTGCCATCAGCATCAAAAAAATTAAAAAGTTTTTGAATTTTAAGCGTTTGAAATTCTGTAAGCATAATTTTAGGGTGTTTAAGTGAAAGAAAGATAAACACCTCAAATATAAGCCAAAATATCAAAAAATACAGATTTTTAGCAAAAAAATACATAATTTGTGTATGTTTGCAAAATTGAATTGATTCATCTAAAACATACAAACAATGAGTTTAACAATTATTGGTACAGTAGCTTTTGATGCTATTGAAACACCCTTTGGAAAAACTGATAAAATTATAGGCGGAGCAGCTACTTATGCCTCATTAGCAGCATCTTATTTAACTAAAAAAGTAAATTTGGTAGGCGTAGTAGGTGATGATTTTCCTCAAGAAAGCATTGATATGCTGAAAAATCATGGCGTAAATACAGAAGGATTGCAAATTAAGCAAGGTGAAAAATCTTTCTTCTGGGCTGGAAAGTACCACAACGACATGAACAGCCGTGATACACTTGCCACAGAACTCAATGTACTTGCTGATTTTGACCCAATTATCCCTGAAAGCTACCAAGATACAGAGTTTTTGATGTTGGGTAATTTGACACCTACCATTCAAAGAACGGTGGTGGAAAGAATGAAAAAACGTCCCAAATTGATTTTGATGGATACCATGAATTTCTGGATGGATATTGCTTGGGACGAATTGATGAAAACCTTGAAATTGGTAGATGTACTTTCTATCAATGACGAAGAGGCTCGTCAGCTTTCTAAAGAGTATTCGCTTGTAAAAGCTGCTCGTAAAATTTTAGAAATGGGACCTAAAGTGTTGATTATCAAGAAAGGTGAGCATGGTGCTTTACTTTTCAATAAAACACAGGTGTTTTTTGCTCCTGCATTGCCTTTGGAAGACGTTTTTGACCCGACAGGTGCTGGTGATACTTTTGCTGGTGGTTTTATTGGATATTTGGCAAAAACAGGTGATATTTCTTTTGAAAACATGAAAAATGCTATCATTTATGGCTCTGCTTTGGCTTCACTTTGTGTAGAGAAATTTGGTACAGAACGCCTCCAAAATCTACGCCCCTACGAAGTAGAAGACAGAATTAAAGAATTTATTGATTTGGTTCAGTTTGAAATAACAATTGGCTAACAAAAAAATACCTCTTACCTCAAAAGTAAGAGGTATTGAGTTTTTTAAGATAAAATATTTTATGCTTAGAATTTTTATAATTTGTGTCATCAGTATTTTAGGAATTACTTCAAAAGCCCAAAATACAGAGAAATTTATTGAGGTGTATGTTCAGGATGAGGCAGTAATTGAGCCAGATGAGATAGAATATGCCATTTATGCTTTTCCAAGTGAAACTATATATTTTGATGAAGATGCGTCTGGTAGAACGATTACTATGGGAGCTGATTCGAAAAAAAATCTCCTCAGAAAGTATATGAAGAAATAGAACAAATTATAAAAAAGTATAAATTCCCTTTCAGAAAAGAACAAAGAAAACCAGATTTGGATAGGGTAAAAACCTATTTAACATACATTATTACCTGTAAAGATATACAGCTATTTTACAAATTTAAAGAGGAAATTTTTGATAAAGAAGTAGGTACTTATTTTATCAATAAAAAATCTTCTCAAATGGAGATTGTAGAGAAAAGGTTAATTGAAAAACTATTGGAAAAAGCTCAAAAAAAAGCAACTCTAATAGCTCAAGCATCTCATAAAAAAATTATAGAAATTACACACATAAAAGAATTAGCATTATTAGAAGAACAATTAGGAGGTTGGACAGTGTATCCACGATTAGATGCTGTTGATAGAAAGAATATGATTTTTGATACAGAAATAAAAATTAAAAAAACATTTCTGGTTCGTTTCCAAGTAGAGAACATTAAATAACATAAAAGATATATCCTGTGAAAAAAATATTGGTTTTAGGAGCTGGACGTTCAGCTTCTTCTCTGATTCGTTATCTTGCAGAAAATGCTCCCAAAAATGCTTGGCAAGTGAGTGTTGCCGATGCACAAAAAGAATTGGTATTACAGAAAATACAACCCTATCCACACCTTACAGCTTACGATTTTGATGTTTTTGAGGCAGATAAGGCTAAAAAACTCATAGGAGAACATGATATTGTCATTTCCCTGATTCCGCCAGCTTTGCATATTCATGTGGCTCGTTATTGCTTGGAATTAGGCAAAAATATGCTGACAGCTTCTTATATTTCTAAGGAAATGCAAGAATTGGATGCTGAAGTAAAGAAAAAAGATTTGATTTTCTTGAATGAAATTGGGCTTGACCCTGGCATTGACCACCTTTCAGCCATGAAGATTTTAGACCATATCAGAGCAGAAGGGGCTGTTGTGAAATCTTTTAAATCGTTTACAGGTGGACTGATTGCCCCTGAATCAGATAATAATCCTTGGCATTATAAGTTTACTTGGAATCCTCAGAACGTGGTTTTAGCAGGACAAGGTGTAGCCAAATATCTTGAAAATAAGCAAATTAAATATATTCCTTATCATCAGCTTTTCAGACGTATAGAGTATTTTGAAGTGGAAGGTTATGGTGTGTTTGAGGGCTATGCCAACCGAGATTCTTTAGGCTATCAGAGTGTGTATGGCTTAGAAAATATTCAGACACTTTTACGTGGGACACTTCGTAAACAAAACTATTGTAAGGCTTGGGATTGTTTTGTGCAATTAGGTATGACAGATAATGTTACCATCATGCCTACTCAAAACATTACTTATCAGCAGTTTTTAAAGACATTTTTACCCGAAAATGCAAACGATACCCTCGAAAATACTTTTGTAAACTATCTGGGTATTACTCAAGAAAAGAAAGATACTGTTTTGAATCAAATAGCTTGGCTAGATTTTTTTACAGATAAAAACATTAATTACCCCAAAGCAGAAGCAACTCCAGCCCAAATTTTACAGTATATTTTAGAACAAAAATGGGTTCTTGCCCCTGAAGACAAAGATATGATTGTCATGCAACATATCATCAATTTTGAGCAGGCAGGTGATGAAAATGAAATTATTTCGGAACTCGTAGTAATCGGAGAAGACAATGTCCATACAGCTATGGCAAAGACCGTCGGATTGCCTTTGGGAATTGCTTGTAAACTGATTTTAGAGGGCGAATTTAAACAGAGAGGAGTACTGATGCCTATTGATGCCGAAATGTATGAGCCAGTCCTCAAAGAATTGGAGGAGTACGGTATTATTTTTAAGGAACGAAAGACAAAATAGCCTAATATTTTGGATAAAGAAGAAGAACATAAAATCGTTGCCTTGCGGAAAGAAATCCCTGTAGGAATTACAGAAGGACTAAATTTATTACGGGAATATTATGGCAATTTAGAAGAGGCTGTTATTGCTTTTCAGAAAAAAAGGCTTCAGATTGTTATCAATAAAACAAATACTTCTGAAGAATTGGCTTTGAAACATTTGAAGCAAAATAATTTTGATATTAACCTCACTCTTAAAAGTCTTGAGGAAGAACTTTATTCTATTACAGAAAGGATTTTTAGAAAGTTTAAAAGTAAAGAGACAGTTTTAAGTAATCTATTTTCTTCTATTGAGCAAACACGAGATTTAAAAAGGAACTTTTGGATTGATTTCGAGAAATTGGATGTATTGAATGAGCAAGAAAAAGCTTTTGTAATTATTCAAGAGTGGCTTAATTTTGAGGCTTGGGAAAATTTTACAACTGCTTTGCATTTTCATTTGGGGCTGGTGATAGAGCAAATTGACCAAAAACTTAGATGGTTAGAAATGGCTGAAAATCTGAAAACAGCCCATGAAAAACAAAAAGAAATTTACTTGAAATATCAAAAACAATATGATTCAGTAACAATTCATAATGAGTATCTTACAGAAGACACAGAATATCAAAAATGCTATCAATTTTTTAGGGATAATGAGGAAGTTTTCACAGAAAAACTATATGATTTCATAAAAGAAAATATTCAATATTTCCCTTGATAAATACTTAAAATCTTAAACACAATTATGGAAAAACTCTTTCTTTTGGATGCAATGGCTCTTGTTTACAGAGCTTATTATGCTTTTATCAATGCTCCACGCAGAACAAGTACAGGTATGGATACAGGGGCAATTTTTGGATTTATCAATACCATGCTTGAGGTAATAAAGAAAGAGAAACCTACACATTTGGCAGTAGCTTTTGATACTTCTGAGCCTACTTTCAGACACGAACAATTTGAAGAATACAAAGCCCACAGAGAAGCCCAACCCGAAGGTATTACAGTAGCTGTACCCTATATCAAGAAGATTTTGGATGCTATGAATATCCCCACACTGACGCTTGCAGGCTATGAGGCAGATGATATTATTGGGACAATCGCCAAACAGGTGGCTCGTGAGGACTTTCAGGTGTATATGATGACTCCTGATAAAGACTATTGCCAGCTTTTAGAAAACAATAAAATCTTTATTTTCAGACCTGCCTCTAAATTTGCACCCAACGAAGTTTGGGATGTACAAAAAGCCCTTGATAAATTTGGTATCAAGAAAATTGAACAGGTAATAGATATGCTGGGTCTTCAAGGAGACGCTTCTGACAATATCCCAGGGCTTCCAGGGGTTGGAGAAAAAACAGCTCAAAAACTTCTTGAAGAGTACGATTCTGTGGAAAATCTGATAGCCAATGCCGATAAACTAAAAGGCAAAATGGCTGAAACTGTCAAAAATCATGGTGATAAGGCAATTCTATCTAAACAGCTCGCAACCATTCATTTACAAGTACCTATTGAGTACAATGTAGAAGAGTTTAAAATGTCTGAATACAATAAAACAGAGCTTTCTAAACTTTTGGATGAGTTAGAGTTTAAAACACTTAAAACCAAACTTATAGGACTTAGTGAAGAAGAAAAACAAGCTCAAAAAACAGCCAAAAAGCAATCTCAGCTACAATTAGATTTATTTGGTAACAATACACCTGCTCAAGAAGAAGAGTCTGAAACAGACGAAACTTTTGAGGAAGGAGAGAAGCGTTTTCAGACTATTGCTGACACCGTTCATCAGTATCATATTGTTGATAAAGAGGAGGATAGAAAGCATTTGATACAATTACTTTCCATTCAAAAATCTTTTTGTTTTGACACAGAAACGACCTCTTTGGATACACTCAAAGCCGAATTGGTAGGGATGTCGTTTGCTTACATAGCCCATGAAGCCTATTATGTGCCTATTCCTGCAGACAAAACAGAGGCTCAAAAGATTGTAGAAGAATTTAGAAGTGTTTTTGAAAATGACCAAATCGAGAAAATTGGACAAAATATCAAATATGATATTTCCATTTTAGCTAATTACAACATTGAAGTAAAAGGGAAATTGTTTGATACTATGCTTGCAAGCTATCTGATTGAAGCAGAAAGCAAACATGGTATGGATTATTTAGCAGAAAAATACTTAAAATATCAGCCTGTAAGCATCGAAACCCTGATTGGTAAAAAAGGTGTGAATCAGGGAAGTATGAGAGATATTGAGGTTCAAAAAATAGCAGAATACGCTGCCGAAGATGCTGATATTACATTCCAACTCAAAGAAAAACTAGCTCCTGAATTGCAGAAAATGCATGTAGAAAAGCTGTTTTATGAAGTAGAAACGCCTCTTGTTGAGGTACTTTCAACTATCGAACGCAATGGTGTGAAACTTGATACCAAAGCCCTGAAAGAATCTTCTGAATTGCTTGAAAAAGAAATTTTGGTTTTAGAAGAGAAGATTTACTCGCAAGCAGGTAGAAAATTCAATATTGCTTCGCCTAAACAACTCGGAGAAGTACTTTTTGATGAAATGAAACTCATCAAAAATGCTAAAAAGACCAAAACAGGTCAGTATGCTACAGGCGAGGAGATTCTGAGTAAATTGGCTGAAGAACACCCAATTGTTGTAGATATTTTGGAAATCAGAGAGTTACAGAAACTAAAATCTACTTACATAGATGCTTTGCCAGAGCTTGTAAGTACTATTGATGGGAAAATACATACATCTTTTAATCAGGCAGTTACATCAACAGGCAGATTAAGTTCTACAAACCCGAATTTGCAGAATATCCCTATTAAAACTGCTAAAGGCAGAGAAATCAGGAAGGCGTTTATTCCTTCGAGTGATGAATTTTTGATTCTTTCTGCTGACTACTCTCAAATTGAGTTGCGTCTGATGGCTGCTTTCAGCCAAGACGAAACACTTTTGGAGGCTTTTGAAAAAGGTTTGGACATTCATGCTGCTACTGCTGCCAAAATTTATAAAGTAGCCTTAGAAGATGTAACAGCAGATATGCGTAGAAATGCAAAAACTGCCAATTTTGCAATTTTATATGGTAGTACGGGCTTTAATTTATCAAGCCAACTAAAAATTTCGGTTTCAGAAGCAACCAAACTCGTAGAAACCTACTATCAGGAGTTTTCAGCAATCAAGAAGTTTAAAGACTCCATGATTCAGAAAGCTCGTGAACTCGAATATGCAGAAACCATTTTGGGACGTAGAAGACATCTGTACAGCATCAATGAGAGCAATAAAGTAGTAGCGGGGCAAGCCGAACGAAACGCTGTAAATATGCCTATTCAGGGTTCTGCTGCCGATATGATTAAACTGGCAATGGTCAATATCCATCAGTTTTTTAAAGATAAAAATCTCAAATCCAAGATGATATTGCAAGTTCATGACGAATTGGTGTTTGAGGTACACAAATCGGAAATTGATATTGTAAAAGAAAACGTGATAAAATTGATGAAAAATGCCATTGCTTTGCCCGTACGCATGGAGGTAGAAGTGGGTATTGGGCATAATTGGCTGGAAGCTCATTAAAATCTATGAGTGATAAATGATGAGTTATAAATTGTAGCCTTCCAAAAAATTATAATTTTTTGGAAGGTTTGTGGTTTTAGAGTTCAAAATGAAAACAAATGCTACAAAAAATTAAGAAAATAGCCATTAAGACCTTAAAAATACTTTTCCTTACAATTGTGGGGCTTCATTTGGTTTTAAGAATAATAGGATTAATGCCGATAATATTATTTACTGATAAATTGGCAGGAACAGAATTCAACGATGAGAGGTTTTCTCATCGAAAATGGATGAATATAAAAGTAGGAACACCAAAATCGGAGGTAGAGAAAAGTATAAAAGGTCATGACCTGCCAAATTACTCAATTAATCATTTCGGAGATTTTAAGTCAAAGAAAGATTCTATGGCAACTCTCACTTCACACAGTACATCAAAAGAAAATTCCTCTTTTTACTATTCATATAATTTCTATTATGATAAAAACCAAATTTTAATAATTAAAAATTATGCACATATTTCTGACTAAAAAAATATTTTGGGGCGTAGTGGTGGCATATACTTTATATTCAATCATTGAATTGGTAATTCCATTTTTTAAGTATAAAAAATTTGATAAAGATAAATGGGAAACTGTCAGAATAGGTGATAGTTTGAAAACAGAGGAATTAGGCATGGCAGATTTTTTTATTGAATCAAAACAAGGAAAAAATGTTCATAGCAGATCTATTTATGGATCAGAGCCTTATTATGTGATTTACTCAATAAATGGCAAAGTTGTAGATAAATATTATAGAAAAAATGATAAAGACACTACAAAAATTAGGAAATAAAAATAAAATCTTATGAAATCAAACTTTATTCTACTGTTTCTGACCTTCATAATGATAGCTTGTAGTTCTGAAAAAAAAGAAAATCAGGCTTTCAAGAAGATGAAATTTTCTATTTATCCACCTGCATTGCCTCCAGACCAAATGTGTATTACAGAAATCTTTGAAATAGAGGGTAATACGCTCAAATATACAAAATCGGAGGGCTTGTGTGGAGGAACTACACCCAAAGATAAGAGTCAAACAGTTACTTTGACTCAGGAAAAAAGACAAGAAATAAGAAGTATACTGGTTAAATTAAAAGCTGATAAATTCTCTAAAGATTCAAAATATGATGGGAATGCTTCAGCAAACCTGAATATCCAATGGGGAGATAAAGAGGAATCTTTTAGTTTTTTACATTATGAGGGAGAAGAAATAACCAAATTACACACAACTTTAAGAGCAATGATTAAAGAAGCAAAATAAAAAAAGCCTTTGAATACAAAGGCTTTTCAATTATGGTCATTTTACTTGTTTCTTATTGAATAAAACTTCATAGACTAAATAAGAACCAACACCTACAACAGCCACCCAAATAATCCATTTAAGGATTTTCCCTAAAAAACTAACCAATAGAATACCCACTACAATGGCAATTACTATTTTAATAATTTTGTCTGTTTCCATTTGAACAAAGTTTTGATTTATCCTAAAATTATAAATAAAAAACGGAAAAAACCAAAAAAATATTGTGTTAGTTAAGACGATACTGTACAATTTTCTTTACTTGTTCATAAAACTGATGAGGCAAAAGTGTTCGCCAGCCTTCAATTTCTAAGTTTCCACCAAAGTTTACATACATATCAATACCATATTTTTGCCATTCTGTATAAACAAAATCACGAAATTGTAAGGCAGCCACCCAACCTTCTTCCACATCTTCAAACCACTCTTCATAATAACAATCATCAGAACCATGAAAATTAAAAACATTTTCGCCAAGCAAGATAAATTGATTGATTCCTAAATCAATCATAGGATTGATGATATTGTTTTTTAAAGTCATAATATCATTTTCAATGGCATCGTTCCACTCACCAATGAACTCAATAATAGCAAAATTTTCATCGTAATCTACAAATAAGACCTTGATATACAAGGTTTCAGAACCCATGTAATCCCAAGCAGGGTCTATATAATAACCATAAATGGTTTCAGAGTATAAATCATAATTATATTCTTTACCAAAAAATGGACTATCGTCGTCTGTGGCAGGGTCATAATATTGTAGCCATCGGTGGTAAGGCGTGATGGTATGCATTTTATTTCGTTTATAATCAGGATATAAGATAAAAGAAAAAGGAGAAAAGAATATCTTTTTTCTTTCTTCCTTTTTCTAAAAAAATTAACAAGATTTTAAATGATTTGGTTGTTAAAATTTATTTTTTTCCTCTCCAAAATACACCTAAGGGTAATTTCTTATCAAACTTGTCAAGCAAAAATAATTCGCCCATTTGTTTTTCAGAGAACGAATTTTTAAAAATCTGATTGATGAGTGTTTCAGCAATCAAAGCAGAAAAGCCCATAGAATACAAATTCAGTATCAAAAAGCCCTGCTTTTCATCTAAAAGCTCATTACAACATTTGAGCATTTCGTTCAGATTATCTTCCAATATCCATTTTTCGCCATCAGCACCACGCCCATAAGCAGGAGGGTCTAAGATAATACCCTGATATTTTTTACCTCTTTTTACTTCTCTTTTTACAAATTTCAGAGCATCTTCTACAATCCAACGAATATTATCCAGCCCAGAGGCTTCCATATTTTCCTTAGACCATGTAATAACCTGTTTTACAGAATCTACATGCGTTACATCTGCCCCAGCAGCTTTGGCAATCACAGAAGCACCACCTGTATAAGCAAACAAATTGAGTATCTGAGGCTTATCTGTTTTCATTTCTGAAATACTATCCACCATAAAATCCCAATTTTCAGACTGTTCAGGAAAAATACCTACATGCTTAAACGAGGTCAAACCTAAACGCATCTTAATTTTGACATTTTTGTAGGCATAATTTATCCACCACTGTTCCGAAACACCTTTTTTGATATTCCATTCACCTTTTTCGGTAGCTTTATCAACGCCTTTGGCTCTTGTAAAAGTGGCGTGAGCCATTTTTTGCCATTCCTGTTCACTCAGACTTTTATCCCAAATGGCTTGGGGTTCAGGGCGAGCCGTAATAATTTTGCCAAAACGTTCCAATTTTTCAAAATTTCCACTATCTATCAGTTCGTAGTCTTGCCAGTGTTGGGGTGTAAGAAGAAGCATTTTTATTAAATGGTTAATTCTAAATTTTTAAATTGGATAATAGAAAAAGGAAGATAGAAAAGTCTTTTTTCCCTTATCTATCATTTATAATTCATCACTTATCACTCATTTAGTTTTCTCTGGCTATCAGTTGTCGCATAAACTCATCTAAAAATTGCTTTTGAGCATTACGAGCATTGAGTTCATCCAATTGTTTGAAAGCTAAATCGAAAAAATATTGTATTTTTTGTTCAGTTTTCTCCTTGATTCCAAGTGTATTATAAATATCTGTAACAGCTTTTACTTTTTCTGCAATATCAAAATCTTTTTTAGCCAGCCAATATTCTAACTGAACTTTTGTTTCGCCTGTTGCTTGAGCAATAGCCTCTAAAAGTAAATATGTTTTTTTGTTGGCAGCTATATCACCACCTACTTGCTTGCCAAATTTATCAGGATTCCCATACACATCTAATAAATCATCTTTTAATTGAAATCCTATGCCAATATTTTCGCCAAAGGCTCTGATTTTCAGTTGTTCTTCATCATTAGCTCCTGCAAGCATAGCACCCAATTCCAAACTAAAACCCAATAAAACAGCTGTTTTGAGTCGTATCATTTCAATATATTGACTTTCTGAAACAGTTGCTTTATCTTCAAAATTCATATCCCATTGTTGTCCTTCACACACCCAAGCTGCACAAGCACTGAACTTCTCAAGAGCTTTGCGTAGATATTTGTCTTCTACACCACTCATCAGTATTTCGTAGGCTTTTACGAGCATGACATCCCCTGAAAGAATAGCAATACTTTCGTTCCATTTGGTATGTACAGTAGGCTGACTTCTACGAAGTGGGGCTTTATCCATGATGTCATCATGCATCAAAGTGAAATTATGAAAAACCTCTACCGAAACAGCAGCAGGAACACATTTTTGCCAATTATCGTCAAAAAGTTGGTAACCCAAAAGTACTAAAAGAGGTCTCATACGTTTGCCACCCAAATTCATCAGATACTGAATAGGCTCATAGAGTTCTTGAGGACTTTTTCCGTAAGAATAATGATTTAAAAATTGTTGAATTTCTTGAGAATGTAAGGATAAATCCATAAATATTGAATAAATAGAACAATAGTTGAAATCTACACAAAAATAAGGAAGGCTTGCAACTGCAAGCCTTTAAATTTTAGTACTCATCTTCGTTGAAGAAGAAATCTTCTTTGGTAGGGTAATCAGGCCAAATCTCCTCGATACTCTCGTAAGGCTGTCCATCATCTTCTAATTCCTGAAGATTTTCAATAACTTCCATAGGAGCTCCAGAACGGATAGCAAAATCCACTAATTCTTCTTTGGTAGCAGGCCAAGGAGCATCTTCTAAATACGAAGCTAATTCAAGCGTCCAATACATAAGCAATTATTTTAAAAGTTCGCAAATATAGGAAAAACGATTTAAAAACCAAGAAGTAACATGAATGTTATTCTTAATAGGTCAATTTATTTATTATTGTAAATTTTCTTTAATTCTCCGTCAAACTCCTCAAGCATAATTTGTTTTACTTGGATTTTACGTTTTTGGGTAGCCAAATTGAAGCTTTTATGCTCTGGTTTGTACTCTTGAGCACTTTCTGCAATGTTTACTTCCTGTTCATCTTTACGAATCAGTTCACGTAAGAAACTGGTCTTTATACGAAACTGGTCTAACATAGGTTTCTTATGAAAGTCAGGATATTTACGAATAACTACACGCATTAGGTAGCTTTCTTCAAAAATTCTATCACAAGCATATCTGAAACGATTTGCCAAATTTTTATCCAAATATTTAGGATTGGTTACTTCATTTTTCCAAGCTACCAGCAAATCTTTCGTCTGATTGTTACTGTCATCAGTATTGACACCTATCAAAGATTCAGCCTTTTTACAAAGTTTTTCTTGGATTGTTCTGGCTTGTTCGGCAGGGTCTAAGGGCTTGATTTGCTCAGCAGGAATACCCTCTTTATATTGTTTATAACGGAAAAAGAATTCGTTATTGATTTTCTTGAATCGCTCCCAATATCTTTCAAGTTTTTTCTGAGGTACTTTTCCAACAGCTTTCCAATCATTTTGTAATTGTTTAAAAGCAATTGCTGCTGAATCAAAATCTTCGGAGAGCTTCAGAATGCTAGCTTTATCTACAAGAATTCTGTATTTGTTCAGACGGTCTTTCAGCTCGTCGGCTTTATTCTTGAAAAACTCTTTCTTGTTGTTGTAGTAGGCTTTGATATGCGATGCAAATTCTTCTTCTACTTTGGCTTGTAGATGGTCTTCAACAGCTCCAGTTTTAATCCAACGAGTTTTGAGTTCGTCAATCTTGATACCAGTTTCTTTCCAGTCAGTATCATCTACCAAAGATGCTAGCTCTTGGATAATTTGGTTTTTAATATCCAGGTTTCTATGTCTATTGACATTGATAAGCCCTTTTAAGAAAGTTTCTTGCTCATCTAATTTCGCAAATAGTACAGGAAAATCACCCAAACCTTTAAATTCTTGGAGGTAAGTACGCAAATGAATGAGTTTCATTAAGAAAGAACCCTTATTTTCTGCGGATTCAATCATTTTCTCTAAATCTGCTACTTTTTTTTCAGCATCTTGAAAGCGTTTTTCAAAATACAGAATAGCAGCTTCATTTGTTTCCTTTACCACCCCAATCTCTCGGTCAGGCAAGCCCATATAACCCTTTAGAAAAACCTTTCCCTCGGAAATATAGCCATAAGTATGCTCGTAAGTAATATTCATAGCAGTAATTTGAAGTAGCCTTACACCCAACGGATGCAGGCTAAATACGTTGTTTGTTAAATGAAAAGTATTATAATAATTTTTTTAATCATTTACAAATGATGAAACAATTTTTTTTTAGAAGCGTTCCATAAAATGCAATTATTATTGAAAATGTGGTAATAATTTATCCATTCATAGAAAATAAAAATTCATTATTATCTTGAGTATTCTTCATTTTGTCAAGCAAAAACTCCATTGCCTCTCCAGCATTCATATCGTCCATAAATTTACGCAATACCCAAACTTTATTCAATTCATCTCTAGAAAGCAATAGATCTTCTCTTCTTGTTCCTGATGAAGGAATATCTAAAGCAGGGTAAACACGCTTGTTGGCAAGTTTTCTATCCAACTGTAACTCCATATTACCTGTACCCTTGAATTCTTCAAAAATTACCTCATCCATTCTTGAGCCTGTATCAATTAAAGCTGTTGCAATAATGGTTAAAGAACCACCATTTTCAACATTACGAGCAGCTCCAAAAAAGCGTTTTGGTTTTTGCATAGCATTTGCATCTACACCACCTGTCAATATCTTACCTGATGAAGGCACAACAGTATTGTAAGCTCTTGCCAAACGAGTAATAGAATCCAAAAGTATTACAACATCATGCCCACACTCAACCATTCTTTTAGCTTTTTCAAGTACCATCGAAGAAATCTTCACATGACGTTCTGCTTGTTCATCGAAAGTAGAAGAAATTACTTCAGCTCTTACAGAACGTTGCATATCAGTTACTTCTTCAGGACGTTCATCAATCAATAATATAATTAAATATACTTCTGGATGATTTTCAGCAATGGCATTAGCAATTTGCTTTAATAAAGTGGTTTTACCTGTTTTAGGTTGAGCAACAATCATTCCACGTTGTCCTTTTCCAATAGGAGCAAATAAATCAAGCATTCGAGTTGAAATCAAATCTGCTTTGGTGCTTAGCTTGAGTTTTTCTTCAGGGAAAAGAGGGGTAAGGTATTCAAATGGAATTCTGTCTCTAATTTCTTCAGTAGTTTTACCATTTACACTACTCACTTTGAGAAGAGCAAAATATTTTTCACCTTCTTTGGGAGGACGTATTTGTCCTTTTACAGTATCACCAACTTTCAAACCAAAAAGTTTAATTTGAGAAGGAGAAACATAAATATCATCAGGACTAGAAAGATAACTATAATCGGGGGAACGTAAAAAACCGTAGCCATCTTGCATAATTTCAAGTACTCCAGAGTTTTCTATCAAACCATCAAACTCACGAAGTCTGTCTTTATTCTTTTTTTGAAGATGCTGTTGTTGTTGTTGCTGTTGATTGAATGTTTTTTGTTGTTTCTCAGTGTTTTGGGGAATAATTTCTTCCAAAATCTCTACAGCAGGGTCTTCTTCTTGAGGTAAATCAGCAATCAGAGCATTAATATCAAATGGTTCTACGGTAAAATCGGATTCTTGACTTTCTTTTTCTTTTTCCTTCTCTTTTTTATCCTGTCCATTTGAATTACTCTGTTCATCAGTAGCATTTTTTTCTACATTTTGTCTGGGCATACGAGTACGCTTCTTTTTTGCTAGGTTCTCGTCATTTTTGGAAGCATCATTTTCTTCAATGTCTTCTTGAGAGTTTTCTGGAGTGGTAGGAGTGGGTTGCTCTTCCAGAATTTTGGTGATAAGCTCTTGTTTAGTTAATTTTTTGGCATTCTTGATACCTAACTTATCAGCAATTTCTCTTAGTTCTGAAAGCAATTTCAGATGTAATTCGTCGGATGTATGCATAAAAACTATACGGTAGGATTTTTTTGTATGGTTGTGATATTTGGTAAGCTAATTTGGTTGGAAAAAAGTTGATTTTTGCTCTCCATATTACCATAAACAATATAAAATTGTTTTTAGTATTTACACTCAAAAGTATTTAAGGTGATTTAGAAAATTGAATGGAAACTTTATAGTGTAGTGTGGCAGGAAAGCATTGCAATATTATAAGATATAATTGTATTAGTCAAGTACACACAAAAATATTTTTCAGAAATTTTATATTTGCTTAAATTTAACGAACGTTTTATTAGTATTGTAATCCATAAAATTGATGAAAATTGTTGTAGAATCACAGTATTTCCCACCTTTAGCTTATTTTTGTTTGTTTCTGAGTTCTGAAAATTTAACAATAGATATTTTTGAGTATTACCAAAAACAAAGCTATCGGAATCGTTTTCAAATCGTAACATCTCAAGGTACTCAAAGTTTTAGTGTACCTGTTGTAAAGGGAAATCAGAAAAAGGCATTAAAAGAGATAAAAATAGATTATCATGAAAGTTGGGTAAATGTGCATTGGCGAAGCATTTTTTCAGCTTATGGCAAATCACCTTTTTTTGAATATTATGCGAATTTTTTTGAAAAAATACTATACAAAAAACCAATTTTTTTAGTAGATTTGAATATGGAGATACTGACAACTTGTCTGAAATTAATTGGCATCAAGAAAAATTTTGAAATTACAGAAAAATACCTAAATTTAGAAAAAAATAGCGAATATACGGATTTTCGCTCAGCCATTCATCCCAAAAATAAAAGCCAAATAGACAGTATTTACAAGCCTATGGCTTATCAACAAGTGTTTGGCAGCAAATTTGAGGATAACATGAGCATCATTGATTTACTTTTTTGTGAGGGTAACAATGCTTATAATATTTTAAAAGCAAGTATTCCGAACAAATTAAGTCACGAAATTGTTACATAGAAACCGAAATTAGAAAGAAAAGGACTATATATACATGGAAGCAAAATTCTCCAACCAAGTAAAAGAAGTAATAGCCCTCAGTAAAGAAGAGGCATTACGTTTGGGGCATAGTTATATTGGCACTGAACACATTGTATTGGGTTTACTACGTGAAGGCGATAGTAAAGCTATCAGTATTTTAAAGCAATTAGGGGTTTCTCTTGAAGAACTTAGGCAAGTGATAGAACAAGCTATCAAAGGAACTGCCACCCATGATATTAAAAATATTGCCAATATATCACTAACCAAACAATCTGAAAAAGCTCTAAAAATCACTTATTTAGAAGCTAAAATTTTCAAAAGTCAAGTTATTGGTACAGAACACTTGCTTTTATCTATTCTTCGTGAAGAGGACAATTTAGGTTCTCAAATATTGAGTAAGTTTCATATAACTTATGAAATCGTGAAAAAAGCTATCGAAAACCAAAACACAGATCCTCATGCGGGACCAGATACTGACGATCCTGATGAGGAGCAAGGGAGAATGTTTGGCGGAGGTATGCGTGAAGCTAAAAGTACAGAAAAATCTAAAACTCCTGTTTTAGATAATTTTGGTAGAGACCTTACAAAAATGGCTGAAGTGGGCAAATTAGACCCCATTATCGGTCGTGAGAAAGAAATTGAGCGTGTAGCACAAATTCTTTCAAGACGTAAAAAGAACAATCCTATTCTAATTGGTGAGCCAGGTGTTGGTAAAACAGCCATTGCAGAAGGTTTAGCTCTAAAAATCGTTCAGAAAAAGGTATCAAGAGTTCTTTTCAACAAGCGTGTGATTACACTTGACTTAGCTTCTTTGGTAGCTGGTACAAAATATCGTGGTCAGTTTGAGGAGCGTATGAAAGCTGTCATGAACGAACTTGAAAAATCTCCAGACGTAATTTTATTCATAGACGAATTGCATACCATTGTGGGTGCAGGAGGGGCAAGTGGCTCATTAGACGCTTCTAATATGTTCAAACCAGCCCTTGCAAGAGGAGATATCCAATGTATTGGAGCAACCACACTTGATGAGTATCGTCAGTATATCGAAAAAGATGGAGCTTTGGCTCGCCGTTTCCAAGTAGTGATGGTAGAGGCTACCACACCTGAAGAAACCGTTGAAATCCTAAATAACATCAAAGATAAATACGAGGATCACCACCATGTGATTTATACCAAAGAGGCATTAGAGGCATGTGTGAAACTTTCTGATAGATACATCTCTGATAGATTTTTGCCAGACAAAGCTATTGATATTTTGGATGAAGCAGGTGCAAGAGTACACATCAATAATATACAAGTACCTGAAGATATTTTGAAACTTGAAGAGCAAATTGAAAATATCAAAAAAGAAAAAACACAAGTTGTAAAAAGTCAGAAATACGAAGAAGCTGCACAACTTCGTGATAAAGAAAAACGCTTAATTGACCAACTTGAAAGAGCTAAGTTGGCTTGGGAAGAAGAAACCAAAAAACGCCGTTATACTGTAACTGCCGAAAATGTAGCAGAAGTAGTGGCTATGGTAACAGGCATACCCGTACAACGTGTAGCTCAAACTGAAGGAGCAAAAATCTTACAAATGGGTGATGCTCTGAAAGGTAAAGTAGTAGGGCAAGATGCTGCTATTGAGAAACTTGTAAAAGCTATTCAACGTACAAGAGTAGGTTTGAAAGACCCTAAAAAACCAATTGGTTCATTTATATTCTTGGGTCCAACAGGTGTTGGTAAAACAGAATTAGCGAAAGTTTTAGCAACTTATCTTTTTGATAAAGAAGATGCTTTGGTTCGTATAGATATGAGTGAGTACATGGAGAAATTTTCTGTTTCTCGATTGGTAGGAGCTCCTCCAGGTTATGTAGGTTACGAAGAAGGTGGACAATTGACAGAAAAAATTCGCCGTAAGCCTTATAGTGTAGTACTTTTGGATGAAATTGAAAAAGCTCACCCTGATGTATTCAATATATTGCTTCAAGTACTTGATGATGGTATTTTGACAGATGGTTTGGGTCGTAGAGTGGACTTTAAAAACACTATCATTATCATGACATCCAACATTGGAGTTAGAGATTTGAAAGATTTTGGTACAGGCATTGGCTTTGCTACCAAATCCAAATCTGATAACATAGACGATGCGATGAAAGCAACTATTCAGAATGCGTTGCGTAAAGCGTTTTCTCCAGAGTTTCTGAACCGTTTGGATGATTTGATTATCTTCAATTCACTTGAAAAAGAGCATTTACATCAAATTATAGACTTGATGCTTGCTAAAGTGTTTGCTCGTATCGAAACACTTGGTTTCAAAGTAGAATTAACAGAAAAAGCCAAAGATTTCTTAGCTGAAAAAGGTTATGACCCTCAGTATGGTGCAAGACCTCTGGGTAGAGCTATCCAAAAATACTTGGAAGATCCTATTGCAGAAGAAATATTGAAAGCTGAACTTGAAAATGGAGATACCTTACTTGCAGATTATGATGGTACAGGTGATGCTCTGATGTTCTCTTTGAAAGATACAAAAACAGTTTAGAATTAATTAAACTAATATTACCCCTGAGAGAGTTTCTTAGGGGTATTTTTTTGCTCTTCTAATGATACAATTATGACTCTCAGATTACCTAAGTTACATGGAATTATAGATAGAAGGATACTCATTAATTTTGTAGCTGACCCAAACGTTGTGGCAAAACTGTTACCAGCACCATTCAAACCTAAATTATACAAAGAAAAAGCTATTGTTGGGATTTGTCTCATTCGCTTGAAAAATATAAAGCCAAAATATTTCCCTGATTTTTTAGGTTTCTCATCTGAAAATGGAGCACATAGAATAGCTGTAGAATGGCAAGAAGGCAATGAAACAAAGGAGGGTGTTTATGTTCCTCGAAGAGATACTGGATCTAAATTGAATGCTTGGATTGGTGGGAAACTATTCCCTGGCAAACATTATTTAGCTAAATTTGAGGTTAAAGAGTTTAATGATAATTATCAGGTTGCTTTTACAAGCTCAGATGATACAAAAATTGCTATTCAAGCAAAAGAAGCCAAGCAAATACCTCAGACATCTATTTTTGAAAATCTTACAAATGTATCTGACTTTTTTGAAAGAGGAGCAATAGGATACTCTCCCAATGGGAAAAAATTAGATGGAATCAAATTACACACGTATCAATGGCAGATGCAACCTTTGGAAGTAGAAAGTGTATATTCTAGCTATTTTGAGAATGAAGAGATATTCCCTAAAGGCTCTATTCAATTTGATAATGCTCTTTTAATGAGAGAAATAGAACACGAATGGCATGCTGTGTGAATGTAGAATTATCATATCTTAATTTTATGGAAGTATTAATGTTATTATTGGTAGTAGTAGGAGCATTTATAATTATTATAGTAGTAGTAGGATTAGCTCTGAAACTCATTGACAAATTTTCGCAAAAAGAAAAAAGCCCTTTTTTAGATAACCTTAAAACTGAATTTAATTTAGAAGAAACTGTTGAAAGTAGCCCTATTGCTCCAGATAAAACCTATTTGAAAGGTGTTTATCAAAATTGTTTATTTTCCATCATTTGTGATTGGTATAGACCTGTCAATGCTAAATCAGTGATTTTTACAACAAGAATATCCTTTGAAACACAAGAGAATTTACCTTATAACTGGATAGGAAAAACTATTAAGGCTGTAGAGAAAATACCTGAAAACAAAGCATTTGATGAACAAAACTTTATTTTGAAAGTTAATGTACCTTCTGAAATATTGCTTTCAGATGAGGTAAAAAAAGCAATTTATGAAATCAAGCAAATATTAAAAAGCACTTATCTGAATATTGTATTTAAAGATACTCAAACAATAGATTTTATTGTTTTTCAGGATTTAAGTAGTGAAAATATCTACAAAGCTTGTCAAAATATTATATATTCTCTTCCAAAAATAAAAAATATTCTTGTCAAATAAAATACCTTTTCATATATTCAGGCAAAATTGTAATATTTTGTTAATTAATTGAACTATGCAAAGAATTTGCTTTTTTATCTGTACTATTATTTTAATAGGACATACCCATTCGTTTTCCCAAAACAAAAAAATCTTAGACAGCTTAAAAAATGCTTACAAAAAAGTAACACATGATACTTCTAAGGTAAAAATCCAATTAGAAATAGCAATGCTTTATGAAAAAAGTAAAATTGATACTGCTTTTGCTGTTGCCGAGAAAATGTTTGTACAAAGTGAAAAATTGAATTACCAAAGAGGAAAAGTCCAAAGTATGTACATTATTGGTAGAAAATATTATGGAGAAGGAAATTATCCAAAAGCAACAGAATACCTCAATAAAAGCCTTAAAATAAGTGAGCAAATGCATTATAATGATTATGTAGCTCTTAATTCCAACAGTTTAGGGAATATCTATACTTTTCAAGGAAATTTCCCACAGGCTCTTAACTATTATCTTATCACACTAAAAATCAAAGAAAATTCATCAGATAAGTCAGGTACGTCAATCATTTTAAATAATATTGGTAATATTCACAAAAAGCAAAATAATTATCCATTAGCTCTAGAATACTACCAAAAAAGTTTGAAAATAAAAGAAGAGATAAAAGATAAGCAAGGTATTGCTGTGAGTTATAATAATATTGGAAATATCTATTTTGAGGAAACTAAATATGAGCAGGCTTTAGAATATTATCTAAAAAGCCTGAAAATCAAAGAAGAACTAAAAGATAAAAAAGGAATATCAGCAAGTTATAATAATATTGGAAACCTTTATACCAAACTAACCAAATACGAACAAGCTTTAGAATATTATCAAAAAAGTATTCAAATTAAAGATGAATTAAATGATGTAATGGGTTCAATATATTCGTTACAGGGAATGGCAGAAGTTTATTTGGCTCAAAAAGACTACGAAACCAGCATAGAATATGCCCAACAGGCTCTACGTATGTCAGAAGAAGTGAAAGCTTTAGCAGAAATAAATGTATTAACATACAGACTTTATGAAGCCTACAAACTAAAAGGAGAGTATAACAAAGCACTAGAATATTATGAATATGCCAAAAGAACCAATGATAGTATATTTAATATTGATAAAGAAAAAGCTATAGCGAATTTGGAAAGTAAGGCAACCTTAGAGAAAAAAGAAAAAGAACTCATTTTACTAGCCAAAGACAATGAACTAAACAAATTAAATGCAGATAAAAGAACCCAAGAACTTGAAATTGTCAGAAAAGAAACTGAAGCAGAACAATTATTGAATTTAGCTCGTTCCGAAAAAGATAAACGCAAAGCAGATAGTTTGTTTGCTGAAGCCCAAAAAGCAAGACTCGAAGCTGAAAACTTGAGAACAAAGAATGAAAATGACAAATTGGAACAGGAAAAAAGACAATTGACTTATTTGGCAGAACTGGAAAAACAGAAAAATATCAGGAATACTTTCTTAGGAATAGCCACTACTTTCCTGCTTCTGATGGTGGTAGTAGGAATAGGTTATCGTCAGAAACAAAAATCCAATAAACTGTTAGCTCATCAACAGGCTCAATTGGTAGAATTGAATAAAAATCTGGAAAGTCAAAAAGAAGAAATAGAAACAACTTACAATCAGTTAAAAATTACCTCTGATGCTTTAGGAAAAAGTATCAATTATGCTTCTCATGTACAAGGAATAGTGATAGCAGAAGCTGAAGATATAAGAAGTTTTTTTGAAGATGTATTTATCATTTACTTGCCCAGAGATGTGGTATCAGGAGATTTTTATTGGTTCTCTAAAATATCGGATACACAAAGTGTTTTTGCTGTGGCAGATTGTACAGGTCATGGAGTTCCTGGAGCATTTATGAGTATGTTGGGTTGTACATTACTCAATGAAATCATCAATGAACAGCAAATTTATCAATCACCTGCTCGAATTCTTGAGTTACTTCATGCAAGACTTCATAAAATTCTCAAACAACATTCATCCAAAAATAGTGATGGAATGGACATAGGAATAGGTTATTTTGAGAAGCAGGCAAATTCTACTACTAAGATTACATTTGCAGGAGCAAAATCAAATGTTTATTATTTTGATAATCAGGAATTAAAGGCGTTAGAAGGGGATAGGGTATTTTTAGGAGGAAGCCATACAGAAGTGAAATGTTCAGATAAATATGCCACTTTGGAAAATTCATCAACTATTTATTTTCAAACGGATGGATACATAGACCAAAACAATATGGAACGTAAAAGGTTGGGTTCAAAGAAATTACAGGAATTATTTTTTGAAGCACATCAAAAATCATTTGGGAATCAGAGAGAATATTTCCTTCAACAGTTGCATCAACATCAGGGGGCGGCTCTTCAAAGAGATGATATTACATTAATAGGAATATTGGTATAAAAAATAAAATAAAAAATATTTTGATGGGTGATTTTTTATTATTAAGTTTGTTGCGTATTTAACAAATGCGTATGCAAGACAATCATTTTTGCTCACAAGAACATTTAGGAAAAATAGTAGGGGATACACATGTTGCAATGGTGAAGCATTTGTCTAAAATACTCAAGGAAAATGATATACCTATCACTCCTGACCAGTTTCGGGTGCTAATGTATCTTTGGCAACAAGATGGAAAATCGCAACAAGAATTGGCCGTTTTATCTTGTAGAGATAGAGCCAATGTAACACGAATTATTGATATTTTAGAAAGAGAAGGTGTTGTAGAAAGACAGGATGATGAAAATGATAGAAGAATATTTAAGATTCATTTGACTGAGTTTGGAAAAACATTAGAATCTCAAACATTGGAGTGTGTTCAAAAATCAACAGAAGATGCTCTCCAAGGAATCAATCCATCAGATTTAGAGATATGTATCAAGGTTTTGAAAAAAATAGCTGAGAACCTTCAGTAAAAAAATTTAATCATATAATTGCGTATTTAACAATTGAATAATTAATATTTGTTACACCTTTTAAATTAAAAACGTATGAATTCAAAAACTAAAAACATCATCAACTGGGTATTAGCAGGTTTAGTAGGCTTTATCTTTGTAGGCAGTGCCATCAGCAAACTGACAGGAGGCGAAGAAGCACTCAAAATGGCAGCAGGAATAGGTTTGGACGCAAATTCTTTCCGAATAGTAGGTATTGTAGAGCTTATAAGTATTATTTTATTCTTAATTCCTCGTACAGGTATTTTAGGAACATTGCTTCTTGCTGCTTATATGGGAGGAGCAATAGCCACTCATTTAGAACATAATCAGTCTGTTATAGCACCAGCAGCTATTCAGGCATTTGTATGGATTGTAGCTGTCATTCGTTTTGAAGAACTACGTTTTAGGCTTTTGGGTGTGAAGAATGCATAACAAAAGAGAGAGGTTTTTCCTCTCTCTTTTGTATTTTATACTATTTTGACATTTTCTTGTTTGATGATAATTTTCATATTTTTAGGAAAATGTTGAGCTTTTTCATTGAAAATGACCATAAAAGGTTCTATATTTTCAAAAGTGTAGAGTTTTTTGGATTTATTGATGGATGTAAGTTGAATTTTAATATTTTCTACTTTATAGGGCATTTGCTGTTCATTTTCAAGGTAATAAGAGAATAAATTAGCTGTTAGAATTTGTCCTTTATCTTTAATTTGCTCATTAACCTCAATTTGTGAAATTTCAGGAGGCAATTTATAAGGGCTTGTAGGAGAGAGGAGTTTTAAAGGTTCTGGTAGCAGTGTAGAAATAGCAATTTCATTCTTTTCTTCTATTTTTACAGATTCAACAGTATCCTCTAAATAAAACTCAATTTTAGTCTGCTCTTTAAATTCTAAACCAGTAAGTCCTTCTTGTTCAATTCTTTGTTTAAGTTTTTCAGAGAAAAATAAGTCTATACCAAAAATTTCTTTATAGATATCAAAGTGGTGAGACAGAACAATTTTCTTTTCTCTAATATATTCTCTAGGTATTAAAGAAAATGGTGTCTCTGGAAAATAAGGATTACCATCTTTTTGCTCTAATAAGTCTTGTAAACTATCAACATGTAGTTGTGTATCATCATTCATCCAGTCAATAAAAATGCTCTTTGAATATTGAATAGGTTGGTTATCAATGGCTATTAGCAGAAAATAATAAGAATAAGTTTCTTCTTTATGAATAATATTGACAGGGTAATATCTATGATTAGGCAGGATAAATTCTTTTAATATTTCTTTTGCTTTAGGGCTGACAAAGAAACCAAGTGACGGATTGATTTCTATAGTTCTCATAAAATCATCTAATTTCTTGACACTTTTCCAAGTTTTAAATTCATAGAACTCAATATGTTTTTGGGGTAATTTTACATCTGCTGGATATTCTTCTCTCAACCATAAAATATTTTCAAGATACATAGGCTCTTGATGATTTATTTTATAAATAGAGTATATTTTATCATTATCAAATGATTCATTTTGAGACCTTTCTGATGCTATTACATCTGCTGTATAATAATTTAAAATTTTCATATTTTATGAACAAAAGAATACTATAAAAAATTAGGTCCTCCTCTTTTTTCTATGAGTTGTAAATTAGCTGTAACACCTCCCAAAAGTCCAGATGGAGAGTTCCAATCTGCACCACTTCCACGCTTATCTGCAATTAATGAATCTTTTTGAGTTTGAAGAAAATTCTTAATTTGATGGATATTATTTTTTGGTGTGTGTTCTGTTCTTGATACAAGTAAACTTTTGTCTGGGCAATTATAATAGGGGATAAAATACCCCACCAAGAAATCAAGAAATATATTTTTATCTGTGGAATTTTCTAGGATAGAATAAATCGTTTTCCAAAAAATTTCAGGCAATAAGCCATTAAGATGAGCAATGTAGGGTTCAATGTACGAATTATAACTTCCTAATACCCAATGCTCTCCATATTCTCTATCAAGTACAAAATATTTATCATTACCTAGAATAAAATTCTCTAAATCATTGGTTTCTAATGCAAATGCAAAAAGATTCTCTATTTTATTTTCTCCCATTGTGATGTAAAATTATTTAAAAATTGATTAATGTCTTTATTATGTATAACAGTTTCTGAGTTAATAAGGGCAGCTTCCATTACCCCATTTTTTGTATAACCTCCAGGAACCCATTCGCCAATAATAGCTCCTGCTTCATTTCCATTAGGAACTTCAAAATTGAAACGAGGATCAGCACCATCCACTTTTATATAATAAATTTCTTCTAAAGATAAATCTGTTGTATGACCTAAGTTTAATTCATCTCTTAAAACTTTCCAGTCATTGCCACTAGCTTTGTATTTTGCAATTACTGCATCCATCTCAGAGCGTAGTCCAACAAATTTTCGAGCAGGCATAGCACCATATCGCCCATTTTCTGTCCAACTTTTCACCACAATAAATCCTGCTCCTTCTTTTTTAAATTTATCAATATGTTTAGCAATGTAAGATTTACTCAAATATTGATCTGGTGTAGGAATCTTACCTTTATCAGGAATAACAGAGAAAACTCCATTTTCAAGTTTTGCTATTTCGGCTCCATTTTTATCTAAATATTTTAATACTCCACCATCTTCTACTACATTTATTCCACCATTTATCAATCTATTATGAATGTTACTCATAGATTTGGGCATTCCTTTGGCAAGCATTTTATCGTAAGTAACTCTTACATTACTTGGTATTTTAGCTCTAACAGTTTGTGTTGCAATAATATCACTGTATAATTTATTAATATCTATATTTTTAAATACTTCATCAATTTTTTTTCCTCCATCTATACATTGTTCTTGAATGATGTGCCTTAACTCTTCATTCATTGATTCCACAAATGAGCGAGCTTCGGGATTTGTATATCTATTTCTCTTACTGACAGCAAATTTTTGTAATAACTTTTCTTGGGCGTCATTATAATTAGGATGACTTGCATGAGTACCTTTAGGAGAAGCTATTAATTGCCCTTTTGAATTATATCGCTTTTTGCTACTATAACTTCTTAATTTTATACCATTGGCATCAGCATGATTAATCATAAATCCATCATCTACAGCTCTTTGAAGAACGGGATGTTTCATGGATTCAATGGTTGTCAGATGGTGTATATCTTCATCTGAAGCAATTTTTCCACCAGACTTTTTATATGTAGAATTAATGTGTTTTCTTTGTTTATATATTTTTTCATATTTAGAACCCTTTTTTGCCCATTCTGGAGGGCTTAGTTTTCCTAATTCTTTGCGTAAAACCTCTAAATCAGCTCCTCCTTTTTGACTTTTAGCCAACATTTCTTCCCATTTTGCCAACTTAGCTACATCATCTAAATCATCAAATTTATTTAGAAAGTCAAGGGAATCACCAATCACTAAACCATGCAAATTATCTTTTTTACCAGTTAGACTTAATCCGTTTTTATCTTGATAAACGATTTGCCCCAATTCATCTCTTCTTTTGGGAGAATAAAATAATCTTTTCTCATCAGGAGTTAAGTCCCTATCATCAAAAGTAGTTTTACCTGTTTTCTGGTCAAGTGTAGCTATCAGTATTCGAGAATTAAACTCACCCCAAATTTCAATTTTGCTACCATGTTTTTCAGCCCAGACACGCTTAAAGCCAAATACTTTTAAAATACGTTCTCTGAGGTCTTGGAGGTTTTTCACCCCTTTCGTGATGCCACTATTTAATCCATTAATTACATATTTGCCATTTTTGACAATCACATTTCTTAATTGTTTTACACCAGGGATATTTAAAATGGCATTTCCTACTTTTCTTTGAGTACGTCTGATGGCTACACTTGTTCTACGATAGGCTTTAGAGGCTTTTATGGTTGCTTTTACTCGTTTCAAAACATTGCCCAGTTTAGCCAACAGATATTCAAATAAAAATTCTGAAACAAGTACAGCAAAGCCTTTAGCAAGTTCTTTGCCACCTTCTTTGGGTTTCTGATTCCAAGAAAGTTCCAAATAATTCATCAAATGTCCTCTTATTTTCATCAGAGCTTCTGCCATAAAAATAACAGTCAGAGCTTGCATAATAACTTCTAAAACAGCTATTAAACCAGCTCCACCTGTAAAAAATGCAATAATAGCACCTACCGTCAGCACACCAGCAATGACAGCATACACAGTCATTTTATTCTGATTCCACCACATCTGTAAGCCCTTCATCATTTGTCTGCCTACATATTCAAGCCTTGTGCCTACAGGTAGAGGCGATGTTTTGAGTGATGGGTCTAAATTTACCTTTTGAGGTGCTTCAGGAGGCTGTTTGGTCTCCATGCTCTCAGGCTTTGCTTCAGCATCCATTTGTCCAATGTAATAATCCATTTTCGCTTCATCAGTCATGGAGGCTACATCAGGGGAGGGGGCAGGTTCAGAAACCTGTTCTGGAGTAGAATTTTCAGTTTGAGTGAGTTGGCTACTCAAATTGGTAACCATTTCATCTTCACCTTGTTGGGTAAGCGGATTGCCTCCAAACATGGCACCTTGTAAATCTTGAGTAGTTACAGCATTTTCTCCAGCTCCACCCAAAATCATATCTTGTCCTTCCTGAAGTTTGCTAAAGAAAGGCAAAAACTCTTGTCCTAAATGAAAAGGTGTGCCAGGAGCTTCAACATCATCATTATTTAATTTATTTTTATCACTTAATTTTCCATTTTGTTGAGTTTCTTGTTTGGTAGCATTTGTTTTAGACCCTAATTCGGAAGCTCTATACTGGTTTTCTTCCTCTTGGCTACGCTCAATATCTAAAGGGTTGCTAATATCTGCTCCTAAAAACTCTTCGGATAAAGCCCCTAAAGATTCTGATACAGAATGACGAGCTCCTTGTATCAAGCCTTTTACACCATTGTAGATTTTCATTAGAAAATCAGCAATCATTGAGAAATCCCCTAAAAGAGCTAAAAATAAAGCCTGATATACACTTAGCAGAGCTACAAGTACAGCCCCCAAGGCATCCAAAAACTTACAAACAGCTACTTTAAGCTTATCAGCAAGGTAGTTGATGGCTTGTTCTGCTTTATCTACAGCCTTGTCTATCAATCCATTAATTTTCTTGGCTGTTTCGGGGAAGGCAAATAATACAATACTGACAACGCCTTTGGCAAACTCACCATATGCTTTCACCATCTTAATGGCAAAGTTTTTGGCTTTGTCTATGAGTGCTACAGCAATTTTTTTGACACGCTCAATGGTGTTTTTTACAAATCGTTTGAGAGCATCAAACAAAGAATTAATCGCATTTTTAATACCTTCAATAAAACTACTAAATGCATCACCAACTTTTTCCCAAAAACTTCTTTTCTTATTTTTCGCTTCAGCTTTTTTGGCTTCGGCTTGTTTTTCTGTATTTACCTTTTCTTGTTTGATGGCTTTATCGCCTTTCTCATATTCCTGCCCAATTTCTTTGTTTACCTGCTCAGAATGCGAAGAAATATCTTTTTCTGTTTTATTTTTCTCTGTATCTAAATCCTTTTGAGCTTTATCAAGAATTTTATCATTTTCTTGTTTCCATGTTTTTCTATTTTGTTCTACTTCTTGTTGCGATTTCTTTTGAGCAATTTTCTGTTCTGCCTCCACTTTAGAAGTTTCATCTGCAATTTTTGTATCTGTAGCTTTTTTTTCTTGCTCCGATTTGCTTTCTTTCTCTAATTTTCCTTCTTTTTCTTTAGCAATGCCTTGCTGAATTTTGGCATCAATTTGCTGTTTTGCATTCTCATTGAATGTTGCAATGGCTTGAGCAGGTAGTTTTTCTACTTTTTGTAAAGAAAGTTCAGGAGCTTTTTCTAAAGCAACAATTTCAATCTGAGGTTTTAATTTTTCTTTTTTGATTTCAGGATACAGATTATTCTCCCCAAAATCTTTCTGAATTTCTTGGTCTGCTTTCTGTTTATTTTCTAAAGTTTGTTTTTCAGCTTGGTCTTTTTGCTGTTCATTTTGTTCAGGATCAGCTTCGCCCACCAAACGTACTTCAGGTTTTCGACCTAAATCTTCCTTGATACTTTCGTCTTTGGATGGAATGGTATCAATAGACTCTTTGATTTCTTCAATACGTTCACTGATAGCTCCTGAGCCAAATATTCTAGAAAAGAAACTTTTAATTCTTTCTACAACTCCAGCTCTTTCTTTTTGTGTAGGAGTAGGCTTGGAGGGATCTATTTTAGACTCAACTTTTATTTTATCTTTAGGATTTTCTTTTGTTTTGGGCTGAGCTTTGAGAGCTTTGGCATTGTCTTTAGCTAATTTGCTACCTTTCTCAACCTTCCCTTTTTCATCTTTAGTGGGCAGACCTGTGGGTTGGTCTATTTCAGGGAGATTGTCTTGGAGGTCAGTTTGCTCTTTTTGTTGTAATTCTTTTACAGTAGTTCCGCTTTCGCTTACACCCATCATAAAATCGGTAGGAGAGCTACTACCCAAAGAATTTAGATAAGCACTACTGTCAGATTTATCCAATTGAGGACTTTCTAAACTACCAGTCTCTTCATTGCCGATTGGAGCTTCTTTGACACTTTTTATCTGCTTTTTTTCGTCTTTAGGCTGTTTTTTATCAGAATTAGGCTTGTTTTGTTTTGCTTCGGGCGTTTTATTTTCTTCTAAGGAATCTTCTTTGTTTTCTTGCTGATTTTCTATATCGTTGCTTTCAAATGTTGGATTATCACCTTTTTTCTCTTGATTTTCCTCATTTACGGGTTTAATTTCTGTTTTCTGAGTTTTTTCCTCTTCTTTTTCGGTATTTTCAACTTTTTGTTTTTCCTTATTTTCAGCTTCTTCCATAGCAATAAGCTCTGCTAATCGCTTTTGACGGCGAGCTGATTGTGCTTCCATTTTCGCTTGTTTTTCAGCAGCTAAAAGCTTTTTACGCTCTTCTTTGGAAAGTTTTTTGTCATCAATTAGAGATAAGTCTTGATTTGTATAATCGTCATATCCCCAATCGTTATAATTATGGTCGAAATCAGCCATTGAGCTTTAAGAAAACTATTTCATATTTTACCCAATTTTAGCTAAAATTTTAGAAATTGCCAAAACAAAAATATGAGAAAAGTATTTATATTTGTATGTTAAAATATTTATGTAATCGAACATTATTGAATCTAAATTTTTATGAAAGTCAGTATTTTATTATTTTTTATTACAATTGTCAATTTTTCAGTTGTTTATGGGCAAGATGCTTACCAACAAGGCTATTTTATCAAGAATAATGGCGAAAAGATAAATTGTTTAATTAAAAACATGGATTGGGAAAATAATCCAACCAGTTTCAATTATAAACTTTCTGAAAGCTCTCCCAAAGAAACTACCACTATTGAACAAGTTCAGGAGTTTGAGATTACAAACTTTGCCAAATATCAGAGATTTAAAGTAAAAGTAGATACCTCTAGGTCTGAAATTAATTATTTAAGTGATAATCAAGCACCTGACTATAAAGAAATGACATTGTTTTTGAAACTTTTAGTTTCAGGCAAAGCCAATTTATACTTCTATCACAAAACTAATATGAATCGTTTTTTCATTCAGGTAGATAGTTTACCCATAGAACAACTAATTTATAAAAAGTACTCTGATAAAGACGACCTTATCAAAAGCAATAACTTGTATAAAAATCAGCTAATCAATTATTTGAAATGTGAGAAAATATCAGGACAAGAATTCATTAGAACGGAATACAATACCAAATCATTAACCAATATCTTTTTAAAATATAACTCTTGTTTTGGACAAGAACCCATCAATTATGTGAGCAAGCCTAAAAGAAAAATACTGAATTTAGGAATACGAACGGGTTTAAATATAGCTTCTATAAAAATGTCTGGAGGAAATTCAGGTGTTTTTGATGCAGAGTTTAAAAAATATTTAACACCAAGAATAGGACTATCAGGAGAAGTTGTTCTTCCATTTGATAATAATAAATGGAGCATTTTATTAGAACCTAATTTTCAATATCACAATTTAAAACAAGACTTTAACATTCAATTTGCTACTAAAGAGATAGCAGAAACAAAATACAACGCTATTGAAGTACCTATTATAATTAGATATGGTATTTATGTAGCAAAAAATGCAAAAATATTTTTGAATACTTCTTATGTTTTTGATATTCCCATAAAAAAATCAAAGATGGATTTTGATGGTCGTAGAGATATAAAAATGAGTACAAGTAGTGGTGTAGCTTTTGGGATGGGGATGGAATATGCTAATACATATAATTTCGAATTTAGATATAACTTAAAAAGAGATTTACTTGCCAAAGAAGTCTATATCAATGCTGATTATAGCACTATAAACTTTATATTTGGATATAATTTTCTTAGGAAATAGTTTTACTCATCAGCCATTCATCGTCAAAGATCTTATCACCCATTTTGAAGAACCATTTCCCAGCTTGGGTGAAGCCCAATTTCTGATAAAATGTAATGGCTTGAGTATTTTGTCCCCATACACCCAGCCAAAGTGTATCAAATAGTTCTTTTTGAGCAATTTGGATGATATATTCCATTGTTTTTGAACCCAAACCTTTTCTATGAGTTTGTTCTAAAAAGTACAATTTATCTATTTTTAAGAAGAGTTTTCCCAAATGAGCATAATTTTCAGGAATACAGTTTTTGATGATTTTTGCATAACCCATAGGAATAGCATCATCAAAAATAAGTAAAAACAAAATATCAGGATTAGAGAAATCTTGCTCAAAGTGAGAAATTTGCATGTTATCGAGGATATAATGTTCTACCAATTCCTCGCCATCAATGGGTGTCCATTTCTCTCGGAATGTACTTTGAGCAAGATATAAAACTATGGGTAAATCTTTTTGAGTGGCTACATGAATCATCTGCCAGAAATAGGAGTTTTGGGACGAGCCTTGATGAAAATTCTTTTTACATAATAGCCAGCAAGAGCTGAAATTGCTCCCACAATACCTCCCAGCAAACCAGTTATAACAAAAAGCCATTCACTTGTATTGGCAATACCCAACATGGTAGCAATTCTACTGGAAAGAATCTGGTCGTTTTGGATATCTTGCCAAAAAGCCATACCTGACCAAACCAAGAAAACAGAAAAAAATGCTGAAAAGAAAACTCCCCACGCTGTTCTGCCCAATACACCAGCTACCACATAACTAATTACAGCGACAGACCAAATTTGCCAGTGCATAAAATATTGAGCAGAAAATACCAATATTGCGATGAATATAAAAACCATGATTATTTTGCTAGCTTTAACTTTCCTTGGGAAACTCCCATCCAATTACACAATTTAAACAACATTCTAGCTCCAACATTGGCATCCCATTCTTCATTTTCTACATCTCCACATGCCACTTCTACCAAATCGAAACTGATAATTTTTTTCCCAGAAGCTACTAGTTTTTTAAGTAAAAATACAATTTCTGCAAACTCGAAACCACCTGCTACGGGTGTACCTGTATGAGGGCATAGTTTAGGGTCAAGACCATCAATATCAAAGCTAATATATACATTTTCAGGCAAGTTCTTAATAATTTCATCACAGATATTTGCCCAAGAAGCACCTTCGTATTGTTTTTCTCTGATGGCTTGGTCAAAAAAGGTAACAACTCTGCCATTAGAATTCTTTATAAGATTTGCTTCTGCTTCACAATAATCTCTGATGCCTACTTGTACCAATTTAGAAATTTGAGGTATTTTAAGAGCATTAAACATGATAGAAGCATGTGAAAACTCAAAACCCTCATAAGCATCTCTTAAATCGGCATGAGCGTCTATTTGTAAAATACCAAAATTATCATATTTGGTAGCTAATGCTTGCATCAAACCTAAAGGTGTACTGTGGTCACCACCCAAAAGAGCTACCATTTTTCCTTTATTTATCCATTCTAACGCAGTTTCTTTTACCCAATGATTCAATTTTAAGGCTTCTTTATTAACTACTTCAGGAATCTCTCTAAGATATGTAATTTCTTTATCTGCTTCCTCTGGCATTTGATCTTCGAGCCATTCAATATATGTTTCTGCTTCTTCTCTGAGCGTTTCGTTTAACTCAAACCATTTATCAGGGAAGGGGAGCATTGTTACTCCCATATGCCAAGCATTTTCAATATCTCCATCATACAAATCTACTTGAGCAGAGGCATATAAAATTTCTTCAGGAGCAATGGCTGTACCAGCACTATAAGATACAGTTACTTCCCAAGGTACAGGCATGATGATAAGTTCTGCACTATTTTCATCAAAAGGTAGCCCAAATAGCTTGCCAGATGAGCCTACATCATTTGGATTAAAGTTACGTATAATTTCTTCTTTGCTCATAAATACAGATTTGTATGCTTTTAAACGGCAAGTTGATACATTTTTTTTGTTTTGTCAAGATAAAAACATAAATTAACCTTTAGAATTTTATTTATTCCACTAAAATATTCTTAATCTCAAATCTTTACTTCGAATTATGAGTGCAACTTTTCCCTTTGAAAAAATATGGTTTGGTGTAGATTTGGACGAGTTACGTCCAATTGATGCTACTTATGGTGGTGAGCCTTTTGATTTACTACCTATCATAGATAAAAAATATTTGGATGGAAATTTTAGCTATTTGAGTAATCAAACTGTCAAAGAAATTGATGAAAAAGTACCTGATTATGTAGATAAGCCCTTTAAACCTACACAAGAAAGCAATATTTTTAAAATAAATGCTAAATGGAAGCAAAAAATAGATACCATCCAAAACAACTTGCCAAGTCATATCATACTACCTACAGCGTTAGTAAAATTTATGTCAGCTCCAATTGCTCACGATTTAATACCCTCTTGTACAGCTTGTTACTTCGATTTGCCTGATAGAATTACACCTTTTACTTGGCTCGGTGAGAAGGGATATATTTTTCATTTTTATAGAGATCAACAAGACTGCCTATTTTGGTATTATTATGTAAGAGATACAGGTGAAAGTTGTATTTTAGCTTCTGCCATTCCTTTTGAAGACGAAGGAATAGGAAATGAATTAACAGATGAGATAATAAAACAAGAAGTATTTTATACAGCCGAAAATTTTGAAGAATTTATTTATCGAACTTGGATTGAAAATATACTTTGGTTTAATATAGAAGAAGGTGAAACATCAGATAATCAGACACAAAAACTTTGTGAGGAGTATGTTAATCATTACAAACAACTCAAAAAATAAAAAAGTACCCACTATAAGTGGATACTTTTTTGAACACTGTTTAAGATACACACCTGTTTATATAAGTGTTTTATAAAAACTTTGATACAAAACTTTACACCTAACTACCCAACAAACTTGGAGCCAAAAGTGCTAAAGCTAGCACTAAAAATAGAAGTATGGCAAATGCTTTCATACGTTTTATACTTTTAGTGATGTTTTGTATATGTACGTACTTATAAAGACAAGGTTTTTAAAATAATAAAAAAAAAAGGTTACACTTACGTAAGATTTTTGCAAAGAAAAAACCCTAAAACAGATTATAGACTCTGTGTTTAGGGTTTTTATTTTTTTTACAACTCAAAAAGCTTGTAAGAGTTTTTGCATAAAATTACTTTAATGACTGATAAGCCATCAAAAATTCTTCTTTTTTATCTTTAGAAATGCTGACACTATCACCATTCTCCATCAAAATATATCCACCATCTTGTCTGATAAATTGTTTCACTGCATTCAAATTGATAAGATAAGAACGGTGTGGTCTGAAAAAGAACGAATGGTGAAAAATTTCTTCAAAACTTTTGATATTTCGAGAAACTAAAAATTTTCTACTATCTCTTAAAAGTATAGTGGTGTAAGCTCCTTCTGCAGTGAGGTACATAATATCATTTAGTTCTACAAATAAAAATCCTTCAGAAATAGGAAGAGCTACTTTGCTCACTTTCTCTTGTCCTAAAGCACTTTTCATGACTTGTATGCGTTCTTTGGACTGTTGAGAGTGCTTTTCTTTTACCTTCTCAACAGCTTGTATAAGCTTTTCTATCTGTATAGGCTTGAGCAAATAAGCAATGGCAGATACTTCAAAAGCCTGAATAGCATACTCTTGATAAGCTGTTGTAAAAATTACCTCAAAATTTACATCTTCAATGAAATCAAACAATTGAAAACCGTTATATTGAGGCATTTCTATATCTAAAAAAACTAAATCAGGTTCAAATTTCTTGATAGCTTTTACACCTTCGGGTACACTATCTACAGAGGCAAGTATCTCTACATCAGGGCAATATTCTTTAATTAATTCTTCCAAAACTCTTCGAGCTTTGGTTTCATCTTCAATAATAATAGCTTTTGGCATAAATGGAAAATTTCAAATTGAAAAGGCTTTTAAATTTTCTTTTTTTATATTGGCACTAAAATACAAAAAATATGAAAAACGCTTCCATTTTTCTACTGCTTTTTACTGCAATCTGCACACAAGCTCAAAATATAGAGAGTGTCTTTCCTTTGAAATGGAAGACCAAAATAGGGCAGACAACCTATCGAACAAATATTTTATTTGATAAAAATAAAATATGGGTTGGCTCAAACGGAAATACTCTTGAGAAAAACAGCAAAGATGAGTTGGACGCTGTATTTTCCATTGACCCCAAAACAGGTAATATTCTTGAAAAAATTACTCCTGTTTGGGAAACCAAAGAAGAAAAAGATATGCCAGATACAGATGTGAATGGCATTGCTATAGATGGAAATAAACTCTATTTTGGTACAGATGCCCATATTTTGTATTGTTATGATATAGCTCAAAAACAACTTTTATGGCAATACAATGCCCCAACAGCTAATATAGGAGATAATTATGGTAATATTGAGAGTTGTCCCTTGCTCATTGACCTCAACAATGATGCAGAAAAAGATGTAGTCATTACAGTACGAGGGAGAGGAGTTGTTGCTTTGAACGGAAAAACAGGTAAACCATTGTGGGTTAATATTTTATCAAAATCAGATGGAGCTTATTTGTGTTCACCTGTTGGTGTAGATGTAAATGATGACCAAATTCCTGATATTATTTCGGGAGGATGGGGTTTAAGTACAGAAGATGGTGAAAATTCAGGTGTGAACGAATCACATTTGTATGCATTGGATGGTAAAAATGGTAAAACTATCTGGGATTTTAACTTAGGTTCTGGCTTGAAGTCATCTCCCGTAATTATTAGAAAGGAGAAAAAAACAGCTATTATGGTTGCTACCACTTATTCTTGGGTTTTTATGCTTGGATTAGATGGTAAAGTACTTTATAGTGTGGACTTCCAACTGCCTGATAAAGAGCCTTACTATGGAGGTATTTCTGGTTTATATGGAACGCCTGCCATCACGCCCAACGAAACAATGGTTGTAGGGAGTTCTTGGTGGTCAAGTGAGCATGATGGTTTGTGGATAGCTCATTTGCTTAAAGCAAAACTAGAAGGTGAAGCAAATAATAAATTTGTAGATAAAAATGTAAGAAGATTTCATGCTGCTAATAGAATTTCAGCTTCTGGAGTTGTGGGCAACATCACCAACAAAAATTGGCAAATAGCTATTCCAACTGAAAAAGGAGAACTGTTGATTTATGATGAGAAAGTAAGAAGTTTAGAACGCCTCAAAATGCCTTCAGGGGCAGAGTGCTCACCATTTTTAGGTGATATAGATGGTGATAAAAAGTTAGAATTATTGATAGCTTCTTACGATGGTTATTTGTATTGTTATGAGCTTTCTGTAAAAAAAGCAAAAGTTTTTATAGGACAATTTAGACAAAACAATACCAATCAGGCAGAAATTAGATTGAAATAATGCAAATACAAGGGCTTATTTATATTAGCAATTTCATTTCGGAAGAAGAGGAAAAAAGTCTTATTCATCAAATAGATAATGCTACTTGGTTAAATGACTTGAAAAGGCGAGTTCAGCATTATGGCTATAAATACGATTATCAGAAGCGAAAAATAGATGCTTCTATGAAAATAGGAGATTTACCAGATTGGATTGAAAATCTGGCTATATCCATTTATGAAAAAGGTTATATACCTTACAAAGCCGACCAAGTAATTGTCAATGAGTATCTTGCAGGGCAGGGAATCGCTCACCATATTGATTGTGAGCCTTGTTTTGATGATACCATTGCCTCTTTAAGTTTAGGCTCTTTTTGCACAATGGAATTTATCAGTAAAGATAAAACATTAAAATCCGAAATATTTCTTGAACCTCAAAGCCTCTTGATTATGGCTGATGAAGCTCGATATGAATGGCTACATGGTATCAAAGCAAAAAAAAGCGATATAATTGAGGGAAAAAAGAAAGTAAGAGACAGACGTTTGTCTCTTACTTTTAGAAAAATTAAATAATAAGGTTATTTTGTCTTAGCAAACAAGTTTTCTATCACCCAAGCAGGACCAATTAATAGAAACTGTAAATCTTTGATAAATGAAGGTTTTTTACCTTCTACATTATGTCCATAAAACTGACCTATCCACGCAACCACAAATACTACAACAGAGAAAATCCATAGTGGTACAAATTGACTGATGTAATAGTTTGCAAACAAACAGGCAAGTGTAAACAAAGCAATTTTAATAGCCATTCTAACAGACAAACGCACATAAAAAATAAATGCAAAAATAAATGCCAGAAACGCCCAATTTTCAAGAATTGGCATATTTAGGTTTAAAGTATTGCTTAAAATACCACTAGGCAAACTCATGAGTAACCCTGTGATAGAAAAATAAATAGCAGGAACACAAATATAGTGAATAGCTTTATTAGTAGGGTTTTGGTGACTGACTGCATACTCGTCAAACCATTGATTGAGTGATTTCATAATAATATAACTTTGAGGTGAAGAACGTGTACTGATGATACAAATCTCTCATAATCTGAAGGAAAATCCTTTGACCAAAATCAAAAAATTAAACTCTGGCTCGTACTCGACTCAAAGTTTCTTGTGTAATGCCTAAATAAGAGGCTATATACCCCAACGAAATGCGTGTGGTAATGTTGGGATAGCTCTCAAGAAGTCGTAAATAACGCTCTTCAGGTGTGTAGAATAATATATTTTTAATCCTATCATCTAATTGCAAATAAGATTCGATGGTGATTAGTCTTGCCGCTCTTTCCAATTCTGGATATTCATCAAATTTAGATTCTAGTTTTCGATAATTAATACTGATTACTTTAGAATCTTCCAAAAGCTGGATATTATAATCGCTGGGTTTACCTGTAAACAAACTATCTTTGGCACTCATTACTTGTCCTTCTTGAGCAAACCAAGATGTTACATCTCTACCATCAAGCAGATAATACACTCTTGCAAAACCCTTTTCTATAAAATGAACATGATGGCAGATTTCACCAGCTTTGAATAAATGAGTCTTTTTGGGTATTTCCTGAATTGTACATAATTCAAAAAATACCTTTTCAAGAGTAGGCGTAAAGTTTATAAATTTACCTAAATAATCTTTTAAAAGACTCATGAAAATATAAATTAGACATCTAAAAGGAAATACTACATGATCATACCTAAATTAATTTACACTTTAGCCTTCTTTATTTCACGTTTTATCATGTTTTTGTAAGGGTAAAACTCCACTTGAATTGTGTGACGGGGAGAGCTTTTGTATCTTTTTTTCATTTTGGTCTTTTCCCTTGTAATATCTTTGAGCATAAGCTCTTTAGAAGGCAATTGAATTTTATCCAAAATAATTTTAGCAACCCATTCTGATTGCACTTCGGCTAAGGGCATAATAGCCCCCAATGGTTGCAATAAACCAATAAAATAGAGGTGTTTATGTTCGGGATGAATAGTGTGTTTATAAAGCTCAATATCATTATTTTCTTCAGCATCTATAAAAGCCTTATCAAAAAACGGAAAAGCAATTTTATAACCAGTAGCATATACAAGTACATCTACTTGTTCTTTTGAACCATCTTCAAAAATAATATACTCTCCAGAAAGTTCTTTAATATTAGGCTTGAAATGTACTTTTCCATGTCCTACTAGACCCAATAACTCTTGTGAAATTGTAGGATGTTCGGATAGGAGAGGACGGTTAGGTTTAGGAACACCATAATTGGTTTGTTTTCCACGAGCAAGCCATAAAAAAAGTGAAAGTAAAGAACGTTTAAATGCCATGGGTATCCAATCCAAACTATACTTATTAAGTGTATCAAAGGGAATACCCATAATGTACTTTGGCAAAATATAAGCTCCACTTCTTGTTGAAATCCAAACTTTTCCAATAGTATTTCTGGATGCTTCACAGGCAATATCAACAGCCGAATTGCCTATGCCTACTACTACTACATTTTTATTTCCATGAAAAATATCAGGTGTTTTATAATCATGAGCATGAAATGTTTCACCTGCGAAATTTCCCTTAAATTCAGGATAACGAGCTTTCCAATGATGCCCAGAAGCTATTAAAACCACATCATATATTTTAGTTTCGCCATTATCCAAAGTTACTTTGTATTGATTATTTTCTGATTTTTCAATTTTTTCTACTCCTGTTTTAAATATGATATTATTTCTGAACCCAAAATGACTGACATAATTCTCGAAATACTCAATAATCTGAAAATGACTAGGATAATCGGGATAATCTTCAGGCATAGGATAATCCGAATATGCCATGACTTTTCTTGATGTATTGATATGCAAAGATCGATATGAAGAAGACATGCCATTATCATTGAGATAACGCCAATTTCCGCCAATTTGAGAGCCTTTTTCGTAACAATCAAAATCTATATTATGTTGATGTAAAACTTTACAAGCTGTAATGCCACTTGAGCCTGCACCAACAATACATACTTTGGGGTTCATAAAACAAAAAGTTTAATTTTAATAAGCAATAAAAAAATCAGGGATATATGCCTTGCTACATCCCTGATTTTAAAACTAAAAATATTTCTGGTTGTTTCAAAATTTAATTTACTTCAAAACTACCTTTTCCAACTAAACTACCTTCACAATAAAGTTCTATACCATGTGTACCTTTTTGGAAAGAGTTACCTTTTCTGAACATCAGAATAATGGTTCTATTGATATTGTCAAACAAAAAACTCTGAACAATAGTATAATTCATATCCTTTCCTTGAGCATCTCTGAATCTGCCTCCATCAGCACCTACCATTACAGCTCCAGAAGGCTCAATGATACGCATATACATATCTTTACTACCAACCTTTGCAGCACTATTCTCAAAAACTTTGATAGAGACTTTCAATCTTTCAAGATTCTTAGATTTGAATTTTCCATCATCATCAATTTTGTTTTTACTATCAATACCTTCTATTTTAACACTTTCAGATTTTAAGACAGAGGCTTTTGCTACAGTAGCTTCCAACTCCTTCTTCTGTTTTTGAATGTTGGTAATAGAATCTGCTAAACGTGATTTTTCAGTTTGAGTTTTAGATACTTCTTTGTTAAGCTCTTTGTTTTCGCCTTGTAGATTCTTTATTTCTCCATCTTTTTGAGCCAAAAGAGTTTCATAATTCTTGATTTTTGTATCATATTCTTGTACAAGCCTTTCAATATCTTCTTTAGAGTTTTTTTTGTTAGCAATATCTGCTTTCAATTGATCTTGAATATCCAATAAAGCCTGATAATCTCTATTCATTTTTTTTGCTTCAGCAATACGAATATCCAACTCTCTATTCAAAGAATCAAGTTTAGAACCAGTTTCCTCTAGTTCTATTTTTTGTTTTTCAATAAAAACATCCTTATCCAAGCTTTCTTGTTTGTTTTGCATCATCAGATATACCAAAATGATATTAATAATAGCAAGTACAACTAAGGCAACAATAAAGAATGGAGTTTTTTTATCATTTTTTGATATTTCTATAGTCATAGATTTTTCATTTTCTTCAGCAAAAGTAGCCATTTTCTTGTAATTTACAAATAGTGAACGGAAATTACATAGCAAAAATTATACCTTTTTAAGTAATATGTTATTATTTTTTTGCAGCATAGAGACCATGCAAACCTCCTAAATGAGGACAATTGAGTAAATCGGCTACGCTATGGAAGTTTATAGGCGTTTTTTCATATCCAAAATTATCAGCAAGAGTTTTTGTACTTTCACTAATACCCATACCTACTTCCAAATCGTGCATAGTCATTTGACTAGGGTGTTCGTAATTACAAGCATGTGTAATTTCCAAAATTTCTTTTCTTAAAGTTTTAATATAATTAGCAAAACGAGCTGATTTAAGCGTAGGATCTAGACCACCCATGAGCCACTTATTTTGTGTAGCTACTCCAGCAGGGCAGTTGTTTGTGTGGCAAACTTGAGCCTGAATACAACCCACAGAAAGCATGGCTTCACGAGCAATATTAATACAGTCAGCCCCCATTGCAAATGCCATCAGAGCTTTGGCAGGGAAGCCTAATTTTCCTGAGGCAATAAATACAATTCTATCTGTCAAACCTCTTTTTTGAAATATTTTATAAACTTCGGCAAAAGCAAACATCAATGGAATTGAAACGTGAGCCGAAAAAGCATGAGGAGCTGCTCCTGTTCCACCTTCACCACCATCAATGGTAATAAAATCAGGTCCTTTGCCTGTTTGTACCATCAAATCAGCAAGTTGCTCCCACATATCAGTTTTTCCAACAGCTGCTTTGAAGCCTACTGGCAAACCAGTATTTTCCGCAATATCTTCAATGAATTTTAGTAGTTCAGGTACATTGCTAAAAGCTGAATGAAAGGCAGGTGAAAGAGCATCTTGTCCTTCTTGTAAACCTCTAATTTTAGCTATTTCAGGGGTTACTTTTTTCCCTGGTAAAATACCACCTTTCCCTGGTTTTGCTCCTTGCGAAAGTTTGATTTCAATGGCTCTTACAAATGAATTTTTTTCTACCAATTCAACAAGTTTCTGCATTGAAAAATTACCTTTTTCATCTCTTACCCCAAAATAACCTGTCCCAAAATGAAAAATCACATCCCCTCCATTGGAATGATAAGGTGAAAGTCCTCCTTCTCCAGTATTATGATAACAACCAACCATTTGTGACCCCAAATTCATAGCTTGAACAGCATTTTTAGAAAGCGAACCATAACTCATAGCAGAGATATTGACAATAGAGTAGGGTCTGAAAGGTTTTTTTCTTTTATTATATAAACCCATGACTTTGGCACAAGGGATAAAGTAAGGGTCTTTTTTGTTGGGGTGTTCTGCTGGTAATTTATAAGCAAATAAAGAAGGATTGATAAAAACATGCCCTGGAGCATACAAATCTTTGTCTGTTCCAAAACCTTCTAAGTTATTTTGCCCTTTAGATGAAGCATATACCCATGCTCTTTCACTTCGGTTAAAAGGTAATTCTTCTCTATTATTGGCTACAATATATTGACGTAACTCTGGACCAATAGACTCCAACAAATAACGTAAACGACCAACTACAGGAAAATTGCGTTTGATAGTTTGAGATTTATTGGTTAGATCTCGAATAGCCATATAAATGATGACTACAGGGATTAAAATCCATAAATAATGTAAACCCCATTCTTCAAATTGGATGATTTTCTCGAAGAAACTGCCAATACTTTGGAAAAACTCTTTCATAATGCTTTTTAGGTGTAATTTTTGATTGATGTTAATAGGCAATGATTTTTGAAAGTAGTTAAAAAAAAGAAAATTACAAGTAATTTTTTAAGAAAAAAACTAAGAAAAGCATAAAATAAATTATAAATAAAATAAGAATAACTTAGAACTTTTTCATAATTCTTATTTACCTTTGAAAGAATTCTATTTTTTATGTATATTTCCAATAAAATCATACATCCTCATGAATACCACCTTTGAAAAAATCACAGAAGATTTAAAAAACTGGAAAGAAATCGTAAAGCCTTACACGACACCTGAATACAAAAAGGCTTTTATCCAGTTATTTAATACAATACCACCTTTTATAGCTTTATGTGTGGGAGCTTGTATTTTGTACAATTATACAATTTGGGGAGGAATGGTGCTAACATTGGGAGCAGGGTTGTTTTTAACAAGAGTATTTGTCATTCAACATGATTGTGGTCATCAGTCTTTTATGCCTACTAAAAAAGCCAATGATATAGTGGGGATTATCTGTAGTCTTTTTACACTCATTCCATATAAATATTGGGCAAGAACACACAATCATCATCATGCTCATCAAGGGCAATTGGATACAAGAACTATTGGAGATATAACATTACTTACAGTTGGCGAATATGAAAAGCTTTCTTCTTGGGAAAAATTTAAGTATAAAGTGTATCGTTCTGCCCCAGTATTATTTTTGATAGGACCTTTCTATTATATTTTTGTTCATAACCGTTTGCCTCTTATCACTTTAAAAGGTTGGAAAAAAGAGAAGAAAACATTGATTCTAACCAATGTATATCTAATTGTTTTTTATGCTTTGTTAGGATACTGGATTGGTTATCAGAAACTTCTTATTTTATATTTTCCAATAGTAATGTTATTTGCATCTATTGCAGTTTGGTTTTTTTATATCCAACATCAACACGACCCCAACTATAAGTCTTGGAAAAACGAATGGGATTATCTATTGGCTGCTATCAGAGGAAGTTCTTATTATAAGCTTCCCAAAATCATGCATTTCTTTTCAGGGAACATTGGGTATCACCATATTCACCATTTAGCATCAAAAGTACCTTTCTATAAACTTGCTAAATGTAGTAAAGAGAACCCTATTCTCCAGAAATATGTAACAACACTTACGTTTTGGAAAAGTCTTAAATGTGCGTTTTATACACTTTGGGATGAAGAAACAGGGCGTATGATAACTTTTAGACAGTACAGACGTCTAAAAATGCAAAGAGTTACAGCTTAATAATAATTATGTAATTAAAATCACAACTTTCTATGGCACAATACGTAAGCATTCGCAATCTAAAGTTTTTACTCTACGAGGTTTTTGGAATAGAATCCTTAACTCAGTATGAGCATTTTAAAGACCATAACAGAGAGTCTTTTGATATGATTCTTGATACGGCTAAGCAAATAGCTGATAATATTTTATACCCAACTTTCAGGGAAATGGATGTGCAAGAACCACAATTAGAAAATGGTGTGGTAAATGTACACCCTGCTATCAAAAAATATTTGAAAGCAATGGGTGAAGCAGGCATGATAGGAGCAACTTACAATTATGAAGCTGGTGGAGGACAAGTTCCTGCTTCTGTGTATTCTTTAGCAACTTTTATTCTGAGTGCAGCCAACAATGGTGCATCTATGTTTACTGGGCTTTCTTCAGGTGCTGCAAGACTTATCATTAGTTTTGCAAACCAAACACTCAAAGATAAATATGTTCCTAAAATGCTTTCTGGTGAATGGCAAGGTACAATGGCACTTACAGAACCACAAGCGGGCAGTTCTCTATCTGATATTACATCCTCTGCAAAACTTTTAGAAGATGGCTCATACTCAATTAAAGGACAGAAAGTCTTTATTTCAGCAGGAGAACATAATCAAGCTGAAAATATTATACATCTATTACTTGCTCGTATAGAAGGAGCACCTGCGGGTATAAAAGGAATTTCATTGTTTATTGTTCCTAAATTTAGAGAAGAAAATGGACAATTTGTAAACAATGATGTAGCAGCAGGAAGCATTTACCATAAAATGGGGCAAAAAAGTACTCCTGCTATGCACTTGATGATAGGAGATAACAACAACTGTAAAGGTTATTTGGTAGGAGAAGCTAATCAAGGTTTGAAATATATGTTTCAAATGATGAATGAAGCTCGTTTAGGTGTGGGTGTGGTAGGAGCATCTATTGCAACCAATGCTTATTATGCATCTTTACAATATGCACAAGAACGTCCTCAGGGTAGAAGATTAGATGAAAAAGACCAAAAAACTACTCCACAAACCAAAATTATCAATCACCCTGATGTAAGACGTATGCTTTTATTCCAAAAAGCTGTGGCTGAGGGTGCTCTGAGTTTGCTTTTGGAATGTGCCAGATATGCAGATTTGATAGAAGTTACAGAAGGTGAAGAAAAAGAAAATTATAGTTTGTTATTGGATATTCTGACACCTATTGCTAAAACATTCCCTTCTGAATATGGTATTAAATCTGTAAGTGAAGCCATGCAAGTATTTGGTGGTTATGGGTATTGCGAAGATTTTCCAATTGAGCAGTTATACAGAGATATTCGTATTGCAAGTATCTATGAAGGTACAACAGCTATTCAATCGCAGGATTTGTTAGGTAGAAAGCTTACTATGAAAAATGGTGCTGCTGCTATGGCTCTGATGCAAGAAATTTCTAAAACACTTCAGGAAGCATCCACTCATGAAGAATTTAAAAAGCATGTAGAGCTTTTACAAAAAGAACTTGGTAGAATGCAACAAGTAATGCAAAAATTACTTGGCTTTGCTATGAAACAAGAATTTGAGCTTTTCCTTGCAGATGCCAATTTGTTTATGGAAATGGCAAGTTTGATTATGATTTCTTGGCAGTGGCTCAAACAAGCAACTGTTGCCAAAGTACAAATATTAACTAAAAATCCTCAAGGAGAGGAATTAGCTTTCTACGAAAGTAAAATACATACCATGAAATTCTTCTTTGCTTATGAACTTCCTAAAACCAAATGGCTTGCGACTCGCCTCATGGATGATGAAGTACTAACACTTGTTCAAGAGCAAAAAGAAATCATAGTTTAAAATAACATATTATAAAAATAGCAGTTTTCACAACTGCTATTTTTATTTTGGCATGTTTATGGTAATATGTATCTTGTTTAAAATTGTACACTTATGAAAAAATTGAATCTCCTTTTTACATTACTATGTTGGAGTATTATTTCTAATGCTCAAAATCTTGCCAATACCAAAAATGTGGTAGTATATAGCGAACCCAAATTTCAGGGGCGTTCACAGGTCTTAAATATAGGTGAATATAATATCTCTGATTTAACTGTTGGCAACGATGTAATTCAATCTATTAAAATTCCTCAAGGTTTGAAAGTAACATTGTATGAACATGCTGATTTTCAGGGAGAAACTTTTACACTCTCGCAAGATGCTGCATCATTAGGAAACTTTAACAATCTTGTTTCTTCAATCGTAATACAAAAGATAGGAAGTAACAATTCGAATACAAATAATAATAACAACAATTCAAACTCTAATAATAATTCGAATACAAACAATAACAATTCAAACTCTAACAACAATAATCAAGAAATTTCTTTTGTAGGGTGTCCCACAGGTACTGAAAATGTACCAGCTCAAAATGAGGCTTTTGAAAAAGAAGTTTTAAGACTAACAAATATTGAAAGAGCTAAAAATGGCTTACCTGCATTTACTTGGAGTCCTGATTTGGCAAGAGCTGCTCGTTATCATGCCGCTGATATGGAAAAAGATAATTATTTTAATCATAATACTCATGATAGAATCAATGGTGAACTAAAAGAAACTTGTAAGACTTTTAGCAGAATTGGAAAATTTGGTAGTGGTTTTGGCGAAAATATTGCTATGGGAAGTGTAAGTCCTGAAGGAGTTGTAGAAATGTGGATGAATAGCAAGGGACACCGAGAGAATATTATGGGTGGGTATAAAACACTTGGTGTAGGTTTTTACGGGAGTTATTGGGTGCAAGTGTTTGGAAATAAGTAAAATAAAGAAAAAAATCTAAAGAATTTTACAAACCCATAGAGCATGCTTTATGGGTTTTATGTTGATTTTTTGTTATATTTCTTTGAAACATTTTTGAAAATGTATAGTTTTATGAAGACCTATCCTATGCAAAAATCTATAAAATTGAATGATATCTTTTAAAGACTATATACCTAAATACTTACTTCATTCACAAAATATATCAGTGGCTGTTCTTAATGTAAGTGGAGAATACACTTTTGTGAATGATGCTTTTAAAAAAAGATTTGATTTTTGGAACGGTGAATTCGTAGGAACACATTTAGCTGATACTCTACATCCTGATGACAGGGAGCATTGTATGAAAATGATAAATGCATGTATAGAAAATCCTGATCAGATTTTTCAGATTAAGATTAAAAACGTTTATAAATCAGAAGGTAAGTATTTCTGGATAAAATGGGAAGCCTCTGTGATAGAAGATGATGATAAAAATCCTTTGGGTATCATGTGTGTGGGTTATGATGTGAGTTCTGAACATTTTGCCAAAGAACAACTAAAATCTTCTGAAATGATGCTCAAAGCCATGATGGATAGTACTAATGATGGTAATGTACTGGTAGATACAAACTATAAAGTTTTAAATTTCAATAAGGTTGCCCAAGAAAGTATTACTCAGTTTTTTGGTAAAGAGGTAAACTATGGAGATGATTTCAGACATTATGTTTTACAAGATGATTATGCAGAATTTCAACAATATTTCCAAAAAGCTTTACAAGGTGAAATGACCAAAACGGAAAGAAAAATCCAATTTGGAGATTTTGTAAGCTGGATAGAAGTAACCTATTATCCCGTTTATGATGCAGATAATAGCTTGTTTGGAGTAGCTTTTAATTATGTGGATATTGATGCTAGAAAAAAAGCTGAAATACAAATTATGAATCAAAACGAAAAACTAACCCAAATAGCTTGGCAACAAAGTCATAAAGTAAGAGGTGCTTTATCTACGATTATGGGACTGATTCATCTTATCAAAGAAGAAAAAGATATAGAAACGAAAATGAAGTATATCAAACTTTTAGAAGATGCTTCTGTTTCCTTGGATAAAGTCATTCATTTGATTATGGATGTGATTCATGATAGATAAATAGTGATAAATTATAAGTGATGAGCTGTTAATGTATCTAATGGAATAACACCCTCTCCAACAACAGATACAATAGAAAATCTTGCAAAAAGCTCTTCGCTATACCAGCCCAATTCTCTTGTTTTCTGAATTACTTGCCTATGAGGATTGTCTTTGTAAGCATATTCAACCATTTTTTCTGTACTTTCCCAAATGCTAAAAGTAGCTTGCTGAATAAGAGGAAGCTCGCCAATACCCACAGAAAATATAAGACCATCTTTTTTATACATATCTTTACTGACAGGACGCACAAATCGCCAAAATTGCCAAAGTTTACTCAATTTTATTTTCGCTCTTGTAATAACAGCAATTTTTCCAGTTGTTTTTTCTTTGGGATTTTTGAAAGGTTCTACGCCATCCCATTTACCATGCGAAGTAAGTGCTTTTAAAAAAATAGTTTGGTGTGTAGATGAATGATGCTGAAAGTTTTTAAAAATAGAATTTTCAGTAAAAAAATGTGTAGCAGATGGTTCATCATTCCAAACACACAAAAGGCTGTATAAACCAAAATTAGGCAGAATGCTAAAACCCTGCTTTCCACCACTACCAAGCAATTTAGAAAATTGAAGTCCTTCCACTTTTTTTAATAATTTGGGGGTAGTACCCATTTGTTTGAGAGCCCACCAACGATTTAAAAAGCCTTGATATTTAAAAAAAGAAAGAGTTACCATTTGTTAAAATATAAATATACGCATTTTACAGTTTGTATAACTATAATGTTTTAAGAGAAAAGTTTGAATCATTTTTTTTGATGGAATAAGGAGCTAATGCAGGATGAACGGATTCTTTCCAGCCACCTTCTAAAATATTATGAATAGCAGTCAGTATTTGCTCTCCAGCTTCTTGATAAGGCATTCTGCCTACACCAGTGCATAAACTAGGCATAACAAAATGGTTGATTTTATTCTCTGAACTTAAATTATGTTTTATGATGGCTATTAAAATAGCTCTCATAGCTAAATATGCATGAATACTCTGCCCTACATTGCTGGGTATTCGCATGGTGGGTGCTATGATAAGATAAGGATACCAAGCATTTGAGGTGGCAATGGTATCAGCGACACCTACGGGCATTTCACCTAAATAATGATTTTGGATATGTTTTAATACTTTAGGCTGTAAGTTGCCTTCAAAAAAATTGTCAAGGGCTTTATCAAAACCACCACTCATATCACCAAAACTATTTGCTGGACTTACAATGGCTTGTGCTTTGAGATGAAAAATATTGCCTTGTAAAATCTCAACATAAGGTACTTTTTCAAAGACTTTGGAAAATATTTGAGCTATATCAGTATTTTGCTCACAAATGCTGATTCTTAGTTGAGATGTGGGAATATTTTTATCAAAACTTTTGAGAGTGTTTAAACGCATCTTTTTGAAAAAACTAATGACAGAAGAAAGTATCATAATTATGTAAAAATCATACTTTTACAATTTTCTTGCCAAGGATACCTGATTATAAAAACTTATGATTAGTGATTTGCAACCCCAAAGGGCTCAATGAAGTTAATCACGAAGCTTTATCAAGGATTTTATAAATCAAATAAAAACAGATTAAAAATCTTGAGATAATACTTCGGAATTATAAATTCCGAAGAGCAAGGGGATTCACTTTTTAGGTATACCTAAAGCTTTTTGCTTAATAGTGTACTAATTATCAATAAGTTATAACAAAGATAAAAAGTTGTCAAGAAACTAAATTCTTATTATGATATTTTATATATTTAATCACAAATTAGTAATTAAGTTCAAAAAACAATTTATCTCAATGAAAAAAACAATTTTCACACTTGTAGCCTTTATGCTTTTGGGCTTTTCTTTTGTAAAAGCACAGTCAGTAACAACGTTTGATTTAGAATTCAAAAAAGAAGAAAAAGGTGATTTCAGTAGTACTCAGTATTTTGAAAATACTGATTCCAAGATTTCTGTTCGGGCATATTCCCCCGAGAAAGGTTCACAAGATAAGTTTAGAGTATTTCTTAGAGGAAATGAGGTTAAAAACTTAGTATTGGAGGTCAGAGGTAATTATGGTAATCTAGAGGTATACGAAGCTAGAATAGGTATTCGTATCCACTTGGTTTGTTTTGATAGAAACCGTACAAAGTGCGTATATGCTTTTTTTGATGACCCTAGAGACGAATTTATCCAAAAAATGAAACAAAAAGGCTTCTAAAAAGCAATAACGAAACGGACACAACACCGAAAGTCTTTAAAAACAGGGCGTGGATGCTGAAAAGCCTACGAGTAAGCAAACATTAAAAAACTCTTTATCTCAATGAAAAAACTCACATTTTTGGTAGCCCTATTTTTGATGACTGCCCTCTACGCACAAGCACAAACCAAAATGAGTGCGACAGAACTCCTTGAGCGATATAGAAAAGGAGAACGATACTTCCAAAATATTGACCTCAGAGACGCTGACCTCAGAGGGGTTGACCTCGCAGGGGCTAACCTCAAAGAGGCTAATCTCAAAGGGGCTGGATACAATGCAGAGCAACTTAAAGGCACTTCAGGAAAGCCAATAACAAAATAACCCAACAACCAAACAGACATAACCCTAAAAGTCTTTAAAACAGGGGGCGGATGCTGAAAAGCCTACGAGTAAGCAAATTTTCAAAAACTTTTTTTATGAAAAAATTATTATTTAAAACTTCTCACCTGCCTTCAGCCAAAAGAATTTTATCTTTTTCAAAAATGGTAGAATAGAAAATTTTGAAGTAACTTTATTTGCTTTTAATTCTAAAGGCATTCCTAAACCTTCCACAAAAAGCTCAAATTTTTGTTGGCATTCTTCCTGAGTCATAGGGCTTATAAATGAAAAGTGTTTTTCTTGATATTGTACAATTGTCGATATTTCTCTAAATAAAATTTTAATTCGTTAGTGTCTAAATTAAAGCCTGAAACTTGCAGTCTTACATCACCATCAGGATAGTTGTAACAAAAATAATACTTGTCATTACTTCTATTCTTAACTACTTTTTCTATGTGTTCGCTATAAATATTATTCCACTCTAAGAAATTAGCTTTTCGAGTATAAATTCCATCAGGACTGATTATTAAAATAGGGTTCTTATCAAAAAAAGATTTTATGAGTGAGTAAATTTTAAAGACCATTTCTATTACTCCACACAAAATAACATAAGATAAAATCATTATTGTTTGTAGAGATTTCTCTAGTTTTGGATAGAACATAATAAATGAATATGTAAAAAAAAGGATTGTAAAAATTCCAGAAGCCATTAAACCCAGCAATTTAAGTCTTGAATAGTTTACCTCTATTTGAGGAGGCATTCCAAAGCCTTCTAAGAACAGATTGAATTTTTGTTGGCGTTCTTCCTGAGTCATAAATTAAAGATTAAAAGTGTTTTTCTTAATATGATGTAACTCACGGTATTGTTTTAGGTATAATTGTAAATTATGTCCATCAAAGAAAAAATCTGTCAATTGTAGTCGTACATTTCCATTAGGATATTGATAACAGAGTTCATATTTCTTTATTTGAATATTTTTATCGTATCTGATGTGTTCATCACGAATATCATCCCAGTCAAAGAAACCAACTTCTCGTGTATAAATACCATCACTATTCAGGATTACTTCAGGTTTTTTAATTTTCTTTTCTTCTTTTTTTCGTTTTATTTCATAATATATACTCCCAAATATTAGTAAAGGGTAACTAATAAGAAAAGAAATAAAAAAATAATGTCCATCTACAAGCAAGGTAATAATCATCAGCAATATAAAAACTGAGAATAGGACAGCTATTTTTAGAGATATGTATGTAGGCTTATAAATTTCAATCTTTGAAGGCACATTCATAGCTTGCACAAAAAGCTCAAATTTTTGTTGGCGTTCTTCTTGAGTCATAGTTATAAATTAAAAGTATTTTTCTTGATGTAATGAAATTCTCGATATTGTTTTAAATAAAAACCTAAACCAGAACATTCCTCATAATCTGAGAGTAAAATCCTTACACTTCCATTAGGGCATTCATAGCATAAATAGGATTTTGGATGTTCAGTACTTTTATCATATCTAATATGCTCATCAGAAATATCATCCCATCCCCAAAAACCTACTTCGTGTGTATCAATACCGTTATAATTTATAATCATTTCAATCTTTTTTTCTTTTTCACCTTTCTGGAAAAGGAACCAAACAAGTATTAATATACTAGAAATGATGAGAGTGATGCTCCCATAAATAAATTTTATATTTATAATACTAAAGGGAACTAAGACTATTCCTATTAGCATAAATAAAAATGTTAATAATGGTAGAATAGAAAATCTTGAAACTAGTTTATTTGTTCTAATTTCTAAAGGTACATTCATAGCTTCTACAAAAAGCTCAAATTTTTGTTGGCGTTCTTCTTGAGTCATCATTTTTAATTTTTCACAAAAAAGCATCAGAAACGAAAAGTCTCTGATGCTTGAAAATGCAAATATATTAAAAAAATTATTCTGTAATACCTAAAATTTGGAACATAAAGGCAAAATTAAGAGCTACTTCTTTCAGAGCTTGGAAGCGTCCAGAAGCTCCACCATGTCCAGCATCCATATTGGTATGCAAAAGAAGCATGTTGTTATCTGTTTTGAGAGTACGAAGTTTCGCTACCCATTTAGCAGGCTCCCAATATTGTACTTGTGAGTCGTAAAGACCTGTGGTTACAAGCATATGAGGGTAAGGGCGTTTTTCTACTTGGTCGTAGGGAGAGTAAGAAAGCATATAAACATAGCTATCTACATTTTTAGGATTTCCCCACTCGTCCCATTCGCCTGTAGTCAGAGGAATAGACTCATCAAGCATGGTTGTAATGACATCTACAAAAGGTACTTCCGCAATAATACCTTTATACAAATCGGGACGCATATTTGCAATAGCACCCATCAATAAGCCACCAGCACTACCACCTTCTGCAAATAATTTTTCTTTGTTGGTATATTTGTTTTCTAATAAATATACGGAACAATCAATAAAGTCGTAGAAAGTATTTTTCTTGTTGAACATTTTACCATCATCATACCAAGCTCTACCCAAATCTTGTCCACCTCTGATATGGCAAAGAGCATATACGAAGCCTCTATCAAGCAAACTCAATCTTGCAGAACTAAAATATACATCCATCGTTGCCCCATACGAACCATACGCATACTGAAGTAGGGGAGCATTGCCATCTTTTTTGGTATTTTTATGGTAAACTATTGACATTGGTACTTTTGCCCCATCACGAGCAGTAACATAAATTCTTTCGGTGATGTAGTTTTTAGAATCAAATTTACCACCTAAAATTTCTTGTTGCTTCATAAGGGTTTTGGTACGTTTCTCCATGTCGTAGTCATAAGTGGAGTTGGGCGTTGTTAGCGAAGTATAACCATAACGCAAGATCTTAGTGTCAAAATCAGGGTTTACAGAGGCATAAGCAGAATAAGCAGCTTCTCCAAAATCTAAGAAATGTTCTTGTTTGTCTTTCCAACGAATCACACGCATATTAAGTAAGCCATTTTTACGCTCACCAACTACCAAGAAATCTTTGAAAATCTCAACGTCTTCTAAGAAAACATCTTTTCTGTGTGCAATTACTTCTTTCCAAAGCTTTATATCATCTGTTTTCTTTACAGATGTTTCCATGAGTTTATAGTTAAGAGCATCCATGTTGGTTACAACATAAAATTTATCTCCAAAATGACTCACACTATACAAATGGTCTCTTTTACGAGGTAAAAATATTTGAAATTTGCCAGCAGGTTTGTCAGCATCCAAGAAACGAACTTCTGAAGCTACTGTACTACCAGAGACAATCATAATGTATTTCTTTGATTTTGTTTTGCTTACATAACAGCTAAAAGTTTCATCTTTTTCTTCATACACCAATTCGTCTTTGCTTGCATCTGTACCCAAAGTATGTTTATAAATTTGGAAAGCACGCAAAGTTTGTTGGTCTTGGCGACTATAAAACAAAGTTTTGTTGTCATTTGCCCAAACCACATTGCCAGTTGTATTTTTAATCACATCAGGTAGATTTTTACCTGTTTTCAAATCTTTAAAATACACAGTATAAATTCTACGGCTTACAGTATCAGTAGCGTAGGCAATGAGTTGGTTATCAGTGCTTACTGATAAAGCTCCCAATGCAAAATATTTTGACTTTTTAGCCAATTCGTTTTGGTCTAATAAAATTTCTTCTTGAGCTTTCAAATCGCCTTTTTTACGACAACTGATAGCATATTCCTTTCCTTTCTCAAAACGAGTATAATAAAAATAACCATTGGATTTGTAAGGTAAACTCTCATCATCTTCTTTGATACGAGCCTTCATTTCATCAAAAAGCTTGTCTTGTAGCTTTTTACTTGGAGACATCATTTTATCCAAATAAGCATTTTCTGCTTTGAGATACTCAATGACTTCAGGATTTTCTCGATTGTTGAGCCAATAATAGTTGTCAATACGTTTATGCCCATGTGTAATCAGTTCTTTGGGCTTGATAGTTGCTTTTGGGGGAGTAGTTTGGCCTTTTACTTTCATAAATGAGAATAAAGCAATGATTAAAAATAACTTTTTCATGGGTTTGTATTTTTGAAACGTTGTTGCAAAATAAACGTTTGCAAAATAGTCTTTATTTTATAGCTAATGAATATTTTCTGACTTTAAATTCTGTAATAAAATTTCTTCTTGGACTTTTTGTCCCAATAGCCGTTCTAATTCGTAGGCTTCCTTTTGTAAATCATACTCATAAGATTTTTTATCTATATCATGTTTTTTTGCAAAATCAGTGATATTATTGCTTTTATTTGGGTCTTCCCAGCCATACAGCCTTTTGTAAATAGACAAAAAACTCTCAGAAACATTATTTTGAATGGGTAACATCTCAGATTTAAGGTTTAGATTAATTTTGAGCCTTAAAAACCCAAGTATAAGTCTAGTTAAATGCTTTTCAATTTTAGGGTCTTGTGTATTTTTAAGTTCTTGGTATAATTTTTTAAATGTAATGCCGAAATGCTGAAAGCCCATATAAGTCCAATATACAGAGCCTGTTGCACCAGAATCAAGCTCCCAATATGGGTCAGCATATACTTTTCTGAAATATGTTTCGCCCTCTGCACCTGAAAGAGCAAAGCCCAATACAATGCCTCCGTTGCAGTCTGTGGAACAAATGGTAGCACCTAAGGTGTATAAATTTTCTAAAATTTCTGTTTTGTCATCTAACTTGGCTACCAAAGCAGGCATAAACTCTTTAAATAAATTCTTTCCATAACATTCCTCTATAGCTTGCTTGATTTGGTCTTGCAGATGGCTACAATCGAAATATAAAATCCCTAAAACAGCCGATTGGTTGATATAATAACTATTTTCTTGAAATACATAATGTTCTAAAATAGGTAGGGCAGGCTCATATCGAAAGTAGCCTAATAGGTTTAATAATTCTTTGGGAGCATTTTCTTTGAGCAAATTATTTTCAAAACAAGTGTCTAAAATTAATTGGGCTGTGTTGTGAGGATTTTCAGATTTGATGAGTATATTCACCAAAGCATGAGTATATGAATTTTGAAAGTTTTCAAGGAAAAAAGCCTCAATAACTTGAAAATCTTCTTGTGTACCTAAGAGATAAATAGTACGACAATAGGCTTTTATGACACTATAATCTTGACGAGATTCTTTGAAATAATTTAAAACGTCTTGTGTAGCTTTTAACATGCTATTCAAAAAACAGATAGAATGAAACGCTGTGGTTTACAAGTCTGCTGATTTGACTACTAAATTGATTGGCATCAGGGACAAGAATATTTCCTAAACCATGTGAAAAACGTATTTCAGGAGCAAATTTGAACATTTCGTTAAATTTTTCAAATCCAAATCCATATTCAATAGCGAAATCGGTAGTTTTTACACGAATGCGTTCGGTTTCTTGAGCTGCTTTAGTAGCAAGCGAAAACGAAGGTTTGATACCCAAAAGCATAAACATACGTCCATTGTGTCTGCGTTGCGATTTGAATTTGAATGTAATAGGGATTTCGCCAATTGTAGATTCTACCACTTTTTCTGTGACTACATTGGTTGCTTGGTCTTGGAAGGTAATGATGCGTTGTCCAAAGACAGCCGAAGGCGATATTCTGATAGCAAAAAGTTCTGTAGGCTGGAGACTCATAGAAAGCCCAACAGCAAAACCTGTTGAAAACTTTGTTTTTGCTATAAAATTGCTATTAGCGTAAGCATCACTGGTTTTCATGTTAAACCAAGACTGATTCAGCCCTAAAACAAAACCATAATGAATGGGTTTTTCATCATAATCGTCTAAATGAGTGATATGCCCTTGTGCAAAGCTAATTGATGGAAATAAAAATACACAAGAAATAAAGTTTAAGACTAAAAAACGCAAAAATTTCATTGAATACTAAATATTTAAACTTTCTTTTTTCCTACATAAACTGAACTAATTCCAAAGCTCAAAGGCTTGCAAAGTGTTTCTTGAAAGCCAACTTTTTCTAAAATGCTTACAAAACTGTTTCCTTCTGGGAAAGCCTGAACAGATTCGGGCAGATACGTGTAAGCTCTTGCATCTTTGGAAATGGCTTTGCCAATATTCGGCAAAATATTCTTAAAATAAAAATTATACAATTGCTTTATCGGAAATACCTTCGGTTTTGAAAATTCCAAAATAACCACTTTCCCTTCAGGTTTTAGCACTCTATACATATCTGAAAGCCCTTTTTCAAGGTTTTCAAAATTTCTAACACCAAAAGCTACGATTACAGCATCAAAAGTATTATCATCAAACAACAATCGTTCCGAATCACCTTTTTGGAGTTCAATTTTATGCTCTAACTTTTTATTTTTCATTTTTTCTCTTCCTTGAGCAAGCATTCCTTCCGAAATATCTACGCCTATAATTTTTTCAGGCTTGAGTTGTGCCAAAGCTTCTAACGCAAAATCACCAGTGCCGGTTGCAATATCCAACATAAACTTTGGATTGTCTTTTTTAAGGAAAGAAAGAGCTTGCTTTCGCCAAATAATATCAATACCCACACTTAAAACTCTATTGAGAAGGTCGTATTTAGGAGAAATGTTATCAAACATTTCAGCTACTTGTTCTTTTTTACCTTTGTTGTCTTTGGTATAAGGAAGTACAGTCATAATTAAAGAAAGAATCTTGTAAAACTAAAAAACGGATAGTTTTACTGTTTTGTTTGAAATAAAAAAAAACATATTTTTGGCAAATATACGACAAAACTTTTAAGAAATGACTCAAGAATTTTACTCTTCCCTTATAAATTATACACGACTCACAAACGAAGTATTAGATATTATCAAAGAAGGATTTTTAGTTATCAACCACCAAAAAGAAGTTATTAAAGTTAATAAAACCTTTTTAAAATATTTAGAATTCTCTGAAGACGAAATATTGGGCAGAAGCCTTTTTTCACCACTTGAACCTCAAAAGGTAAGTATTTACAAAGATATGATTCACAGAGCTTCAAGAAGCCAAGAAGTCCAAGAAGAGGTATTTTACTTAGAAAAAAATGATACGTGGTTTAGGGTGTTTCTCTATCCCTTTGAGGCTGGTTATATATTTGTGTTGCGAGATATTACAGATAAAAAAAGACAAGAGGTAATTCTAAGAAAATCAGAAGGAATGCTCAAGGCTATCTTAAATAGCACTTCTGATATCAACATTTTAGTAGATACCGATGGGAAAATACTATCTTTCAACAAAGCAGCTCAGGAAAGTTGTAAAGTTCTTTATAACCAAGAAATGCAAGAAGGACAAAATATATTCGATTATGCTTCTTCTGATGCAGTAGATACCATAAAATATAATTTTAAGAAAGTTTTAGATGGAATGCCCATTTCTTCTGAAAGAGAACTAAATTTTCCAAATGGCACAAAATTATGGGTTCAAACACGTATGTTTCCTGTATTCAATGATAACCAAGGCGTTTGGGCTGTTTCATTCAATTATACCAATATTGATAAACTAAAAAGACAAAATGCAAGTTTAGAGGAAATAGCCTATATTCAATCACACACTATACGTCGTCCATTAAGTTCTATTTTAGGTTTAATAGATATTATAGATAAATCAAAATTGGATGATGAAAATGCCAAACTCTTTGAATATATGAAACAAGCTGCTCAAGAGTTAGATACTGTAATCCATGCTATTGTAAAAAAGACAGAAAGTTAAAATGTATCAAGATTTTATTCAATTTGTAAAAAAAGAACAACTATTTGAAGCAAATGATAAAATCTTGCTTGCTATTAGTGGAGGAATAGACTCTATAGTAATGGCTCACGTATTTGCTCAATCTCCTTACAAATTTGGTATCATTCATTGTCATTTTGGCTTAAGAGAAGAGGCTGATCAAGAAGCTATTTTTGTAGAAAACCTTGCTAAAAAGTTTCAAATACCTTTTTATTTTAGAAAATTTGATACAGAACTTTATGCAAAAGAGTATAAAGTTTCTATTCAAATGGCTGCAAGAGAGTTGCGTTATAGTTTTTTTGAAGAAGTAAGAGAGCAATATGCTTATCATTACATTGCTACAGCTCACCATTTGAATGATAGCCTTGAAACTACACTTTATAATTTAGCCAAAGGTACAGGAATTGCAGGTTTGAGAGGTATTTTATCCAAAAAAGGAAGCATCATTCGCCCTTTACTTTTTGCCACACGCAGACAAATAGAAGATTTTGCTCAAAAAAGCGATATTGTATGGATGGAGGATGCTTCCAATGCTTCTGATAAATATACTCGAAATTTTATTCGCCATCAGATTGTACCAGCCTTAGAAACGCTCAATAGTAATCTTTTAGATACTTTTTCAGAAACAACAGTTCGTTTGCAGAGTGTAGAAAAAGTATATCAAGAAAAAGTACAATCTATCAAGGAGCAATACTTACAAATAAAAGGACAAGTAGTTTATCTACAATTGCATGAGAGTATAGATATGCCTTTGCTTTATGAAATACTCAAAGAGTACGATTTTTCTTTTCGACAATGCCAGCAAATAGCTGATTGTAAGGAAACAGGAGCAGACTTTTACTCTGAAAATTACTGGGCTGTTTGGGATAGAAATAGGCTTGTAATAACGCCCATAATTTTTCAGGAAATACCAAAAACAGAGTATTATCTAAATATCAATGAGAATCTTGAAACACCTTTTTTTTACTTAAAAAGTAAAGTTATAGATAATCAAAACATCATTTTTGAAAGAAATAATACAATAGCTTATTTAGATGTAGAAAAACTAGAGTTTCCTTTAAAAATTAGAGTTTGGGAGCAAGGTGATAGCTTTCAGCCATTGGGTATGAAAGGAAAACAAAAAGTAAGCGATTTTCTTATCAACCAGAAAATCCCAAAAAATCTTAAGAACAGAATTTTTGTTGTAATTTCAGGCGAAAAAATAGTGTATATTGCAGGTCTAAGGGGTAGTGAGGCTTTTAAAATTACTTCTCAAACCCAGAAAGTATTAAAAGTAGAATTTGAGTTTCAATAAATATCTTGCTATGAAAATCCCAAACCCATTCCGAAAAGTCTATACAAGAAAAGAATTAGAGTTTTTTGCTTTTTTCAGGAAAGTAAAATTGTTTGAGAAACTCAATGAAAAAGAGCTTGAAGAATTCATTCCTTTCGTTCATTTAAGAGAGTATAAACAAAACGAGGTGGTTTTTTTTAGAAACGACCCAGGGCAAGCTCTGTACATCATTCAATCTGGTATGGTAGAGTTAAACCTTGATTTACAAGAAAATTTTGAACCTTTGGCTTTTGCTAAAAGATATATTGCTATTGGGGTAAATGCTTTGCTTCTAGAGAGCGAAAGAGTGTATAATGCTGTAGTCCGTTCAGAAGAGAGTTGGTTATATGTGATTCCTCAAGTAAATATTTTAGAAATTTTTAAATACAAGCCTTCCATTCAAGCTAAAATGATGACTGCATTGGCTGAAATTTATGATGAAAATACGAAAAATCTTTTTAATGCTTATCGTACACATATTGGACTGTTTTCAATAGGCGATGCCTACATGAAAACTTTTCAGAGCAGAGAAGAAGAATAATATTTATTTGGAGCATTTTTTTTGTAAAGCTTGATATACTGCTTGAAAAATTTCTTCTTCTGGAGCATAAAATGCACTTTTTGAGCCTGTTTTATATGGATTTGCAGAGCCATTTGTGATAAAAATAACGGCTTCACCTGTTTCTAAATTCATATACCAATCACTAATAAGCCCATAAGCTTCACCAGGGTGTCCAGTCATTTTTTTATTAGGAAAAACGATATCTCCTTTAGTTGTTTGTGTGGTAATATGCAAACCCAAACCCCACTGTTTAAATAAGCCATGATAATCATCTCCATTAGAACCATTGTATGTCCATTGTGGAGAAAACATAGTCTTAACTGTTTCGGGCTTTAATATTCTTACATTTTTGTATATGCCGTGATTCATAAACATAAAAGTAAGAGTTGCTAAATCTTGAGCTGAAATACGAAGTCCACCCTGAGGGGCAAAAATAAAACCATTACTACCTACAATGTACTTGCTCAAATCTTTATTCTGAGGCTTTTTTTCTGAAAAATTATCAGTCTGAGGAATCCACTCATTATCTTTTTTTCTATACAAAGTAGCTATTTGGTGTAAGTTCTGAATATCTTGAATATTGAAACTCGCATCCAATCCCAAAGGAGAAAAAATATTTTTCTTACAATACATATCAAAACGCATCCCTGAGATTTTTTCTATGAGTGTACCTATTATACCATAAGTAGCATTAGAATAAGTAAAAAAACTATTAGGTTTTTTATTCAAGAACATATCAGGGGTATAAAAATCTCCTTGTGTAGTAAATAATGCTGAAACAGAAGGGATATTATTCTGATAACTGCTGTTAGTAAAATTTTCATAACCTGTCCCATCTGTGATAGAAGAAGTATGAGATAAAAGCATTCTAAAAGTAATAGGTATATCAGGGTAATAAGGATTCCTTAAAGAAAAGCCTAAATATTTATTGATGTCATCATCTAATTTAAAAAGACCTTTTTCCCATAATTGCATGAGAGCAATGGTTGTAATTGTTTTGGAAACAGAAGCTATTCTATATTTTGTGTTTTTTTGAATGGTAACTTTTTGTTTTTCATGAGCAAATCCCTTATGAAAATTGATTTTAATTTCTTTGTTACAAATACCAATCACAGACATGCCAATCAAATTGTTTTGAGTATAGATTTTGGTAAGTTCAGCCTCTATATTCTGACTAAAAACAGTCATTGAAAAAAAATAAAAAAATACTATTTTGAATAACTGCATAAAATTTTTCTAATCAATATATTGTCAGTAACCAAAAAAAGTTACAAATTGCTACAAGTAGTAAAATTACAAAATTTTGAACAAACTCTTTCTTAGTGAAAAAACTATATCTCATTTTACTTTTCTTGATTGAAATTTCGTACGCACAAACACTTTATCCTCGTAGAGAGATGAGAGCTGTTTGGATAACTACCATAGGTAATATAGACTGGCCTTCAAGAAGAAACTTAGATACCGAAACACAACAAAAAGAATACACAGAACTCTTAGAAAAGTTTAAAAAGCATAACTTTAATACTATTCTAACTCAAATCAGACCCTCTGCCGATGCTCTCTATGAAAGCAGTTTTGAGCCTTGGTCAGAAGTGTTACAAGGAAAACAAGGAACACCACCCAATCCTTATTACGACCCTACAGCATGGATGATAGAGCAATGTCATCAAAAAGGATTTGAGTTTCATGCATGGGTAAATCCGTATAGGGCTATTAGCAGTGTAACTTTTAGTAGCATTCACCCTGACCATATTACCAAAAAAGAACCTAAATGGTTTTTTAAGTATGGTGATAGGGTTTATTTCAACCCTGGTATTCCTGAAGTGAGAACTTACTTAGTAAAAGTAGCTTTGGAAATAGTTAGAAAATATGACATTGATGGTTTGCATTTTGATGACTATTTCTATCCATACAAAATAACAGGTGAAAGTATCAATGATGATGATACCTTTGATAAATTTGGAAAAGATTTTACAAATATTGAAGACTGGAGAAGAAATAACATTGATTTATTTATACAAGCTATTTCTGATAGCCTTCGTGTTATCAAACCTAAAGTGAAGTTTGGAATAAGTCCTGTAGGTGGGTGGAGAAATAAAACTCAAGATTTAAGAGGCTCAGATACAAGAGTAGGGCAACCATCTTACGACCATTTGTATGCAGATACTCGTAAATGGCTCGAAAAAGGTTGGATAGACTATCTGACACCACAAATTTATTGGAGTACACAATCAAAATATGCTCCTTATGAGGTTTTAATTGAGTGGTGGAATGAAAATAATTTCGGGAGACATATTTATGGAGGGCATGGTGCTTTTAAAATAGGAAGCCCTGATGAAGAAAGTACATGGCAACAATCTTCAGAAATTTTCAGACAAATTATGCTCAATAGAAAATACAAAAATATACAAGGGAGTATGTTTTTTTCTGCTAAGTCATTGATTAAAAACCCTTTAAGAATATTGGATACGCTTCAAATCAAATATTATAAATACCCTGCTCTTTTACCAGCTATGCCTTGGAAAGACCCAATACCTCCGTTACCTCCTGATAGTTTGAGGGCTACATTGGTAGAAGGAAGTGTAGTACTCAAATGGTCGCATCCAAAAGCTGCTACAGATGGAGAAAAACCTGTGTATTATGTAGTATCCCGTTTTGATAACGAATTGGGGATGAACTTGAATGACGCATCCAAAATTATAGCTATCCAAAAAGATAATTTTATCTTAGATAAAGAAGTTGAAGCCAATAAACGTTATGTATATGTAATTAAATCTATGGACAAATTACATAATGAAAGTACTCAGTCAGCAGTTGTAAAAATAGCTACTGTTCGTAAACTTACGATGGCTTCACCCATCAAAGAAGGAACTCTAGAGAATGATTAAAATGGAATTGGCACCAATTATATTATTTGCTTATAACCGACCTATACATTTACAAAAGACGATTGAAAATTTAAAGAATAATACTTTAGCTATCAATAGTAAAGTATATTTCTTTTCAGATGCACCTAAAAATGAATCAGATAATAGTTTGGTAAAAGAAGTAAGAAATCTACTTCATCAAGTAAAAGGGTTTAGAGAAGTAGAAATCATAGAACAATCCAATAATAAAGGATTAGCAACCTCAGTAATTGATGGAGTAACTCAGATTATCAATACTTATGAAAAAGTAATAGTACTTGAAGATGATTTGGTTGTTTCTTCTAATTTTCTTAAATATCAGAATGATTGTCTTATAAAATATAAAGAAAAATCAGATGTCTTTTCTATAGCAGGATATATGCCTCCTATTCAAATACCTAATTATATAGAAGATGATGTATTTTTAATTCCTCGTTGTTCATCTTGGGGTTGGGCTACATGGAAAGATAGATGGCTGAAATCGGATTGGGAAGTAAAAGATTTTCAAGATTTTATAAAAGATAAAGAAAAACAGAAAATGTTTGAAAGAGGAGGGAATGATGTAACAGCCATGCTTGTAAAACAACAGTTGGGAGTTATTCATTCATGGGCGATACGTTGGAACTATGCTCATTTTAAGCATAATGCATATTGTTTATACCCACGATTTAATAAAGTAGCAAATATTGGCACTGATGGTTCTGGAACAAATTTTCCTAAGGAAGTTAAAAAATATATCACATCTATCACAGAAAGAGACTACCATTTGCCTGATAATCTCTTTTATGATGCCTCAAATGAAGTTGTAAAGAATTTTAAGAAATTTTATAATGTTAGTTTATACCGAAAATGTATAAACTTTCTGAAATACCAAATTTGGTGATACTTCTCATAGAAAAAAGCTTTCAAATTATTTCAAATAAGGATTTTTAGGTAAAATATACACCCTATAACCATCTTTCTTTAAAGATGCAATGGTTTGTTCATCAGGAGTTTGTTTGAAAATAATGGCTGAAAGTACTTGATAGGGCATAAGAGTTAATTTACATAATAAATTATGCCAGCGTATTTTTCGTTGTAGTTTTTTGAAAGCAGATGATTGGTATGATTCATTTGCAATAGAAACTTTGTAATAATTATTATTAATTCCTTTGAAGGCAATAGCTGGGAGGTTTATCCCCATAGCCATTTTTTCGCATTCTCTTTCTGAAAGCTTAAATACATAATTACCAACCTCTTCAAACGAATAACGATTTTTCCAGTATTTCTGCAATGTATTTACATTCCAATTGTCTAAAATATTCCTTAACGCTAGTAAAAAAGGCATTTTGGATAAAGGGTCGTGGGGTTCAATTAAAATAATGCCTTTTTTGACCACTCTGAGCATTTCATAAACAGCCATGTAGGGTCTTGGAAAATGGTGATAAGCTTCTTTACACAAAGCATAATCAAAATGATTATCTGCAAAACTTAATTTTTCTGCATTTTCAATAGAAAAATCTTCCAACAAACCTGCTTGCTTACTCATTTCCAGAAAAGTGGGGGAAATATCAGTAGCAACTACTTTTTGCTTATTTTCAAACAAATAATTTGCATCAAATCCATAACCATCACCTACTGTAATCCACTGATTAGAAGTGTTTAACAACGGACGAATGAGTTCAAGAAGCCTATTCTGAATATAATAATTGATGGTATGATTCTTTTTTTGCTCCATCCAAGAGTTGATAGCTTCCCAGCGTTTATCATCGTCTGAATATTGTTTGCCAAACCAATCTTGGTGAGCGTTGTAGCTTGTAGCTTCAAATTGCATAGTAAAACTAAAAATATGAAAATCAGTACAAAACTATGAATTTTTAAGTAATTGAGAGGAGCTTTTAATCAAAAATTTTGAACAAAGCTATTTTGTCATTAGTTTTGACATAAAATAAAATCTTCAAAAATGGATAAAGAAACACTTATCAAAGCTATTAACGAACGCCAAATAGGTACTATGTCAGAATTCTTGGGTATAGAATTTACAGATGTAGGGGAAAACTATTTATGTGGAAAAATGCCCGTAGATGCTCGTACAATTCAACCAGCAGGTATTTTGCATGGAGGGGCTTCTGTGGTACTTGCCGAAACTTTGGGAAGTGTGGCAGCCAATTTTGCTGTGGATATGGAACGTTATTATTGTGTTGGACTCGAAATCAATGCAAATCATGTAAGAAGTGTTACAAAAGGAAATTGGGTATATGGTAAAGCTTCTGCTATTCATTTAGGGAAAACTACTCAAATTTGGGAAATTAAATTGAGTAATGAAGAAGGCAAAATTACTTGTATAAGTCGCCTAACAATGGCAGTTTTGGAGAAAAAGGCTAAATAAAATCATATCTCAATTGATAATTGTTCATGATGATGAATGATATTTCTATATCAACTAAAAAAATAATTCTTACAGCCTTTGAAACTGCTAAACAGCTGAATTTTGCAACAGCTATTTGGCGGTTACCAAATCAATCAGAAATTAGTATAGTGGTAGATTTTTCTGATAAACTTGAACTTCAAACCTATTCATTGGAGCAAACAGATAAAGGTTTTGCTTTTAGCCCATTTCAAAATAAAAACAAAGATGGCACTGATTTATTAGGTTATTTTATCAAAGCTGACTGGTATTTTACAAGTAATTCAGAACTTCAAGAACCAAGTTTTAGAGCATCTGAAAGAGAAAAGAAGTTTTTTGAGACTTTAGAAAATCATTTGCAAAATCATTCAGAAGAGCAAACAGAGCTACCATCATATCATTTAATTGAAACACTCTCTCAAAGCCATCAAAATTTAGTTCAGAAAGGAGTAGAAGCCATTAAAAGCGGAGCTTTTCAAAAAGTTGTTTTATCTCGTAGACAAGAGGTGACTCTTGAAGGCGAATGGAAAATTTCAGATTTGTTTACTAAACTCTGTAAAATGTACCCCAATGCACTCGTTTCGGTGGTTTTTATTCCTGAAATAGGTTTGTGGGTAGGTGCAAGTCCCGAAATTCTCGTTAGTTTAGATAAAAATAATATTTTTAGAACAATGGCTTTGGCTGGAACGCAAGCCTATAACCCTGATTTAGAGATTTCACAAGCTGTTTGGACGCAAAAAGAAATTGAAGAACAAGCCCTTGTGAGCAGATATATCATCAATACCTTTAAAAAGATTCGTTTAAGAGAGTTTGAAGAGGATGGACCTAAAACAGTAAGAGCTGGTAACTTAATTCACTTACGTACAGATTTTTGGGTTGATTTGAACGAAGTACAATACCCCGATTTGCTTACAATAATGCTTGGTTTGCTTCATCCAACATCTGCTGTTTGTGGCATGCCCAAACCCGAAAGCCTCGATTTTATTTTGCAAAATGAAGGTTATAATAGAGAATTCTATTGTGGGTTCTTGGGACAAGTGAATTTCCAAAAAGAAACACATATTTTTGTAAACTTGCGTTGTATGCAGATTATTAACCCTCAAAAAGCTTATGTATATGCAGGAGGGGGCATTACGGCTCATTCTAACCCCGAAAAAGAGTGGAATGAAACAGTTCATAAAACACAAACGCTTTTGAAAGCTTTTGAAAACTAAAATCTAAAAAGGTAAGGAAATTTTGCCCATACAAACAGCAGGATTAAGGTATTGCCCTTTCCCAAGTTCAAAACTACTACCCGAAAGGGTTTCATTGGCAAGTAATGCAAATAAAACGGCTTCCTTAGCATCAGCAGAAATACCTAATACTTCAAAATCTTGAATTTGTAGTTTTTCAGCAAGTAAATCTACCAAAAACTTGTTTTTACTTCCACCACCACTTATATATACAGATGACTTTGATATTTGAAGTTTATCCAAAGCTTTAAATATGCCTTGTACTGTAAAATGAGTTAGTGTACAAAGTAAGTCTTGAGGAGAAATACTAGGGAATTCTTTAGCTAAAATGCTTTCTATCCACATAATACTAAAGGTTTCTTGCCCAGTACTTTTTGGAAAATCTTGTCTGAAAAAATCTAAATCTAATAATTTATCCAACAAATCTTGGTTTAATGTTCCACTACGAGCCAAATCCCCTTTGTCATCAAAAGGCGTGTTATAAAATTTTTGAGTAAAATAATCTATCAAAGTGTTTCCAGCCCCAACATCTGTGGCAAAGACTTCTTTAGGGTTTTGTGTTTTAGATAAAAATGTAATATTGGCAATACCTCCAACATTCAATAGAACTCGGTCTTCCTCTGAATTAGAAAACAATAAATAATCGCCATATACCACCAAAGGAGCTCCTTCAGCACCAGCAGCAATGTGCTTTTGTCTAAAATCACTTATCGTTATAACGCCTGTTTTTACGGCTATTTGGTCTGCATCAGCAATCTGGAGAGTAGCATTTCCATATTCTTCTTTTTGATGTAATCGTTTGGGAGCATGGAAAATAGTTTGTCCATGTGAGGCTATACAATCTATTTCAGAAGCAGATATTTGCCACTCTTTAAGGGTTTGGAGTACCCACTTGGCAAAAAGATTTCCAAGAAAATTATTTAATAAAGTAAGATGTTCTAAATTCACTTGTTTTTGGGCAAAAACTGTTTTTATTTTATCTTTGATTGTTGTGTCATAAGGAATACTTGTAAATTTTTTTACTTCAATTTTTGTTTTCAGACCATAGCCTTCTATTTGACAGAAAGCAATATCCAAACCATCCAAAGAAGTACCAGACATCAGACCAATAATGTTTTTTGTTTGCTTTTGACTAATATTGTATAATTTTTGTAGGTAGTTCATACGTTATGAATATAAATAATTAAATAAATTAATTGTAATTTCTTGATATACAGTAATACAAACTTATATATTTGTGCAAACTTTTTTAAAAAAAGAAAAAAAGTTTTTAAATATCATAACAAAACGTATTTTTCGCTAAAATTTCAGTAGGAATCTCACATTAAATAGCTCATATTATGGCTGATAAAGTATTAGATAAAAACTATAAATTCAAAGACTTATTGGTATATTCTTCTAATGAGAGCTTTGAAGGGAATAAGAAGAAATATCGTCGTGTTTTTGAAAACAAAGAAACTACTTATATTTATGTAGAGCTATCTTTTTTCAATAAACTATTTGACGAAGAAGATTGGGAAACAAGTCTAACACTCAAGGCTTATCGCCTCAATTCAGATGGAGGAAGAAAAGAACTCTGTAATTTGCCTATCAAACGTACTATCAAAAAAGATGAAAATATTGTAATTGTTCGTGAAAGTTGGGGAGGTGATGAACCTGGAACTTTCTGGACAAGAGGTGACTACGAGTGGGAAGCTTATATTGATAACGAAAAAGTAAGCACCAAAAGATTTTATGTAGAAGAAGGGGGCTTGGTACAAGGACAAGATAATCCATATTTTGAAATTGATAGCATCAAACTCTATAATGGACCTTACGAAGGACTTCCTGTAGATAAACGAGTGTATGTTACTCAATTCGATGTGCAAGATACTCAGTATGTTTTTGTAGAATTTCTTGTGAAAAATAAGCAGACTAAATCTTGGTATGCTGAAGTATTCTTCAAATTCTATAATGATGCAGGGCAACTTAAAGGTGAAACTTCTGAACTTCGTTATGTAGCACCCAACGAACAAAGTTTTACGGTGACATCGGGTTGGGGAGCAGCCAATAAAGGAACTTGGTTTGCTGATAAATATCGTTTAGAAATTAATTTCATGGATCAACTCATTGCTGTTGCACCTTTCGAGGTAGCCAATGGCTTTGTAGAAGGTATCCCTACGATTCATAAACCAGAATCAAGTTCTATTTTCACAGGTTTTTCTTCATCCAACAAAGACAGAGAACAGTCTTTGGAAGAAGTAATGAAAGAACTCCAAGAAATGATAGGCTTGGATAGCGTGAAAGAGAAAATTAAAGATTATATGCACTATCTCAAATTCTTGAAATTACGTCAAGAACAAGGGTTTGAAGAAAGTACACAACTCAGTTTGCACTCTGTATTTATGGGTAACCCAGGTACAGGTAAAACCACTGTTGCCAAGATGCTCGGCAAAATCTATCATAAAATGGGTTTACTTTCTAAAGGCACAGTTTTAGAAGTAGGAAGACCCGAATTAGTGGGCAAATTTATTGGTCAGACTGCACCCAAAGTGCAAGAAATGATAGAAAAAGCTCGTGGAGGTATCTTATTTATTGATGAAGCTTACTCACTTGCCAGAAAAGGTGACCAAGATGGTCAAGACTTTGGTAAAGAAGTAATAGAAGTGCTTTTGAAAGAAATGTCTGATGGAAAAGGAGATTTGGCTGTGATTGTAGCAGGCTATCCTGCCGAAATGGAAATCTTTTTAGATTCAAACCCTGGTTTGAAATCAAGATTCAATTTAGTGTATAATTTCCCAGATTATCTTCCTCAGGAATTGGTACAAATTTTGGATACCAAAGCAGAAAAGAAAAATGTAGTATTTATCCCTGAAGCAAGAGATTACATCAAAAAACAAATTACAGAAGCATACAGAAACAGAGATAAAACTTTCGGAAATGCTCGTTTGGTAACTTCTCTTGTGGAAGAAGCCAAAATGAATTTGGGTTTACGTATCATGAAAGGGGATAATATTGATAACATCAATACCGAAAACCTTAAAACAATCATTTTGGATGATGTGAAGAATATCTTCAAAACTAAAAAATCAGAAACACCTGATATTAGTGTAGATGAAGAAATGCTTCATGAGGCTCTTGATGAACTCAACGGATTAATTGGTATGAGTTCTGTAAAAGAAGAAGTCATAGAACTTGTAAAATTAGTACGCTTCTACAAAGAAACAGGTAGAGATGTACTTAATAAATTCTCTTTGCATACTGTATTTACAGGTAACCCAGGAACAGGTAAAACCACAGTAGCTCGTATTATCTCTAAAATATACAAATCTCTTGGCGTTTTAGAACGTGGACATTGTGTAGAAACAGATAGACAAGGTTTGGTAGCTGGTTATGTAGGACAAACAGCTCTTAAAACTACTGAGAAAATCAACCAAGCTATGGGAGGAGTATTATTTATTGATGAGGCTTATGCTCTTACACAAGGACACGAAAACGATTTTGGTAAAGAAGCAGTTGAAACTGTTTTGAAACAAATGGAAGACAAACGTGGTCAGTTTGCTGTAATTGTGGCAGGTTATCCTGATAACATGAAACAATTTTTACAAGCAAACCCCGGTTTAGCTTCTCGTTTCGATATTACAATTAAATTTGAAGATTATACTGTAGATGAATTGATAGAAATAGCTGTTTGGATGTTTAAAAACGAACATTTGAATGTAGATGATAATGCTATTCAACATTTAAAAGCATACTTCGATTATCTATACCAAAAACGTGATAAATTCTTCGGAAATGCTCGTACTGTTAGAAAGGTAGTTTCTCAAGCTATCAAAAATCAACATTTACGTATGGCTTCTATTTCAAAAGAAAAACGTACAGAAGAAATGATTCATACTTTGGCTTTGGATGATGTGAAAGAGTTTAATGAAAACTTAGAAGCAGCCAATCAAGGAGGTGGAATAGGTTTTAAATTGGGTGGCAATAGCACCAATTCTGAACAAACCAATAACCCACAAGCTTAAAAAAACAGATAATATTCCTTTTTGTAGATACGTACTATGGTGCGTATCTACATTTTTTTTGAAATACCCCACTTAAACATTCATTATAAAGAAAAAATAAACGAATATTGTATATTTAGGTGTTGAGAGTAATTTTAGAGATAATGCTTAAACGAGACGAATATCTAATCATAATTGAAGAAATCAGAAACACTGATAAAAAATCGATGGATGAATTCATTGATAAGGTTTTAGAACCTTTACGAAAAGAAAATGACAACTTCATAGAAATTTTGTATAAAGACATTCATTATCTTATAAAAGACATTGATAAAGTTAGTGATAACAATTTAGCTATTGAAAATGAAGATTTAGCAATAGAAGATGGAGACTTGGAATTAACAGGATACCAATCGAGGTTGCATAATTTATCTATTTGGTTGCATTTAGAAATTTGCAAAAAAATTATTGAAACAAACCCTTTGAACTTTATTCAAGATATAGAAAACTTTGAAGTAAACTTTCTAAACAAACTAAACTATACTCCAGAATATAAATTTAAGCTTGACAAAATTAAAAAGAGTTTAAAAAAAGAAAGAAACATGAACTTAAGAGAAAAGGGAAATTTTTGGAATAAAATTTTTGATATTGACAATCTGGAACTTAAACCCAATATTATGGGGCTTGGAATTAACTTAAATGAAATCATAAATAAACTTCGTAACAAATGATAAGCTATGTATAAACTTCAAACAAGACTTACACATTTTTGCTTCAACTTAATTCTCCTACAAAACATTTTGTCAAATTAATTAGTTTGATAGGTATATTTTGGCTTATTTTGCAGTTTTAAAGCATGTATTTTAGATAAAAATAGTTATGTATCAACAACCCAACGAACAAAGTTCTCTCAATTTTTACGAAGAGCCCGAACAAGTGTTCTCTATGCACCCCAAGAAGTTTATGATGTGGCTCTTTATCGTAAGTATAGCCATGATATTTGCTTCACTAACAAGTGCTTATATATTTAAACAATCTGATACTCGTTGGCTTACCTTCGATTTACCCGAAATCTTAGGATATAGCTCATTATCAATAGCATTGAGCAGTATTTCTATGCAATTGGCTTATTATTTTGCCAAAAAGAATGATGTTGCAAAACTTAAAATAAACTTACTCATTACCATGGTGTTAGGCATCATATTTTTAGTGATGCAATGGGAAGGATGGACAAAATTAGTAGAAATGGGTATTTATGTAGGTGGAGTAGATAAAACAGGGCAACCAGTGAATGTTTCAGGCTCGTTTGTATATGTACTCATGGGGGTTCATGCTTTCCATTTAATTACAGGTTTATTGTTTTTAATTTTTGTAACTATTGCATCTTTTCGCTATCAAGTACATTCTAAATCAATGGTTAGAATGGAAATGTGCACAGTTTATTGGCACTTTCTAGGTGGCTTATGGATATACCTTTATTTCTTTTTAGTACTAAATAGATAAAAAATGCGATAATTTCTTTGCATTTTTGGTTTTGTTCGTTTTAATTTGTGCAAGGTTCATTATTTAGTAATCAATTATCACAGCAAATTATATATATGGCACACTCTGCTACAACAGTATCTAACTCTAAAACAGGAGCTTGGTTCGGTGGAAAAGAACCCATGAACGCCAGCTATGGCAAACTCATGATGTGGTATTTCTTACTCTCTGATGCGTTTTCTTTTTCAGGACTATTAGTAGCTTATGCTGTTTTACGTTTCAAAGAAGTAGGTTACTACGATTCTCCTCTTGCAAAGACATTTGCCAGCATCAAAGAAGCTGGAGCGGGCTTTGTTCCCTCTGAATTCTACTGGCCTATACCCGAACGCATTTTTGATGCTTTCCCGTTCTTCCATGGACAACACTTACCTCTAATATTTGTAGGTTTGATGACTTTCATTCTTATCATGAGTAGTGTAACAATGGTACTTGCTGTAGAAGCAGGACACAGAAGAGATAGAGCAGATGTAGAGAAATGGATGCTTTGGACAATTTTGGGTGGTATTACTTTCTTGGGTTGCCAAGCTTGGGAATGGACTCACTTTATTACAGGTACAGACAAAGGTGTTGTAAGAGATGTTTGGATGAATGGCGAATGGGTAAAACAAACAATTAAAGGTGCAAATCTTACTGCCAACGAATATGGTCCTGCTCCTTTTGCATTTAGTTTCTTCACTATTACAGGTTTTCATGGCTTTCACGTATTTAGTGGAGTAATGATAAATATTATCATATTCTTTAATTCTGCTATTGGTATTTATGATAGACCTGGAAGAAATTATGAAATGGTGGAGAAAGTAGGCTTATACTGGCACTTTGTAGACTTAGTTTGGGTGTTTGTATTTACATTCTTCTATTTAGTGTAATATTTAAAAACTGATCATTTTTAACTTATAATTTATTTAGATATGGCAAATACATATGAAAATATAGCAACTGGTGAAATCCCTAAACCTCAAACGAAAATTATTTGGGTTACCTTTTGGATTTTATTTGCAATCACAGCAGTTGAGTTCATTTTGGCTTTTACTGTACCTGCGGGTGCTTTCAGAACTTCTATATTTATCATCCTTACGCTTGTGAAGGCTTTTTATATTGTAGCTGAGTTTATGCACTTAAAGCATGAAGTAAAGGGCTTAATTTATGCAATTATCATCCCTACCGTATTTGTAATATGGTTGATAGGAGCAATGTTTATAGAGGGTGGAGCTATTTATGATGTCATCCACAAGTAATAAAATATAAAACCTTTTGATGATAAAACCTGTTGAGATTACTCGACAGGTTTTATCCATATATTTCAACTTATGCAAGCTACCAAAAAACAAGTGGGCTTATTGCTCATTATCCTTATTATACCAGCATTTTTATTTATATTTTTTCAATTATCATTCAAGAATTATTATAAATTACCTTATATCAATGTAAATGGTGAAAGCAAAGCTCAACCACTTTCTTTAAACAATAGCCTTTATCAAATACCTCAAAATCGTATTTTTTGGGTAGTGGGGTATGGGGAAGATAATCAAAAATCTGAGCAACTTTATAATATCTTGATGCCTTTGGCTCAAAATGAGGATATGAAAACTTTGCTAAAGACTAAACTTCCCGATTATCAAATCAAATACCTTTTATTAAGCAAAAACTTTCAAAAAGTAAATAATCATATTGTTCTGGATACAACGGTTAACAATGCTAAGAATATAGGTATGGATTGGAAGAATGATGTTCTAATAATTGATAACAAGGGTTTTATAAGAGGAAAATATCAAATACTATCACAAGGTAATGATGAAAGGGAAAGGCTCTATGTAGAATTAAAAGTATTAATAGAAATAGTATCTTCTGGAGAGGGAAATAAAAAGTAAAAAAAATAATTAAGAATATTTGTTTTTAATTATTTTTAAATATAAATTTGCACTCCAATTTTACGGGTGTAGTTCAAGGGTAGAATAGCGGTCTCCAAAACCGTTGATGGGAGTTCGAATCTCTCCACCCGTGCAAAAACAAAGACAATGGCAGGTTTCCTTACAAAAGTTAAAAACTTTTTTGCAGAATCTTATGATGAGCTAGTACATAAAGTTACTTGGCTCAAATATAGTACATTACAAAACCAAACAACCCTTGTATTAGTGGCTTCACTAATATTTGCTCTGGTGATAGGCTTTGTAATAGATAAATCATTAGAAAATGGCTTAAACTTATGGTATAAGTCTAGTACAGTAGCTCCTACTAAGTAACCCTAAAAATTCTTCGAAATGAGCAAGCTGAATTGGTATGTTTTGCGAGCAGTAGCTGGGCAAGAAAAAAAAGTGAAAAACTACATAGACAACGAGATAGCTCGCCAAAAACTAGAGGAATTTGTACCCCAAGTACTTATCCCAACAGAAAAAGTCTATGAGGTACGTAATGGAAAGAAAAAAGTTAGAGAAAAATCATTCTTCCCGGGGTATATCTTGATTTATGCAGATCTTTCTCATGGAGAGGCAATGCACACACTCAAAAATATACCAGGTGTACTTGGATTCTTAGAAGGTACTGCCCGTGAAGATGAACAAGACACACAAGGCAAAAAAGGATATTCTAAACAACCACTGCCTTTACGTCAATCTGAAGTAAACAGAATACTTGGTAAAGTAGATGAAGAAGCAGAAAGTGTAGCAAAAATGGAATCTTCTTTTATTGTAGGAGAGCACATCAGAGTGATAGATGGACCATTTAGCGGATTTGATGCAATCGTAGAGCAAGTATTTGACGAAAGAAAGAAGCTCAATGTGATGGTGAAAGTTTTTGGCAGAAGCACGCCTTTAGAACTAAGCTATGTACAAGTAGAAAAAATAGATTAAATAAAGCCTCTCAATAACTTAAATATATAAATGTTGGCTACATTTTAACAAAGTTTGCTTCCAACTCAATTTGTTAAAATCCGCTGACGCTTAAAACTAACAAGACAATGGCAAAAGAAGTAGCAGGATACCTCAAACTTCAAGTAAAAGGCGGTCAGGCAAACCCTTCGCCACCAATTGGACCAGCTTTGGGTTCAAAGGGTATAAACATTATGGAGTTCTGTAAGCAGTTTAATGCCCGTACCCAAGATAAACCAGGTCAGGTTGTCCCTGTTTTGATTACGTATTATACGGATAAGTCTTTTGACTTTATCATCAAAACACCTCCTGCAGCTGTATTACTAAAAGACGCTATCAAGAAACAAACAGGTTCTGCTGAGCCTAACCGTAAAAAAGTCGGTGATGTGAACTGGGAGCAAGTAAAACAGATTGCAGAGATAAAGATGCCTGATTTGAACTGTTTCACAATTGAGTCGGCAATGAAAATGATTGCAGGAACTGCCCGCAGTTTAGGTATCACCGTAAGTGGAAAAGCCCCTTGGGATAACAACTAAAATCGCATAAAGCAAATGGGAAAACTCACAAAAAATCAGAAGGCGGCTGTTGCCAAATTCGATAATACCAAAAGCTACTCTTTGTTGGATGCGGCAAAAATCTTGAAAGAGATTACCTTTACTAAATTTGATGCATCTGTAGATATTGACGTTCGTTTGGGCGTTGATCCTCGTAAATCAGACCAAATGGTAAGAGGTGTAGTTGCATTGCCTCATGGAGTAGGTAAAGATGTTCGCGTGCTTGTACTTTGTCCTCCTGATAAGGAAGAAGAGGCAAAAGCAGCAGGAGCTGATTACGTAGGAATGGATGAATTCATCACAAAGATTGAAGGTGGCTGGACAGATATTGATGTAATCATTACAACTCCTACAGCAATGGCAAAAGTAGGACGTTTAGGTAAAGTATTAGGTCCTCGTGGCTTGATGCCAAACCCTAAGTCAGGAACGGTAACCATGGAGGTTGGAAAAGCCGTAACAGAAGTAAAAGCTGGTAAAATTGACTTCAAAGTTGATAAAACTGGTATTATTCATACTTCTATTGGTAAAATTTCTTTCTCTCCAGAAAAAATAATGGAAAATGCAGTAGAACTTATCAACGTAATCAATAAATTGAAGCCTTCTTCAGCTAAAGGAACTTACGTGAAGTCTATCTCACTTTCTACTACAATGAGTCCAGGAGTGTCAATCGATAAAAATACTGTAGCGTAATGACAAGAGAAGAAAAAACAGTCATCATTGAGGAATTAAAGCAAAAATTTGCTGAAACCCCTTATTTTTATATCGTTGATGCAAGTGGATTTTCAGTGGCTCAAGATAACGATTTGCGTAGAACATGTTTCAATGCAGATATCGAATATAGAGTTGTAAAAAATACACTAATCAAGAAAGCTTTGGAAGGCTTGAATGCAGATTATTCTCCATTCGTTTCTGAAAAAGTATTAAAAGGTTATTCTGGTATTATGTTCTCTACAGAAGTAGGTAACAAACCTGCTCGTCTTATCAAAGACTTCAGAAAGAAAAATAATACAGAGAAACCTCTTTTGAAAGGTGCATCAATTGATACAGGTTTATTTATTGGAAATACCCAATTAGATACACTTGCGAATCTTAAATCCAAAATGGAATTACTGGGCGACATCATTGGTGCGTTACAGTCTCCTGCACAGAATGTTATTTCTGGTTTGCAAGGTCAGGGAAGCAAAATCGCTGGTATTCTTCAAACTTTGGAAGAGAAAAAATCATAATTTCAGATACAAAATGTTTTTGTATCAACAAACAAACCCTTTTTATTTTAAATTTAGTTTTTAATTTTCAAAACTTATACAACAATGGCAGATTTAAAAGCATTCGCTGAACAATTAGTGAACTTGACTGTAAAAGAAGTGAGTGAGCTTGCTAAAATTTTGAAAGATGAGTATGGTATCGAGCCTGCAGCAGCAGCTCCTGTGATGATGGCTGCATCAAATGATGGCGGTGCTGCAGTTGCTGAGAAAACATCATTTGATGTAATCTTAAAAGCAGCTGGTCCTAACAAATTGAACGTAGTGAAATTAGTTAAAGATTTAACAGGTCTTCCTCTTACTGAAGCTAAAGCTGTAGTTGATGGTGCTCCTAAGTCTATCAAAGAAGGCGTTAGCAAAGACGAAGCAGAAGCTTTAAGAAAACAACTTACTGAAGCTGGTGCAGAAGTAGAAGTGAAGTAATCTACACTCATTTGCTAGGCAGTGAGACCTGAAATTCGGAGCTAATAGATGCTTTTCGAATTTCAGGTCTATTGCCGTTTGTGGCAATAAATGCCATATAATTAAATTAGACTAAACATTATACATTATATGAAACCTGATAGAAGTCTCCAATTGCTAAAATAAAATTTATTTTAATCAATGACTTTATCAGGTTTTAGTATCATAAAACTTCTGAAATTTTCAGAAAAAAAATAAACCCAAACCTTCCAAAAATGGCTGAGAGAATTAGTTTCGCTTCCGTTAAGAACATTGTGGATTATCCAGATTTTCTTGATATTCAGTTACAATCTTTTCAAGATTTCTTCCAGTTAGAAACCCCTGCTGAAAATCGTGCTAAAGAGGGGCTTTATAAGGTATTTATGGAGAATTTCCCTATTAGCGATTCTCGTGAAAACTTTGTACTGGATTTTATAGATTACACCATAGACCCTCCCAAATATTCTATTGAAGAGTGTATTGATAGGGGGCTTACTTATTCTGTTCCATTGAAGGCAAAATTAAAGCTATCTTGCAATGATGAGGACAACGAAGAATTTCAAACAATTGAGCAAGAAGTCTTTTTAGGAAATATTCCTTACATGACTGAAAAAGGCTCTTTCATTATCAACGGTGCTGAAAGAGTAATCGTTTCTCAGTTACACCGTTCTCCAGGGGTGTTCTTTGCGATGAGCAAACACACTAACGGTACAAAACTTTATTCTGCAAGAATTATCCCTTTCAAAGGTTCTTGGATAGAGTTTGCTACAGACGTAAATAACGTAATGTATGCTTACATTGACCGTAAAAAGAAATTTCCTGTAACTACTTTGCTTAGAGCAATTGGTTTTGGAACAGATAAAGAAATTTTAGACATCTTTGGACTTTCTGAAGAAATAGCAGTAAACCCTAAAAATCTGAAAAAAGCTGTTGGAAGACGTTTAGCTGCTCGTGTGTTACGTACTTGGACAGAAGATTTCGTGGATGAAGATACTGGTGAGGTTGTGTCTATTGACCGTAATGAGGTTCTTTTAGAACGTGATTCATTTATTAGAGAAGAAGATATTGATGTAATCGTAGATGCAAATGTTACTTCTATTATTGTACATAGAGAAGACATCAACATTACAGATTACCAAATCATATACAATACATTACAAAAAGATAACTCAAATTCTGAAAAAGAGGCTGTTGAGCAAATTTATCGTCAGTTGCGTAATACAGAAGCTCCTGATGAGCAAACAGCTCGTGATATTATTCAGAACTTGTTCTTTTCTGACAAACGTTACGATTTAGGAGATGTAGGAAGATACAGAATGAATAAGAAATTGAGTTTAGATATTAGTATGGACACTCGTGTACTTACACGTGAAGACATCATTAGTATTGTAAAATACTTGATAGGATTGATTAACTCGAAAGCTGTAGTGGATGATATTGACCACTTGTCAAATCGTCGTGTTCGTACAGTTGGAGAGCAACTATATGCTCAATTTGGTGTAGGTCTTGCTCGTATGGCTCGTACCATCAAAGAAAGAATGAACGTAAGAGATAACGAAGATTTCAAACCAGTAGATTTGATTAATGCAAGAACATTGTCTTCTGTAATTAACTCATTTTTTGGAACAAATCAGTTGTCTCAGTTCATGGATCAAACCAATCCACTTGCTGAAATCACGCACAAGAGAAGAATGTCAGCACTTGGTCCTGGTGGTCTTTCTCGTGAAAGAGCTGGTTTTGAGGTTCGTGACGTTCATTACACACACTATGGACGTTTGTGTACTATCGAAACGCCTGAAGGTCCAAACATTGGTTTGATTTCATCGCTTTGCGTACACGCAAAAATCAATTCAATGGGTTTCATTGAAACACCTTATTTTAAAGTAAATGAAGGTAAAATAGACATTCAAGACATGGTCTTTTTATCTGCTGAAGAAGAGGATGGTCAGCACATTGCACAAGCAAATGCAAAAATAGATGATAAAGGTCAGCTACTTGTAGATGCTGTAAAAGTACGTTTTGAAGGTGATTTCCCTTTGGTGTCACCAGAAGAAGTGGCTTATATGGATATTGCTCCTAATCAAATTGTATCAGTTGCAGCATCCTTGATTCCTTTCTTAGAACATGATGATGCGAACCGTGCTTTGATGGGTTCAAACATGCAACGTCAAGCAGTACCTTTATTGAAGCCTGAATCGCCTATTGTTGGTACAGGTTTAGAAAAAAGAGTTGCTTTGGACTCAAGAACATTGATTTTAGCAGAAAAAGATGGTATTGTAGATTATGTAGATGCTAATAAAATTGTAATCCGTTATGAATATAATGAAGATGAATTATTAGTATCTTTTGAAGGAAATACCAGAACATATCAATTAACTAAATTCAGAAGAACTAACCAAGATACTTGTATCAACTTAGTACCTCTTGTGAACAAAGGTGAAGTTGTTAAAAAAGGACAGCCACTTTGTGAAGGATATGCAACCAATGATGGAGAGCTTGCTCTTGGAAGAAACTTGATGGTTGCGTTCATGCCTTGGCAAGGATATAACTTTGAAGATGCGATTGTAATTTCTGAAAAAGTTGTTCGTGAAGACTGGTTCACTTCTATTCATATTGAAGAGTACGAATTAGAAGTTCGTGATACAAAACGTGGTGAAGAAGAATTAACTTCTGAAATTCCGAATGTGAGTGAAGAAGCTGTAAGAAATCTTGACGAAAATGGTATTGTTCGTACAGGTACGGAAGTAAAAGAAGGTGATATTTTAATTGGTAAAATTACTCCCAAAGGAGAAACAGACCCTACTCCTGAAGAAAAACTTTTAAGAGCTATCTTTGGAGATAAAGCAGGTGATGTAAAAGATGCGTCTCTACGTGTTCCTCCTTCTATCAAAGGTGTAGTAATTGATACTAAATTGTTCTCAAGACCTAAGAAAGATAAAGATTTACGTAAAAAATCGAAAGATGACGTAAAAACTTTGATGAAAAACTATGGTAAAGAACTTACAGATTTACGTAGTGATGTTATTTCTAAAATGACACAATTACTGGATGGTAAAGCTTCTCAAGGTGTTCGTCATAAATTTGGAGAGGAATTAATCTCTAAAGGGATGAAATTTAATAAGTCTAATATTGATAAAAACTTATTTGCAGATAAAAACCCTTACAGAGATGAAAGTGCTTACAACATCCCTGAAGAAGTGAATTTGATTGCAGATGTAGTATTAGAAAACTGGACAGCTGATGATAAAACCAATGGTTTGATTATCGAACTTGTAAAAAACTATCTTAAAAAGCGTAATGAAATTTCAGGTCGCTTCAAAAGAGAGCGTTTTGCAATGGAAGTAGGAGATGAATTACCAACAGGTATCGTAAAACTTGCTAAAGTTTATATTGCTAAAAAACGTAAACTAAAAGTAGGTGATAAAATGGCTGGTCGTCACGGTAACAAAGGGGTTGTAGCTCGTATTGTTCGTGAAGAAGATATGCCATTCTTAGAAACTGGATTGCCTGTGGATATTGTATTGAATCCTCTAGGTGTACCTTCTCGTATGAACATTGGTCAGATTTATGAAACTATTTTGGGATGGGCAGGTTTGAAATTAGGGAGAAAATATGCAACCCCTATCTTTGATGGTGCAAGTGAAGAAGAAGTTATCAATGAGATTAAGGAGGCAAATATCCCTGCATTTGGTAGAACTGAATTGTATGATGGTTTGACTGGTGAGAAATTCGACCAACCTGTAACAGTAGGGGTTATCTACATGCTGAAATTAGGACACTTGGTAGATGACAAGATGCACGCTCGTTCTATTGGACCTTACTCACTCATTACACAACAACCTTTGGGTGGTAAAGCTCAGTTCGGTGGTCAGCGTTTTGGAGAGATGGAAGTTTGGGCTCTTGAAGCGTTTGGAGCAGCTCATATCTTACAGGAAATCTTGACTGTGAAGTCTGATGATGTAATTGGTAGAGCGAAAACGTATGAAGCAATTGTGAAAGGTGAATTATTACCGAAGCCTAATATCCCTGAATCATTCAATGTACTTGTACATGAGTTGAGAGGTTTGGCTCTAGAAATAACCCTTACTTAAAAATATATCTCATGTTCAGCCTTAGGGCTGAACATGTTGAACTTGCTTAGTCAGCTAAGCCATTTGAATAAAGCATTTTAGGTTAAAAGCTAAAAAATAAATCTATGTCTTTCAAAAAAAGCAAAAAACTTTCCAGTGATTTTAACTCAATCACTATCAGTTTGGCATCGCCAGAGTCTATTTTGGAAAGTTCTTATGGTGAGGTTACACAACCCGAAACCATAAACTACCGTACCTATAAGCCTGAGATGGGTGGTTTGTTCTGTGAAAGAATTTTCGGACCTGTGAAGGATTATGAGTGTCATTGTGGAAAATATAAACGTATTCGTTATAAAGGAATCATCTGCGACCGTTGTGGTGTTGAGGTAACAGAGAAAAAAGTTCGTAGAGAGCGTATGGGGCATATCGAACTTGTTGTTCCTGTGGCTCATATTTGGTATTTCCGTTCTTTACCCAACAAAATTGGTTATTTGTTAGGTTTACCTACCAAAAAATTAGACCAAGTGATTTACTATGAACGTTATGTAGTAATTCAAGCAGGTGTGGTAGCAGAAGAAAATCGTAATGGTAGTGGGTATTTAGACTTCTTAACAGAAGATGAATACTTGGATATTTTGGATAAACTTCCAAGAGAAAACCAATTATTACCTGACGAAGATCCCAATAAGTTTATCGCTAAAATGGGTGCAGAGGCTTTAGAAATGCTCTTGAAACGTCTTTCTGAAAAAGAAAGAGATGCAAACGGCAATGAAATACCTACTAGCCCTACTGGTTTAGATAAATTGGCTTATGATTTACGTCACCAAGCAGCAACAGATAACTCTCAGCAACGTAAAGCAGAAGCTTTGAAGCGTTTGAAAGTAGTTCGTGCATTCCAAGAATCTAAAATTGAGAACAAACCTGCGTGGATGATAATTCGTATGGTGCCTGTAATTCCACCAGAATTACGTCCTCTAGTACCTTTGGATGGTGGTCGTTTTGCTACATCAGACTTGAATGATTTGTATAGAAGAGTAATTATTCGTAACAATCGTTTGAAGAGATTAATTGAAATCAAAGCTCCTGAAGTTATTTTACGTAACGAAAAACGTATGTTACAAGAAGCTGTAGATAGCTTATTTGATAACTCTCGTAAAGTAAATGCTGTTCGTGCAGATGGTAACAGAGCATTGAAGTCACTTTCTGATATGCTGAAAGGTAAACAAGGTCGTTTCCGTCAGAACTTATTGGGTAAACGTGTGGACTATTCTGGTCGTTCGGTTATCGTAGTAGGTCCTGAATTGAAACTACATGAGTGTGGTTTACCTAAAGACATGGCTGCTGAATTATTTAAGCCATTCATTATTAGAAAACTGATTGAAAGAGGTATTGTAAAAACCGTAAAATCAGCGAAGAAAATTGTAGATAGAAAAGACCCTGTGGTTTGGGATATTTTGGAAAACGTATTGAAAGGACATCCAATTCTTTTGAACCGAGCTCCAACATTACACCGTTTGGGTATTCAGGCATTCCAGCCTAAACTAATTGAAGGAAAAGCGATTCAGTTACACCCTCTTGTTTGTACAGCTTTCAACGCTGACTTTGACGGTGACCAGATGGCTGTTCACGTTCCGTTAGGACAGGAAGCTATTTTAGAGGCTTCTATGTTAATGCTTGCATCTCATAACATCTTGAACCCTGCAAATGGTGCTCCTATTACTGTACCTTCTCAGGATATGGTATTGGGCTTGTATTACATTACAAAAGGTAGAAAAGGTGATTTAGGAGAAAATAGAACTTTCTATAGTGCAGAAGAAGTTGTAATTGCACTTGATGAAGGAAGACTCTCTAAACATGCACATATCAAAGTAAAAGCAAAAGTACGTGAAGGAGAAGAGCTTGTTGAAAAAATCATTGATACTGTAGCAGGTAGAGTGATTTTCAATCATAGATGTGTTCCTGATGAAGTAGGATTTATCAATGAGTTATTAACCAAAAAGAAAATTCAGCAAGCAATTGGCTCTGTATTTAAAAATGCAGGTATGGCAAAAGCTGCTAAATTCTTGGATGATATTAAAGACTTAGGATTCCAGTCTGCTTATAAAGGTGGTTTATCTATTGGTTTGAATGATATCTTAATTCCTGATGATAAGGAAAAACTTATTAATGAAGCTAAAGTAGAAATTGAAGATATCCATCAGAACTATATGATGGGACTTATCACTGACAACGAGCGTTATAATCAAGTAATTGATACTTGGACAAAAATTAACAGCAAATTGACAGGTAAGCTTATTTCTGACATGACTAGTGATAAAGAAGGCTTCAACTCTGTATTCATGATGATGGATTCTGGAGCGAGAGGTTCTAAAGAACAAATCCGTCAGTTAGGTGGTATGCGTGGTCTGATGGCAAAACCTCAGAAAAATGTACAAGGTTCTGTTGGTGAAATTATAGAAAACCCAATTCTTTCTAACTTTAAAGAAGGTTTGGACGTATTGGAGTATTTTATCTCTACACACGGTGCTAGAAAAGGTCTTGCAGATACAGCTTTAAAAACTGCGGATGCTGGTTACTTAACTCGTCGTTTGGTAGATGTTGCTCAAGATGTGATTGTTACGGAAGATGATTGTGGTACATTGCGTGGCATAACAGTTTCTGCCCTCAAAGACAACGAAGATATTGTTGAACCTCTTGCAGAACGTATTTTAGGTAGAGTTTCATTACATGATGTTTATGATCCTCTTACAGAAGAATTAATAGTATCTTCAGGTGAGGAAATTACAGAAGCAATTGCAGAGCGTATTGATCAAACAAGTATTGAAGATGTTGAAATTCGTTCAGTGCTTACTTGTGAAACACGTAGAGGTATTTGTAAGAAATGTTATGGTAGAAACTTATCTACAGGTAGAATTGTAGATACAGGAGAGGCATTAGGCGTAATAGCTGCTCAATCCATTGGTGAACCAGGTACACAGCTTACACTTCGTACATTCCACGTGGGTGGTGCAGCATCCAACATTGCTGTTGATCCTTCTGTAAAAGCTAAATTTGCTGGTCAGGTAGATTTTGAAAACTTGAGAACTGTAAAATCAACAGATAATGATGGTAACCCTATCGAAATTGTGATTACTCGTTCTTCTGAAGTAAAAATTGTAGAAGCTAAGACTGGTAAAGTGTTGATTTCTAATCACATGCCTTATGGAGCTTTCTTGAAAGTAAAAACAGGTGAAAGTGTAGAAAAAGGACATGTTCTTTGCGAATGGGACCCTTATAATGCCGTTATGTTATCTGAAATTGATGGTGTTATTGAGTATGATGCAATTGAGGAAGGAATTACTTATAAGGAGGAATCTGACCAACAAACAGGTTTCCGTGAAAAAGTAATTATTGATACCAAAGATAAAACGAAAAACCCTGCAATTGTTGTAAGAATGAACAATGGTGAGGATAAAGTTTATAATATTCCTGTAGGAGCTCGTTTAGCAGTAGAAGCTGGTAAAACGATCAAAGCTGGTCAGGTACTTGCTAAACTACCAAGAGCTATCGGAAAAACAAGAGATATTACAGGTGGTTTGCCTCGTGTAACAGAATTGTTTGAAGCTCGTAATCCATCAAATCCTGCAATTGTAAGTGCTATTGATGGTATAGTATCATATGGAACTGTAAAACGTGGTAATAGAGAGATTATTATCGAATCGAAAGATGGTGTAATAAAGAAATACATGGTACCTCTTTCTAAGCATATCTTGGTACAAGATGGAGACTTTGTAAGAGCTGGTATGCCTCTTTCTGATGGAGCGATTACTCCTAATGATATTTTATCTATCAAAGGACCAACAGCCGTACAAGAATATCTTGTAAATGAAATTCAAGAAGTTTACCGTCTGCAAGGTGTAAAAATCAATGACAAACACATTGAGGTAATTGTACGCCAAATGATGCAGAAAGTAGAAGTAATTGATGCTGGTGACACAGACTTCTTACCTGGACAGGTAGTAGACAAATGGACGTTCCGTAAGGAAAACGACCGTGTCATGGAACTTAAAATTGTAGAAGAAATAGGTGATTCTACTCGCTTCAAATTAGGACAACCTGTTACTGCTCGTGAGCTAAGAGATGAAAACTCATCTTTGCGTAGACAAGACAAAAAACTTGTAAAAGTACGTGATGCTCAGCCTGCAGTTTCTCAACCTACACTACAAGGTATTACACAAGCTTCATTGGATACTGATAGCTTTATCTCTGCTGCATCGTTCCAAGAAACGACTAAAGTATTGAGTGAAGCAGCTATTCGTGGAAAAATGGATGACTTGTTAGGTTTGAAAGAGAACGTAATTGTAGGACACTTGGTACCTGCTGGTACAGGCTTTAGACACTATCAGAAATTGATGACTCAGTCTAAAGAAGAACAAGATGATATGATCCCTGCAAAACGTAGAACGAAGAAAGAAAAAGTAAAATAAAAATTAAAGCCCCTAGAAATAGGGGCTTTTTTTATTTTAAATTACAAAATATTTGATTTTAGTATTAAATAGGCACATTTACGTGTTTTTCTGCGTGATATGATGATCTTACAAGAGGACCTGATTCTACGTATTTTAAGCCTCTTTTTAAGCCTTCTTCTTTGTAATGCTCAAATAAATCGGGGTGGATATATTCAGCGACTTCTAGGTGCATTTTGGTAGGTTGTAGATACTGCCCAAGAGTTAGAATGTCCAGACCATTTTGTACCAAATCATCCATAGACTCATAAACTTCTTCTTTGGTTTCACCAACCCCTAACATAATGCCAGATTTGGTACGTTTACCATATTCTTTGGTGAGTTTGATTTGTTCCAAACTTCTCTCATAACGAGCTTGTGGACGTACACGTTTGTAAAGGCTTTTGACTGTTTCCATGTTGTGAGAAACTACTTCTTGCCCTGCTGAAATCATGGTATAAAGAGCTTCCCAATTTCCTTTTACATCTGGAATGAGCGTTTCGATGGTAGTTTCAGGGCTTAACTCTTTGGTCAGTCTTACAGTTTCATGCCAAATAAAGGCACCTCTGTCTTTGAGTTCGTCTCTATTTACAGAAGTAATGACAGCATGCTTTACCTGCATGAGCTTAATGGCTTCAGCTACTCTGCGAGGTTCATCAGTATCATATTCGTTGGGTTTTCCTGTGGCTACTGCACAAAAAGTACAGCTACGAGTACAAACATTACCTAAAATCATGAAGGTAGCTGTACCAGCTCCCCAACATTCTCCCATATTGGGGCAATTTCCACTTTCGCAAATGGTATGAAGTTTATAAGTATCTACTAATTTACGAACTTTGGCATATTCAGCACCTACGGGCAATTTTACACGTAGCCAATTGGGTTTTTTTACTTTATGTTCTTTCTCGGATGTAACAACGGGGAGTTCTATCATATATCTAAGTGTTGTACGTATATATTTAACTTAAAAAATAGTTTTTTGGTTTTTAATTTGCGATAATTCGGCTATAAAGACTTGTTCTGGCAGGGTCTAAACGTCCTAAAAGTGCATAGGCTTCTTGCTTTTCAGTTTGAGAGCCATCTTTAAAAATATTAATAAATTCTTGAAATTTAGCATCAAAAAACACATTTAAAAGCAGTGCATTTGGTTTGATACGAGCTATTTTGTCAATTTCTTTGAGTAAATCTAAGGTAACTATTCTTGCTTCTGGGCGTTTGTCTTGGTAAATATCTAAACCTTTTCTGTAATATTTATACATAGCTTCACGAACAGCAAGCATTTGTTGACTCTGAAGGTTTTCAACAAGCCAAAACCTATCTCTAATATCACCTTGAGACCAGCCATCAGCACCAGCACTTTGGGCAGTGTTCGCTACAATAAAGGCTTTTTCAATCATAGGAGTACCACCAGCCTTAGCAAAAGAATCATAATCAAGGGCTAAAATAATATAGGCATAATAGCCCAATAAAGAACTCAAATTACTGAAATAGACATTTTCATTGAAATTAAGGTCTAGGGGTTGAGTTGGTAAAAAGTTAAAATTAAACCTTCTATCTACATAACTGAATAAAACAGACTCATATTTGGTATTATAAGTAGGTCTTAAAGCTTGAATTTGAGCATTGGTTTCATACACACCTGAGGCAAAATCAGCTCTTACAAGTGTAATTTGAATGCGACAAGTGATTTTCTCACTGCTTTCATAATTATCATTTGTCCATTTTCTATTATTTAAAAAATCTGAAATATTTTTTTGAAGAGCAGCCACAGCTTCTTTGTTGCTCGTTCCCACTTGTGCTGAGGCTACCTGCTTATCATTAATAGTTACTTCAAACAGCAATTCCTGACTAAAAACAGGTTGAATACAATAAAAAAAACTGATAATGAGATATATAAAAAGGTTATTCTTCATACAATAAATATTTTTTTCGGAGTTTTTTGTAGGCATCTAAATCAGTTTGCCATGTTTTCTTGATTTCTTCTTCGCTTATGCCTTTCTTAATTTGCTCTTTGAGTAGCGAATTTCCTGCCAATTTATCAAAAAACTGGCTGAAATACTTATCTTTTTCAGGATATTTCTTATAAAAATCTATTAGATATGAAAGTGTAAAGGTTGGAGCTTTAATTTCTCTTAAATCTATACCATAACACACTTGGTTTTCAAACAATGGATTTTTAGCCATTCCTATTTTGCTTACAGGCGTAAAAGTGAATTCTCCCATATTTTTTGAAGGATAACCAATTACCTGAAACGGAAAATCTGTACCCCTGCCTACGCTTAATGGCGTTCCTTCAAAAAAACATAATGAAGGGTATAATCGTATAGATTGTGGATTTGGAAGGTTGGGAGAAGGTTTTACAGGTAAAATATAAGGTGTTTGGTGGGTATAATTTCTCAGAGGTATGACTTTTAAATTACACTGAACACCATTTTTGAGCCAACGTTCGCCATTGATCATTTGAGCCAGTTCGCCTACTGTAAGCCCATGTACTACAGGAATTGGATGCATGCCTATAAAACTTTCAAAACCTTTTTGGAGAACAGTACCAGCCACATAATCGCCATTGGGATTGGGTCTATCAAGTATAATACACATTTTATTGTTCTCAGCACAAGCTTCCATCACATAATGCATGGTTGAAATATACGTGAAAAATCGAACACCTACATCTTGAATATCAAATATAACTACATCTATATCAGCGATTTGTTCAGCAGTAGGTTTCTTATTTTTTCCATACAAAGACACTACAGGCAAGCCAGTTTTTGTATCTACTTCATTTTTTACAGTTTCACCAGCATCTGCATCACCTCTGAAACCATGTTCAGGGGCAAAAACTCTTTTTATCTGAACTTTATGGCTCAAAAGGGTATCAACCAGATGGGTTTTTATATTTTTTTGAACAATAATAGACGAATGATTAACCACCAAAGCCACTTTTTTATCTTTTAGCAAAGACTGATACTCTCCAATCTGTTCTATCCCAAGTGTAAGAGTCTTTGTTTTCTCTATTTTGGGATTTTCTTTGGTGATTTTTTCTGGAATGTTGGAAATATCGGGTGTAGTTTTGGGTTGCTTTTTACAGGCAAAAAATGCAAATAAAAGCAGTATGCGTGCATAATAAAGTTTCATACAAAATATATTTTAATGCAAATAAAACAAAAAAACGAGTAGCTTGTACTACTTCTAAAAAATTGTTAAATTAGCAGAAAAAACTTAGGTAAAGCTATGACAAAAATACGCGATAAAAAGGTTCTCATCACTGGTGGTGCTAATGGTATTGGCAAGCTACTTGGTGAAAAATGTTTGAAAGAAGGTGCTTCGGAGCTTGTGATATGGGATATTAATGAGAAAAATCTACAAGCAACCACTGAAGAGTTTGTAAAACAAGGTTTTATAGTGCATCCGTATAGTGTAGATGTATCTGACTTAGAAGATATTAAGAGAGCTGCCACGCTTACACTTTCGGAAGTGGGTAGAATAGATATTTTGTTTAATAATGCAGGTATTGTTGTTGGTAAACTTTTCCATGAGCATTCTCATGAAGAAATTGAAAAAACCATTCGTATCAATGTGTTGGGGGTAATGCATGTGGCTCGTTGTTTTGCAGGCGAAATGATTAAGCAAAAAAGTGGACATATCGTCAATATCGCTTCAGCTTCGGGCTTGCTGGCAAATCCTAAAATGAGCGTGTATGCAAGTAGCAAATGGGCTGTTTTGGGTTGGTCGGAGTCTTTACGTCTTGAATTTGAGGAGATGGAAGGTGATTTGCATGTAACAACAGTTTGCCCAAGCTATATCAACACAGGAATGTTTGAAGGTGTAGAAGCTCCTATTTTAGCTCCTTTGCTTGACCCTGATGATATTACAGACCAAATTATGAAGGCAGTAAAGAGTAATGATATTGAGGTGAAAGCTCCTTGGTCAGTACATCTGATACCTATTTTAAGAGGAATTATGCCTACCAGAATGTTTGATTTGTTAGTAGGAAAAGGGCTGAATATCTACAATTCTATGGCGAATTTTGTAGGAAGACCTTCTAAAGAAGCAGTTCCCGAAAAAGAAAAGAAAGAAGAAACCGAAAAATAAAACTAAATTTACAAACAAAAGCCCTCAAGGCTTTTGTTTTTGTTTGAATAACATCATAAATTATGAAATTAGATATTTTGGTATTTGCTGCACACCCTGATGATGCAGAACTTTCATGTTCGGGTACAATTGCTTCTCATTTGGCTCAAGGTAAAAAAGTAGGTGTAATAGACCTCACACAAGGCGAATTGGGTACTCGTGGTACACCTGAAACCCGTAAAAAAGAAGCAGAACTTGCTTCACAAATTATGGGATTGACTATTAGAGAAAATTTGGGTTTTGCAGATGGGTTTTTTAAAAATGATAAAGAGCATCAAATAGAAATTATCAAGAAAATAAGAGAATATCAACCTAAAATTGTAATAGCCAATGCCATTACAGATAGACACCCTGATCATGGAAAAGGGGCGGAGCTTGTAAGAGATGCATTTTTTTTGGCAGGATTGCGTAAAATAGAAACAGACCAAGAAGCTTATCGCCCACAGTTTTTGTATCATTTTATTCAAGACCGTTATATTGTTCCTGATGTGGTGGTAGATATTTCGGATTATTGGGAAATCAAGAAACAAGCTATTTTGGCTTATGGAACACAGTTTAATGCCAACCCCAACGACTCAGAGCCACAAACCTATATTTCTACACCCGAATTTTTTGATGCTATTGAAGCTAGATCTAAAGAACTTGGACACCAAATTGGGGTTCGTTATGGAGAGGGTTTTACCAAAACAAGGATGTTGGGTGTGAAAAATTTATTCGATTTAGTATAAATATAAATATCTGAAAATTAATTTTTTGTAAAATTTTTAAGAAAAAAATAAAAAATATTTGCAGAAATATTTGCACAGTATCTAAAAACCCACTATCATTGCACCACGATTCCCGAATAGCTCAGTCGGTTAGAGCATCTGACTGTTAATCAGAGGGTCGCTGGTTCGAGCCCAGCTTCGGGAGCAAAACACCTACAAGACTTGTAGGTGTTTTTTTGTTTTGATACTTACAAGAATGAAAAAAGCCTATAAAATTTTATTTTTAGTGTGTTTTAGCTTGATATTTATCTACCAAGCCAAGGCTCAAAGTGATAGTTTGATAGCAGTACCACAATATCATGTTGTCAAACAAAATGAAACTTTATTGACTATCAGCACCAAATATCAAATTTCTCTTCAACAACTGATAGATTGGAATAAACTCAAAACAGACCAACCTATACCCAGCCAGCTTATTATTGGTTATGTGTATTATAAAAATAAACAATTTATTAATACTCAACCCAATTTTTTAGATAGTGCGAGTATTAAGCAAAAAATTAATAAAATGCTTGATATTAGCTTTGAAGAACGTTTTTTATTATTCAATGCAGGGCTCAAAAAAGATAGTACCAATCGCTCTTTGATTATTGGTGGATATGTGGATGCTTATTATGGGTTTTATACAGATTCAGTTGGTAATAATAATTTTCAGAAATTTCCTACAATTGCTCCTAGGAGTGGAACTTTTGGGATAAATATTGTCCAGTTATCAGCTCGATATAGTTCTGAAAAAGTAAGAGGGATCTTTACACTTCATTATGGAGATATACCTGCCAGTGCATGGTCACCCACATACAATTTTCTACAAGAAGCAAACGTAGGTATTCGAATTGTAAAAGATTTATGGATAGATGCAGGCTTTTTTAGAACACATTTGGGTTGCGAATCTATACAACCTCGTGAAAATATCAATGCTGGTGTGGCTCTTACTACTTATTACGACCCTTATTTTTTGAGTGGAGTGAAACTGAGCTATAAACCTACTGAAAATTTGATGCTACAATTGAATGCTTTTAATGGCTACAACACTTTTGTGCAAATTAACAATCGTAAAACCTATGGAGCAACCATGGTTTATGAAGCCAATGAAAACTTTATGTGTAGTTATAATGCACTTTTATCACATGAAAGCCCTGATAATCAGGAAATAAAACAAACGAGATTTTATCAAGATTTCTTTTTTATTTACAAAAAGCCTAAAGTTGATATTGCTTTTGAATTAAATTTTGGTGTACAAACCAATTCACGTTTGAAAGATAGCACCCAAACGGCGTTTATGTTCAGTACAAGCTTGATTGGAAAGTATAAATTTAAAAAGAATATAGGTGTTTTTGGGCGTTCAGAAATTTTCCAAGATAACGATGATATGCTTACTGGACCTATCTTTAATACTACACATCAAATTGTAGGTTTGAATGCCACAGGTACGAGTATTGGAGGTGAAATAAAACCCACAGAAAAGTCATATATTCGTGCAGAATGTCGATACATCCAAACTTTGAATGGAGCAACTATTTTCCGTTATCAGGGTATGGATAGAACTTATAGAACAGAGTGGCTTATATCAACTGGTTTTTGGTTTTAAAAACTTAAATTCTTGATATACAATTTCAATAACTCACTTCTAATAAATTTCCACTTTACGACCATCAGGGTCAATTGCAATAGCAATTATTCCAAATTCTGTTTGTTGAGGTTGTGAAACATCAAAATTGGCTTCTTTGAGTTTCTTAATTGTTTTCTGTAAATCTTCTACTTCAAAGCCAAGCCTTGTATATTTATCAGCGTTTTCTTGACCTTTTGCCAATGGATATATCTCAAAAATAGTTCCATTGATAGTAGTAGAATAATGAAATGGAGAATTTTGATGTTGATGATATTGAAAAACTAAACCAAGTAAAGAATAAAAATTTACAGCATCTTCTAAATACTGAGTCCTAATCATAACAAGTTTTAATTTCATAAAAGCCAATTATATAAACAAATATAATAAAAACGGTTATAGGCAAGAAAAAATCTTGCTATAACCGTTTGGAGCATAGTGGCGTTTTTTGCTCTATAAGTGAATCATTTTTGTTTGTATAATATTTACATTGAGTGGTTTTGGAAAAAAGCCAAATACATTGGGATAAGTTTGTGATTTCAGGATTTCTTTGAAACTAATAGAACTCGAAACCATAAAAACATCAATAGGCTTTTCCTGATTAATCTTGTTAAACTCATCCAAAAAATTCCAACCATTCCAGATAGGCATATTGACATCCAGCAAAATGACATCAGGAAGTTCTCGATTTTCTTCAAATCGGCTTTTTAAATCATCAAAAGCCTCTTTTCCATCATTATAAACTAAAATAGAATCTTTTGTGGAAACACCTGAGGCTTCCAACATTTTTTGAGTAATAAATATCTGAATATCATCATCATCAATAATACAGAATCTTTTAGTTTGCGATTTCATGGAAATAAATTTAAAAGTGAATAATTTAAGCTATTTGGCAATAACCAATTTGATGGGAGCATAAATAGTTTTTTGGCTATAAACTTTTACCAAATAAGTAGCTGAAGGATAAACAGATGTATTAAATGTAAACTGATTTGAACCTTGTTTGAGTGTAACCAAACGAAAATCTATCCTTTTACCTAATAAATCAGTAATTTCAATAGAAGCATTGTCGAACTCAAATTCAGAAAGAATATTGATGCTGAAATCATGCTGAGCAGGGTTAGGATATATCAGGATATCAGTTTTTTCCTGTTTTCTTGATAAACTAATGATTTTTGAGTATTTATAATTTCCTTGATAATCAACTTGTCTGAGACGATAATAGGTGGTAAGAGCCAAAGGGTTCTGGTTCAAAAACTGATATTTTTTGATCTGCGAAGAGTTGCCACTTCCTTTTACTCTGCCAATTCTGCTAAAATTTAACCCATTTGTAGAAGCTTCTATATCAAAATAATCATTATTAACTTCAGATTGAGTACTCCACTCCAATAAATCAGAAGAGCCTTGTTTTTGCCCATTAAAATATACTAGCTCTACAGGCAGGGGGGTACAAGCATTCACAGAAATAATTCTAGGTCCTAAGAGTGATGCACAATTGGATGTACAAGCACTTCTGATATTGTTGAAAGAGTTTCCTACTAAAAATGTATTAGTCACATTTGTATTGTTGGTATTGACAGCATAAATACTAAAGATACCTGAACTTACATACTGAGTAGGAGTAAAAGAACCTGTTGTATTGGCTGCCAGCACAGTATTTGTATTATTTACTAAAATAAAAGTTTGTGAAAATCCAGCACTTGTGGTATGTCCTGAAGTATTTACTTGAATATTATTGGTTAAACAGACATTTTGGTCTATGTTACAAATCGTAATAGCTCTGTTAAGATAAGCAGCCGATACAGCAAAACAATTGCTTGATGCATAAGTAGTTACTCCATCCCATAAATTTCCTACGTTTAAAGCAGCAGGTTGAGCCCCTTGATAATTTACACAATAAACAAAATAGCTACCTGCTGTTACTGCTATAAACTCTCCTGTGGTATTGATACTTTGTATTCTTCCAATAGAACCAGTATTATTGGACACTAAAACATATTGTTGGTTAAAACCTGCATTGAACCCTGATGCACTGACGGTTATGTTTGCATAAAAGTCACATTGAGCAAATGATAAACTGGCAGATAACCAAAAGAGATTTATCAAAACAAATCTTATATATCGGATAAATAACATAAGCATAAATATTCAGCTAAATAATGTTTAAATTAATCCCAAGCACCAGCATTAGCAGGGCATGGAGGGCAGGTAAGACTTATTTCGAATGTTCCTTGAGAAGCACCATCACCATCTACATAGATATAATAAATCGTTCCATTGGTGGTTGGAATGGTAAGACTTGTACTACCACCACTTGGTGAGGCACCTGCTACACATGTGAGGCTTCCGCAAGTACCTGTATAGACATTTAGGTTTGTTGCAAAATTGGTTTGTGGATTAGCTGTACTAACTGTTATGTTGTTGCCACTACCCACAAATCTATACCAAACTCCTTTAGAGGTAGTTCCACCTCCTGTACAAGCGACTGGGGCATCTGTTGCTGTAGCTAAAATATTGCTTGCAACATTGGTTTGTCCACAAGAAAGTGTAATGGCATTGGCACATAAATCATTACTGGGTACAATTACGATTCCAGAGATAGGTGTAAACCAATAGTTACATAAGTCTCCAGCATAACCATCAATACGGATGTAATAACGAGCCCCAATGCTCAATCCTGAGAAATTCCAAGTTCCTGTTGTATTTTCGCCTGTTGGATTTACACAAGAGCCTGTAATCAAAGATAAAGACCCACAAGAGCCTCCAAAGACTGAAAGCTGAATACCAAAATTACTGCTACAATCCCCTACTTCAAATTCGAGTTCTACAGTGGTACTGCCTGCAATGAAACTCATCCAAGAGTCATTTTCAATCGTCATACCACAAACACTTGGGCTACCTGCACTGGCTGTGTACGAACAATTTGTACTACCAGCAAATGGCTGAGATAAATCGATTGTAGGAGCTCCCACACACTCATTGGCAGGCAGGGTGGGAGATGTACAGATATCGCAGGCTGTAAAAGATTGCTGATAACCACATGTTCCCCCTCCATGCTGAATAATACTAATGTTTTTTGAGCCAGTTAGGCCTGTGATTGTATAAGTTCCTAAGCCTACATTGCTTTGGTAAGTAGTAACTCCATCTGTAATATCTACACTTGTAAAACTTCCTAAGTTTGTGATTTGTACAGAAAGACTATAACTCTGATAATCAGGGTCACAAGTCTTTGTAATGGTAGCAGTAGGAATTGTAATCGGAGAGATAGTGAATTGAACTCTTGGCTTATGGTTTCGAGCTGTAGTAGTATTGTTACCACACTGGCTTGTGCCAGAGGAATTTACAGCTCTTGTCTGGTTGGCAACGTTATTATACATCCAAACCTGACCGTTTGAAGCAAAACCTCCATTCACTCCCCAACAAACATCTACGAGTATATTATCAGAACCATTCCAACAAAAATTATTATCAAAGGTAATAGTTCTAAAACCTGTTGCACCAGGGGTAAGTGTATGAGCATTTTTAACGGTAGTCAGAGAGGCTGCATTATGGCTTGATGCATCTGCGGCAGATGTGTGAGCCATTTTAATGGCATAATTGGATAAGTTACCTCCATTCACCTGAGATACATCCCAAGCAATGGCTGTAATCAGACCTGCTGAACCTCCTGCTGCCACAATTTCAGTACGAGTATATACAAACTGAACTCTTCTACTCTCATAAAAATAATTGTATGGCGAACTACCAGATGTTCCACTTTGAGTAACCTGAGTACCTAAAGTGATGACTTGAGCAACAATTTTATTTTTATGTAGAAGATTGATAGACAGAATAATAATAAGCAATAATTTTTTCATGATAGCATTATTTTTGAATTTTTTGAATAATTTCTAATACTTCTGTTTTGCGAACATAAGCCCTTCTCTGAGAATCAGTTAAAGCTTGAAACTGCTCATCAGAAATGACTTCTTTGATTTGCTGATAACCACGAATATTCAATTCTCTGACAACCTCTTCGATGGTGGTATCATCAAGAGACATTTCTTTAAGGTGTTTTATGATAGGCGAAATTTTCTGAGAAGTTTTGAAAGTAACCTTCACCGAAGGCTGAGGTATTTGTGACTCTTGTGCCATGAGTTTTACAGAGCAAGCCGTAAAAAATATGGTAACCAAAATGATTTGCTTCATAAAATTTTGCTTTAAAAATGATGATGCAAATATAATTTCGAGATAACCAAGAATTAAAATATATGCTGTTCTGATACAAGGAAAAACAATCTTTTAGATGTTTGGATTTAGGGAAAAATCCCTTATTTTTGAAATAAAACAACAAAAATTGCTCACCTTGAACTATAATCTTACCATAGAACAAATTTTCAATTTGCTCCCCATGGGAGTTGGTTTGTTCTATGCCATCCGACTTCTGACTTTTCAGAAGGCTTCCTCACAAGGCAAAAACTACATAGCTTTGCTTCTGTTTTTGTTCATGGGTATTGTGTCTTTTAGTCTTATTGCTCAAAATATCAAAGGTAAATATGTATATTATTCTTTAGCATTGCTTTTGGGTGTAACGCTTTCATTAGCACCTACTATTAAATTGGCTGTATATAATTATGTTGGTAAGAAGATTGATAAACCTTTGAGACTTTTTTATCTGGCTTTTGTAGTAGCAGGTTTGGATGTTGTATTACTTTCTATCATGCCCTTTTTGCCAAAGAAACAAGTAGCTTTCAATGTAGTATATTATGCATTGTGGGTTGTGAATATGGGAGGAGTGACAGTCGTTTTTATTGGTCAGAATATCTATTTTTTATATAAATTATTCAAAATCATTAATATACACGAAAAAAAGTTGGGAAGTTTTTATAGTTTTGAAGAGGGAGTAAGCTTAAAGTGGCTCAAAAACTTAATTTACGGATACTTAGCATTTATCATAGGGATTATTATTGTAAGTCTGCCAGGGTTCGATAAAATATTTATGTATTCTTTTGAATTGGTTTTGCTGGCTTTTATCGTTTACATAGGTATGAAAGCCGTTCATTATCAGGTAGTTTCTAGTACAATTACAGATTTTCATAAAATTAAAAAAGAAGAGCAAAATCTAAACCTTCCTACAATACAAGAAAAACCTGTAGAGGTTTTTGAGCAAATAATTGAAAATGAACAAGATAATGTATTAGAAGATGAAGAGATAGAAATTGAAGAGTTTGATATTCAGGAAGATAAATTTAATGAATTAAAAAGTACATTGATTCAAATCATGGAAATGGATAAGCCTTATTTAAACTCAAGGCTAACCATTTACGATTTGGCAGAACAGGCTTCTACCAATTATAAATATCTTTCAAAGCTTATCAATCAGGAGTTTAACATGAATTTTGCAAGCTTTATCAATACCTATCGTATCGAAGAAGCCAAACAGAAATTGATTGATACTTCTATCAAAAATTACAAAATAGAAGCCATCGCTGATCTTGTTGGATTTCACTCAAAATCAGCGTTTAATATTGCTTTCAAAAAGATTACAGGCTTCACACCTACAGAATACAAAAACAAGCACCTGCCTTTAGAGCAAGGTCAAAGTGCTTGATAATGATTGTATTAAGCTGCTTCAATATTTTGAAATAATTTTTTGTGTTGTGTTTTAAAAATAGATTTGACAAAAGAAGCTATTGGAAAAAGGCTCTTAAACTTAATTGTTTCCTCTATTTTTGTCATAGACTCATCTTGAGGAGATTGTCCAAGTGTTTCAAATAACCTAAACATCATTTCAATTTCTACCATCCCAAAAACTTTGGCTTTCATAGTTACACATCTTGTAGATTCATCTGCCTGAATATGAACAGGATATGTAAAAGAAAAAGGGATAAAACCTACTCGAAGTGTTTCATACACCAAATAAGTATTTTCATTTGTTTTTTCTATCTTAGAGATAATAGGATGTACAGACGCAAACTTCTGCATATCTGTAAGATAAGTGTAAATAAGTGCAATAGATTTGTTCAATTTGTAATATAGTATCATAAAGCAATAAATTTTCACCAAAATAGTTTTTTATTGTGAAATGAAATAATTTTTTTATTTGTCTTATGAAAGAATTAGAACAATATATAGAATCTTATTTTGGAATTGCCCATTTGGATGTACTTCAAACGATGAGTCAGTTGTTTAAACCAGCAAAATTAGCCAAAGGAGATTTTTACCTGAAAACAGGAGAATATTGTAATAAAATGAGTTTCATTCGGTCAGGTTTGTTACGAATTTTTGTAAACACTGATGGAAAGGAAGTTACCCAATGGATTTCTTCAAAGGGCTATTTTGTAACAGATTTGGCAAGTTTTATTTTTGAAACGCCTGCTCGTTGGAATATCCAAGCTCTTACAGAGGTAGAAGTTTTTACAATTAGTAAAGAAAACTATCAAAAATTGGGTGAAATAGTACCTCAATGGCATATTTTAGAGAAACTATTCATAGCCAAATGCTTTATTTTCTTAGAAGATAGAATTTTTAGTCACCTTTCTATGTCAGCAGAAGAACGCTACGAACATTTTTTTGAACATAACAAAGAACTTTTTCATCAAGTACCCCTCCAATACATTGCTTCAATGTTGGGCATGACACCCGAAACGTTCAGCCGAATCAGAAAAAAACAACTCTCCTAAATTCTTGATTTTTATCAAGAGAGATATGCTTTCAAACATAGACCTTTGAAACAGATTCTAAACATAAAGTTTTATGAAAAAGACCATTGAAACACAAATACTCATTCATGCAACACCTGAAAAAGTGTGGAGCATTCTTACCAATTTCAAGGCATATCCCGAATGGAATCCATTCATTAAATCTATTGAAGGAGAGGTAAAGACAGGTAATACTTTCAAGGCTAAAATACACCCTCCAGATAGCAATGCCATGACATTCAAACCAAAAGTGCTTGTTTTTGAGAAAAATAAAGAATTTCGTTGGTTGGGGCATCTATTATTTGCTGGTCTTTTTGATGGAGAACATATTTTCCAGATTATTGATAATCAAGATGGTACAACGATGTTCAAACACAGTGAGCAGTTTGGAGGGATTTTAGTTCCTTTGTTTTCTAAAATGTTAGATAAAAATACTCGAAATGGGTTCAACCTGATGAATCAGAAGATTAAAGAATTGGCTGAAAAAGCATAATAAGTTATATTTTTTGAACGTTTGCTTAATAAAGAAAAATATAATTATGCAAAAACTATTTTATATCGGAATACTATTTCTGTTTCTATGGGGATGCAGCCCCCGTTTTAAGTCTGGAAAGAATGAAGAAAGAATCTGGACGTTTACTTATGTTAAATCTGTTGATAATCAGAAAGATAGATTGAAAAAGTATTTAGAAAAAAACTGGTTTGTAATGGATAGTATAGCCGTAAAACAAAAACTGATAGCTCAATACGAACTTTATGAAAACCAAAGTACAGATAGCTTGGCAAAATGGGATTATATTGTAGCTGTAGAATACTTTAATACAAAGGGTTATGAGGGAATTGCTGATAAATTTGAAGAAATCAGAAAAAAGCATAAAACTGTGAAAATAGAAGAATTAGGCTTCAAAGAATTGGGAAAAGTAGTAGGTTCTGAAACCATTACTAAAAAAACATATTCAAGAAAAAAATCCTAACTCATTAGAGTTAGGATTGCAACAAAGCTTCTACTTTTTTTCGTCCCCATTCTTGGCGTTCTTCTTCTGTCCACAATGAGGGGAAAAATATAATTCTTTGGAAATTGGGAGGGAGGTATTTTGTCCAGTTGGTGCCTCCTGTGGCATCAATTGGCTTGCCACTCTCTCTCAAATATCTCACAGCCGATTTTAAGTGAGATAAAGCCCATTCTACATTGAATAGGTAATCAAAATTCCTAAGAGCTTGTTGTATTGCTGATACATCTACACCTTTTCTCTCCAATTCTTTATATTTCTCCCAAATGTTTTTATCTCTGTACTCATAAGCACATTGCATAAAACTTTCAGAATATTTTTCTTCAAAATGCTGAAGTGTAATCGTTTTTTTGCCTGTGGCTGTTTCTGTTGCCCCACGTTTCCAATAAATATGTTCATAAATCTCAGGAATAGTGGTATTTGCATTGGACTTATCTCTAAAATCTTGATGGGTAAGATTTATAAAATTTGTAGATGAAATTTCAATCAATCTAAACTGAGCAGACTGAAATCCACTGGCTGGTAACAATGCCATTCTGAATTTCTTAAATTGTTCTGCCTCCATGCCTACACTCATCACATCAAACGAATTTACAAGAGTTTCTACATATCTGTTTATGCGTTGAATTTTATCTAAAAACCAAGCTGCTTCTATATCTCTTTGATTACCAATTTGTTCTATTTCCCACAAGATAAGTCTGAAATACAATTCTGTAATTTGATGATACATGATAAAAATCATTTCATCAGGAATGCTGGTTTTAGGTTTTTGAAGCGTTAAGAGTGTTTCTACTTGAATGTAATCCCAATATTTTAAATAATCGTTGTATAAAAGTCCTTCCAGATTGGCAGCAAGGCTTTGACCTGTTTGACTGTATTTTTCTTCTAATTTTTTTAAGAGAGTTTCGATGTTGTTCTCCATAAATAATTTCTTGATAGTTAGTTGTTTATGATATTATGGTAAATAAGGTATAAAACTATCTAATCTAATAAATTCAATTGAAAAAAGCCTTTCGGATTCCATTTCAGCTCCCTGAATGGATAAGCTTCCAATTGTTGTAATTCTTCGGGCTTCAAATCACCATCTAACGAAGTGGCAAGAGCCGAATTGTTGGCATACGAAATATGAAAAGGGATAGAAGGATGTACCATATAGAACAAACTTCCACCCCAGTTATCATTTCTATTGATGATGTTATGAGCATGATAAAAAATACCTTTTTCCTTTATAGCTTTTGTCCAAATAGTCTTAGAACTACTTCGTTTTACCTCAAACCAGCCATATGTACACAAAGCCACATCACTTTCGGGAAGTCGGGTATAATATGCCAAGGAAACGTAAATATTTTTGGCAGAACGGTTATAGATAATGGTTTTTACACTATCTTGTGCAATAGACTGAATAGATAATACAATCAGGAAAGCTAAGAGAAGAACTTTTTTCATAAATTATTTTCTTAAAAACGTGGTTTTTCAAAGTTAAATCATTTTTCTTTTTTTGCCAATTTACTTATCTTCTTTTAATCTGCCACTTTGTTTAAGAGCCTGATGTAAAAGGTATTCTATTTGCCCATTGATGCTCCTGAATTCGTCATTAGCCCATTGTTCCAACTTCTCCATCATCTTAGCATCCATACGCAATACAAAACTTTTCTTTTTCTCTTTTTCTTTATCACTCATTATTGTTCAAGGTTATTTTGGGGAGTATGCTCCCCAAAAGATTAATACAGGCTACCTGTATTCACAACAGGTGAGGCAGCTCTTTCAGAACATAATACTACAAGCAAATTGCTTACCATTGTTGCTTTGCGTTCCTCATCTAATTCTACTATTTTGTGTTTGTTGAGTTTATCCAAAGCCATTTCTACCATTCCTACAGCACCTTCTACAATTTTGGTACGAGCAGCTACTATTGCCATTGCCTGTTGGCGTTGGAGCATAGCATTTGCAATTTCAGGGGCATACGCCAAATGTGTAATACGAGCCTCTACAACATTAATACCAGCCATTTTAAGCCTTTCTGTAAGTTCTTCTTCAAGCAGATGATTAATGGTTTCTCCACCATCTCTCAATGTTATACTGTTGGTGGTATCATCTTCAAAGTGGTCGTAAGCATACAAACCAGCCAGATGCCTCAAAGCTGCTTCACTTTGTACTTCAACATACTTGATGTAATCATCTACGGCAAAAGCTGCTTGAGCAGTTTCTTCTACCTTCCAAACCAATACCATCCCAATTTCAATAGGGTTACCTACTTTGTCATTGACTTTGATGGTTTTACTTTCTAAGTTTCTTGCTCTCAAAGAAACATTCTTTTTGGATATAAATGGATTCACCCAATAAAAACCACTATCTTTTACAGTACCTTTGTATGTTCCAAATAAGGTCATTACCCTTGATTCATTAGGGTTTACGACAATAAAGCCAAATAAGCCTAAAAATGTAGCAATGGCGAGCAATAAGCCTAATAAATGCAATATTGGAAACTCATTTGCCAAGACAAAACTTGTTACGGTAGCAACAATCCCAAACAACAATAAAAACAACATACCATAACCTGCTTTCGGTTTAATCAAGATTTCTTGTGTCATAATAGTATATATTTGATATTAAAATGATATTGTAATATTATCAAAAAACAAAATGAAATCCAAATTTTTGACATAAAAAAACACCTTGAACAAGATAAACAGTTCAAGGTGAGAATAATATATTTATAAGATAAATTCTTTATTCAAATGCGATTTTATTCAAAATGATGTTTTTTCCTTCCAAACTAAGCCATGAGGCGTATTCTTTTCCTTCCTGAGCATACAAAGAAACCTCATTGATAAAATTAGTATCGTATTCCTTTCCATCTATCACAATTTTAGATTCCTGCTTATCATTGAGATACGAAAAACCCCAATTTTTTTCGCTTGGAGCAAAATGGACATCAGGAAGCGTTTTGATAGCATTAGAAAATTTGTAAGAGCCTAATTGCGAAACTTTTTGTTCGATATAAGCATAAAGAGCATAAGTATTTTCAGACTCTTTTGCCCAAAAATAAAAATCTTCTTTATTAGCAGGAAAATCAATTTTTTCGATATTCTTGAATGTTCCTAAATTCGTTTTATTATTAATTTGAAGCTTGTCATCATTAAAAACTACTGCTATTGTATTACGACTATCACTAACCGTAAACTTCCTGACATTGTCAGAAATAGGCTTATCTTTGAAATGAAGAGTGTTTTTCTTACCTACCACATAATTAAAACGTTCAGGCTTGATACCCAAATCGGTTTGTTTTACAAACTCTTCATAAGGTCCAAACAAATCGCCATTGACCATAAAATAAATTTTTTGGTCTTTTACAAGATTCATGGCATAATTTTGATTGGTATGCACCAATTTGATTTCTACATCCTGAGTTTGTAATTTTTTATCAAAAAAACCTATATCTCCTTTATGATGAGCTACATAGATTTTATCTTCTTGGTCTTTCTTTTCTGCTACCAAAACCCATTGATTACCATTTAAGAGCGTAAAATCATGGATTTGGGTATCCCAATAATTTTTTGTCATTGAAACGGACATAATAATTGTAATGTGTACCGACATTTTCGTAATAACTTACAGCCCAATTTGTTCCATCAGGACTTAAATAATAATTGAGTAGATTTACATACGGACCATACGTAAAACCATTCACAATTACATTGTACTCTGCTGAAGGCTCATCGTAAACAATGTAGCCATATAAACGCTTTGTAATACGAAGGTCAAAAGTTCTTTTGGTATTGGGATATTTGGCAACTCGATAGCCATCAAAAATAACCAAATTGCTATCTGCTCGTGTATCTACAATGCCCCAATGTTCGTTGGTAATGATAGGATGCTCAATAGATTTACGATTGAAAGTTTCATAAATCGTTTTATTGACGCAATATTTTCGAGTATTTTTTTTAGTGTTTTCTATAACAACAGCAAAGCCCAAACGAGATTGGTAAACGCCTAAAGCACTTTCATAAACAGCAATCTGTTCGTCATTTTGGAGGGTATAAACAGTTTCTTTGTTTTGAGCCAATAAACTATGACCACAGAAAAAGAGTAGGAGGGCTAAAACATTTTTCATAGTGTATAAGGTTGCTTAGTGGCAAAGAAAATATATAAAAAGGGACTTTCCGAAAGGGGTGAGCCTTTCGGAAAGCAGTAGTTAATCGTTTTAACCCATTAAACCTAAATCAATAAAATCTTGTACATCAACCATTCCCTTCAATTTTCCCTTCTCTGTTACGATGATGTTATCTACTGATTTCTGCTTAAATATTTGTAAGGCATCGTTTAAAAGAGCCTCAGAATCAATAGTCAGAGGAGTTTTATATTCAAAATCACTCATTTTTTTCTTGAGTAAATCTTTTCCACTTTCTTTCAACTGTCTGCGTAAATCGCCATCTGTGAAAACACCTACCAAGTTTTTCTTAGCATCTACTACCGAAACAGCTCCAAAACCAGACTCTGTCATTTGTACCACAGCATCTAATACAGTTTCAGAAAGTTTTACGATAGGGTTATCTTTACGGATAATCTCTTTCACTTTCTTAGTCATCAATTTGGTATGTTCTTCAAATTGTTGTGTGCCTAATGTAGTGAAGTGGTTTTCAGTAAGTTGCTTCATGATTTTCCAAGGCACAGTAACAGTATGTACACCCACATTGATAGCGTTGCGTACATGCTCCACGTTACGAACAGAAGAAAACATGATTTTTGAGTTATAACCATAATAATTGACAGCTTCTACACATTGTTGTACCAAGCTCAAAGCGTCATGTCCTTGATCTTGCAAACGACCCACCAAAGGGCAAACATAAGTAGCCCCAGCAGCCATCGCCATATAAGCCTGCTGTAAAGTATAAACCAAGTGAATGTTTACCATGAAACCATCATCTGTAAGACGTTTACAAGCTCTTACACCCTCTAAAGATACAGGTATCTTGAAAACCGTTTTGTCTTTAGGTAAACCAATTTTAACCAATCTTTTTGCTTCTTTTACAATTTCATCAGCATTATCGCCAAGAGCTTCTACTTGCAATACAGGAACTATTTTGGAAAGTTTAAGCATGATAGCATCCACATCCGTAACGCCCTCTCTGTGCATAAATGTAGGAGTAGTAGTAAGCCCAGTCAAGAAGCCCAATTTGAATGCTTCTTCAATTTCTTTGATGTCTGCAGAATCTAAGTATAATTCCATTTGAAATATTTTTTTAGTCTAAAATTATCAGCCGTAAATTAAAGGTTTTTATTTTAAAGTTCAAAATATTAGAAGATTTGAGATGTAAGAAATGAGATTTAGAGATAAAAGAGGAAGAGTAAATTGTAAATATGAGATAATTTATACTACTCTATAAACAATTCTACACTTTCAGCTACAATTTTAATAGCTTTTCCTGTTTCCAATACAAAAAGTAATGCTGGCAAATCTTCTTTGGGAACATTATCAGTTACACCGTTCATGATATTACTATCACCAAACGAAAAACCTAACATATTAATAGTAAATTGGTCTTGAGGGATACATTCTAATGGATAATTTATATCATGATCTTTGTAATACACTTGAGTAACATTTTTAAATAATAACATCAAGCAATTTGGACTATTTTCACGAATCCAGTTTCCATTTCCTTTTGTAAAGATAAAACAAATAGTTTTTTGTTCTTGATTGGATATTATGTTAGTAAGTTCAAAATTATTGTGTAAGTCAAAATGCTTTCCTTGATAATTGAGGCTGATGAAATCATCATTAATTGAGAAATTCTTTATCTGCATAATAATTACTTTCGCTAACCTTTGGAAAGTTTTAAACTTTCCAAAGGTTTTGGTTTAAATCTTATTAATAGTTTGAGTTATTAGAATTTCCGTAATTCTTTTTGATTTATCTCTTTTAGTTTCTAAAATTTGAAACAGTCTGCATTCAAATTTGTTTTTGAACTCAATAGTCAGTTCTTTATTCTCTTTTATGATTTTATAATTATATATATTTTTTTCAGTTGTAGAGTAACATGTTGAAGGCTCTTTACAAGCTTGACAATCTTTAAAGTAGGCATTTTTTTTGTTTAAAAAACAAAATTCTATCCATTTGCAAAAATCATACTGTCTATCAGTATATACTGTTAGATTAATAGTATTAAAAAAAGAGCTATCAGTATTATTAGCAACCAAAATTAAATCTTTATCAGAAATAAAACGAGCCTTATTAATCCTAATACATTCTTTAATAATCTTTCTTAATTCTCTTTTTGTTATATTTTGAGAAAAACAAAATAAAGGCAGTAAAGTAAATAATAATAATACCTTTTTCATTAAAAATTTAGATAATGATATATGCAAGATAATCACTTTTATCTAATCTTCAATCGCTTCAATACCAAGTTCTTTGAGTCGTTTGAGGTTTTCTTGCATGGTTTGGAGTTGTTCTGGGCTATGTCCTTGCCAATCTGTCACTTCTCCGACAATTTTAGGAGGACTTTTCGTTCGATATGATTTGGTAGGATTTCCAGGGAATCTTTTATCCGTTAAATTGGGGTCATCTTCTATAACGCCAGCGGGTTCTACAACATACACTCTGCCTTTTCCTTCACCTAAAGCTAGTTCAGCTCCCCAAATAGCAGCATCCAAAGTGGCTGTAAGATACACATATTTAGCTTGTTTGCGTTCTCCATAATTAGATTGGAAACCTATTTCTATTGTATCACCAGCCTGCAAATGAGCTTTTGTACCATGATAAAACGTTTGTGAATAATCAATTTCCATAGATGTTTATTTTATAAATGAATAGCTTGTGATGAATGTTTTAATGAGGTGTTTCAAGAATTGTTTTTAATTTATTCAGGTACTTTTTCATATCCTGTTTGGCTACATATCGGATTATAAAGGCAGGTAACATGAAGCCCAACCCATGTTTTACAATGTTTTTGTCAAACTCAATATGGTACAAAAACTTAGTTTCTTGCTCTGAAATAGCTTCTACAATTCTAATACTTTTTAGAAAGAATGGGGAGTCTGGTACAGTTTGATAAATGATTTTATTCTCTTCAATATACTCAGTACAAATAAGATTTAATATATGATGAGGTACTTTTTTTGATAAAAAAGAGTCCTCAACTGCCAAGGTATTGATTTGAGGTTTGGCATTCATGGATGTAGAGTTTATCTCTTTTCTCCAAAATTGATCATTTTCAAGATTGGCAACATACTGAAATACAGTTGATAAGTTTCTTGAAATAATTTTGAATCCATCAATTTTTATATTCGTGTTCATAATTGGATAGGTTGAAATAAATTAGTTTTAGCGTTCATATCGAATTTGATAGGTCATAATCTGTAAGTTATTTTCATAAGATTCTGTATCTAAAAGATTTAGGCTATATTTTTTAGAGGATTCTCCAAACAATTTGATACCTCTTCCCAAAATCAGAGGATTGAGTTTAAGTTTGAGAATATCAATTTTTTGATTATCCAAAAGCCAGCCAGCAAACAATCCACCACCACACAAATAAATATCTGTTCCATTTTGGTTTTTTAGAGTCTCAATTTCACCAATATCCATTCTTCTCACTTGAACTTTAGGGTCTTGATTTTCAAACTTTAAACTTTCCGAAAAAATATAGTGCTTCATATGAGGATAAGCAGGTTGCCCAGCTTGTAGTCCATACTGATAACCAAATTCATAGGTTTTTCTACCCATAACAACAGTATCAAAATTTGCCAAATCTGCTAAATACTTGTCAACACCATTACCTGCTCCTACAAAACCGCTTATATCATCATTAAAACCAGCAATAAACCCATCTAATGAACTGGCAACATAATAAACTATCTTTCTCATAATTCTTATTTACAATATTTTTTGATTAATACTTCTACTTCATCCCCATATTTTTGTGTATATCCCAATTCAAGAGCCTTTTGCAAGTCTGCACATCCTTTGTTTTTTTCTCTTTTACTCAAATACACCAAAGCACGATTTTTATAGGCATAAGAATTTGTTGAGAGTAATTCTAAAGAAGTATTCATATCAATCAAGGCTTTTTCAGCATTACCTAATTTAAAATAAGCAAAGCCTCTGTTATTTAGATCATAAGCCTTCAGTATTAAAAAATCAGGGTCATTATTCTTCTTAGATATTAGTTCAAGAGATTTATCAAAATCTTTAACAGCCTCATCATATTTTTCTTGTTCTGTAAAGAAAAGTCCTCTTTCTGCATAAGCAAAGTTTTCTTTGGGATTTATATCAATAGCTTGATTGTAGTCTTTGAGAGCTAATTCATTCTTACCAAGTTTTTTATATGCTGGTGCTCTTAGCATAAAACCATAGTAATTGTTAGGCTCAAACTTAAAAATCTTATTGCATTCTTCAATACATTGAATAAATAATCCTGACTTATAAAGGTAATAGGCTTTTCTCTCAATGAGTTTCGTATCGTTGGGTTTGCCAATAAGAGCCATATCAAAGTCATTGATAATTTGATTTTGACTACATTTTCCAATAGAGCTACATAAAACGGCTCTGTGTCCATAAGCTTCATAATACTTTGGATTGAGTTCTATAGCCTTATCGAGAGCTTTCAGAGCTTCAGCATCTTTTCTAAGATTAAATAAAATACGCCCTTTCAATGTCCAAGAAAAATAGTCAGTAGGATATTTTTCTATCACTTTATCAACGTAAATTAAAGCACTTTCATATTCTTTATTATTGAAAAGTTTTGTAGCTTTTTCAAAATGAATATTTGTTTCTTTATCTAATTGCCCACAAGCACATAAAGAGATTAAGAGAAATATGAAGAATAAATGAAACTTATGTGGCATCATTGTATATACATTTTCGTTTATATATTTTGACTTTCTGCAATTTTCAACTCTAGAACGGCAAGTAAAATGACAATAAAACTTTCTGCAAAAATATATACCCAACCCAAAGCTGTTACACTGTTTTTATGATAAAAGGTTAATCCTATAGATAAAAAACAATATGACAGATTTACAAAAGCAATGCCTTTCAGAAAGTATTTTAATTTCTTATCAACTCTAAAATAACAGTAAAAATCATAACAAGCAAAAAAACAAGGCAATAGAGCAAGAAAATATAGAGTAGATTTGGGTATACCAAATAATTCTTCAAAATGCACCAATACAAATCCTAATAATACTGCTGAGATAATAGCTCCTATACCATCTATTTTAAATAATTCTTTTGGATGTTGATGTCCCCATTTTATAATTTGTTTCATGAGCATTTTTGAAAGGTTTAAGCACATCAATAATATTATGTAAATATAAGCCTATTTATCAATGAATATTTCCACTCAAAACAAAAAAACATTTCCCAAGAGGAAATGCTTTTCTATCACTACAAAACTATATTTAAAACTTTCTCTATTTACTTTTTTTAGTATAAATACCTTCAAAACTGCAAGCTATTTTGTGTGCAGTGCAACCAGGCACTTCTTTAAGTGTAATTTGTTCTTTTTCGAGTATAAAAGACATTTTACAGTCCTCCGATTCTGTTGTAGAAGCCTCTGTATCAGATAAAATAATAGCTGTGCCTTCAAATTTTGTTCCTTTGCAATCACCATTTTCAGCAAGGCGAATACTAAACTCCAATTTTTTGGCACTTATGGCAGTAATTTCTAAAAAAGCTTCTTCTTGTCTGCCACCTTCAATTACATATTTACCTGCCCAATTTTTTACTTTATCGCCTTCTTTGGCTTTGATATAAGGCTTTTCTGTAAATGAAACCATGTTAAAAGCTTTATCAAAGATGATTTCTGCTTGAGTATCAGCTTTATATTTTTCCCAAGAAATAAAAATAGGAATATTAAGTGTATAATCTTTAATCTTCATTTCGCCATAGTCTGCCACCAAACGAATATCTTTTTTACCTGCATAAAAACGCTTCATTTCCAAAGCAATTTGCTCTTTGGTTGTATTTTTTAAAAAAGCGTATTGATTTACAGAATCAGCAAATAACGATTCAAGTTTTTTATAATCTTTTTCAGCGATACTTTGGCAATATTGCCTAACAATATTGAGCATGATGCCTTTCTTTTGAGCATCATTTACCTTAAATTCCTCCAATTCAGGGTCTTCCGTTTTAGAAGAGGAACTGTCAGTGGATAAGTTAGAGGCAATAGTATCTTCTTTTCCTTGAGCATCTTGCTCTTTCGTCTCAGAACAGCTACTTATCAAAAGAATAAATAAAAAACATGAAAAAAATCTAAGCATCAGTATAAAAATTAAAAAAATTAGAGAATTACAAAACTAACCTATTCAATCAAATATAAAGCCACTTTTTCATTAATAGTAGGTTTAAGTTTATGAAAAGGCATATATTAGCTATAAACAAAATTGGTACATAAGTTGTGTAGATTTAGAATAGTTCCAAATTTCAGAAGTTTTTATTTTTTTAAGAATTTTTTAGAAACGAATCACGTTAAAGTTACAGATGTCCAAACTAAAAAAATTATTTATTACCATGAAAAAATTAGTAGTTGCCTTCGCTTTATTTTTAGTGTCTTCTTGGGTAATGGCTCAGAAGCAATATGGAGAAAAAATTACAGAAGCTAATGCAGTAGCTGTATCAGAACTCCCTAAACTGATGCAAGGTAAAAAAACTTTAGATACCAAACTTACAGGAAAAATCGAATCTGTTTGTCAGAAAAAAGGTTGTTGGATGCAATTAGACCTAGGAAATGGACAAAAAATGAGAGTAAAATTTAAAGATTATGCTTTCTTTGTTCCTAAAGATGCAGCAGGCAAGCAAGTAATCATTGAAGGAGTTGCTTCTAAAGAAACTATTGATGTTGCTACACAAAAGCATTATGCTGAAGATGCTAAAAAATCAAAAGAAGAAATTGCAAAAATTACTCAATCCAAAGAAGAACTTTCTTTTGAAGCAAAAGGTGTAATTATCAAATAATTTTAAGGAACGTTTAATCTCATCAAAACCTTTATAGAACAAATCTGTAAAGGTTTTTTAAATATTTTTTTATGAAATTTCTATACATTTTAGCATTCGGGATTTTTAGTTTGGCAGTATTTCATAACTGTCAACAACAAACCGAAACAAAGGAAACAGTCAAAAAAGATTCTATCCAAACTGAGAAAAAACAGGAAATCTCAAAACCTACACTTAATTACGCAAAATACACCGATTCTACTATTTATCCCAATGGAGGCAGTGAGCTTTCTGTTTTGATGCGTGAAATGTATGATGATTCTGAAATGATTAAAAAAGCTGTGTTAGAAGGCAAATTACCCCCTGATTTCAGAGAAAAATTCAGGTATTTGCATGCGGCAACCCCCACAGATAAAGATACCAAAACAGAAGCATATCCTGATATGGCAAAAGCCTTCGAGGATAATCTCAATAGGCTTTATGAAGAAAAAGATGAAAAAAAACGTATCAAACAGTTTGATATTGTGATTCAAAACTGTGTTGCATGCCATCAGAGCCATTGCCCTGGGCCTATCAAAAAAATTAAAAAACTCAATATCAAAGAAACTAACTAATCAGTTTGCTGAGAGTATTTTCGTATTGAACATGAGCCTGACGAATTTTATAAAAATCTTTTCTGGCTACATAAACTGTTTTTTCAATTTGGGCATAGATTTTATCTTGCTTGTCTTTAAGGGTAATCCAGAAGCTAAATTCATGTTCTTGCCAATGTTCTACCTTCTCAATAATATCAAATACCAAAAAAGGATTGATAATAAAATGAGCATATAGAGATTGTTTGGCTGGTCTAATATTTTTGATATGGGTTTCTTTACTAAAAACAACATATTCTTTGCCCAAATTTTTGAGTAATAGCCATTCATAAATCACATCTGTTGCTTCTAACATAGCTACAGGAGCCATAGAACCATAATATTGAGGTGTAAACCGATTCATGAGAATCTTAAGGGAAAGCTCACAATAATTGCTTGAAAGAGAGCTAATCCAAGCATTTTTCCGATGTAACAGAAGCCACCAATTGAACTTCATGCGATACCAATGTTTCTTCATAGCTGGTTATTATTTAAAGGTTTAAGCAAATTTGGCTGTTTGTATAAATCCTTTTTTTTGCTGATAAAACTGTTTGTTGGCAATGTAACAGGCTCTTTCAATTTCTGAATGAACTACGCCATTCTGATCAACCCATTGTATCTTAAAAATTTTATCAATTTCTTGTTTTTCAGCAACTTCTTGCTTGATGGAGTCAAGTAGGGGAGTATCTAAAGTATATTTAGCATATAAAGTTTGTTTAGCAGGTTTTTTAAAACGTATTTGAGCAGATTTATCCCAAACTACATAATCTTTTCCGAGATTATTCATCAGCATAATCATGTAAAAAGGGTCTGAGGCTGCAAACATACTGCCCCCAAAAATAGTCCCTACATAATTGTATGTCCAAAGGCTTAATTTGAGTCTTAAATGAACTTCTTGGCTATCATCAGACCAAAATAAAATCTTTCCGCCAGTACCAAAGTACATCGGATACCAATTCATGAGTGTTCTAAAACGCCACATCTTGAATGATTCTTTTTTATCTGTTTTTAAAAAATCTATTTTCATAAAAAAACTGGTTGAAGCAAATTTTAATTATCTGTAAAATGCTTATTGACAAATGCTTGTACTCTTGGTGCAATAAATAAAATAGCTGGAATAACAACCAAATAAGCTATTATCCACGATTTGAGCCATATTTGTAGAAATTTCTCTGTAAAACCAACATTAATACTGATAAGGGTAAAAGAGATAATACCTGTGGTAATAATGCCCATCAAAAGGGCGAAAATAAGTCGTTGTTTCATGTCTTATTCATTTATTTTTTGAATGAACAAAGTAAATAATTGCTACCAATAGTAATATAATAGATGCTATTACATCAATCATCATAACTTTTTTTAATTCTTGGTTTATCCCTCCAATATGAAAGTATAAAACAACAAAAGAAATCATACTCATGAGTCCAATAGCTGTTGATAGATAATAATGGGTTTTCATCAACGCTGCATACAGCATTAATCCTCCTACAATACCAAAAAGTACAGCTCTATGCCTTAATAAAAGTTCTAAATTTGGGTTAGAAATATCTATACCATAACTTTTTGACATTTTTTCAGGTAAGAACACCAATGTGAATGGAAGTAAGTTTATGATTCCTGTAATAAAAAGAGTTATTCTGAAGATTAATTCCATCTTTTTAATTTTTAAATGTAAGAGTTATGATGACAACAAAATTTAAGTCATCAATCAGTTTAAAACTTCTGAGGCTCTTTGCAAAGCATTCAAAAAGTACTTATCATTTTTATATAAACGCATCAATAAAATACCTCCTTCTATATCTTGAATGGCCTGCTCTGCTTTTTCTTGAGCTTTTTGAGGCTGATACATTTCTTGGTAAATATGTTTTAAGGAATCTGTCCATTTATTAAAAAAATTCTGAATCACAGGGATAAAACGGCTATCGTATTGAGCTGTTTCAAGAGTGATATTAGCCATAATACAGCCTCCTTGTTTGTATAAAAATATTTTTTTAGTGGTTTCAAGCATTAAGGTCACTTTTTCTTTTGGAGATAAACCCTCTTGAAAAGCAATTTGAAAAACTTTCTTATTGAAATAATTGGTAATGTAGTCTAAACTTTCTTCCAAAAGATTTTCTTTATCTTTGAAATAGTAATAAAAATGAGCATTGTGTAAACCACAAGCTTTTGCCAAATCCGAAATACTGGTATTATGGTAGCCATTTTGCCTGAAAATATCGGATGCTATCCACATGATTTCCTCTTTCTTGCTATATTTTTTTGCAGGTTCAGTCATAGGTTAAAAATTTTACTAGTCATTCAAAAAATCACTTACTAAATGCCATAATTGTTCTTTATTTTTCTTCTTGAAAAAGCCAAAATGTCCAATTTCTTTCATGCCAAAATCTTTTGGATATAAGTGTAAACGTTTGGCTTGAGCGTTTTTATAACCATCTTCAAAAAGTTTTTCTACAGCTTTTTTTGGGGCATACCAATCATCTTCTATACTAATAGCAAGCAAGGGTTGCTTTATTTTTCCGTAATAATTTTTATTTTCAGGCAAGTATGCAAAGAGCCATTGTGGGTTTCGGCATATTTTAGCCCATTCCAAAGCTACTCCTTTGGGAAGTTGTTCACCCATTCCAAAATACTGAGATGGGAAGTATCCATATAAATGGCTAAAAGTAGGGATAAAGATGTTCCATAACGCAAATAAAAGAGGTTTTTTACTTGCCCAATAATGGCCATAATATCCATGTTGTGAGCCTACCATTACTATCTTATCAAATACATTTTCTGATTTTTCGTTGAGTCCCAAACAGTTTCCACCAAAACTATGCCCTACCACAGAAAGAGAGGTGTTTGGATGCTTTTCTTGAATAAACGATAAAACTCCTGTCAAATCTTTGGTTGCCCAATCCTGCATATCAGCTTTAAAACCTTTTAATTTTGAGTATTTGGAAGCACCAATACCTCTATAATCGTAGGTGTAAACCGTATAGCCTTTCTGAACCATGAATTGAGCAAATTCGGAGTAATAACGCTGAGGTACAGCAACTGCAGGATTGATAAGTAATATCTTATCTGGTTTTAAATCAGAATGATAGATACTTCCTGAAAGTGTATAACCGTCAGAAGTGGGTATGTTGATCGTTTGCATAATTGGAAATATTATTTGCTAATTTATTGAATGATCATTAAAATAACAACAAAAAATAAAAAAAATTGTAACAAAGTGCTACAATTTTTCTGATTCAATTGATATAAGAGTAAAATCTTTACGATTGGCTAATTAAATCTTGAATATCAAAGTCAGTTAATTCGTCTAATTCATCATCTTTATCTTCCTCTTTGGCATACTCAGCATGCATGTCTATGTCTTTGATATAATGAACAAGTTCCCAATTGCCTTTAAAATCCTCAGTAAGTGCAGTCAGCGATTCTACCCAATCGCCTGAGTTCATGTATATAATGCCATCTATTTCTTTGATGGCGGGCTGATGAATATGCCCACAAATAATCCCATCACACTCTTTAACACGAGCGAAATTAGCTAGTTCTTTTTCAAAATCATCAATATACGAAACAGCCGACTTTACTTTTGCTTTTATTTTTTGTGAAAGTGAGTAGTAAGGCAAGCCTCGTTTGGCTCGGTATTGGTTGTAACATTTATTCAACCACAACAAGAAAGTATAACCAATATCGCCCAATTTGGCAATGAATTTTAGTTTTGTTGTGATACTATCAAAAATATCTCCATGTGTAATGTAAAAACGTTTTCCTGCACTTTCATAGATATAATCTCGCATGATAGAGATTTTACCAATGCGTATAGGCAGAATTTGGTCTAAAAAATCATCATGGTTACCTCTCAGATAAATAACTTTCGTTTTATATTTATCAACCATTTTTAAAATCAGCTTAAAAAAACGAGTGTGCTTTCTTTTCCACTTGCCCGATGAACGCTGTAACTGCCAACCATCTATAATATCTCCATTCAAAATCAAGTTTTCACAAGTATTTTGCTTTAAAAAACGAACTAACTGTTTCGCTTTTGAGCCTGATGTCCCTAAATGTACATCCGAAATGATGATTGTTTTATGGTGCTTTTTCAAGGTAGTTTTTTACAAACTACGTTTTTTAATTTTGCTTTATGATGAAAGAAAAATTATGAAATAGTTAAAAATGATACACTTTGGCTAAACATAGACTTAACAATGTATAGTAAAAACAATGAACAATTACTATTTAAAATTTAGATTGAACAGTATGAAAATCAGAATCTTAAAAAATAAATAAAAATTTGACAAAGAGAACTTGGGTTACTTTTTTTTGAAAATGGTATCAAAGGAAAATTACATGAATAGAAGCATTCTTGCTTTTATGTAATATGGATTTTGAATATTAAAAAGCAATGGCTAAATTCCTGCTTCAAAATACACCTAAATCATTCATGAGTCATCAGGCTTTGCAGTATTCAGAAACAGATATTATCGCAGGTTTGCGTCAGGGAGATAGTAAAGTATTGGAAATAGTTTATAAACAACATTATCCAACTATTTTACATTTTATAATTCAAAACAATGGTACAGACCAAGATGCCAAAGATTTGTATCAGGAGGCTATTTTGGTACTATATGAGAAACTCAAGCAAGAGAATTTCTTGCTGACATGCCAAATCAAAACATTTGTGTATTCGGTGTGTAGAAGGCTTTGGCTAAAGAGATTGAGAGAGAAAGGGCGTTATTATGGCAAAATAGAAGATTTTGAAAGTTTTATTCCTTTTGAAGAAGAGGAAATTAATGCAGAGGATGGAGAACATAAATATGGAGCAATGGCTCAAGCTTTGGATATTATAGGAGAGCCTTGTAGAACACTTCTCAAGGATTTCTATATCGAAAATCTTTCGATGCAAGATATATCTGAAAAAATGGGTTATACCAATGCTGATAATGCCAAGAATCAGAAATACAAATGCTTAATGCGACTTAAAAAGTTGTTTTTTGAGAAATATAAATAAAATTCATTATTCAACGTAATAATATTAAACATTTAAAACTTTAACTTATCATGAATTTGCAACAACGATACGAATGGATAGAAAGCTACCTAAAAGGTAATTTGGAAGGAGATTCGTTGCAACAGTTTCAAGAAAAATTGCAAACAGAACCTCTTTTTGCAGAAGAAGTAGAACAACATCGTTTTTTCTTAGAAACACTCAATCAACATGCTGAACGTGAGCGTTTGAAAGCTCAAATGAACGTATTTCATAAAGATTTGGAAAAACACAAAGCTTGGGTATTTTATAAACATCCGATTGTTCAGACCTTTTGGAAAAAGCATTTCCCTACAATGGCTGTGGCGGCTTCTGTGGCTATCCTTACGGCAATTGGAGTACTTTGGAATGCCAGAAACCTAAATAACTTAGAAAGTCAACAGATAACTTACTTTCAGTCGCTTAAAAAGGACTTGGATGCTGTAAAAAGACGACAAAGCTCTTTAGAAGAACAAAATGAAAAACAAGATGAGCCTGTCGTTGACCATACAGCAACAGCTTTTGTAATTTCTCAGAATGGTTATTTATTGACGAACTATCATGCTGTGAAAGATGCAACAGCTATTTATGCAGAAGCAAAACAAGATTCCGTTCAAAGATATAAAGCAGTTGTATTTTATAAAGATGAGCAACGAGATTTGGCGATTTTACAGATTACAGACGACAAGTTTACAAATTTCAACCCTCTACCTTATATGTTTCGTTATGAACCAGTAGATTTGGGCGAGGAAGTTTTTACATTGGCGTACCCTCGTGAAGATTTGGTGTATGGTAAAGGAGAAGTAGCCTCTCGAACAGGTTTTGAGGGTGATAGTTTGGAGTATCAGGTGTCTATTCCTGTAAACCCAGGGAATAGTGGTGGACCTCTTTTGGATGATAAAGGATTTTTGGTGGGTATCATCAATAGAAAGCATACCAAACAAGAAGGAGCAGCTTTTGCCATCAAAGCAAAATACATCAAAGCTCTTGTAGATTCTTTGGAAGCTCATCAGAAACCCGAAAAACCAATTATTTTACCAAAACAGAGTAGATTGTTTACCATGAAGCGTCCTCAACAAATCAAGGCTATCCAAAACTACATCTTTGAACTGAAGGTGTATGGTAAAGAGAAAAAATAGTCAATAAAACATAAAAAATAGAGAAGGAGAAACTTGGTTTCTCCTTTTTGTTTTGATAAAAAAATGATAAATTACTTATCAATTCTTTAAGACTATGAAAGTTTTACTTTTTATCGTGTTTATTTCATGTTTTGTTTCTTGTAATGATAATGCTGAGCCAGTATATTCTCAAAGAGTAGAGATACTTCCATATCAAAATTTTAAAGAAATAATAAAGTTAGCTCAACAGCAAAGACAAGCAGATTCTCTCAAAGAATTAACCTTAAAGTATGGTATTTACCATGACAAGAAATATATCCCAGCCTCAGTAATTCAATATCTTTCTGAGAAATATCCTGACCCATTTTCTAAAAAAGGCTGGAAAATAGCAAATCCTGATGAGGAAGCAGATTTAACTTGTTCAATAAGTGGCGATTTGCCTAATAGACAGCTAATAGCCTTAGCTAAAGGAGATAGACATTATATTTTATATTATTTACAAGGAAGAGGTATTGTGGCTAATGAAGAAATTATAATCTTACAACTCCAAAAAAATAAAATAATTAGAGATACAATAATAAGTAGTACAAACTTAGATTTTATGAAAATAGTAAAAAAACTATCTCAAAAGAGATAGTTTACTTCTTCTCTATCTGAACACTATCTTTCGCAACAGGTTTTGCATTGAGGGGCAATTCTATTTCATACGATTTTCCCTGTTTTACAGTTAAAGATTTAGCTTTTAGCCAAGGGTTTAAATCTATGAGTGTTTTATAAGTAATACCATTTTGGATAGCAAATTCAGCTAAATCAAGAATTGTTTCTTTTACTTTGATGGTTTTGGTAGGTTCTGCTGTGTAAATATTATCTTTTGTAATAGGATAGCCAAAACGAACAGGGTTTTCATAAAGATTTTTAAAAGCAATCATACGAATTACATAGCGAGCTGTTTCAGGGTATAAATGCAAATGATAATATGATTTACTTTGTTGAAACTGGATGGTCCCTTCCAAATAACCAGGTCCTGCGTTGTAAGCAGCAGCAGCCAATGCCCAATTTCCAAATTTATCATAGTTTTCTTTTAATATCTTAGCCGCAGCATAAGCCGATTTGATAGGATGGTAGCGTTCATCTACTTCATCACTGATTTCCAAACCATAATGTCCAGCTACTTCGGGCATGATTTGCCAGAAACCTGTAGCTCCAGCAGGAGAGATGGCATTGCTCAAATTACTTTCAATAATTGGGAGGTATTTAAAATCGGGATGAACACCCATTTCTAATAATATTTTCTCAAAACGAGGAAGCCACTGATCAGCTTTTTTGATGGTCATGGCTGTACCAGCATGCCCAAACATAAAAGCGTAAAACTCTCTATCAAGACGTTGTCTTACATTTATGTTGTCTAAAGGAACTGTTTCACCTGCAAAATTTAAGTTTTCAGGCAGTTTGAAATTAATTAGTTGGGTCTGATGCCAAGAGCCATCTTGATAATTAGCAGCATCCTGTTTATTAAATCTTTTGTCATAAATGGTGTAACCAATCAACCCTACAACCAACACCCACAATGTTATCATTTGTACATTTTTCATAGTTTTTTTGTTTGTAATCAAGTATTTAACAAGAATATAATTTGAAAATTGAACTATTCTAATTTAAAAACGTGATTATTTTGATTTTTAAGTAACTTCTTTTCAAGCACAAACCTTCATAACACGAGGCTATGAAGGTTTGTAAAATTTACAATATGTGTTCGGATTCTTAGATAACAGAAATTCTTTTGAAAGTTTTTACTTTCAAATCTTTGCTGATACTTTCTAAATGTTGTTTTACATTTTTAGAACCATCTTTTACAAATTCTTGGTTCAATAAAGTGCTATCTTTTACAAATTTAGTTACTTTACCTTGACCAATTTTTTCTAACATATTTTCAGGTTTTCCTTCGTTACGAGCTTGCTCCATACCGATTTCCAACTCTTTATCTAAAAGGTTTTGAGGAATATCTTCTCTATCTACTGCGATAGGGCTCATAGCTGCGATTTGCATAGCAAGGTCTTTTCCAACACTTACAGCATCTACACCATTTGTACCATCTAAAGCAATCAAAACACCTAATTTGTTATTGCTATGTAAGTAAGAAATTACTTTCTCTCCTTGTAAGTGTGCATAAGCTGTTACTAATATTTTTTCACCTACTTTACCTACAAAATCGGTAACATATTCTTGAAGAGCTTTTCCATCAGAGCTTAATTGCATCAATGTTTCAGTAGTAGCTGGTTTGTTTGCAATAGCTTCTTTCATAATTCTTTCTGCTAAACTGTTGAATTCAGCGTTTTTAGCAACTGATTCAGTTTCGCAATTGAAAGAAAACATAATACCTTCGTTTTGAGCATCAGAAGTGTAAATCATTACTACACCCTCTTTTGTCTCGTTATCAGCACGTTTAGCAGAGATTTTCTCTCCTTTTTTACGTAAAACTTCAATAGCTTTGTCAAAATCACCATCAGCCTCTGTAAGAGCTTGTTTGCAATCCATCATACCCATGCCAGTCATTTGGCGGAGTTTGTTCACATCTTGTGCAGTAATTGCCATAAAAATAAAAGGTTTATTTATCTTTTTTAATTTGGGTGCAAAGATACGAATTTTATTTTAAAAAGCAAATTGTAGTATGAGGAATCATATAAAAAAAGAGGCTTTTATGCAAAAAACCTCTTTTTTTATAGAAAAATTATGAATTCTTTACATAACAATACCTGCAAGAGTAGCAGAAAGATAAGAGGCAAGTGTTCCTGCAATCAAAGCTTTGAAGCCCAACTTAGCTAAATCAGAACGTCTTTCAGGGGCAAGCTCACTAATACCACCCACCTGAATGGCAATAGAGCTAAAATTTGCAAATCCACACAAAGCAAAACTTGTAATAACTAGCGTTTTGGGATCTAAAGTTCCTTTAATAGCTTTCAGGTCTAAATAAGCTACAAACTCATTGATAACCATTTTTGTACCCATGAGAGAACCTGCTGTTTGAATATCTTGAGCGGGTACGCCCATTGTCCATGCAAAACCAGAAAAAACCCATCCTAAAACAATTTTTAAACTCAACTCTTGATTAAAAAGACCACCAGCAGCACCTAAAGCAAAATCTACCAATGCAATGAGAGCGATAAAGCCAATGAGCATAGCAATTACATTCAAACCAACTTTCAAACCATCACTAGCCCCTCCAGAAATAGCATCAACTAAATTAGCATGACTTTTATGAACTTCTAATTTTACAACACCTTTGGTTTGAGATTCTTCTGTTTCAGGATATATGATTTTGGAAATAACCAAAGCCCCTGGTGCAGCCATCAAACTTGCTGCAAGCAAATATTCAGCAGGAATACCAAATGAAATATAAACAGCCATCACGCCACCAGCAATGCAAGCCATGCTACCAGCCATAGAAGCAAGTAGTTCTGAGTTGGTCATACCTTTGAGATAGGGTTTAATCATGATTTGGGCTTCGACCTGTCCCACAAATGTACTGGCTACATTTGATACAGCTTCAGCACCACTTACACGCATAAGAGCATGTACACCTTTTGCCATCACAGACACAATTCTTTGCATCAAACCAATATGATAAGCAATATTGACAAGTACAGCTACAAAAATGATGGTAGGAATTACTTTTAAGAAAAATACAAAATCATTACCTTTTCCGAAGGCTTTTTCCATGAGGTCTTTGTTTACCAAAGAACCAAACACAAAATCAGCACCTTTGTCTGCAAAAGTAAGTAGCTTGGTAATACCAGCCCCCAGCTCTCCAAAAATAACTTTTCCAAAAGGGACTTTTAAAATAAACAAAGCCAGAATTACTTGTAAACCCAATCCAACACCAACCAATCTATAATTAATAGCTTTTCTGTTGTTTGATAATAAAAATGCTAATCCCAAAATAAGGACAATCCCAATGATTCCTGTAAAACGTTCCATTCAAAAGAAGTTGTAACTGAAAATGATGTATGTATAAACTTGCCAAATCTAAAGGATGAAAACAAGACAAACAAAAAAATATACAAGATTGATAAGATAGTTTAAAAGATATTTATTTAATAATTTGATTATAAGCGTATTAAAAAAGCCCTACATAAGAAATTTTCTTTTGTAGGGCAAATTATAAATAAAAAGAAATGATTAAAAATAAAACTGAAAGCCTAAACTGATGTTGTTGAAGAAAAATGAGGAAGACATATTTATATCTTGATTCTCAAACTTGATAGTTTCTCTGATAAATGTTCCTGCTCCTGTATAAACCCTTTGCTCATAAGAGCCTTTACTTTTGTTATAATCTAAATTTAGACCACCAATGTTCATTTCAGTAGCAAATTTTGATGTAAAGAAATAAATCAAAGCAAGTTTTCCAGATAATCTAGTTTGTGTGATATTTGTTTTTATATTAGATATATCTAAATTATCAGGAAGTTCTTGTTTCTTTTTACCTCCTTTTATATAAAAATTACTTTCAGCTGCTATGTAAAATTTAGATGATAAAGGAAAAAACTTTCTATAAAACAATTGGACACCATACAAATTAGATTTACTTTGGTTTACTAAACTGGTACCACCATTATTATTGAAAGTATCGTCATAATTGATAGAATTATTAGAATTAGAATAGATAAACCCTATTCCTAATAGTTGGTTTTCTTTGATAAAATAACCAAAAACGGGAGAAAAGCTAAAGGATTGATACATTGTCTTGTAATTGCCGAAACCTCCTAATGTATCATCACTCTTGGAAAAATAATTAATACTTCCACTCAGCCATTTTGTACCTTGAGCAATTTGAGCAAAAGAACTTGTATAGTTTATTAAACATAGAACGATTATTATTAAGGCTTTTTTCATAATTGTAGATAGATAAAGTTTTATAATTCAATTATACCAATAAAAAATTATCATAAAAAATATAAAAGCTCTAAAAAATAAATAATTTTGCGGAGTAGTTTAAAACCTATCAGGCTTCTTGCTATATTGCAAGGCATTTTTCCGTTTTTATACCATGAATTGGAACGCAATCCTAAAAAAAGCTTTGCCACACATACTTATCGTAGTGGCTTTCATAGTTATTTCTTTGGCTTATATGTCGCCTGTAATGAAAGGGCAGACACTCAAACAACATGATGTGGTGCAACATTTGGGTGCATCTCATCAAGGAAAGCAATACCTCAAAGAAACAGGTGAATATCCTTACTGGAATCCGTGGATGTTTGCAGGGATGCCTAATTATATGATTATGATTGATTATCCTTCCAGCATATCCGTTCATTTGGGTAGAGCATTGGTTTATACTTTACCAGAACCAGCCAATTTGGTTTTCTTATATATGCTTGGAGCTTATATTGGATTAAGTTTAATGGGTTTTAATCCTTGGATTTCTGCTTTGGGGGCTATTGCCTATGCATTTACATCCTACAATATCATCAATATTGGGGCAGGGCATGTTTCTAAATGTATTTCAGTAGCGACCATTCCTATGGTGATTGGAGCTGTGGTTTATACTTATCGGGGTAAGTTTATTATTGGAGGTATTTTAGTAATGTTTTTTTCAGCTATTCACCAATATGCCAATTTTGTCCAAATGACCTATTATTTGGGGCTTACTTTCTTGGTATTTGCAGGAGTACAGTTCTTCATAGCATTCAAAGAGAAAGCCATGAAACAATTTTGGATTGCTTCTGCTATTTGTGTGGTGGCAGGTGCTTTGAGTTTGAGTAATCATATTAATCGTTATTTAGTAATAAACGAATATACCAAAGAAACTATCAGAGGTAAAAATGAGCTTTCAGATAGTCCTGAAAATGTTGCATTTCCTGAAAATAAAAGTAAAAATAAGAAAGCCCAAAAATCAGATGGATTGGATAAGTCTTATGCATTTAATTGGAGTTATGGTATAGGAGAAACACTCAATATACTAATTGCCAATGGTTATGGTGGTAGCTCTTTTGAAGGTCCCAAAGAAGATTCAAATATTATGAAGGCTTTGGAAAAGGAAGGTGAGGCAATGGGAATGCCTATGGAGCAACTTGTCAATATTTTAGAATCACAAGGACTCATACCTTCTTTATATTGGGGCGATCAGCCAGGTACAGGCGGACCTGCATATATGGGAGCTGTGCTTTTGTTTTTATTTGTTTTAGGAATGTTTTTAAGTAAAAATACACTCAAATGGTGGCTTTTAGGAAGTGTACTGCTTTGTTTGAGCATTGCTTGGGGTAAGAACTTCTTTTTAAATGATATTTTATTTGACTATTTGCCTCTGTTCAATAAGTTTAGAGCTGTAACCATGATACTTTCCTTTATGCCTATATTTTTAGTCATTGGAGCTGCTTTAGGTTTGGAAGAAATACAAAAATTATATGCATCAGAGGTAAATATAGAAAATAAACAAAACCTTGAAAAACGTATTAAATGGGTTGCCATTGGATTGGGAGGGTTTTTATTGTTGCTTGCATTGTTGGGTGGTAGCATCATAGATTTTACTGCACCACAAGATAAAGCTATTCAACAGGCTATCAAGACACAAAGCCCCAGTTTGGCAAAAGCCTTGATTCAAGGCATTCAGGCAGATAGAGCAAGTATGTTTACGGCAGATGCATGGAGAAGTGTAATTTTTATACTATTGGCAATAGGAGGTCTTTTTGCTTACACAAGAAAATATATCAATTTCAATATTTTAGTATCTGTACTAGCTCTTTTAGCTCTTATTGACTTATGGGGAGTTGATAAACGTTATTTGAATAACGATAAGTTTGTTGCTAAAGAAGAAGCTATCAATATAGAGCCTACACAAGCTAATGAGCAAATTTTAAAAGATAAGAGTTATTTTAGAGTACTTAATTTAGGTAATCCTTATAATGATGCAACAAGCTCATATTTTCACTTTTCAGCAGGAGGGTATCATGCAGCCAAAATGCGTCGTTATCAGGATGTTATTACTGTATATATGGATACAGAAGTAGACTCTTTATACAAGGATATGCAAAGCAGTGGAGGTAATTTAGAAAAAGGTTCGCAATATAAACCTCTCTTAGATATGCTCAATATCAAATATTTTATTGTACCTTTAAAAGATAATAAGAATATAGGCATTGTAAATCCTGATGCCAAAGGAGCTGTTTGGTTTGTAGAAAACTATAAAATTGTCAATAATGCAGATGAAGAGTTTAAAAGTTTGCGTACAATTTTACCTTCTAAAACAGCTTTTTTACAACAGCAAAAAGGAGCAGAGCAACTAAAAGATGTTCGTTTTGATGCATCAGCACAAATTAAATTGACAAGCAATTCACCAGATAAAATGGTGTATGAAAGTAATGCAAATGGTATTCAGTTAGCTGTATTTTCAGAAATTTATTATAAAACAGCAACATCTGGCTGGAAAGCATACATAGATGGAAAACCAGTAGAACACTTGAAAGTAAACTATTTACTCAGAGGATTGGTTGTTCCTTCAGGGAAACATACAATAGAGTTTAAATTCGAACCTGATGTATATTATAAAGGAGAAAGATTGGCATTGATCAGCTCTATTGTCATGCTTGTCTTACTTTTAGGTGGTATTTTTATAGTTTGGAGACAAAGTAAGCAGAATAAGTAATGAACAGTAGAGTAATTTCCCAAATATTAGCATTTTTAGGGTATTTGTTATTTCATATTTTTGTAGCCCGTAAATTGGTGTTTGGGCAACTGATTTTTAGTTATTTGTATGTGGGTTTTCTGATTTCGTTATCGCCCACTATTAGTAAAAGTAGGTTGTTATTGATAGGGTTTTTTATAGGTATAACTATAGATTTATTTGAGTATTCGCCAGGTATTCACGCTTCTGCGTGTGTTTTGCTTGCATTCATACGTCCATATTTGGTGAGTTTACTGGCTGCAAGAAGCAATATGGATGAAGATGAAATCAGAGAAATTTCCATCCGGGAAATTAGTTTGCCTTGGTTTATAACTTATGCAAGTGTCTTGATATTTATTCATCATTTAGCTGTATTCTTATTGGAAGCTTGGACAGGGAAATTGGTATGGCTGAGTTTACAAAAAGCCTTTTTTAGTACCATATTTACACTTGTTTTATTAATTATTGTTCAATATCTATTTTTTACCAGTCGTAAGAAATGAATGAAATCAATTCAGAAAAACGATTTATTTTATATGGGATATTCTCTTTGGTGGGTTTAGTGTTGCTTATCAAACTTTTTGGCATGCAGGTATTAGACGAAAAGTACAGAGAGTCTGCCAATGCCAATGCTATTCAAAAAATGACAATTTATCCTGACAGAGGTCTTATTTTCGATCGCAATGGTAAACTCATTGTTTACAATGAGCCTGTATATGACTTGATGGTTGTACCCAAGGAAGCAAAAAGACTTGATACATTAGCCTTTTGTAAATTATTTGATATTACTAAACAAGAATTTATAGATAAGGTAAAAGCTATCAGAGCAATAGCCAATGAGGGGGTTTTTGCTGCACAATTATCAAAAATAGATTTTGCTAAAATTCAGGATAAACTCATTGATTTCCCAGGGTTTTATATCTCTAAGCGTACTGTAAGGGTTTATACAAGTCCTGCTATGGCAAATGCTTTGGGCTACATAGGCGAAATCAGCCCAGAACAACTCAAAAAAGATAGTAGTGAATATTATAAACCAGGGGATTATATTGGAAAAAGTGGGATAGAATCAAGCTATGAACAGTACCTGAGAGGCAAAAAAGGAGTGAAGCATCAAATTAAAAATAAATTTAATCAAGTTATTGGTAGCTATCAGGATGGGAAATTAGATGAGGCTGCTATCGCAGGAGAAAATTTACAAGCGAGTATAGACATTGAATTACAGCGTTATGGAGAAGCCCTCATGCAAAATAAAACAGGAGCTATAGTAGCCATAGAGCCTGCAACTGGTGAAATATTAGCATTGATAAGCTCTCCTTCTTATAATCCCAATTTGCTTACAGGTGGGGATTTTAAGAAAAATTATACTAAAATAAGTAGAGATCCTGATTTACTACTATTTAATAGGGCTACACAATCAGCATATCCACCCGGTTCTACCTTCAAAACAGTTCAAGCTTTGATAGGCTTGCAAGATGGAGTACTCACAGATTCTACATATCTTCCTTGTAATCAGAGTCTTGTAAAATGTCATGGACACCCATACATGACAAACCCACAATCATCTATTCAATATTCTTGTAATCCTTACTATTATCAGGCATTTAGAAGAGTTGTACACCAAAAAGGAGAAAGTTTTGCCAGTTTGCAAGAAGGTTATAAGGCATGGAGAGAAAAAGTAATGAAATTTGGCTTTGGAAGACGTTTAGGAGTAGATATTGCCGATGAAGGTGCAGGAAGTATTCCATTAGTAGATAGATTTAACAGAGTTTATAAAAATAATTGGAATTATTCTAATATTTATTCCTTGAGTATTGGGCAGGGAGAAATGGGTGTTACGTTGCTCCAAATGGCAAATCAAACTTGTATCATTGCTAATAGAGGATACTATTATACACCTCACCTCATTAAATCTGTAGGCAAAGAAGGAAAACCGCTCGAAAAGTATAGAATTAGGCATGAAACTGGTATTAATGTTCAATACTTTGAACCTATTATTGCAGGAATGGCAGGTGCATTTAAAGCAGGTACAGTAGGACCTATGGCTCAACAAGTAAATTTGTATGCTGGCGAAATTTGTGCAAAAACAGGAACAGTGCAAAACCCTCATGGCGAAGACCACTCTACATTTATAGCTTTTGCACCACGCCAAAAACCTCGTATTGCTATTGCCGTATATGTTGAAAATGCAGGTTTTGGAGGTATCTGGGCAGGTACAATTGCTAGTTTGATGATGCAAAAGTATCTTAAAGATACTACTGCCATAAAATTAAAACCATGGGAAGTGGGTAAAATTGAATCTACCGAAAAAATGGTTTTTGATAAAGTGTTTAATAAACGTGAACTTGTACGCCAAGATAGCATTTGGCGTGTAGAAAAACGTAAACAAGATAGTATAAAAGCTCTACAACGTAAAGAAGAAGACGAATTGGAAGATGATAACCAACTCAATCCCAAAGAATAGCAGAAGCCCTCTAGCTAATTTAGATGTATTAACCGTATTTATTTATGTAGCTTTGATTTTTATCGGTGTGACGAGTGTTTATTCAGCCTCTTTCAACGAAGAAAATCCAAAGGCAATTTATGATATTAGTTCTTTTGCGGGAAGACAATTAATGTTTGCAGGAACAGCTGTTGTCTTAATAGTCTTAATTTTTTTATTAGATTATCGTTTTATAGAAGGAATATCATATGTAGTTTATGGTGTTACAATTCTATTATTAATGGCTGTGCTTGTCATAGGAAAAGAAGTAAAAGGAAATCAGAACTGGATAGCCATAGGTAGTTTTAGCTTACAACCTACAGAATTTGCTAAAATAGGACTTTCATTAGCTCTTGCTCGTTATTTGGGTAGCCCAGGTTCCAAACTTACAGATAAAAAAATATGGATGGTAATTGGTGGACTATTTGCTTTGCCTGCTTTACTCATTTTAAAGCAAGGTGATTTTGGATCTTTGATGGTGTTTACATTTTTGCAATTGGCCTTATACAGAGAGGGTATGCCTTTATGGATTATTTTGGTAGAGATTTTATTTGCTGTATTATTCATTCTTTCACTGATTATTAAACCTGTATTTTTAGCTTTTGCAATATTTTTGATTATACTCTTAATTATAGGTTTTATGCTTTTTACGAGACGTAAAATGACATCAAATCATTGGTTTTTGGCTGTGGGCTCTGCTGTAGTATTGATAAGCTTTATCATTTTTACACCTAAAATTTTTAGCAAACTCAAAAAATATCATCAAGAGCGTATTATGGTACTTATTGATGAAAACGCTGTGGATAAAAAAAGTGGTCCTTATTATAATTTGGCTCAATCCAAAATAACCATAGGTTCTGGTGGTTTTGCTGGAAAGGGATACTTAGAAGGTACACAAACCAAGTATGGTTTTGTACCAGAACAACAAACTGATTTTATTTTTTGTACAATAGGAGAGGAGTTTGGCTTTTTAGGAAGTATTGTGGTGATAGGACTTTTTGTAACACTTTTTATTCGTATCATTTTTATATCTGAACGACAGAAAAATAGATTTGCTCGAATTTATGGTTACTGTGTGGCATCTATTTTATTTGCACATTTTGCCTTTAATATTTCTATGACAGTGGGGCTTTTTCCAACCATTGGTGTACCACTGCCTTTCATGAGTTATGGAGGCTCTTCGTTGTGGGGCTTTACAGTTTTACTTTTCTTATTATTAAAATTGGATAGCCATAGAAATCAGTTATTTAGTAGGGATTAAGGTAAACAGCTATAATGTAGTTGTACAAGACCTGTATCAAAGGTTTTGGTTGAAATAAGATGCATTTTTTGTTCAGGTCTGCCACTTTGAAATAATTTGATGCCATCACCTACTAAAATAGGAATGATAGATAGAATTATTTCATCTATCAAGTTATCTTTGAGTAGTATATTGACAATTTCTGCTCCACCATCACAAAAGATATGCTTTCCCTCTTGAGATTTGAGTTGAAGAACTAAATCTTTTAGACTTTCTGTATAAAATACAGTTTTCCCGATAGGTTCTTTGTGTGTTCTGGTGATAATATATGCATTTTTGTCAGCATGTGGAAATTCAGGTACCTGTTCCATCACCCAATCATACGTTTTTCTACCTAGAATAACAGTATCTATAGTATTTGTAAAACCCTCATAACCATAGTCTTCTCCTTCTTTGGAAACTATATCTAAAAAACTCAAATCATCATTGGGTTTAGCTATGTAGCCATCAAGACTTGTGGCAATATAAAGAATTAGTTTTCTACTCATACTTATTTTCTGGAGGCAATTTCTTTTCTTACTTTCTTTAAATTAATAATATTAACAATCAATAGAGGTAAAAAAGCCACAGGCATTGTAGAAAAAGCACTAAAACCTTGTCGGATAAAAAGTAAAATACTTAATACAAACATTACCACAAGAAGACCACCTAAAACGGGAGTAGCTATTCTTAATGCTTTTTCTTGTTTTTCAAGCTCTTGCAGCTTCATTTTAGAAAGTTTTTCAGGTGTCATAAAGTTGTATTTTTATAATAGAGTGCAATAAAACCACATTTTTTATAAAAATCAAAAGGTACAATGACAAATTCTTACTCTTAACAAATAAAAAGCTTCTTTATAATCAAAGAAGCTTTTTACATTATTTAGCGAAATATTTTTCCAGAAATACAAATACTTTGTCAAAATGTTTGAGAGGCTCTGTATGCCCTCCTTCAATGGCAATATGTTCATAATGGTACTTAAATTTTTTCTCTTTGAGCCTTGCCATCATTTTATCTGCCATTTCTTTGGTGGGAGCAATCTCATCTTGAGTAGCAGAAAGGAATAGAATATTCCCCTGAATTTTCTCTACAGAAATCAAAGATTTCTGCTCTGCTATGGTATCTTTGAGCATAGTAGAAAAAGCACCTCTTAAATCTCTTTTTTGTAAAAAAGGAATGGATTCTTCGTTGACAGGTATAAAAGGAAGCTCTTTGCCCTGATAAGTCCAACAAGAAGACTCAAATGTTTGTGTATGTCCAGGGAAGACAGCATGACTGGGTACAATTCCCACCACACAATCAATATCTGCTGGGTAATAACTTGCCACCAAAAGAGCCAAATCAGCACCTCTTGAGCCACCTATGATGGCAATTTTCTTCTTATTGATTTGAGGATTCTTAGTAGCTTCCTGAATAGCGTTGTAAATATCTTCAATGGCTATTTTATCCAATATTTTAGGTGTTCCTTCTGCTCCAAAATATCCAATTGCCAAAAAGGCGTAACCTTTTTCCAAAAATTGTTCTCTTGTTGCTTTCCAACGGTTACTTGTCCATGCATTACCACCTTCTGAGCCACCAAGTCCTACTACTAAGGGCTGTTTTTTACTTTTAGAAAGATACAAAATACTTTCTGTGTGTGGGGTATTGAGTTTAATTTGTGCAAAAACAGAATTTGAAAAAGCCAATAAAAGCCATAGAATTAGAATATTTCTCATCTTTGATAAAGTTTTAAGTTTTTACAAAGGTGAGAAGTCTAAAAATCATAAATTTTGACCTATATCAAAAAATTACTTTTCTGCTCTGATTCTTGAAAGAGTTTCTTGTGAAATACCCAAATAAGAGGCTATCATCCCCAACGGGATACGGTGGTGGATATGCTGATAAGTTTCTAAAAAATGCTCATATTTCTCTTTGGCAGTAGTAAATCTCAAGGAAAAAATACGTTCTATCATATATCCAGAAACTGTCCCCATAGAAAGCCTTGCATAACGTTCCATTTCAGGGAAATTATCAAACAGATAAACCAAATCTTGAACGTGAAGAGAAAAAGCTTCTGTTTTTTCAAGAGCATCAATATAGTAAATATCGAGTTTTTGTTTAATAAAACTTCGAGGAGAGTTTACCCATTCATTTTCACTACTAAAATATTCACTGATTTCTTTATCATCTTTGAGAAAATAAGTACGCAAAAGCCCTTTTCTGATAAAATAACTCTTAACACAAATGGTATCGGCATTGTGTACCAGTTCGCCTTTCTGGAAAGTACGCAAATGGATTCTGTTTGCAAGCTCGTATTTCAGTTCTGAACTAAGCTTTATATACTGCTCAAAATGAGGAAACACAATACTTTCTATATCCATTATTTGAGAGATTTTGATAGGTTAATTTTTCAGGATATTCAGCATTCCAGATATTAAACAAAGTTTGTTTTTGAGTAGTGTTTAGTATCGATATATGTTGAATAAGCATAAAATTTGAAACTTTAAAGTAATTTTAACTACCATTTTGCCATAATTTACAAACCAATATCCATCTGCTATTCAAATTTTGGCGATGGTACAAATAAACTCTACTTAAACCACAAGATTGATATTTAATAATAGCAGTTTTTAAATCTTGAGTAAATAAGGGAATAGACAGAAGAGTTATGCAGGGAGACAAAATTGAGCCTTTTTTTACTTTTATCTTTTTTAAATATTTTTGTTTAAAAATACTTGAATAAGGATTTATAGCTTGTTTTTTTAGATAGATATAATCACTTTCATACAGAAAATATTTGAGCGTATCAGGTTTTCTTATTTCCAAAAAATCAAGAATATCATTTTTACAAGATGTTTCATTAATCTTTTTAATTGATAAATCTTGGCAGAATATTTCTATAAAATTGTGTATTAAAGTATCTTTAATATTTATTTGAGCAGATATTTTATAGGGTGATACCACTAGTAATAAAAGCCAAAATATAAAATACTTGAAAATACTCATTTTACTTATCCAAACTCTTTAGCAACTTATCCAGCTCAATTTCATCAGCTACCAATACTTCACGGGCTTTACTACCTTCAAAGGCTCCTACAATACCTGCTCTTTCGAGTTGGTCAATGAGTCTGCCTGCTCGGTTGTAGCCCAATTTGAGTCTTCTTTGTAGCAATGAGGTACTACCTTGCTGGTGCATCACAATGATACGAGCAGCTTCTTCAAATAAAGCATCTCTATCTGAAAAATCAAAATCTTCACTGTTGCTTTCTGCAGACTCACCCACATACTCAGGAAGCATGTATGCAGAGGCATAGCCTTGCTGGTCAGAAATAAAATCACAAAGATTTTCTACTTCAGGAGTATCTATGAAAGCACATTGCAAACGAGTAAGGTCAGAACCAGCCGAATACAGCATATCACCCATACCAATGAGTTGTTCTGCTCCACCTGTATCTAAAATAGTTCTAGAGTCTATTTTGGAAGTAACTCTAAATGAAAGCCTTGAAGGGAAGTTCGCCTTGATAATACCTGTAATGACATTTACAGATGGGCGTTGTGTAGCAACCACCAAATGAATACCAATGGCTCTGGCAAGCTGAGCCAAACGGGCAATAGGCTGTTCCACTTCTTTGCCTGCTGTCATCATCAAATCGGCAAGCTCATCAATAACAAGTACAATATAAGGTAAAAATTTATGCCCGTTTTTGGGATTGAGCTTTCTATCTGTAAATTTCTGATTGTACTCTTTAATATTCCTACAAGCAGCATCTTTGAGTAAACTATAACGACTGTCCATTTCGATACACAAAGAATTTAAAGTATTGATTACCTTAGATGTATCTGTGATAATGGCTTCTTCTTCGTTGGGTAATTTTGCCAAAAAGTGTTTCTCAATCTTATTGAAAAGCGTCAATTCTACTTTCTTGGGGTCAACGAGTACAAATTTGAGTTGAGAAGGATGCTTTTTATATAATAATGATGTTAGAATCACATTCAAACCTACCGATTTACCTTGTCCGGTTGCTCCAGCCATGAGTAAGTGAGGCATTTTAGCTAAATCTATTACAAAAATTTCGTTTGTAACAGTTTTTCCAAATACTATGGGCAAATCCATGGTGCTATTCTTGAATTTCTCATGAGCAATGAGACTTCGCATGGCTACAAGTTCACGTTTTTGGTTAGGAACTTCAATACCAATTGTTCCTTTCCCAGGGATAGGAGCAATAATACGAATACCCAAAGCTGCTAATGAAAGAGCAATATCATCTTCTAAATTCTTAATTTTAGAAATACGAACCCCTGCGTCTGGTACAATTTCGTAAAGTGTAACAGTAGGTCCGATAGTTGCCTTGATAGAGCCAATACCAATTCCATAATGCCCTAAAGTTTCAACAATTTTGTCTTTGTTGGCTTCAAGCTCTTCTTTGGTTACTTGGACGGCGTTTTGAGTTGGTTCTCGGAGTAACTCAAGTGTTGGATAGACATATCTACTCAAATCGAGTGTTGGGTCATAATTTGTCGAAAATCCAGTTTCCAAATCACTACTTTCATCATCTTCATCAACATTCTCTATTTCTACATCAGGCATAACTACATTTGTTGGAATAGGAGTGATGTTTTCTATCTCTAAAGAAATTTCTTTATTTTTTGATGTGTCTTTTGTTTCAACTCTTCTTTCTTTTATTTCTAGTTCAAGAGACTCTTCTTTGGCTACATCTTTAAGATTTATAGGTGTTTCCCATTCTTTTTCGTTGAGTAAATCATCTTCATCCAAAGCATCTGTATTTTCTTCTATTCTGCGTTCTTCAACAAGAGGTTCTTTAATTATAGTATTTTCTACTTTATCTTTTTTGGAAATGAGTTTAATACCCATTTTCTCTAGTTCATCATCTATTTTATTTTTATCCTGTAGAATATCACTAGAAATTTTAGCCTCATCTACTTCTATTTCAATAGGTTCTGTATTTTGTAAATTACTTGATTCTTCTTTGATAGATTTCCTTTTAACTTTTTCGGTTTCTTTAGGTGCAGTGATAGGCTCTTCTTCAGCGGTATTATTTATCTTATTGCTTTTCAAAGAGGTGACATTGAAAAAATAAATCACAAAGGCTAATAAGCAGAAAATCAGTAATAAAATTGTTCCCCAACCCAAAAGAGCTTTGACTGTAAGGGCTATCTCAAAACCTGTAACTCCTGTAATACCATGTAGCCATGTATTTTCGGGCAGATTAGAGGCTAAATAGCCAAGCAACGTACTAAGCCATAATACTATAAAAATACCTAGGCCCCAAACTTTTCCTGCTGGTAGTAAGTGAACTCTAAAAACAATCCTAAACCCATAAAGAAAAAGTAACATAACCAGTAGAAACGCCCCTATTCCAAACCAACGATAGATAAAGTAATAAGAGAAAATGGCTCCATAAATACCCAGCCAATTTTCTACTTCATCACCAGCTTCACGTGTTCCAGTGTCATGAAATGCTTCAACAATACTTTGATCTGCTTGTGCAGTAAACAAATAAGATGTAAATGCAGTAAAGAGATAGATAGAAAAAAATATAAAAAAGAAACCAATAATTAACTGAACCCTACGGTCTTGAAGAGGCTTGAAAATTAATTTCTTCTTTTTTTTCTTTTCTGTGGAAATAGGTTTGTTTTGAATATAGGTATTCTCTGCCATGTATCAGATATAAATTTGGGTAATTATGCAAAAATACGCAATTTCTGAAAAATACTATAATTTTAAGATGCCTTTCCCAATTTTCATAACCAAAATAGCTTTTTTTTGCTCATATAGTTCCTTTGTAGCCCTTGTAATGGTAGACATTACTTCATCTATATCACCAAATATTTGTGTACTCATACCATTCGTAATAACTTCAAGGCTTGAGTTTTTTTTGAGAGATTCAATAAAATCTAAAACGATTTGTATGTAATCATTATCCAAAGGATATAAACTTAATTCGGCACTAATTTTCATGATTTTAAAAGTTTGGTTTATTTTTTGTATATTTTTTTTTGCAGTCTTGCAACCCTTCAGAAAAATCGAGGGTCTTGTATATAGAAATGTTAAATCTTAAACGAAATGAAAATTTCATTATCTACTAATCATCAAAAGTCTATGACTATGAAAAAAATATTAGATTTTGTAGAAGTAGCTTTATTATTGGCTATTGGCTTTACAATGATGTCATTTTTGCCCTCATAAAATAATTTTATAGAGGAAACTTTTGTTAGCCTAATTCCTAAACTTTTGGTTTGGGAATTTTTTGCGTTTTTAAGCTTGCTCCCAAAAAGCGACTAATGGAAGTAGATAGTAAAAATAATAACAAGCCTAAGGGCTTGACAATCAATGCACCTTGTCCCCCACTAGCATAGATATCTATAAAATTGCGAGTAAAGTCATTAGATACAGAATCCATAATTCTTTGTCCAACACGTTCATCATAAATATCACCAATATAAATACCCATTCCAATAAAACTTAAAATAGTTCCAATTAAAAAAAATGGAAAAATTATATCAAATATTTTATTGAGTAAGGGTAGAGGAGGAGACTGCTTTTTTCTGAGTATATAAAAAAGTATAATTTGAGCAAGAGCAAGAACTCCAAAAAGAATTCCAAAAATTAAAGACTCTACTTCAAACTTACTGCCTACAAAATTGTAGTCTAACCAAACAGCCAATATGTAAGATGATAATAATGAAGCTATTACATCAAAAATGATTTTTTTCCACATAAATAAAATTATATTATTAGATTTCTGACAAAAGAAGGCATTTTTTGTGAATTTTATTTTAAAAAAGTTTATAATCTTATTTTTTTTTTTTAAGATTGTGTAACCTTTAACCACTAAATATCGTAACACCATTTAAGGAATTCTAAATCTTTGTTTATTATGTCTTGGTTAAACATCTTCCGCAGCAATAACGCTAATGGTAAAAATCAAACACGTAGTCATTTGCAAAATTTAATTGAAATGGCTAAGGCTGATGGTTATTATGATCAAGTGGAAAAGGATTATTTGCTCAAAATTGCAAAAAGCTATAACATCTCTGCAAAAAACATGGATGAAATAGAGAAATTCTCAGGGCAAATAGCTATGGCTCAATCTGGCAATGCAGATATGATATACAGACAATTATATGAATTGGTAGGAATGATGCTTGCAGATGGAATTGTACATAATAATGAGATTGAATTGTGTGTTCGCTTTGCTGAAGAAATGGGAGTGGCACAAGGCAATGGCTCTCTTTTTATTGGTAAATTGGTAAAAGCTATTGAACAAGGTGCAAACGAAGCCGATGTAAAGAAAATTTTTGCATAATATAAATATAAAAGACAATATAAAGAAAAAGCCTTCTAAATTTTTAGAAGGCTTTTTCTTTATTGTACTAAGCTTCTAGTTTTGAAGCATTTTAATGTCATTGATATTATCCATAATAATAATATAACGGTTATTACTCATACCAATACCCAAAGATCCAGCAGAAATTTTAACAAGTAATTCATCTCCACTTTTGGCTTTGATAGTAGTCATACCACTCCAATATTCCCCTCTGCTCAAATTAACTTTCATTTCCTCAAATTTAGCATCAGAATAAAATACCTCTGTCATGTTTAAACCTTCAAACTCATTAGGAGCATAGTATAAAAGTTGAGAAGCAAGTTCATTAGCAGAATTAATAGTAAATTTCCTACTTAAGTAGAAAATCAAGTTGTTGGCATTGAGCAAGGCATCTTTTTCAAGAGCAACAATTTGTGAACGTTCCATCTCTTCTTGTGTTGCCTGCAACTCTTCCATGTTTTGAATCATTTCTTCTTCTTGAGCTTTCATTTGTTCTGTAAGCATTTTAGATTCTTCAAGAAGTTTGGCAGTTTGCTCAGTGTTTTTCACAGTTGCAATGGTAGAGGCGATGGATTCAGCTACACGCTCAACGAATTGTATTTGATAATTTTCTATTTCTGAGATACTTGCAATTTCCACAACTCCAAATACTTCATCATTTACTTTGAGAGGTACAATCAGAATACTACGTGGATTGGTTTTTCCTAAACCTGATGTAATAGTGATGTAATCATTGGGAACTTCAGTAAGATAAATGGTAGCTTGTTCTTGCCATGCTTGTCCTGTAAGCCCATCACCTAAATACACTTTTTGTTCCAAATATTTCTTTTTATCCCAAGCATAACAAGCCTCCATTTTCAAATATTCCTCACTTCCATCTTCATCTTTATTTACAATAAATAATCCTCCTTGGTTTGCATTAAGCTTTTTAACGAGTTCGGAGATAATTACATCTGCAAGGCGATTGATATCATCATTGTTTTTACGTAAAATATCACCAAATGTGGCAAGACCTTCTGTAGCCCAGTTACGAATACGGTCTTCATAATCTACTTTTTCCAAGTTGTCCCTCATCTCTATCAAGGCATTTCCTAATACGTCGTTTTCAGAAAGAGGCTTATACTCTGCATTATAAATACCACGACCAATACTTTCGGCAAACTGAGATGTAGAGCGTAAACCATTAATTAGGTTATCCACTGAAGAAGCAATTTGCCCAATTTCATCTCGTCTAAATTTCGTTTTCTTGTCTTCAGGTAATTCTCCTTTACCAAGTTGGGAGATAACCTTATTGATATAATTAATAGGTTGTACAATGTTATTGGTAAGCGTGAAGGCAATGGAAATACCAAGCAAGATAACCAAACCAATTAAGATGATAATTTGAAATTTCAAGCTACCAAATGATTTGATAATACTAATCTGAGCTCTATCTTTTTCTGTTCTTTTGAAGTCTTCAATTTTATCAAGTTTTTCGATAATATTCTTTGCTGTAGGGTTGATATCAGTTTCAGCCACGTTATTCATCTCCAAAAGTTTTTGTACCCTATCTTCCTCAGTAATAATCTCTTCCATTACTTTTTTCTTCTGGTTTTTTATAAAATCCTCAAATTGTGTAAATACACTATCTACTTTTGCTTTTTGTGTAGTATCAGTCCACTTTGTCATCAAACCTTTTAAATTCTCCTTGAGCTTAGGATATTGTATATCCTGAATTTCTTTTAACTTTTCTTTATCTTCTGTGAGAATAGATGAAAACGCCCATGCAATTGTAAGCCTTTGAGAGCCTTCAACCATGAGTTTGAAATCTTTGATTACATCAAAAGAAGGGTCAATAATTACTTGAGTATTTTCAATACTTTTTTCATTATTGTTGATGATATAAATGTTATAAACACCGTATCCTGCAAATATCAAAATCAAGGCAAAGAAGCCAAGAAGGATTTTCAGACGGATGGTAAGACCACGTTTCATAAGAATTTACACATTAGTTTCGGATAAAAATATACAATAAAGATGAAAAAAAAAAATGTATCAGAATATTTGTTCATCTTCAAAATATTCTAAAACCTGATTTTTAAGTAGTTTTTCTTGTTCGAGCAAATCAAATTGGGGTAAAGGCTTTGCAAGCTCCCAATGAGGCCAACCCTCTTGATCTGTTCCTACAAGTGTATAAAAACCCAATTTGCTCAATACTCTGCAAATTGCAATGTGCATCAGGTCTTGTTTTTCTTCTTTAGTAAAGTTTTTATGTCCTTTACCAAGTTCTTGAACACCTATTAAAAAAAGAACACCGTTTAAATCTTTGGGTCTTTGCCCAACAGTCTTTTGTATTTTATTTAACAATTGTCCCCATCTAAACTCTAGCTCTAAATCTTCTGGGTTTACTTTATTTGCATTCATCTTTTAAGCTGCTCCTTTAGTCATGGTTCTGAATATAAAAACAGTCGCATAAAATGCTGAAAAAACGATATGTAGGTCATCAAGAATTTTCTTATCCAAGACCTGAATATCATATTCATAAGCCCATTTACTCCACTTAAAACTTGGATTAAATTCTAATAAAGGCTCTTTTTTACTATCAAAAAGAACAAATTTAGAATTCCAGAAGCCTTTATGTTTAATAGAATACTCAATACCATTGTTGGTTTTGATAGATACCCCGCCCATCCAATTCATAGAAATAGAAGCTAAATGCTTACTATTTTCTTGTACTTCAATGCTTGTACCCCAAAAACCTTCGGGCTTGAAATAAAGAAGGTTATTGTCAAATGTTGCTTGGGCTTTCTGAGAAAACCAACCCTCATAACTAAGTGTTCCAATGGATTTTCCAGCATTATCTAACAACGAATACTTTTTATTACCAATAGATTCTGCTCTCATAAAAATAGAATTATTCTGTACTCAAAAATACAAAATAATTCCATTTGATGATTAAAAAAGCAATATTAAATAGCGTTACTAAAAACTTTTGCATTTTCTTGTTTCGCCCAATAACGTTTATCTATTTGTAGTGCAATGTTTCTCAAAAACATTTTACCCAAATCTGTTACCTGTAAATGAGGGTGTTTGTAAACAATCAAATGGTTTTTTATCAAATCATCAAGATACTCTTCTAACTCTTTTTCATCCATTTCTTTTCCAAAGGTAGTCTGGTAAGAACACATAATATCTAAAATATATTGACGAATCAGTTTATCTTCTTGAGTAAGCAAATGCCCTTTGAAAATCGCAAATTGTTTTTGCTCAATAGCCTTTTGATAAGCCTCAATTTCTTTGATATTTTGCATGAAAGCATCACCTGTATCACTGATGGATGAAGCCCCTAAGCCAATCAGTAAATTACCTGTTTGGGTAGTGTAGCCCATAAAGTTCCTGTGTAAAGTACCATTTAAAGACGCTTGATAGAGTGTGTCTTGTGGGAGAGAAAAATGGTCTAAACCTATATCTACATAACCAGACTCTTTGAGTAAGTCTCTGCCCAATTCGTATAAGGCTTGTTTTTCTTGTGCTTGAGGCAAATCATCTTCTGTATAACGCCTTTGGGCTGGTATTTTCCAAGGAACATGAGCATAACTATAAAATGCAATGCGTTCGGGTTTCAAAATCTTGATGTATTCAATAGTTTTTTCAATGGTTTGAAGACTTTGAGCTGGTAAGCCATAAATAATATCAGCATTGATAGATGTATAGCCGATTTTTCGGGCTTCTTCAAATATGGTTTGAGTTTGCTTAAAACTTTGTGGGCGATTGATTAAAAATTGAACCTTTTCGTCAAAATCTTGAATACCTACACTCAAACGCCTGAAACCTACATCATAAAGTGCTTGTAACTGCTTAGAATTGGTATAGTTGGGGTGAACTTCTACACTCAATTCTGCCTCAGGAGCTAAATAAACAGATTCTAAAATGGTTAAAATTAGGTAACTTAAGTTTTCTGCTGAGAAAAAAGTGGGTGTACCACCTCCCAAATGAATTTCCTTGATAATGGGTTTTTCAGGAAATAAAGCCAAATACATTTGCCATTCTTGCAAAAGAGTTTCTATATAAGGAAGTTCTACAGCATGGTTCTTTGTAATACGTTTATTGCAACCACAATATGTACACAAACTTTCACAAAAAGGTAAATGGACATATAAACTGATACCTTCATCTTTCTTAAAATTGTTTTGAATAGAATTTATCCAAGTATTTTGATTCAAATTATCTTCCCAATAAGGTACAGTTGGATAGCTCGTATAGCGAGGTACTGCTACATTGTATTTGCTGATAAGTTCTGAAATAGGATTCATGATTTAATATTTTTCAAAAAAAGTATAATATTTTAAAATTTAATATGATTAAAATCAATGATTTGCATAATTTTTGATATATGTATTGCCTCTATGAAACAACTTATTAAATTTATTTAAACTGAAAATTAACTCAATATGAACACACCTATAAAAATACAATTTGTAGTCAATCCAATTTCTGGAGGAAAATCTAAGAAAAAGGTAGTAGATTTGATCGAAAGCCAATTTCCTAAAAATCAATTTGATGCATCAGTTTCTTTTACTGAAAGGGAAAATCATGCAACTGAACTTACTCTCAAAGCTGTAGAAGAAGGTAAAGATTGTGTGGTAGCAGTAGGAGGAGATGGAACTATCAATGAAGTAGCTCAAGCTCTGATAGGAACTCAAACAGCCTTAGGTATTATTCCTTATGGTTCGGGAAATGGCTTGGCAAGGCACCTCAACCTGTATCAATCGCCTGCAAAAGCAATTGAAAGAATTAAAACTTTTAAGAAAGAAATTATAGATACTTGTCTTATCAATGAAAAACCATTTTTTTGTACGTCAGGAGTGGGTTTTGATGCTTATGTAAGTAGTCTTTTTGCACAAGCAGGCAAAAGAGGATTTAAAACTTATGTAGAAAGCACTTTGAAAGCATTTTTTGGCTACAAACCAGAAAGATATATTTTAGAAACAGATGAAGGTAAAATGGAATTAGAAGCATTTTCTATTACATTTGCCAATGCTTCCCAATATGGAAATAATGCTTATATTGCCCCACAAGCTGATATTCAGGATGGCTATATAGATGTATGTATCTTACAACCTTTTCCTAAATGGCAAATGCCAAAAATAGGCTTAGACTTATTTTTGAAACAGCTTCCTAAAACAAAATACTACCAAACATTTAGAACTAAAAAAGTGAGTTTAGAGCGTAAGAAATCGGGTTCAGTACATTTAGATGGTGAAAATTTTTCTTTGGGAGAAAAGCTCAATGTATCTATTCAGCCAAGTAGTTTGTACGTTTTGGCAGGATAATTAAAAACGCCAAGCATAATGCTTGGCGTTTTTATATTTAAACAGATTTTATTTATTGAGAATCTGTGCAGGGTCGTTTTCTTTGTGTAAATGCTGATTACGAAGTTGAACAGGTGCAACAGCTTTCTTTCTTAAACGCATATTGACAGCCTCAATCAAAATTGCAAATGCCATCGCAAAATAGATATAATCTTTATCTACATGAACATCAAAGGCCTCAACCATGAGTAAGAATCCAATCATGATCAGGAATGCCAAAGCCAAAATTTTAAATGTTGGATGGCGATTGATGAAATCGTTGATGGACTTTGCAAAAATAAACATGATAGCTGTTGAAATAACTACAGAGGCTACCATAATCGGAATCTCTTTTACCAAACCAATGGCTGTCAGGATACTATCAAAAGAAAAAACTAAGTTGATTAGTACAATCTGAATTAAAATCCATGTAAATACTCCAGATGCTTTGGATGTTTTTTCTTGATCCATTTCAACAGCTTCCAATTTTCCATGAATTTCAGAAGTGCTTTTTGCCATCAAAAATAAGCCTCCAATAATCAAAATAATATCCTTGCCATCCAAGTTGTGCCCCCAAAGCGAAAAGAGGGTTTTATCCATTTTGATAATCCAAGAAATACAGCCCAATAAAGCCAACCTAAGAATAGCAGCCAAAATGAGTCCCCAATTTCGGGCTTTTGCTTCCTGACTTTTGGGGAGTTTTCCTGCTAGTATTGAAATGAAAATAACATTATCAATACCTAATACAATTTCTAAAACAGAAAGTGTGAGTAAACTGATAAGATTTTCGAGAGATAGTAAGTCTTCCATACAAAAAGGATAATTTTAATAGTAAAACTATCTTTTTTGAAAAATGTTTATAAATGTTATTTTTTATTTATATTCTGAAATATATTGTTGATTAATCCTCTCGATACTCCAATATATCACCAGGTTGACAGTTTAGTACTTTACAAATAGCCTCAAGAGTGCTGAAGCGAATAGCTTTGGCTTTTCCCGTTTTGAGAATAGAAAGATTGGCAAGCGTTAAATCTACTTTTTCTGAAAGTTCATTCAATGACATTTTGCGTTTTGCCATCATCACATCAAGATTTACGATTATAGGCATAATTTAGACAGTTAATTCGTTTTCACTTTGTAATTCGAGTCCTTTCTGGAAAATTTGAGCAATGATAAAAAGAATTGCAGCCATCATCAAAAATGCTGCACTATCATTCCAATATTTTTCTATGATATCCACATCATACCCTCGATGAATAAACCTTTTGGTAAACTGATGAGCAATAATGCCTAAAATACCCACTGAAAAGGCATGATAACTCATTTTAGAAATTAAAGACGCAATTTTTTCACTAAAAGGTTTAACCATATTGAGCTTTAAAAAAATTTCGATAATTAGGTAAAATATAAAAGCTTTAAGCCCTGAAATAATGATAGCAAAACTAAAGAAGGCTGTATATGTAATTTTGTTTTCTCTGTAAATCTCTGAAAGATTAAGCCCCATATATGAGTGCTTGGCTATAATGGGTTTAAATAAACTATAAACATAATTAAATGTAAGACCTCCTGTTTCTATACAAAGACCAATAAAGATAATCCAAGAAACAACATGCAATACCTTGATGATAAAATCTGTTTTTAAAGACATAATTTTAAAGTTTAGAATTATGTCGTAAAGATAAATAATTTATTGATAAACAATAAATTTTTATTGAAAATTATTTTTGAAATAAATAATATTGATTGATTTTTATTTTTAAAATAATAATATTTAGTAAGACTACAAGAATAAGCCACAATACATACCCCAGCATTGTAAATTTCCAAAAAGTTTTCCATCTATTAAAATGCCCTTTTAAAACAAACCCATTGAAAAATATGAAAAAAGTGAACACAAGAATGATATGAAAAAATGGTGCAAATATGGTTATTAAAACCGTTCGAAAGAATGTAAGGTCATTAAACGAATAAGTTAAATGGTGATATTCTTCTTCCAGCGTCTTTTTATCTTCTGATGAAAATTTTCTTCGCCTGAATTCCTGAATCACTTGTTCTTTTACATCTGATGATAAACGTTTGTTTTGATACAAAGTATAAACCTGAAAATCAGATAATTCTTTTAATTTCATGGTATTATTAGATTTACAAAATAAATGCCTCTCCAATATTTAATACTTTTAAATTCCCTTGAATTTGCTTTTGTTCTTCAAGGTTTTTAATGATTTCTAAAGGTTTGTATAGAGGCTCATCAGCCAAATCGAAAGTTCCATAGTGCATAGGAATCATGGTTTTGGCTTTCAAATCGTGGAAGGCTTGCACAGCTTCGTCTGGGGCTGTATGGCTTTGTCGCATAAACCAACGAGGCTCATAAGCCCCAATGCCTAAAATGGCATAATCAATATTTGGAAAAAGGCTTGCAGCTTCTTTAAAATGCTCATCATAACCACTATCACCACCAAAATAAATGGTAATATTCTGATATTGAATGATAAAAGCTCCCCAAAGCATTTTATTCAAATCCCATGTGTAACGAATAGCCCAATGGCGAGTAGGAAGATAGTAGATTTTCAAATCGGCAGTATCATTGAATAACTGATACCAACCTGCCATTTGTATAGATTGCTTGTTAAGCCAAGGTGTAAGTAAAATATCATTTTTAAGTCCTGTAAGAACTTGCATACGAGGATTTTGCTTGCTAATAAGTTTGATAGACTGCTCATCAGCATGGTCTCTATGGTTATGAGAAATTAACAAATAATCAATATCTCTGAATTTTTCAGGGCTACAAGGTAGCTCCGAAAATTTTTTCATCAGAGGTAAAGGATACAAAATGGGGTCAATGAGTAATCTTTTACCGCCTAAACACATCAAAAATGAAGCATGCCCAAGCCAAGTGATGGAATTAACCTGATTATCAAAAAAATCTTCATTCTTTTTGACTTCTAACCTCCATGTAGAAGATTTTTTTTCTTTTTTATGGGGATTGGCAGTCGTTTGCCACTTCAAAACATCTAAAAATGAATATCTGAAAAGTGTATGTAAATTTATAAATCTGTCTTGAGAGTTAAGAGGTGTTCCTTTCCAGTCATCAGGTGCAAATGTTTCTAAATCAGGGTTTTGTATGTAGGACATAGGAGAATGATAAGTTATGAATGATGAATGATAAGTTTATTGGTTGTGAAAATTATAAAAAGGTATAATATTTTAAAGCCCAATGGCGAATCAATAACATAAAAATAATACTTTTTACAAAAAAATATTATTTTTGCGTATCTGCTTTCAACAAGTTATGGCTTTTTTACTGATTGTATTACTTACACCTTTTTTTACATTTCTTACACTTTTCTTAAACCAGAAGAAAACTCAAAAATGGGCAGCATTGGCAAGCCATGTTTCATTTTTAGTAAGTTTGCTAACAGCAGGTTATATCTTTTTATTTATCTCAAAACCATTTTATGAAGTTTTTGAGTGGGTAAGCCTTTCAAAAATACGTTTGGGTTTTGAAATCAAGAATTTAGAGAGCTTGATGCTACTCTTGGTGCTTTTTGTAGCATTGATGGTAAGCATTTTTTCGAGTGTGTATATGGCTCAAGAGAAAAATTTGAGTCGTTATTTTGCTTATTTACAATTGTTTACGTTTGCAATGCTCGCCTTGATAGTATCTTCTAATTTACTCCAAACATATGTTTTTTGGGAAATAGTGGGTTTTACATCTTATTTACTTATTGGTTTCTGGCAAGAACGCCCCGAAGCTGTTTGGGCATCTAGAAAAGCGTTTTTAGTGAATAGAATAGGAGATATTGGTTTTTTGATAGGTTTGATACTTATTTTTACAAATTTTAAAACCCTCTCATTTTCAGATTTATTTACACTAAAATTCACTACTGAGCAACACACATTACAAACTTGGATTGGGATATGTATATTTTTGGGAGCTATGGCAAAATCAGCACAGTTTCCATTGCATATTTGGCTACCCAATGCTATGGAAGGGCCTACGCCTATTTCAGCACTCATACATGCAGCTACCATGGTTGCAGCAGGTGTGTTTTTGATGGCTAAAATGTCTTTCTTTTTAACTCCTGAAACCAAAACTTTTATAGCTATCATTGGAGCAATAAGTATGTTTTTAGGGGCTTATTGGGCTGTATTCCAAAAAGATATTAAAAAGGTACTTGCTTATTCTACGATTTCGCAATTAGGTTTGATGATACTTGGAATAGGGGTAGGAGGTTATGAAGCAAGCTTGTTACACTTATTTACACATGCATTTTTCAAAGCAGGGCTTTTTTTGTGTGCTGGAGTGATTATTCATCAATTACATCAAGTAGAAAAACAATATCATCTTCATTTTGATGTTCAAGACATGCATAATATGGGTGGTTTGAAACAAAAAATGCCTTTTGTATTTGTGATTTATACTCTTTGTATGTTTGCTCTTGCAGGGTTACCACTTTTTTCAGGATTTCTGTCAAAAGATGCTATTTTTATACATATTTTTCAATACAATGCAATGTATAAGAACTTTTTAAGTTGGGTGCTTTTGATTCTGCCTTTGCTTGCATCTTTTCTGACAGCATTTTATATGGCTCGTCAGTGGGCGTTGGTGTTTTTTGGAGAATTTAGATTAGAAAAGTCTCAAAATGAAACTATTGAATTTGAAAAAACGCCATTAAATTTTAAAATTCCATTGTTGTTTTTAAGTATAGGAACATTAGGCATATTTTTTTCATTGAACCCTTTTGTTGCTGAAAAAAGCTGGTTGTGGGAACTCTTGAAATCTAATTTACCGCAACCCAATCAAGTTTCTCATATTGAAGTGGCTCTCATCACATCTTTTTTAGCTGTTTTAGGAATTCTATTAGGTTTTTGGCAAAAAACATCTGTAGCAATCACACAAATATTGAAAATATCATTTGAGATACCTCCTATTATTTTTAGAATACCAAGAACTATAGCTCAATTCCTTTTTAAAAACTATCAAATCCAAAGGATAGAAGGTATAAGTATGCTCATTGAGCCTATTATGTGGCTTGCTCATGTTAGTACACATATTGAAAAGAAAATAGATAGCTTTATCAATTTTATACCTAAATTGAAAGTGGTTTTAGCTCATATCATTGCTTGGATAGATAAAATAATTGTAGATGGACTCATTCATTTTATATTATGGATTGGGAAATTTTTGGGAGGGATTTTAAGAGAAACGCAAGGAAAGTACATTCAGGCTTATTTTGGGTTTACCATTTTAGCTGTCTTAGCGTTATTATTTTTTGTAATTCACTATTTCAATTAAATACACAATGAAACTTTTAGATATTGTTTTGCTTTCAGCCTCTGTGGGCTTTCTAATTATTGGGATTTATGAAGTAATGAAAGGTAATTTTGCTAATAATTATTGGATACTCATGATGATGTTGATATGTTTGTTTGTTTATGGGTATCGTAAAAATTTGCGATTAGAGCAAGAAGGAAAAAACAAAAAACAACCCCAAACACCTAAAAAAAATATCAAAAAATAAGTTTTAAAACTATTTGTAAATGTTATTTTTTTAAGTATTTTTCTGAAAATTTATTCACTTTAAAAACGTTATCATTATGTTCGACTTAAATGACATTGCAGGACAAGCTATTAAAAAACAAGTAGAAGAAGCTATTTCAGATAAAATTGACAATTTGGAAGTAATTGTCAATGGCACAGAAGTGACAGTTAGAGGTGAAGTCGAAACAGCAGACGATAAAGAAGAAGCACTTGCTCTGGTACAAGACATACCAGGCATTTCTAAAATTATCTCTGGAATAACTGTAAATGAAGAAGAAGAAGAGGAGGAAGAAGAAGAAGGGGACGGAGATGTATATGTAGTGCAACCTGGTGATACTCTTTGGGGAATAGCTCAAGAGCAATTGGGTAATGGTGCATTATATATGGAAATCTATAATGCCAATAAATCAGTTATTGGCTCTAATCCTGACCTTATCAAAGTAGGTATGGAATTAGTAATCCCTAAATAATCTTAAATTCAATAACTTTTTACTAGAACTTATTATTTTTGTGAAACTCTTTGTAAAGCTTTTATAAAGAGTTTCTCTATTTTACCTATGTTATGAAAAAAATACTTATTAGCGGTCTGTTTATTCACCCAGGAAGAGTAGGAGGGGCTGAACAATATTTTTACAATATCTTAAAAGGAATACAAAAACAAACAGATACATCAGTATTTACAATACTTCTAAATTCTGAATACAAATCTGACTATGATGAAATTATCAATAAATATAATATAGAATGGGTTGAGATGAAGCGTAATAGAGCATTGTATGATTACGCTTTAGTCATGAAAAACTATCATAGAGATGCTCAAACAATTTTTAATCCTAATTATATTACACCTTTACAGTTTTCAAGTAAACCATCGCATATTACTACTATACATGATTTACAATATCTGAATTATCCTGAGTTTTTTTCAAAAACTAAACGCCTTTTTCAATATTTATCGCATCAATACACACTATTCAGAGCAAAAAATGTAGTATGTATTTCAGAATTTGTACGCCAAGATATTATCAAACATTTTGGTAAAAAATATGAAGCTAAACTTGCAAAAATTCATGTTCCTGTAGAGTTTTCACATCTAGAACAAGAAACCCAGCCTTTCTACCCATTTGAATACATTTTATCTGTAAGTGCTTGGTTTCCACATAAGAACTTAATGACATTGGTAAAAGCTTTTCAGCTATTTCAAAAAGAAACCAACAGCAATTTAAAACTAGTACTTGTAGGGCAAAACAAAAACTTACAAGGAGGGCAATATGGCGAATATCAGGAAAAATTAAAGGCTGAAATCAGTAAAACTGAGAATGTATTATTTACAGGTTATGTATCTGATAAAGACTTAGGAATGTTATACCAACATTGTTCTTATTTTGTATTTCCATCTTTGTTTGAAGGTTTTGGTATACCTGTCATAGAAGCTATGGGCTTTGGGAAGCCGACCATTACCACTCGTTGTGGTTCTTTGGAAGAAGTAAGTATGGGGAAAGCAATTTATGTGGAAGAGCCTAAAAATGAAAGAGAATTAGCAGAGAAAATGATAGATACTTATCAAAACATGGCTAATCAAAAACAATATTTTCAAGGTTTAAAAAATGAGGTTAGAGAGCAATACAGTCCTGTCAAAATCGCATCTCAATACTTAAACTTGTTCTAAAGACTTTTTGCGTTTTTCTATTGCTTGAGCTACTAAACCTAACCCCATCCAATATAATGAAGCTCCTGTAGGGCTTTCAAGTACCAAATTGAATAATCCTACAATGCTTACAGATAAAAAACTAATTATGAGCCAGTAATCACCAATATTTTGGTTGTAATAAGAACGATATTTGTAGAAGTCTTTGAAAACGGAACGATACATGTATATCAGGAATATCCAAAATAAAATCCCCATACGAGTAGCAACTGTTAGGTATGTATTATGGCAACCCATCACATGAATGTCATGTTCATCATCAAAATCACTTTCAACAGAGTCTGCACCTTTTTTATATGCTAGGAGAGGTGTTCCAAATCCAATTCCTACAACATTTTGCGGGAAATTTTCAACAGTTATTCTATACCAAAAAACAGCTCGCCAAGTAGAATTACCGTCTAATCTCAGTAAAAAATGTTGATCTGATACTTGTCTAATACTTCCAAATAATGAATAATGACTAGTTTCATATTTTTTGAAGGCAGGAATAAATGCAATGAAAAATATTAAAAAACAGGTAGTAACAGCAATAGAAAAGGCTTTAAAGTATGTATAGTTAGGTATAAAAATGAGAATCAGAAGTAAGAATGTTACAATTACTACAGTAAGCGATTCGTAACGAATAGCGAGTAAAATGTCTAAAATTACCAGTAAAATAAGGCTTATAAAGCGTTTGTTGGTAAACCAGAAAGGGAAAAAAACTGTTCCCATAAAACGCTCAAGCAAAAGAATAGAAGGAAATATCAAGGCATAAGACATGTAAAGAATTAATAAACGTCTAATTTTAATAATAAAACCTTCTAAATATGGGTATAAATAAAAACCAACAAAGAATGAAAAAATAGAATAGAAAATAACACTACTTCTAAAATAAAAATACCAGTTGGTTTTGGTAAAAATGGAAATAAGTAAGTGGAAACAACCCAATAAAATGGTATAAACAATTAACTTATAAATAGGAGAAGTTGGAATCCTGATAACCCCATTCTGTTGCTTAAAAAGGACTTCTTTTGCAAAAAAAATTACTCCTAACAAAGATAAGATTTCATTAAAAAAGAATTGCCTCTCAAAAATGAAATTATCAAGTCCATACACAAAAAACATCAATAAAATAGTATATGCAATATGTTTTTTATGAATCTTCATACATGCGTTTAGGGTTAAATAAAATTTTCAGAAGCATGGGGATTCTATTAAATTGCTTTCTGCGAACTCTATTCAGTAAAATAAATATAAAACTCAGATAAACAGTCATCAAACACAAACCTTTATGAAATTTTTTAGTAAAAATGACTTTGCTACGAGCATAATAAAAATCCGATAAAGCATTGATACTATTGACTGCAAGCTGGTTACCCCCAACAGTACTACCTTCTTTATGATAAATAATAGCTTTGTGAGTATAACCCAAATGAAACCCTTTTCTTTTTCCTCTCTCAGCCCAGTCTTGTTCTTCAAAATATAAAAAATAATCTTCTCCTAAAAAACCAACTTTTTCTATAAAATTTCGACTCACAAATGTACAAGCCCCAATCACTAAATCAAATTTAAAATCTTGATTATCAAATTGTCCTATATCTTTTTGTCCATTTCCTATTTGTCTGCTATGTGCAAGCCACTTATTATAAGTTGCACCTGCTGCACATTGTAGTGTATCAGGTTGTTGATAATAACGCACTTTTCCGCCTAAAATCCCTAAACCTGTACTCTTATGTACCTCATAATATTCTACCAAAGCCTTTAAACTATCTTTTTCTACAACAGTATCATTGTTAAGTATCCATACATACTCAAAATCAGCTTGTTGCATACAATAGTCTAAGGCAATATTATTTCCTTTGGCAAATCCTTTATTTTCTTGAGCCTGAATCAGTATCAGATTGGAGGAACCATTCCCTTGAGCCTTTTTTTCTTCAATATCTTGTTGAGTAAAGTATTGAAAAGATATGGGCTTTTGAATAGACGGGCTACTCAAATATGATAGAGCATTTTGAGGAAAATCAACAGATAAAGAGCCTTCTGCCCACTGACGTATATGAACAAGAGAATCGTTGGCTGGTTTGGTAGGATTATCTACAACAATTACCTGATAATTAGGATAATCCAATTTATACAAACTCTCCAAACACTCAATTGTATCTTTCCAAATTTTATAATTTAAGAGTATGATATATACTTTAGGAGGCATCAATTAGCTGTTTTTTTAGAAATTACGAGATGTTGGAATGTAAGGAAATTTTGAAATAGTCCTAATGTAAGCATATTCATAATTTTTCTGCTTTTTTGGCTAGGATTATATTTAAAACTGGGACAGTTATAAACTGGCTTTAATTTGGCAGTTGTAAGTAAATTCAGAATATTTTTCTTGCAAAAAAACCTCAAATGTGTTTTATCCAAAACACCACCTTCTTCTTTGTATCTAAAGTCGCCCAACATAGCAATTTTGATGAGTGTATTCATCTCTCGAACATTCGGAAGGCTGGCAATCATGACTCCACCTACCTTTAAATATTTAGTAAGTTTTTCTACGACAGCCCAAGGGTCTATCAAGTGTTCTAAAACATCACCACAAATAATTACATCAAAATAATTTTCCTCAGCAGGAACGTCCATTTGCTCTATATTTCCTAGAACAAATTTATCAATGGCAGGATTGGATTGATTTGAATTGGGAATTTCAAAAAGCTCCAAACCCATTACTTCTTTTGCTAAATTATTTTTTTTGATGTAGGTAATAGTATCACCGCCACCAGCTCCAATCTCAAGAACTTTTTGTTCAGGATTATTAGGCAATAGCTGAATTAAATCTATACGAGTACCAGTAAAATAATCTTTGTCTTTGATGTCGTAGTAATGCATATTGTAAGAGCGTGTTGAAAATTTTGCCAAAAATACATAAAAAAATTACAAAAATACATTTTAAGCAAATAACCTTTCTTTTGGATGATTTTTGTGCAAAATCCAATGCAAGCCTATTGTAATAAAAGTTTCTGTAATGATAATAGAAATAGCTGTACCATCTGCCTGAAATGCCCAAGATAAACCCAAATTTAGAAATACACTCAATAGAGAGCCTAAACTTAAAATCATCATATAGCTTTTTTGATGTTCATAAGCGAGTAATGTTTGGTATGCAGGAATATTAAGCCCCACAATAAAAGGAGTAAAACACAATAATCGTAAAAGATGAGTTGCTTCAGGAATGTGTTTTTTTGCTAGAATAAAAACTGTAAAATCAGCAAATAAAAATACTGAACAAGAAAAAACTAAGTATAATCCAAAAAAAGGAATAAAAAGTTTTTTATAAAAATTTCTTAAGCCTTGATGCGATTCTTGGGCAAACTGACATATTTTGGGATAAATAGCTTGTGATAAGACAACTAGAATTTGTCGCATGGCAAGAACTGTTTTTTCAGCAATACTATAAATTCCTAGAATATAGTCGTTAGCAAATAGACTTAAGATCAGTAAATTGCTGTGAATGTAGCTCATAATCGAAAAATTAGCAACAAATAAATGCCAACCATCTTTTAGTTCTTTTTGGATAATAGTTTTGGAGGGTAATTTGAGAGAAGGTTTTTCTAATTGTTTGTAAGCAAGTAAAATACCTAAAATGCCAGATACAATATTTCCCAGTCCAAAAAACAGCAAAACCAGTAGATAATCGTCTGGCTGTTTGACAAATACAAAAATAAGAATGGTAAAAACAATTTTAGCAATTACATTCAGATAGGTGAGATACTTCATCTTCTCGATACCCTGAAAAAACCAGACAGGTAATAAAACTTGACCCAATACTATCGAAAAGCCTAAGATATAACCCCAAAAATCTTTGTAAAATTTAGGAATAAGTAAAGCAAGTATCATTAAAACAATGAAGGCAACCAAACACAATAAAAGTTTGATAACAATCACTTTGTTGAAAATAAAGGCAGTATGTTCTGCATTATTTTTATGAATGGATATTTCACGAGTTGCAGATAGATTAAATCCAAAATCGGTAAATGTCCCCAAAAAAATCATCACCGTTTGGATGAGACTTACTACCCCAAACCTATCAATACCAATAGAACTATTGAGATAAGGCATTAAAATTAAAGGTAATAAAAAATTAGTACCCTGAATAATAGCCAACGCCAAGAAATTTTGAATTAAGGTTTTTCTTCCTGATGCTGAAAGCATGAATAAACTATTTACAAATGAGTGCAAATGTAGAAATTAAATTACTCTCCTTGTATAAAAAATTAGATGAACTTCATAAAATACTAAATTTTAAGCTATATTTCGCCAAAAAACAAAAGCGTTTTATGCGTTCATATCGTTTTCAGGCTGTTTTTGCTTCTTTGGTAGCTGTGATTATCAGTATTATTTATATGTTGTATCGAAAAGGTTTTGATACAGATAGTATAGCTATATTAAGAATCTTGGGGGTATCTCTATTTATTCAGTTCACATCATTGTTTGTACTTGCTAAAAAGAAAGAAAGAAACTGGTGGCAAACAGATAATTTAATAGTCATCTATACACTTTTAGGGGTTGGTTTAGTAGGCTTTTTAGTACGTTTTTTACCTTTTACACAAATACTAGTTTGGGGCGTAGCTGGTTTGGGTTATCTGATGGCGTTATGGGTTTATAAAGATTTTTTCAAAGAAGCTAAACGTTCTCAAATACTAATATGTTTGGTGGCTTCGATTCTGATAGGAGCATATTTTATCAATGAACATTATGCAAAAATTGGCTATACACATGCTTTTCAGGAATCCATTGCAATTGGTTCACAAAAATATAAGTTTGAAACCATAGATATTAGTTACCATTCTGTATTATCCAAAATGTATCAAACTTACCAAACACCTACAACAGGAGTAGATGGAGTGTTTTTTATGCACTATAATACTGCAACCCATTGGCTAACAGCAAATTTATCGCTATTACTTGATATACCAACATGGTTGTTTTATAACTTGGCTTATCAAGTGATTTTTTTTAGTTTGTTTTTCAGATTGTTATCTTCTTTGGCTTCTGACCTACAATATTATTTTGCAATCAAGAAAAACATACAACCAAGTTTTGGGATTGACTCATGGCAGTTTTGGCTTTTGGTCATTATTTTGTTTGTTCCTGTACCCAACAATATGTATATGGCAGGCTTATTAGGGTATCACTTTGTAATGAGTTCACCTTATACTATAGCATTGTGTTTGGTTTGGGCTTTTTTGACAAGTGTTATCAGATTTGCAGAAACAAAAAACTATCAAAACCTATTTTTCTTTCTATATCTTCCCATTATGCTATTTATAATGGGCTTTAGTCATGTAGCTACCATAGTCATATTTACAGCTTGTATTGGGTATTATTTCCTTCGTTTTGAGTGGTATAAAAAAATGCAAGGATGGATGGTTATGGTTATGACAATTACAATTTTATTTAGTTGTTATATGCTAACAGCCGAAACAACCTTTACAGGACGACAACACTCTTATGAAGGTTCTTGGGGCTGGTTCTTTTTCTTTAAACAACATGAAGCTCAGTATTTTACATTGATATTTATTTTCTATGCTGTCTTGTATACAGCAACATTTTTATACCTTAAAAATGAAGGGCTAACAATCAAAAATGTTATTTATGAAAAAAAGGCTTTTGTTGTAGAATGGTTGTGGATAGCTGCATTGGCTGGTTTAGCTCCCAACATAATTTTACAATTGTATGGCTCTACAGGAATGTATTTCTTGGGTTTGCATAAATGGCTTTGTGCTGCTTTTATATTGGGTTATGTTCCTTTTGTAAGAATCAATTATGAAAAGTATTCATGGGTAAAATATGTAAGAGTAGGAGCGATTGGAGTGGTTATATTTATTTTCCTAGGGAAGTTTTATAAAAATGTAGAAGCTACCTTCCAAAAAGATTTAACACTCAGAAGTGCTATTTTGGGAATTGATAAAATGGATTGGAAACTTCACCATTTTATCACAAAATTTACTTGTTGCCAAGAAAACTGGAATACTTTTAATACAATGTATAGCTCTAAAATCCAAGAAAAACTAAATCAAAATGAATTTTATCAAATTATTAAAAGTTGGGAAAAATTAGATAAACAACCTGTAAGTATCAAGAAAGAATCACTTTTATATATTGCCTATAAAGATGTAAGTATTTTTAGAAATCCCATTTTTAGTCAAGGAGAAATCTTAATGATAGCCCCCTATACCACTGGTATTGCTACCATTAGGGGTTTGCCACCTTCCGAATCAGCTATTGGAGCTTACGGGTATTCCTACTTCGACCATTCCTCAAGAGAAAAAACATGGAAAGAAGGCTACTCAGTAGAAGAGTTGAAGCAAATAGCCAGAGCCCAGAATGCTAAATATCTGTGGATATACTCTTTTAAAACCAAAGATTTTGAAAAAATAACGCTATAATCTACACGATTATAGCGTTTTATATCTTACTTCTAAAACTTCTATTACATTCTTTCAGGTACATCAATACCTAATAAAAGCATTCCTTTTTTAATGGTTTTAGCGACTTCTTTAGACAATACTAAACGGAAATTTCCAGCCTCCAAACTCTCAGCTTTGAGAATAGAACACTCTGCATAAAAACTGCTAAATGTTTTACTCAAATCATAAATGTATTGTGTAAGAATATAAGGAGCGAATCTTTCAGTAGCTAACTCTATAGTTTTGTTGTATTGACTAAGCAAGTTAATCAGAGATAATTCTAAAGGATGTAGCGTTTTATAACCATTTTGCCAATCTGCCTTTTCTATTTCAGAACCTTTTCTGATAACAGAACAAATACGAGCATGCGTATATTGAATAAACGGAGCAGCATCACCTTCAAAACTTACAGATTCATCTGGATTGTAAAGCATTTTTTTCTGAGGGTCTATTTTAAGCAGGAAATACTTCAATGCTCCTAAACCTATCATTTCATAAAGCTGTTCTTTTTCTTCTTCACTAAAAAGCTCAAAAGCTCCTGAAGCCTTCAGTTTTTCAATACTTTTCTCTTTAGCTATTTCAATCACCTCTTCCACCAAATCATCTGCATCTACAACAGTACCCTCTCTCGATTTCATTTTACCCGAAGGAAGTTCCACCATGCCATAACTCAAATGATGTAAGCCTTCTGCATAACTTCTGCCAAGTTTTTTGAGAATCAAAAATAAAACTTTAAAATGATAATCTTGTTCATTACCAACCACATACACCATTTTTTGCATTTGTTGGTCTTTAAAACGCAATTCGGCTGTGCCCAAATCTTGAGTGATATATACAGATGTTCCATCTGAACGCAAGACCAATTTATTATCTAAACCATCTTCTGTAAGGTCTATCCACACAGAACCATCTTCTTTTTTGTAAAAAACACCTTTTTGTAAACCTTCTTCCACAATGTCTTTTCCCAGAAGATAGGTGTTGGATTCGTAGTATTTTGAATCAAAACTTACACCAATTTTTTTGTAGGTGGCATCAAAACCCTCATATACCCAACCATTCATTTTTTTCCAAAGAGCAACTATTTTTTCATCTCCACTTTCCCAGTCCAAAAGCATTTTTTGTGCTTCTTGAATTGCTGGTGCTTGTTTTTCAGCATCTTCTTGACTTACACCTTTGCTTTTAAGAGCATCAATTTGTGATTTGTATAAGTTATTGAATTCCACATAATATTTACCCACCAGTTTATCACCCTTCAAGCCACTACTTTCAGGGGTTTCTCCATTGCCAAATTTTTCGTAGGCAAGCATCGATTTACAGATATGAATACCTCTATCATTGATAATCTGTGTTTTATGGACTTCATAACCAGCCTCTTCAAGAATCTGAGCTACTGAATAACCTAAAAAGTTATTTCTCAAATGCCCCAAATGCAGAGGTTTATTAGTATTAGGAGAGGAGTATTCTACCACAACCTTCTGATTTTTAGTAGCTTTGGGTGTTTCTTGAAGAAGTGTATCAAAGAACTGAATCCATGTTTCAGCTTTGATAGAAAGATTCAAAAAACCTTGTACAACATTAAATTTTTCGACAATTGGGCAATTTTGAGCCAAATATTCTCCAATTTTTTGAGCAATATCAGCAGGTTTTTGCCCTAATTCTTTGGTATATGGAAAAACTACAAATGTATGTGAACCTTCAAACTCTTTTTTGGTTTCTTGTAAAGCTATATTTGAAATATTTTTGTTAAAAACCGATTCAAAGGCTTTTTCGATGTATTCAATAAGTGTATTTTCTATATGCGACATAGTTGGCAAAGGTTGATTTGAGCCTGCAAAAGTACAAAAAAAAGAGGATGCTCAAAAATTTTCTTGAATGCTTTGTTTTTTTGTAAAAAAATTAAAAATATTACAGCATCATTTAACAAAAAATTAACAATTAAAAAAAATTAGCAAGGAATTTGCTTGTAATCTATGCAAAAGGATTTGACCTTTCGTATATCTATGAAAAATTATAACCCAAATAGATTGTATTATTTCGTGGCATCTCTAACAGTGCTGATAGCAGTTGTTGGAGCTTTTTTATATATTGATAGAAACGAGCAAGTAGCAACACTCCATGAGCCAAATAAATTAGATTCTACAAATGCTTACTATTACAATACAGAAACAACCTCTGCCACTGCACCTATATCACCTACAACCATTACAGATTTGAGAGGAGTTAAAACAAAAACTTCTATCATTGCAGACTGGCAGGTAAAAGGCTGGAAGTTAAATTGCTCCATCGAACCATTACTCAATGCTTCTGAACGAGGTAAAGTTGTTTTCAAAGTTAAAATTGATGACAATGGACATCTAGTAGCTTTAGAGCATCTTCCTAATTTATCAAATCTTTCTGAAGAAAGTGTGCAAAGTTTTAAAACTAATATTGAGCTTCAATTAGAATCTTGTTTAGAAAGAAAAAATGTAAAAGTAGAATCTATTTCAAGTGGTACGGTTACTTTTTTTGTAAACAAACTCTAAAAAAATAGAAATTTCTTGATTTTTCCTCCAAAAAAATAGTACTTGCAATGTTTTTCGCAAGTACTATGTCCAAATTATTTTTAATTACACCCGTTCTTTTCAGTTTTATTTTATTGTCTTGTAGTACCCCAACCAAGAAAGGAAAAGAACAAGTTGTCAAAAAAGATGACTCAACAATAGTCATATTAGATACACTAACTCCCACTATAGGTTCACCAATTGTAGAAGAGGAGTTATTCAGAATCAATTTCCCTGAACCTCCTGAAAAAGATGTAGATACAACAGACCAAGCTGTACAATACATTGTTTCACAACAAGGAGATTCAGTTCGTTATATGCTCTATTATAGAGACTATGAGCCAGGGAAAATTCAAAAATATGGAGAGAAAAAATTCCTCGAAAATCAAGAAAAACAAGTAATAGACACCCATAAATTTACAGAAAAACAAATTATTGAAAACAAAGATATTACATTAGGTAGTTATAAGGGTATATCTTTAAAAGCAGGAGCTTCTGGCAATTTTTATTTAGTATATAGAATTTATTTGGTAGAAAACAGAGCCTATCAAATGAGTATATCCAGCGTGAAGGGATATCCTTCTGAAAAAGATATTAAATTATTTTTTGAATCATTTCAACTTAAAAGTCCACCTAAAAAGACTGTAAAATCGTAATAATTATTATGCAAACTGAACTTTCGGCACCTAAAATTTTTAACAAAACGATTATCAATATCCTTTCTGTTGCCATTCCTGTTGTAGTGGGTATTTTATTGGGTATTAGGGTAAAAGTAAATTTGGGTGAATGGACAAAAATGTTACCTCATGTAAATGCTGTAATTAATTCACTTACAGCTATTTTATTGATATTGGGCTTGGTTTTCATCAAACAGAAAAATATTAAAGCTCACCAAAATACCATGCTTGCAGCCTTTTCATTAGGAAGTTTGTTTTTGGTAACGTATGTGTTATATCACTTTTCTAATGAAAGTACCAAATATCCTGAAAATGGCTATAGAATGATTTATCTTTCAATTCTTGTAAGTCATATTTTACTTTCAATGGTAGTGGTACGTTTTGTGTTGCTATCCTTGTATTATGCTCTTAATAAGGATTTTGTGAGTCACAAAAAGATGACCAAAATAGCTTTTCCTATTTGGTTGTATGTTTCTATAACAGGTGTAATTGTGTATCTCATGATTAGCCCTTATTATACTTAAAACTTTAAAATTGATTTGTATGAATATTCTCAACATCATGGGCAAAGTGAAAGAAATGCAGTCTAAACTGAAAGAAGCCCAAGACGAACTCAAAAATATTACAGCAACTGCCGAAGCAGGAGCAGGTATGGTAAAAGCTACTGTCAATGGCAAAAAGCAAGTCATTAAAATAGAGGTAGATAGCGATATTATAAAGCCTGAGGATAAAGAAGTTATGCAAGACTTGATTGTAGCTGCTATCAACAAAGCCATAGAAGAAGTAGATGAAAAAGCTGCTGCTCACATGCAAAAAATTACAGGAGGTATCATGCCTGATATCCCTGGGTTAGATTTTAGTAAGTTTGGTTTATAAAATACAATGCCACAAATAGACGTTTGCCTTTCGCCAGAATTATTACATTTATATCAATTAGAAAATACAATTGTTGTTGTAAATGATATTTTAAGAGCTACCTCATGTATGGTTACAGCACTAGTTCATGGAGTAGCATCCATTGTTCCTATTAGAGAGCTTGAAGATTGCCTGAAAATGCGAGAAAAAGGCTATTTGATTGCTGCTGAACGAGATGGGAAAATGGTAGAAGGTTTCGATTTAGGAAACTCTCCTTTTAGTTATATGGAACAGGCTGTGAAAGGAAAAAAAATAGCTTTGACAACTACCAATGGTACACAAGCCATCAAACTCTCAGAAAAAGCTGATGAAATACTCGTAGGAGCTTTTTTGAATAAACAAAGTGTTATTGATTATCTAAAAGAGACCCAAAAAGATGTATTAATAGTTTGTTCGGGTTGGAAAGGTAAAGTGAATTTAGAAGATACCCTTTTTGCAGGAGCAGTAGTAGATGGACTTTCTGATATCTTTGAAATCAGTAATGACTCAGCACTGATTTCAAAAGTCTTGTATCGAGATAGTAAACCTAAAATGCTTGAAACCGTTCTGCAATGCTCCCATGTCCAAAGGCTTAAAAAGCTTGGAATTGAAAAAGATATAGAGTTCTGTTTGACAGAAAACCTGTATAATGTCTTACCTAAAATGCAAGGAGAGGAATTGGTGAATGTATTATGATAAAAAAACTATTCTATATTATTCTTTTTCTTTTGGCAAATGTAGTTTGTTTGGCTCAAGAAGATAGCGTAGTTATTCAGAAAGATACTTTTAATAATTATCGTTTACATAAATTGTGGGAAATAGGAGTAAGTGCAAATTCGTACAAGGGCGACTTGTCCAATTCGTATGGTTTGTGGAGTTCTTCGGTGCATTTAGGGCTTAAATTTGCGAAAAAAAAACGCTGGAACGGACATTTTAATCTAAGTGTCGGCAATGTACGAGGTGAAAATTATACCTACGAATTTTCTAATACTACTACCCCCAATCAGTTTTTTAGAACCAATTTGGTTACTTTTCAATTTGATTTACAATATAATTTTCTCAGAAAAAAACACTGGATAGCTCATATCAGTCAGGGAATCGGTTTTTTGCGTTTCTTACCAAAAACTGAAACAGGAGAGCGTTTGCAAAACGAACTCCAAACACGAGCAATATCTGAAACGTATGGCAATGTTTCGGCTATTTTTCCAACATCTTTGGCTATAACTTACTTGCTCAAAAATGGTTATGGTTTAGGAATAAACACAACTCTTTTAAGACCAACTTCCGATTATATTGATAATATTTCTTTGTGGGGACTTAAAGAAAGCAAAGACCAAGTACTTATAGTGAAGTTTTATATCAGCATTCCTGCTTGGAAAATTAGAAAATTCTTGTTTCAAGAAGATACAACGAAACCCAGTTCTCGATAAATTTTTATAAAAAACTTACATCATACAGAAATTTGTAAAAACAACACTTGTAACTTCTTGACTATTAGCGTAAATTGTAAAAAATTTTACTATGTTGGAAAGCAGTTTATTTTACGAAACCGAAAACTATACACTCTATAGTGAACAAAATAGCTACCTAAAAATAGATTGGAAAACCAAAGTAGCGTCAGAACAAATTCGTCAGGGTTTACAAGAAGCATTGGAAGTCATGCAGGCAAGTGGTATCAAAAAGCTTGTTAGCAATACAATCCAGTGTAGTAGCTCTTGGACAAGTTCTAATGAATGGATAGCTTCTACATGGTTACCACAGGCTCTACAAAATGGACTCCAAAGAGTAGCTTTTGTTACTTCTGATGATGTGATGCAAAAAATTTCTATTGATAATCTCAAAACTAAACTTCAAAAAAAGTATCGATTTATTTATCGTTATTTTCAAGTATTTCAACAAGAAAAAAATGCCTTAGATTGGCTTTCAGAATCTTAAAAATATTTATTAAAAAAGTCTTTAGAGCAATATATCTAAGGACTTTTTTGTTATATTAAAAATAACAGATTTGCATTTAAACTATTTTGTATTTTATTTTGTCTTAGCAAAACGCAAACTTATTAATATTAATTTACTATGAAGCCCTTAAAAATCACACTTATAATCATTGCATTTGTTAGTTTCTGGTCTTGCAAAAAGACTGAAAACTATCAGGTAGGAGTAGACCTTAGAGATAGTGTTTATATTTACTCCAAAGAATTGTATCTATGGACTGATAGAATGCCTGATATATTTGACTTTAAACCCAAAAATTATTCTACAGCAGAAGATGTTATTTCTGTAGTGAAGACTTATAGTCCTGTTCTTAATGGAAAATATGTTGATAGATTCTCGTTTGTTCAAAGAAAATCTGAATGGGATAATGTTTCAGCTGGCAATAGAGTTGATTATGGTTGTGGATATCGCTTTATTTCCGAAAATGATTTACGAATATCGTTTGTGTATGCCAACTCAGCAGCAGGTAAACAAGGAATACAACGTGGTTGGCGTTTGTTAAAAGTAAATGATATTGTACCAGATAATAGTACAACTACTGTAAGTCAGTTAAATACAGCTTTATTTAATAGCACAAACATAACCATTTTATTTCGTAAAAATGATGGTTCAGAGGTAACCATTACACTAACTCCCCAAACCTACACAGCTAATTTTATTTTAGATAAAAGAGTAATTGATAACAATGGTAAGAAAGTAGCTTATCTAATGTTTAATAGCTTTTTAGGAGGAAATGGAGGTAAAGATACTGAAGCAGAATTGACTCAAGCCTTTGATTTTTTTGCTTCTCAAGGGGCAACAGAACTAGTAGTGGATTTACGATATAACGGAGGAGGATATGTTTTTTTAGCTAAATATCTGTGTAATTTAATTGCTCCAGCCTCAGCAAAAGGGAAAGTAATGTTTACAGAACGCTGGAATAGTCGTTATAGTGAATTTGATGAGACTTCATATTTTGATAATTCTTCAGGCAAACTGAATCTCTCAAGAGTGGTATTTATTACTACTTCTTCGACAGCATCCGCCAGTGAGTTGACTATCAATAGTTTAAAACCTTATTTGGATGTGAAAATAATAGGTTCGGCTACTGCTGGTAAGCCAGTGGGTTTTCCTGTATTGCCCATTATTATGGATAGAACCAATGCCAATGCCAATTATGTAGTTGCTCCAGTAGCTTTTCAGAGTTTCAATGCCAATAATTTTGGAGACTATTTTGAAGGCTTAACTCCTGATAAACTACAAATTGACGATGTAAGCAGAAATTTTGGGGATGTTAATGAAGCATGTTTAAAAGATGCATTAAACTTCTTAACTACAGGTGTTTTACAAAGAAATATTGAAAATACACAAGAGCTTTTTGTAACCAAAGAAGCCAACGAGGTATTCAATAAAGAGCATCATGGAACAATAAAATTAATGAATCCTAAAATTTTTATAAAAAAATAATTATTTTGCAAAATCATTCAAATCATTAGTTATGGAAATCAATCAAGAAGATTTTGAGTTTTTGCAAAATAAAATAACAGAAATACGCTACGAGCTTACACCTTACATGAATTCTCGTAATTTATTATTTAACGCAGAGCAAATGTTAGAACTTTTAGTAGCCTTACCCGTTGCTATTGGTATTAATTTAGATCAACAAATAGATTTTTTTGAAGAGCGTGTATTAGAACATGCAGCAAAAACAGCTGCTCAGTTTTATAACGAACAGCTCAATGACGATACACACGCCATTTTTAGAAAAATTGCAGAGCCAGATGGCACTATGAATGATACAGTGTTTGTTCAGGACTTCAAACACGAATTGCGTTTTATTATTTCGAGTTTTTCAACCTACCAAGACCAATGGCTAAAAGCCTTAAAAAGCTTTTGGGAGTTAGAGCCATTACTAAAAAAATACAATCCTTTTATCAAACCACTTCAAAAAAGCTTCGTAGAAACTATGTATATGATTCTCTTGGCAAATAGTGGAGATGATACAATAGAAACAGAACAAATGCTTAAAATATTAGATAAATTGCAGATTTCAGCAAGTGCAGAAGAACTAGAACAAATCAAGAAATCTGTGAAACCTTAAATCTTTGTCATTACCAATTAATTCATTTCAAAATGTCTTCTACATCTAAATTTTTGATAGGCTTAATCATGTTGATGGTGGGCTTGTACGTGCTTTTGAAGTCTATTCATATAAGTAATAGTTTTTCAATGGGTTATCGTTTTGGATATGGTTCTGTAGGTGTTCCTGCTGGAGTATTATTTTTGGGTTTTATTATAGGAGTAGGAATGTTGTTTTTTAATTCTAAAAACCCAATAGGCTGGCTCATTATGGGTGGTTCAGTGGTAATGTTGATTGTAGGAGTTATCATGAATTTGCATGTGTCATTGGCACACATGGATGCTTTTAGCTTACTTACTATTTTTGGATTGGTAGGAGGTGGAGGAGGGCTTTTACTCGGTTCTATGAGAAAATAAATTAAAAAAATAAACTTGCTACAAAATAAAAGAGGAGGGTGATTGTAGCAGTTAATAATTGTATGAGAAGAAATTATAAATTGGAAAAATTGCAGGCAGGAGAAACAATTATTACAAGTGAGAAAGGTAATTCGATGGTTCCTCTAATCAAATCAGGACAAGAACATGTACTTGCTCCCATTATGCTTGAAGAAGTAGAAATAGGTGATATTGTGTATTGTAAAGTTAAAGGAAATTACTACACACACCTTGTAAAAGCCATAGACCAAAACAAAGGTTGCCTAATTGGTAACAACAGAGGTGGCATCAATGGTTGGACAAAACAAGTTTATGGCAAAGTCATAGAAATTTTGTAGAAAAATAGTAATATTATTAAACAGTTAATTTTCAGTTTTGCACACACAAATACAATCTTTTTTAGAGAAGATTTTTAAACAAACAAGCTATTTATTGCCTGAGCTTATTCTTGTTTTGGGCTTGGTTATTCTGCTAATTTTAGCAATTCTCAAAAAAAAAAATACACTGTTTAGTACAATCACTTATGGTGTAATACTTGTTACAAGTATTATAGTAAGTTTTTATTTGCCCCAAGAAAATGTGGTTTTTCTGAATTTTAAAAGGCTTATTTTAATAAGTGCTTTATGTATTCCTATTGTTTTCCCTAAACCTTCATTTTTGGAAAAAACATCAGAACATCCTGAATGGCTTTTTCTGATGCTTTCAAGTAGTTTAGGATTACTTATGATGATTTCTGCAACAGATTGGATAACATTGTTTGTCGCTTTAGAGCTTGCAGCCATTGCTTCTTATATTTTAGTGATACTTTCTTGGAAAAAAGAGAGTTATGAAGGAGCTATCAAATATCTTTTATTTGGGGTGTTCTCATCTGCGATTATGGTGTATGGGGTGTCATGGTTGTATGGTTTTGTAGGAACATTTTTATTAGAATCTTTATTAACACTTCATTTTAAGAATGATGTATTGTTGTATGTTGCATTTTTTATGGCAATTGCAGGTTTACTCATGAAGATTTCGGCTGTTCCTTGGCATATCTGGACTCCAGATGCTTATCAGGTTGCACCAGTTCCTGTGGTGGCATTTTTATCTGTAGCTCCTAAAATAGCGGGTCTCATAGCTCTTTATAAAATAATACAAGCTTATGGAACTTTGATAAATGATATAGAAACCATTGTAGGAGTAGTAGCCATGATCAGTATCATTTGGGGTAATTTGGTGGCTTTTTGGCAAAAAAATATCAAAAGAATGTTGGCTTATTCTTCTATAGCACAAATTGGTTATATGCTGATTGGATCTGTTATGGGTAATGTTGCTTTAGAATCACTTTTCTTTTATTTGGTGGTATATGTGCTGGCAAATTTTTTGGTGTTTGCTTTGATAGAGCATTACGAAAAACAATATCAAATCACAGAAATGACTGATTTTAAGGGGATAGGGCAACAAGATATTTGGGGAATGGGTACAATCATGATAGGTTTAATCACTTTAGCAGGATTGCCCCCAACAGCAGGTTTTATGGCTAAAATCTTGATTTTCTCTGTATTATGGGAAAGTTATAATCTGAAAACTTCCGATATAAGTCTGTGGTGGTTGGTAGTAGGTTTGATAAATACAATAGTAGGCTTATTTTATTACCTCAAGATACCTTATTATGCTTTCTTAAAGAAAGAAGAAAAACAAGTTTCACCAATTCCCAAGTATTTGATGTGGATTTGTATCGTAATCTCCTTTTTATTAATTACACTCTTTATAAAACCAAGTATTATTTTAGGCTAATAGTTCATCTTCTGTACTCCAAAATATTTTGTGTAAGGTGTATTTGATAGACATGAAAAGAATAGGATATGCCATTAAGAAAACAGTTGCAAAAGCAATGATAGTTTCTTTGAAATGAAAAGTTCCTGAGTTCCAGTTTGATATTTTATGAATACCGTTTGCTACATCCGATATGCTAATCATAAATCTAAACAAAGATAAAAAAGCTATAGAAACGATACTGCCACAAACTAAACCTGTAATGAGTGTTCGAATAAATACACGCCATACCAACAAACCACTGCCTATTTTACTCAAAGCAAAAATTAGTGAAGCAAAAATAATTACAATAACTCCATTAATTACAAAAAGAGCATATGTATTTAATTGAGTAAGCAATTTGTAAGGTAAATATTTTTCTATAATCGTATATGTTCCGATTACCAAACCAAAGGAAAGAAGGCTATACAAAAGCCCTTCTAAGAATAGCATAGGAAAAGACATTTCCTTCGATTCTTGTTTACCCTTTAACATTTCAATTTCTTCTTCAGGAGTCATAGTAATGGTTTGATTAATTCTATAAAGCACAGGTTCAATACATTCAAAAATAGAAAAACTTTGTAAAAAAAGAAATGTTGAAGCATTTTTTCTTAAAAAATATTGATTGTAGAACAACTAAAAAATATAATACCTTGATAAACAAGCCTCATAACTGTTTATGAAAGATAAGCAATTTTTCGATGCTTCTTTGGGATTATATTATGAAAATCTTTAATTTTACAACTATTCAATTTTTGAGTTATACTTATGCACGAACTTATATCATTTGGATTGTTGTGTTTTACATCATTTTTTACACTGATAAACCCTTTAGGAACAATGCCCGTATATATGACCATGACGGCTTCATTAGATGAAAGGGCCAGAGCCAAAACAGCTCGAAAAGCTTCTATTGTGGCATTTGCAACTATTATTTTATTTGCATTTTCAGGGGAATTGTTATTTCATTTTTTTGGTATTTCAGTGAATAGCTTCCGAGTAGTGGGGGGAATTATCTTTTTTTTGATGGGAATGGATATGCTACAAGCCCGATTAGCTAAAACCAAGATTAGTGATTCGGAAGTTAAAAGTTATGTAAATGATATTTCGATTACACCACTAGCTATACCTATGATATGTGGACCAGGAGCTATAACCAATGCCATTGTACTCATGGAAAAGGCTATAAGTATTGAGCAAAAAGTAGTTCTGATATCTGCTATATTTATAGTTATGTTATTGACTTATATAATTTTGTATAGTTCATCCAAAATTATTAAGATATTGGGAGAAACAGGTAACAATGTAATGATGAGGCTTATGGGACTTATCGTAATGGTCATTGCTGTTGAATTCTTTTTCAGTGGACTTAAACCAATTATACAAGATATTATAAAGTAAAAGTATATGGAAGAAGCTATCAAAGTTTACAACGAGAAAGCAGAGGAGGGATTAAATGAAGAAAATATTTCTCAAACTTCTGAAACAAAAGAAACACAACCTGAAATTTCTCAGGAAAGTGCCCCTGTTGTAATAGAAGCAGAGGTATTGAAACAACCTGTCATTATAGACTTGTTTGAAGAAGCTATTGAAAAGAATGAAAACTATCAATCTGGTTTTTGGAATGGTTACTTTGGACTTTCTAAAGGAAACTATGAAAGTTATTTGATTGAAAAATCTAGATTCAATGCTTTGGTGGATGATTTAACACACTATCAAGAAGAAATCCAAGAGGTGGAATATAAAATAACTGAAAATAGAAAGCATTATAATGCACTCTTTACAGAACTGACCAACATTCATCATACACTTGATAACCAAATTAATTTAAAACAACGTAGAGATGCAGACCTTCAGGAAACTAATAATCAAATAGAATCATCTAAAAAAGAAATAGCAAGCCTGAGAAATAATAATTCTTTTTTGGGAGGTATCTTATTTTTAATAGCAGCATTTGTATTTATTATAGGCGATTTGGTTATTTCACATGAAATTGTAGCATATGCTTTAAATATCAAGAATAATATAGAAGCATGGAGCTTTGCAGTAGGTTTGGCGATGGTTTCTGTACTTCTAAAACCTGCTTACGATAGACTAATTGAATATCCCTATACACAAGACAATACACTGAAATCGAAACGTATTTACTTGGTATTTAAAATATTGGTAGTAGTGTTCACAATTGTTACACTTTGTATTTTAGGATATTTCCGTTATGAAGCTTATCGAACAGACCAACTCAAATCAAATATCAATAATAATATTGTTTCTCTGCAAGAAGAAGAAAATATTCAAACACTAAAAATGGTAGAAGCTCTTACCAAAAAATCGGAAGATTTGAGCCAAAGCCTTGTCAATAGTAGTTCAGGTATGCTTGCTTTTGTACTTTCAGGTGTTATGTTTGCGGTGGCGGGTGCAATTTGCTTGGGCATAGCTTTTCCTATTTTGGTAGCATACATTCGTATTTGGTTTCAGATACCGATGAAACTCAAAAAAATGCACAAAATTCGTCAAAAGCAATTAGATATTATTGAAATTATTGAAAAAGAAGTTAGTTTGCAAATGGCTGTAGAAGAAGCCCAAAAGAATAAATTAGATAGTCTTGGCGACTATGATATTTTTTTAGAGAGAAAAGATGCTTTACAAAAATCTATCTTAAATTGTAAAAAACAATTGCATAAAATAGATGTAGAAGTGAAAATTTATGAGGTTTCTATGGGACATGAGAAAGGTAAGCTTGCTCTTGAAAAAGAAGAAATCAAAAAAATAGAAGAAATAAAAGCATTAGAGGAAGCCCAAGCCCTTGCTGAAAAAGAACGAATAGCCAAAGAAGAAGAAAAAGCTTTTGAACAAGAGAAAAAAGTAAAAAAAGTATTAAGAAAAGAAAAACAAACAGAATCTAATGAAAATAATGGAGCATTTGTAGAAAATGAAGTTCTTGACAATACTTCAATAACAGAAGAATCTGAAAACCTAGAAAATACAAGTACAGAAGAAAATGAAATAGTAGAAAACTCAGAAGAGTCTTCTGTTTCAAAAACAAGTACCATCAGTAGTAAAGTAAAAAATAAAATCAAGAAAAAATAGTGCTTAAACATCCTAAAATATCCATGTTACAAAGAATTTTATATTTGTTTGTTTTGATAGCATTTGTAGGATGCCAAGGAGGAGAAGATAAAAAATCGGCAGTGACTACAAAACCTCAGTCTAATACATATTCTCTCATATTCTTAGACAAAACCGTGAGTGTAAGTCCAAAAGATACTTTCACAAGACAAAAGTACGAAAAAGCTCTTGAACAAATCATCAACGAAAATATTCGTCGGAAAGATGATAAAATAGAAGTGTATTTTATCCACGAAAACACCTCACAGGCGAAAGTATTTGCACAAACTTGTAAATCTGAAATGAAAGATACTACAAGCTTGAATCCCACTGACATCAAGGCTATCAAAAATGCGTATCAAATCTCTTTGAAAAAAGAACGTAACAAGATGTTTAACAAGTGTTTGGAGGCTCTTTTAGACCAAAATACAACAGATACACGCAAATACACCGATATTTGGGCTGCTTTGCATATTATAGATAAGAAAAATGGCAAAAAGAAAGAGAATACAGTGTTTAAAACGTATTTATTTAGTGATATGGTCGAAAGTATGGCAGGTTCTGATAGAAGGGATTTCCACACCCGACCGCCATTTAGCAATGCAGAAGCAGAACAATGGGCAGAAGCTGATGCAAAAAAATTCATAGGGCTTGAACTAGAAGAAGTAGAAATGTTTTATCTGCTCCCATTTTCGCCCTTAAGTGCCACTAACGAAAACAACCCCAAAGTGTTATTGTATTGGAACAGACTTCTAGGAAAATTGGGTGTAGAAGAATTAAAAGAATTAGGAAATGATTAGTGATAAAGAAGCATTAAAACTGGGAAAATTTTTGAGCCTTGTTCTCAGACATCAACCTGAAATAATAGGTATTAAATTAGATGAGAATGGCTGGGCTGATGTAGATCAACTCATTGCGGGCTGTAATAAAAAGGGGAATAGGATTGATTTTGAGAAGCTCAAATACATTGTAGAAAACAACAATAAAAAACGATATGCTTTTAATGAAGATTGTACAAAAATCAGAGCAAGTCAAGGGCATTCCATCGAAGTAGAATTGGGTTATACTGCTCAAGAGCCACCCGAAATGTTGTATCATGGTACTGCTGAGCAACATATAGAGTCTATTTTTAAAACAGGTCTTGAAAAACGTCAAAGACAGCATGTACACCTTAGTGCTGATACTCAAACAGCCACCAAAGTTGGGCAAAGGCATGGAAAATTGGTGATTTTAGAAGTAAAAGCTCTACAAATGCATCAAGATGGTTTTGAATTTTTTATTTCTGATAATGGCGTTTGGCTGACAGACCATGTTCCTACCAAATATTTTCAAATAGTTGAAAAATAATGGGTTTACATATGATAATGAAATTTTTATAAAAGAAATAAAAGCTTAGAACTCAAAATCCTGTGTAGCAAATTGAATTTCTTCTCTCATATAAATACACCCATGACAAGTATTGATAGTTCCTTTTTTTGATTTGATAAGTTTAATAAGTGAAAGTTGTTTAGGTGTCGGCTGATAACCTTGTTGTTTTAATTTATAGAAACCAGCCACTGCATATACTTGTATTTCGGGAATGGGTGAAGCCAACCACTGTTCCAATTCTTCAGTATTTTTTAATTCAATAAGTTTGCTCTGTTTGATTCCATATTCGGTTTTAGTACCCGCATAACCACAAGAATAGCCATAAACAATATTTGTTTTAAAAAAATCATTAATGGTAACTTTACGATTATAGGTAAGTAAATAAGCCTTCTCAAATGTTTGTATAGTTGCTTTATTTGAAAATATCTCTTCTATTTTGATATTTTTAGGTTTTTGATGATTTTCGATTTTAAAATAAATAATCTTATCATCTTTTACCAACATATAAATTTTATATGGATAAACTTTTGATATTCTTTCTATTTCAGTGGGTACAGATTCTTTAAAAAAGACTATAATTTCATAATATGATGAAATTATCTGTCTGTTTATTTCTTGGCTATACTGAGCATTGGGATTTTTTGCACAAAAATTAATCAAATAAGTATCTAGTTTTGTAAAACTCTTATTTGCAAGTATACCTTTGACTTTGTCAATATTTTGTCCAAATGCAGAAAATTGGGCAATAAGTAAGAAAAATGATAATGTACAGGTTAGAGTTTTCATAAAACTTTAAAAGTTTTAGAAATTTAAAGTATTTTCATAAAAATAACAATTATCAAAATAATAGAAAATAGAATTTCATGATGATGAATGGAAAATTAAACCTCTAATCTACCCAATACACGAGCAAGTTCTAAATAATCATCAGAACGAATAAAATTTAGATAGTTTGAAACAATTTCCTTTTCTAAATTATTCCTAATTGTATAGAAATAATCTTCAAGCAATTGCAATATTTGTGTTTCTAACGGACTTCTAATAGGTACTATCCAACCATCATAATAAATAGCTCCTGAAAGCATTTGAGGATTTTTAGAAAGTGTCCAATTATAATGTTGAAAAAATATATTAAAATCTTTATTCGTGTCTAAATTAGTACAACAGACCCCCATACTACCACCATCCATATAGGAGCCTGTATTTTTAACAATGATATTTGAAGGTAGTAGTATTTTACCTTCCTGATAAATCTTTAATATTTCTTTTTCAATATCTTGTAAATCAGATAATTCATATAGTACTAAAAAAATATCGAAAATTTGTAATTCATTGCCTAATTGGAGTAAATACTCTAAGCGTCCCTTCAGCCCACGATGAGGTAATAATAAGCCAATAAGAATTTCTTTATGTTCCAAAAAATAGGGAATAAATTCTTGAGGAGTGATTTTTCTTAAAAATACTTCTGTTAATTTTTGCTGTAATGGCATCAAACCATAGCTTTCTAATTCTTCTTTAGAAAAATCAGGAAACACAGTGTTTTTAGGAAGAATAAAAGCCATTGTTACCCCTCAAAAAACTGTAAAAGAGTATTCCAAAGAGTTTTTTTTTCTTCAACTTGGGTTTCAATCATTTCTAAGGGTTTAGATATGACGAAAGAAATATTTTTTTGTTCAAAAATCTGATATACAGGATTTTGAAGGCTTAATTGTTTGGCAATTTTTTCACTAAATACAATCACTTTTTTGAGATTAGTATCTGAAAAATTCCAATCCATATTTTTTTCTGCTACAATTTCAGTTTTGGGTATATCGCTAAGAGTGGGATATTTAGCCACAAGAGCCTGCATGAGTTTATCCAAAACCCTTTCGCCTTGTTTATTCTTAAAGTCCTTGTCTGTGGTATTTTCAAAAATAAAAAGAAGTTCTGTCTGAGTGTTTATAGTGTCAGAAAGGAGACTTTTACCTTCCTGAATCAAAAAAACAGGGGTATCTAAAAATAAAGCAATTTCTTGTAAGGTTTCCAAAATGCATCAGGGTTTGTAACAAAAATACACTTTTAAGATGAAATTCTATCAAAAAAATCTTTTTAAATTTTTTATTGCTCAAAAATATTACGGAGTAAGTAAATATCTTTACTGATGTAATTAAAACGACAATAATTATGAATAAAATCAATGTGCATTCGAGTATGTTAGCCACAGTTGGTTACGACTCTCAGGATAGGTATTTAGAAGTAGAATTTGTGAAAGGAGGAACTTATGCCTATTACAACGTCCCTGAAAATGTGTTTCAGAATTTACTGAAAGCCAAATCGTTGGGGCAGTTTATGTGGGCAAATATTATAGACCATTACGCTTACAAAAAAATCGAAAAGAAAAAAAAATCCACTAAGAAATAAGATGTATTCAAAGCGTTCTGGTAAATATCAGAACGCTTTTATTTGTGTGGTGTATGTTTCTTATATTATCTTTGAGAAATTGTTTATACCGATGTATCAACCCAAAATATCAGTCATTACTGTTACTTATAATGCAGAGTCTTATTTAGAAAAAACATTTGAAAGTGTTTTTGCTCAAACATATCCTCATATCGAATATGTGGTGATAGATGGAAAATCGAAGGATAAAACATTAGAAATTATCAAAAAATACGAATCTAAAATACATTTTTGGCTTTCTGAGCCAGATAAAGGACTTTATGATGCCATGAATAAGGCCATTAGCCATGCAACAGGCGAATACATTATATTTATGAATGCAGGCGATACTTTTTATGAACACACAACCCTTGAAAAAGTGTTTCAAAAGCCAGAAAATGCAGATATTTATTATGGTGAAGCCATGATTTTAGAAGCTGAAACCCTTAAACCTTTAGGGCTTAGAAGTGAAATAACACCTCAAAAAACACCTAAAAATCTAACATGGAAATCTTTAAGCTTAGGAATGGTGGTTTGTCATCAGGCTTTTATTGCTAAAAAAAGTATTGTGCCTTTCTACGATTTACAATATAAATACTCAGCGGATGTAAATTGGGTGATAGAATGCCTGAAAAATGCCCAAAAAATTATCAATACTGAAATTGTAATTGCTAATTTTTCTTTGGGTGGACTTACTACTCAAAAACGAAAAACTTCGTTGTGGGAGCGTTATGAGGTGCTTAAAAAACATTATGGCTTTGTTTCGAATTTATTCAATCATTTTCTGATATTTTTAAGAGGTATTTTTTTTATCTTGAAACAAAGAAAAAAATATTGGGACTAAAATTTTCAACTATAAATTTTTATTAAAATGAGAACACTGTATTTCGTATTAGGCTTATCTATAAGCCTTGTAGCTTGTAAAGAAGCTGAAAAAAAAGAAGATACACCCAAAAAAGACTCTGTGGCTACAACTACTGAGAAAGAAACTCCTAAAGAAGAAGAAAAGAAAACAGAAACACCCAAAGAAGAAAAAAAAGGCACTCAATCTGCTAAAATGCAGTTTGTCGATTTTTCCTTTGGAGATGCAGAACATAATTATTTCAAAGATGAAAAGGGTAAAGAATTTGAATTTGGTAGAAATGAAGATAAGTCTATTAATTTTTTTGTAGAGCTTCCTAAAAATGAAATTACATCAGAAAATCAGGGATTTGGAGCCAATAAAAAGCTTTTAAACAAATGGTTTATGATTGAATACACAACCAAAAGAATGCCTCTGTATCAAGATGGTCCAGATGGAGATGTGATGGTAATTACCAAAGCAACTCCCTCAGATAAATAACTCAAAGCCCCAATTCTTATGGGGCTTTTTGATTAAACTCATCCTCATCTTCAAAACTATCTTGTCCTTGAATGTAATTTACTAAAGCTTCCACGTCACTTTTGGTAAAATCAGAAAAATTTCCACAAATTATATCATATTTTTTATTCTGATAAATAAAAGTATTACCAATAAGAGTTTTTTGTGATGTTAAAAATTTAAATACCCATTCACTTGTTTTATTCCTCATGGCTTTTGTAAGTGGAGGACCAGTCATATATGAACCATTTAATTTGTGACACATTGCACAATTTTGTTCAAACAGCGTTTTTGCACCTCCTCTTATGCTAAAGGTGAATTTTTTCAAGGATAAAGGTGGGTTTTTTAATGTATCAATGTTCTTAAAAATAATACTTTTATACATCTTGAGAATCATCTCTGTTTGCTTAGACTCTGTCCAGATTGTAAATTTTGTATTCTCTTTTATTTTAGCAATATGCATAGAAATAAGTCCTTTGCCTGCTGTATCAGGGATTGTAATAGAAGCTAGAAGCCCATTTACAGTATCCTTAGCATGCCGATAGTAATTATCTTCTCTCCCAACAAAATCAACACTATACATGCCATAATCAAACCAAATGGTATTTTTATTATCACTTAAACTTCCAAAATAACTATCAAAACTTTTTTGAGGGATAATCTTCCAGCCTTGAGGGGCTTTGATTTTAAATGCACCAAAATTTAAGGTATGCCATTCGGGTTCTTTATTTTTGCATGATAAAAAAATCAATACAAACCATAATAAAAATAATTTATTCATAAACTTTTATTTTAAAACATTCTTCCATAAATCTGTTTCAGCATATTCCTTGATGGTGTTATTTCGGATAATGAGAAATTTCTTCATGTAATTTGTTAAAAAAAGCCATTCTGCAAGCCTTCCCAATATACCCAAAGGGGCTTGAAACTCAAAAATATCTTTCATAAGTGTTTTACCATTTTTTTCTTCAAAAAAGTGGTCGTGTTTGAAATACTTAAACGCTCCTTTTACCTGCTCATCTCTGAAATAAAAAGGTTTCTCATACTTAGAAATGATACTTGTAAGTTTTTGGCGTACAAATAGGTGAGTAGCCTCCCATGTAACAAATTCATCTAATTCAATCAGTCCTGAAGTTTTGCCTGCGATAGCTTTTTCGTTGGTTTTGGAGGTGGAAATCTGGTGCAAATCAATACTTCTTGAAAGGTCAAAGCATATTTCAATAGGGGCATTAACGTGTGTTTCTAAATGAATAGTAGGCATAAAGACATAGATATTTTAATCAAAAAAAGCCTTTAAAAGCATAAAATTTGCATAAAAATAATGTAAATTGCAAGCCCAAAATTTATATATTATGAGAGATTATGGCAAAGGAAAAAGAAAAAATACAGAAAACAGTCAATATTCGCAATAAACAAGCATCTTTTGAATATCATTTTTTAGAAACGTATGTAGCAGGCTTAATGCTGACAGGTACAGAAATAAAGTCTATCAGACAAAGTAAAGTACAATTACAAAATGCATATTGTTATATAGAAGATAGTGAGGTTTGGATTATACAAATGCATATTTCACCATACGGAGAGGGTACATATTATAACCATGAGCCTTTACGTAAAAGAAAATTATTGCTTAAAAAGAAGGAAATCAGAAAATTAGAAAAAGGTTTAGAAGATAAAGGGCTTACGATTATACCTGTAAGGCTTTTTATCAATGACAGAGGTTTTGCTAAAATGGAAATAGCTCTGGCGAAAGGTAAAAAACTCTATGATAAACGTGAAGACCTCAAAGCCAAAGACGCTAAAAAAGAGCTGGAAAAGACTAAATTTTAGAAAACTATGAAAATAGCAGTCATTGGTGGTGGGGCAGGAGGTTTTTTTTCAGCAATTAATATTCGTACTCATCATCCTCAAGCTCAAGTTTTTTTGTTTGAAAAAACAACTAAACTACTTTCAAAAGTGGCAGTTTCAGGTGGAGGCAGATGTAATGTGACCCATGACTGCCACAAACCCTCAGAATTGGCAAAATTTTATCCTAGAGGCTCAAAATTTTTAAAGTCATTGTTCCATGAGTTTAGTCCCACACAAATGTGTACATGGCTTGAGGAAAGAGGTGTTCGCCTTAAAGTAGAAGGAGATGGGAGAATATTTCCTGTTACAGATTCTTCTCAAACTATTATAGATTGTTTTTTAAAAGAAGCTCATAAAAACAAAGTTCAAATACAAATACAAACAGAAATAATATCTATCATACCACAAGAAAAAGGTTTTTTATTAGAGTTTAAGAATAATCCTAAAAAAATACATTTTGATAAGGTGATTGTGGCTGTTGGGGGGCAAACAAAAGTAGAGAATTTCAATTTTTTAAGTAAACTAGAATTATTGGTTGAGCCACCAGTTCCTTCTCTATTTACATTTAATATGCCTAAGAACCCCATTACAGAACTTATGGGGGTAAGCACAAAAGCATCTGTACGCATCAAAGATACAAAACTACAAGAGAAAGGGGCATTGCTCATTACACATTGGGGAATGAGTGGGCCTGTAATTTTAAGGCTTTCAGCTTGGGGAGCAAGGATACTTGCTGAAAAAAAATACCAGTTTGAAGCAGAAATAGCATGGATTGATAGTAAAGAAGATGCTTTGAGAGAACAAATCATGACTCTAAAAAATCAGAGAGGAGCAAGTTTAATTGCCAATACCAATTTTACAGAACTGCCTAAACGATTGTGGAATTTTTTACTAGCTAAAGCAGGCATTCAGGAAAATCAGAAATGGGCAGATGTAAAAAAGCAAGAAATTAATGCTTTGGTAAATGTTTTATTGTATGATAACTATGTTATAAATGGAAAAACGACTTTCAAAGAAGAGTTTGTTACTTGTGGAGGTATAAACCTTTTAGAGATGAATGCCCAAACCATGTCAAGCAAACGTTACCCTGATTTGTATTTTACTGGTGAAGTGCTTGATATAGACGGAATTACAGGAGGCTTCAATTTTCAATCAGCTTGGACAACAGCTTGGATAGCCTCACAATTGGGATGATAAAATAATTCAATGCCTACATTACTAAATAAAAAGACTCATAATTTTTATGAGTCTTTTTATTTAAAGAAAACTTCTACAAACTCCAATACTCCATGTTTTGTATTTTATTCCTGAAAATGCCTTTTACATCTACAAAAAGAGCTTTTTCTTTTGCTAAAGTGCTAAAAGCCATATCTGACAGTTGTAAATATTCTTTATGATTGACGGCTAAAACAATAGCATCATAAGTCCCTTGTGGGTTTTTAGCCAGAGAAAGCCCATATTCTTCTTCAAACTCAAGAGCATCTGCATGAGGGTCAATGGCATCTACTTGTAAACTGAATGATTGCAATTCTCTTATCACATCAGCTACTTTTGAGTTTCTAATGTCACTCACATTTTCCTTGAAAGTCACACCCATCACAAGTACACGAGTTTCGGAGGGGCTTTTACCCTGTTTAATAATTTTCTGAACAGTTTTCTTTGCAATATAAGCCCCCATGCTATCATTGATGGCTCTACCACTCAATATCACAGCAGGATTGTAGCCTAATTCTTTGGCTTTGTAAGTAAGATAATAAGGATCAACACCAATACAATGCCCACCTACAAGCCCTGGTACAAATTTCAAAAAATTCCATTTTGTTCCTGCAGCCTCCAAAACTTCATAGGTATTGATATTCATTTTATCAAAAATAAGAGAAAGTTCGTTCATCAGGGCAATGTTTAAATCCCTTTGCGTATTTTCAATGATTTTAGCAGCTTCAGCAACTTTGATAGAAGAGGCTTTGTGTACACCTGCTTTCACCACTAATTCATACATTTTGGCAATATTTTCTAAACTTTCTGCATCCGAACCCGAAACTACTTTGGTAATACTTGCCAAAGTGTGTTCTTTATCCCCAGGGTTGATGCGTTCAGGAGAATAACCTACTTTAAAATCCACACCAAATTTTAAACCTGACTCTTTTTCAAGAATAGGAATACAGTCTTCTTCAGTACAACCAGGATACACTGTGGACTCAAAAACCACATAATCACCTTTTTTCAAGGCTTTACCAACTGTTGTAGAGGCAGAAAGCAAAGGATGTAAATTGGGTTGGGTATGTTCATCAATAGGCGTAGGAACTGCTACAATAAAAAAAGTAGCTTTTTGTAAATCGGAGAGTTGATTTGTAAAAGTAATATCACAACCTTCAAATTCTGAAGAATCTAGTTCGTTACTGGGATCTTGGTTATTTTGCATCATTTTTACACGAGCCTCATTGATGTCAAAACCAATCACTTTTATTTTTCTGGCAAAAGCCAAAGCAATGGGTAAACCTACATAACCTAAACCAATTACTGCAACACTGGTATTTTTTTCAATGATATTTTGATAAATAGACATAAAAAGAATTATAAATTATGAAGTAATGAGTTATAAATAGTTTAGGCATTCAATGTTTAGTGACTACAAATCTAAAAAAAAATAAACAGTAGTAAAATTATACACTTTTTACTTGATCTATAAGGTCTTGAATTTGCCAAGCATCTTCGAGCTTAAATTCTCCAATGCGTGTTCTACACAAAGCTTTTAAATAAGCCCCAGCCCCCAAAGCTACACCTATATCACGAGCAAGACTACGAATATAAGTACCTTTTGAACAAACTACTCTAAAGTCTACTTCAGGAAAACGAGAAATATCAGTAAATTCAAGTTCTGAAATGAGAATTTTTCTTGATTTAATTTCAGTATCTTGTCCTTTACGTGCCAATTCATAAAGGCGTTTACCATCTTGCTTGATGGCTGAAAAAATAGGAGGTGTTTGGTCTATTTCGCCTACAAACTGAGGAATAATTGATGAAATATTTTCAGCATGGAGATGTGTGATGTCATATTCAGCATCAAAATCTGTTTCTAAATCTATGGAGGGGGTAGTTTTACCCAACACAAATGTTCCAGTGTATTCTTTTTCTTGAGCTTGATAAGAATCTATTTCTTTGGTTTTTTTGCCTGTGCAAAGTATCAGTAAACCAGTTGCAAGGGGGTCTAATGTGCCTGCATGTCCTATTTTTTTGATTTTTAGCTGATAACGTAATTTTTTGAGAGCCTGAAAAGATGTCCAGCCCAAAGGTTTATCTATTAACAATACTTCTCCTTTTTCAAAATCCATGATGTAATTCTATATTTCTTTAAAAAGTACAAAATTTAAGTTTATAAAATGCAAAAAAAGCATTTTTTTTAGTAAAAAAGTAAATTTTTTCGACAAAAAAATAACAATATACTCAGCATGCATATTATCTTTGTAGCAAGAAAAACACAACAATCTCCAAATCCCTACAAATATGCAAGATTTATTTAAAAAATTCATTTACACTGGTATCGGTTTTATCTCTATCACTGCTGAAACTTTAAAAAGCACAGTAGAGAAATTAGTAGAAGAAAGTAAACTTTCTGGTGATGAAGGAAAGAAACTTTTAGATGAATTTACAAAAAATACAGAATCTAAAAAGAAAGAATTTGAAGACCAATTGAGCAAATTGGTAGAAAAAGTAACTTCTCGTTTTAAGTTTGTAACAGAAAACGAATTGCAGGAAGTGTTGAAAAGAGTAGAAGCTTTAGAAGGTAAGGATAATGCCGATAAAGTAGCCACTAAGAAAACTGTGAAAGCATAATTAAAGAGCCAGAAGAAATTCTGGCTTTTATTTTTTAGATGCAACTTACTATAAAAAGTTGCATCTTTTTTGTAGTATAGTATTTTGAAATCCAAACAAAAAACGCTTATGCTGCATTTTCTCTTCTTTTTTGAATTATTGCTCAGAATCAACGAACCTCAAAGCCTTATCCCTTACAATAAAAACGGTAAATGGGGGTTTTCGGATGTTTCCAAAAAAATTATTATTCCAACCTTATATGATGAGGTAGAACATTTTATATCAGATTCAAATCTTGTCACAAAAAAAACAATCACGTTTGCCAATGTGAAATTTCAAGGTAAATGGGGGTTGATTGACCTACAAAATAAATGGCTCATTCCAGCAAAATATAAAGAACCTATGATTTGGGATAGAGAACATGGACGGTTTTATATTCAGGAAGGGAATTATGAAATAGGTAAAGGTTCTTTTATTATGCTCAATCAAGAGGGAAAAGAACTTCTTAAACTGAACGGTTTGTTCAATTGGCGAGGTTTCGATAAAAATGGAATAGCTTATGCGTCTATCAATGAAAAAACAGGTTTTATTAATAGAGATGGAAAAATACTGATTCCATTCCAATATGATATTTGGTCGCCTGTTACAGAATATTGTTATAGTGAAGGACTTTTTGGAATAGGTAAAAACGGAAAATTTGGATTTGTAAATGATAAAAACCAAGTGGTCATTCCTTTTATATTTGAACATAACCCAGGAGGTATGGGCTGTTTTGAAAATGGAAAAGCTATTGTGATAAAAAATGGACAAAGAGTTCTCATTAACAAAAAAGGACAAGTTCTTCAAAAAATGCCTTATGTTGAAGAAAACAGTAATTTTATAGAAGGTTATACTTTAAAAATGGAAAGTGCATCCAATCATGAACTCTTATATACACTCATTGATAACAAAACCCAAAAACAAGCCTTGCCAGAGAAGTTTAATAGTATTACTCCAGAAGTGAATCAACTGATTGTTTATAAAAATGAAAAATATGGTTTAATCAACCTTAAAACCTTAAAATATACTCACCCGCTTACCTTAACAGAAAAGCCAGTTTTTCTTGCTATGAATGGTAATGCTGGTTTTTGGCAAATTACCATCAATGGCTTATCTGGAATGATAGATTATGATGGAAAAATAGTAATTCCTATTGTATACAAAACCATTTACACCCAGACATTAGATAATCAAAAGGTTATCGTGAACAAAAATGATAAACTTTTGGTCATTGATATGCAAAATAATGTATTAAAAAAACTTGATTATAAAGAAGTTAAAGAGAATTATGGTTCAAAACCCATGACTTTTTCTGTTACAAATACCCAAGACTTGCAAGGGGTTATCAATGCAAAAGGAGAAGAAATAATCCCTTGCCAATACAAACGTATATCAAACTTTCATCAAATATATTTTGGTCTACAAGAAAATAAAAAACAGGTTCTTTTTGATAGTTTGGGCAAAAGAATCCACAAGGAAGAATTTGATGATTATGAATATGTAGGCTTTGGCACATTAGGAGAAAATTTTGTAAGAGTTTCTTTGAATAATAAGATTGGGGTTTTAGATAAAAAAGGAAAATTCATTATTCCTTGTCAATATGATAATATCAAAATGGATTTTTACACAGAAATATTTATTATTCAGGAAAAAGATTTATTTGGCTTAAGAAATGCTGAAAAGCAACTCATAACACCCAAATACACAGAATTTATAATAGATAATGCGAACAGATATCCTATTCAAGTAGGTAATAAACCATATTATTTAGTCAAAAAAGGAGATAAAATGGGCTTTGTTAGTTTAGATGGCACAGAGTATTTTGAGTAATTAGGGTAAAATTTCCCAATCACTCCCTTTTTTTATAAAAAAATTGCCCATAGTTGTTTGAGGATTAGGCGTAGATATAGACTCTTCTAATCGTTTTTGATAAATTCTTTGATTATCCTGAAACCAGCTATCTTCCAATTCCTTACCACTCAAACTTTCATCAGACTGGCTTGCAAGCCAGTTCTCAAAGGCTGTTTGTGATGGAAAAGTTTGTTCAATATAGAAATCATAACCATCCTGAACAAAACCATATACAAACTGCTCACGATAGTAGGCTAATGCCATACCACAATAATCTCTGTGTGTGTGGGCAATCTGATTACCTTGTAGTAAATAAGTTGCTACTTTCTTCGCTAAATCCATTCCAAATAAAATATTATTATGGTCTGTTTTGTGCCAATTATATTTTTTTCTACTCATGCTGTAATTTTAGAAAAAATGTTAAAGAATAGTAATAAAAACTAACTTAAAATCTGATTCTTAATCTTCTGACCTACAATTTGTCCGTCTAAGAGATGAATAATACCATGAGCATAATCGGCATCCTGAGAGGAGTGTGTTACAATGACAATTGTTACACCTTCTTGGTTAAGTTGCCATAAAATTTGCATAACCTCTTCTCGATTTCTTGAATCGAGATTGCCTGTAGGCTCATCTGCAAGTAATAAAGAGGGTTGAGCGACCAAAGCTCTACAAATAGCAACACGTTGTTGCTGTCCACCTGAAAGTTGTCTTGGAAAGTAAGTAGCTCTATGGCTGATTTTGAGTTTAGCCATGACATTATAAACAAGCTCCTTTCTTTCTTTGGCAGAGAGTTTGAGATAAATTAGAGGAAGTTCAATGTTTTCAAAAACAGTTAAATCATCTATCAAATTAAAATTCTGAAATACAAAACCAATATTTCTTTTCCTAAGCTCCGCTCTTTTTTTTTCGTTATAATTTAAAATTTTCTGACCTAAAAATAAAATATCCCCTTTGGTTGGGATATCAAGTAATCCCATCATATTGAGTAAAGTAGATTTTCCACAACCCGAAGGTCCCATAACAGCTAAAAAATCGCCTTTTCGAATCTCTAAATTAATACCATTGAGAGCATTGTTAGATATTTGTTCTGTGGAATATGTTTTGATCACATCACTTAATTGTAAAATTGTTTCCATATATATTGAAAAAGTTATATATTTGTAACCATATTTAGGTCAATATGCAAATAAAAATCAAAGTAATCATACTTTTTATACTCTTAGGAGCTACTACTTGTAAAAATGTTTCTTATACACTTTCAGGTTCTACGGCTTCTGGTACAATACAAGTAGTAAATTTCAATAATATAGCAGGAAATGGTCCTCCTAACTTATCTCAGAAATTAACGGAAGATTTAAAATCTTATTATCTACAAAACTCAAGATTACGAATTACAAATTCAGAAGCTGATTATATTGTGGAAGGAGATGTAGTAGGCTATCAAGTCACACCATTAGCTCCAACAGCCCAAGATCAAGCAGCCCAAACACGCATTACTATTACTGTAAAAGTTAGGTTTACAGATAATAAAGAAATTAGTAATAATTTTGAACAAAGTTTCTCCAATTATGCAGATTTTCCGCAAACAACCAGTTTAGCTGCTGCTGAAACCCAAAAAGTACAAGAGATTTTTGATAAAATAATTTTTGATATTTTTCAAAAAACAGTTGCAAATTGGTAGATTAAAAAAAATATTATAGATTAGCGTTTATGTTTTAATTTAAAATTGAATCAAGTAAAATGGATAAACAAGTGCTAGCAGGTCTTTTAGAAAATCCAAATAATCTGACAGAAGACCATTTAGAAGAATTGGAGGAAATAGTCCAAAAATATCCATATTTTCATTTGCCTCATGTATTGGTTGCACGACTTTTACAAGAAAAAAATAGTAGCTTGGCTCTTCAGAAAATTCGAAAAGCCTCTTTGTATGTTTATAATAGGTCTCTTTTGAAGAAATTTATTTTAAATGGGGCGTCCACACAACCTGTGAATGTTATGGAAGAACAGAACAATCAGGAACAAGAGCCTGTCCATAAGAAACTCTTTGAAAATATTCAACAAGAAATAGATGCTTTCGATAAAAAAATAGAAAATGCTTCTATTGAAGAATTAGACAAGGAGCTTGCAAACATCACAGAATCCTATTTGCCAAAAGATTATACTACAGAAGAAGCGAATAAAATTGTAGATGAAACACCTGTAGATAAAACAGAAGTTCAGAAAGAACAAGGTCTTTTGATTGATGAGTTTTTAAAATCAGACCTCTTCAAAAAAGAGAAAAAATTAACAGACGAAGCTCCACAGGACGAAGAATTACCAGATAATATAGAGGATATAAAAGAGGAAGTTCAAGAATCTGTTACTGAAATTGTAGAAAAGCAAGAAACTGTTAGTGAAATCCAAAATTCTTCTATGATTCAAGAATTACCAGATAACATAGAAGGTGTAAAAGAGGAAGTTCAAGAACCTGTTACTGAAATTGTAGAAAAGCAAGAAACTGTTAGTGAAATCCAAAATTTTTCTATTAATCAAGAAGTTACAGAAGAAGAAGCTATCAGGCTGTTTAATGATGGTAATACCAAAGAAGCTGTAGAAGTATATGAGAAACTCAAAGAAATATCTCCAGATAAAGCAGGCTATTATCAAAGCCAAATAGATATTTTTAAAATGGATTTTTCTGCTATCGAATTAAAAGATGAAGATACATTGCAGGATTTCTTAGAAACGCCTATCATCAAAGAAGAAGTACAAGACACAAAAATAGAAAGTGTAGAAATAAAAGAAGAAGTGGTTGAAAAACAGGAAGCTTTAGAAAAAATATTAAATTATAATGAGGAAAAAGAAGAAGAAAAAACGCCTGAACCATTTGAAAAAAATACAGAAGAAAAACTGTTTGAAGAAGTAAAACCTGAAAATGAAGTAACTGAACAACAAGCTCTTACATATTTTAATGAAGGAAAAATACCAGAGGCTGTTGAAATTTATAAACAATTGATGTTGCAAAATCCAGATAAAAAAGCGTACTTTGCATCTCAAATCGAAATTTTAGAAAGTTAAACCTAATCAATAAAAAAATATGTTAGTTGCTGTTATTGGATTGATGATGCTTGTGGCTGTATTACTCATCATTGTTATTTTACCTCAAAGCTCTAGTAAAGGTGGTGGACTTACGGGTTCTATGGCAAGTGGAGCAAATCAGCTTATTGGTGTGAAAAAAACCACAGACCTTTTAGAAAAAATTACTTGGGGTTTGATGATAGGGATTTTTGTGTTATCATTACTTACACATATTCTTTAATACCTAAAAATCTTTAAATATAAATGCCATCACTTCAAAGTGGTGGCATTTGTTGTATTAATACCATCTAACCATCATGTACAAAATATTTATACGCCCATTTTTATTTTCGATGAATGCCGAAAAGGCTCATTATTTTACCTTTTCGTGGCTTAAAACCATTCTTAAACTTCCATTTGCTAAAAGTATAGCCAAAGCCTTGTTCAATTATAAAAATGCCAAATTAGAACGTAAACTGATGGGACTTACATTCCCCAATCCTGTGGGGCTTGCAGCAGGCTTCGATAAAAATGCCATAGCCATAGACGAAATGGCTACTTTAGGCTTTGGGTTTGTAGAAATTGGTACGCTTACACCTAAACCTCAAGCAGGAAATCCACAGCCTCGTTTGTTCAGATTGCTTTCTGATGAGGCAATTATTAATAGAATGGGATTTAATAATGATGGTGTGCAGGAAGCTATCAAACACCTCAAAACAAGAAAAAGCTCTATTATTGTGGGTGGAAATATTGGTAAAAATAAAGATACCCCTAACGAACAAGCCTTAGATGATTACTTGTATGGTTTTGAGCACTTATTTGAGTATGTAGACTATTTTGTAGTGAATGTAAGTTCGCCCAATACGCCCAATCTGCGAGCATTACAAGAAAAAGAACCTCTCAAAAATATTTTGCATACACTCCAACAAAAAAATAACGAAAAGAAGAAGCCAAAGCCTATTCTACTGAAAATTGCCCCTGATTTGAATGAAAGTCAGTTAGATGACATAGTTGAAATTGTGTTAGAAACTAAAATTGCAGGTGTAATAGCTACTAACACCACATTGAGTAGAGAAAATCTAAAAAGTCCTGAGAATCAGACAAAAGAAACAGGTGGTTTAAGTGGAAAGCCTTTAGCCAAACGTTCAACAGAGGTGATAGCTTATTTAGCTCAACGTTCTCAAAAAAAGTTTGTTATTGTTGGTGTAGGAGGGATTCATAGTCCACAAGATGCATTAGATAAAATAAAAGCAGGAGCAGACCTTATACAACTCTATACAGGTTTTGTGTATGAAGGACCAAGCCTAATTAAACAAATTAATCAAGCAATTGCTAAAAATGTATAGAAATTAAATCTGGAGGGGTTGTAACCCACTGATATACATTTTTATACGTCCTAAAAATATTATAGGCAAGAATCAAAAAAGCTATTGAAAAGCCACTTATACGCCAATATAAGTGGCTTTTTTTATGAAAAAGTAAAGAAATCTGTTTCCAAAATAAAAAAATAATCAATGGGATAATAGGAGCTATGTAACGTTCACTTTCGCCCTCTACATTCATTCTTAGAAAAAGCATGATGGATAAATAACCTATTATCAAGCTTGAAAGCAGTTTTGAAATAGAGGTGTTATCTGACCATAAAATATATATCAGTACAAATAAAAATATTCCTAAAAGTATGATTTTAAATATATTGGGGAGAAAATGAGAAGGTAAGAAAATATTTAAAATAGCTTCTGAATAACCAATAAGGCTACTTTCAAAAGAAACCATAAAGATGTTTTCTATGAAATCGGGTTTATTCTGGATGAAAAAGTTTCTTGTAAACCAAACTATTAAACTCAAAGAAGCAAGAAATCCATACAGAAAAGCCTTTTTCCAAGTATGTTGTTTCCAAATCCAAATATAAAAAATAGCTATAAAAAATACTCCTGCCATGCGTTGCATGCATAAAAAATTGCTTAAGATAATCAGAATAGCCCAATCTTGAGTTTTATGCAATTTTTGTATAGATAAAATACAAGCAATCAGTAAAGCCATAAAACCTGCCTCAGACCATACAAAAAAATGAATGAGGATAAAAGTAATTCCTAAAAGTGTATGGCTATAAGCCAAAGAACTACTCCAAGTATTGAGCTGTGAATCAAAAACACTTTTATTGAGCTTAAAAAGAAGTATCAGATTGGTAATGAGTGTTATAAAAAGTGTTATTCTTATTCCTAAAACACTTAGAATTGCAGGAAATAAAGGTGTCCAGTTGGTATAATAACCATGTGGGGTTAAAAGTTCTCCTTTACTTTGGAGGCTTTGGGCTGCATACCAATACGCTTGAGCATCTACAGTACTTCCAAAGCCATTTTTGGAAACAAACCACCATAAAATGATGATTAAAAAAGCTAATGAACCGTAAAAAATACGAAAATCTTTCATTATTGATTTTTGCCTATGACAAGCCAACGAAAAGCCCATTCCCAACTGATTTGAGAATTAGTAATGTCAGCTTTTTGGAGAATATTCACCCATTCATTTTTAAGTAAAGACCTTCTCACAGAAAGAGGAGCATCATTTTTGACTAAATAAGATTTTGAAAAAAGCTGAGTTAAAAGTCCAATACTTTTACAAGCCAAAATATGCCTTTGTAAATCATTGATAATAAAGCCCATTTGTGCATTTTTCTTGCACCATTTCAAATAAAATACAAGTTGCTCATCTGATAAATGATGACAAAATAGAGCAGAGGTAATTAAATCTGATTCTATAGAAACATCTTGATAATCGGACTGAATAAATGATATTTCAGGGAAATCTTTGCTTTTTTCTTGAGCATAGGCAATACAATCATCTTTCAAATCAATACCTATCAGCTCTGCTTTGATGTGCTTTTTTCTACACCATTGAGCCATTTTTCTGAGCGTATCACCAGCTCCAGAGCCAATATCTACAATACGGACTGTTTTAGAAATATTTTTATGCAATAAAAACTTAGAAAGCCCTTTGAGAGTAATCTGATAACCACCCAAATAAGTATTAATCACTTCCAATTCGTATAGATTTCTGTACAAATCGGGGGTAGGAATATTGGGATTATCTAGTAGTTCTAATTGATAAGATCTCTGCAAGTTGATTTATTGTTTGAGGGTGTCTTTGGATACTTTTTTCTTGGGTGTTTCTGGTTTAGCGTTTGTACCACCAAATTCAGTCAAGAGTTTTTTTGTTCTTTGTAAATCAGGGATTGTATTTGCTGAAAACGAATAATGAAAAATAATCACATCTGTAATTTTATGGTCATTAATCATTTTTAGCAAATTTTTATTCCAATAGCGATAATCTACAACAAGCAGTTTTTCGAAATGAGAAGCCAAATAAGGTGAAAAAGCGTTTCCAAAAGAGTTTTTGATAATCATGGCTCTTCTGCCATTTTTTACATCTGTATCTACTTCTACCAAAGAAAAATCATCTCCAAAATAAACACTATACGCATTGGGTCCTTTGGCATATTCTACAAACAACAAAGCCCCACCCGAACGTTTATCAGGGTTTTTCTTTGCATGACTGAAAGCCGTATATTTCACTGAAGGCTTGTAATAAATCACAGAATCAATGTTTTCTTTGAGACGCTTGTCACGAGTTATCCAATACAAAGAGCCCAAAAAGCCATTGATTACTTTTTTCTCCATTTTCTCTAAAGGTACAGCATCAAAACCAGCTTTTTTACAGAATTCTTGGTAGGCATAATAAGCTCCAAGTCCTGTCCAATGGTGGTCAGTATTGAAGAAAATATATTCGTCTTTGTGTTTGTACAAAGAGCTTGTAACATCCACAGAAATGACTTTTTCGTTGAGTTGTGAATACAAATACTCAATATTTTTCTTTTCGGATGTATAACGATATTTGTGAGGTAAATAAAACTCTCCATGTGTAGGTACAACTACCGAATATACTTGAGCTTTATCTTTGAGGGTTTCTTGATAGAAATTTATTACGTCAGCACAATACTTTGCTGCTTGCTCATTACCTCCAAACATCTGAATAGCCATAGATTTGTAAATCATTACACCTTTTACAGGTGATTTATCTGCTTCACCTTCAATAATCTCATCTTCAGGACGTTTTTCTACTTCTTTGTTGGTGCTATCTGTTTTATCCATACCTCCATTGGTTACTACTTCTTGTTTGTAGAAACCTACTTCTTCATTCTTGAGACCTCTATTTTGGCTGATAACAAAATTGGTTTGTACAAAACCATCTCTAAATGGGAAATTATCAGCTACATACATATCGACATCCTTTAGGTATTTTCCACTCCAGAAATCTTTCCAATGGAATGTAGGCATTTGGGCTAATTTCCTTTTTTCATATTCAGAAATTTCTTTTTTGGGAAGAATGAAAAAAAGAACTCCAAATAAAGCCAAAGAAATAGCAAATGCGAAAGTACCAAAGCGTATGAGAAGTAATTTAGAATGCATGGAAGGGTATAATTTTTGTTTGCAAAGGTAATCAATTCAATAAAATCTTTGAAGTAAAGGCTTAGATTTATTTTAAACTTTTATCTCTTTCCATTTCCCACGTTTAAAATGATACCATGCTAAGATTGCAGCAAATGTTTCTGCCATTGGAATAGCCACATAAATGCCCACAAGCCCCCATTCCAAAGAAAGAAAATAAGCCAAAGGTATTTGAAAAAGCCAATAACTCACCAAATTGATAATAGTAGGAATTTTTGTATAACCAGCTCCATTCAGAGCTTGCATCATCACCATGCCAATTCCATAAAAAATATAACCAGAGCCAATGATTTGCAAGGCTTGAGCTCCATACTCAATAATAGGTTTTTCTTTGGAAAAAATACTCATGATGGGTACAGAAAAAAACAGAAACAACAACATCACAAATGCCATGAAAATGGCGTTGTATTTAGTAGTAAGTATCACACTTTGCTCTGCTCTCTTGAGTTCATTAGCACCTAAATTCTGCCCAACGAGTGTTGCAGCAGCATTGCTAAGCCCCCAAGCAGGTAAAATAAAGAAAATCACGTTTCTAATGGCAATCTGATAACCAGCCGAAGCAGGTGTACTGCCGATTTCAGCAACAAATTTGGTAAGAATAATCCAGCTACCACTGGCAATCATAAACTGCATGGTGGCAGGCAAAGCCACTTCTACCAGATTGGAAACAATGGTTTTGTTGAAAGTAAACTGTGGTATATGAAATTTTAAAAGCCCACTACCTTTAAACAAATGATAACATTGATACACAACACCCACACTTCGTCCTGTGGCTGTTGCCATGGCTGCTCCTTCCAAACCAAAAAAATGAATAAGAATTGGACAAAGAATGATATTTAAAATACTGGCTATCCAAAGGCTTTTCATGGCAATAGAAGCATCTCCAGCACCTCTAAATATTCCGTTAATCAAAAACAACAGCATAATAGAAATGCTACTACCCAATGAAATTCTTGTAAAATTAGCACCTTCTTTTACCACAGCATCTGTAGCTCCCATCATATCCAAAAGCTCAGGAGCATACGCAATTCCAAAAATACTCAAAACAATAGAAGCAATGACAGCAATAATTAGGGCTTGAGCTCCTGCATGAGCAGCGTCTTTATAATTTTTTTCGCCTACTCTTCGAGCTACTACTGCCGTAGCTGCTGTACTAAGCCCCATACCAATAGAGTAGATAATAGTAATAACTGCTTCTGTAAGTCCCACAGTAGCAATGGCATTTTCGCCAAGTTTACTCACAAAGAAAATATCCACCAAAGCAAAAACACTCTCCAAAGAGAGTTCTAAAATCATGGGTATGGCGAGTAGAAAAATAGCTTTTCGGATAGAACCTGTGGTATAATCTTGATGACCACCCCTGATAGCCTGTTTAAATGTTTCCCAAATAACAACTCCTTTGTTTGTAGAGTTTCCCATAGAAATAGTTGAAAAAATATAAAAAATAATAACAAATATCTTAGATACAACGCTGAAAACTACATAAATGTATAAAATTTCTAAGGAAAAAAATATTCAAATACTCTTGAACGTTATAAAAATAAACCTTTTGTATGAAAAAACTCTACATCCTTATTTTCTTATCAGTAGCATTTGGGCAAATCTATGCTCAGAAAAAGCAAACTAAAAAAACTATAAAAATCATTTTTGTAGGCAATAGTCTTACTTATTATCATAATATTCCTAAACTACTTGAAGAAATTGGAAAAATAGATAACCAGAAAATAAAAACTACCAGTTTTACAAATCCCGATTATTCTTTAGAAGACCATTGGAATGAAGGGAAAGTTCAAAATGCCCTTCAAAAAGAGCATTTCGATTTTATGGTAGCCCAACAAGGCTCTTCTGCCTTACCCGAATCGCAACAGATGCTTAAAAACTATACTCAAAAATATGCTAATGAGTGTAAAAAATATGGAACAGAATTAAATCTGTATATGGTTTGGGCTATGAAATCTCGTTTTTTCGATTTTGACAATGTGATATATTCTTATACAGAAGCTGCTAAATTTGTGAATGCCTCATTGAGTTCTGTAGGGCTTGCTTGGAAGAAAGTATGGGAAAAAATGCCTGATGTGGCGTTTTACGAAACAGACGGCTTACATCCAACCAAAAAAGCAAGCATTTTGGCTTCTATGGTAATTTATGCTAGACTTTTCAAGAAAAAAGACCTCAGTTTTTTAGAGTTATCCCAAACATCTTGGGCAAAAGATGTAAGCCTTGAAGAATTTGAATTGTTTAAAATGGTTGTTTTAGGGCTTGATTAGGTGTAAAAATAGTTTTCTTGTCTTTTTCCTGAAAAAATTCATAACTTGCGAGTTCAATAAATAAAACACACAAATCTCTTCATTTATAAATCAGAACTCGTTTATGCGAATTGGTATTTTCTTCGGGGGGCAGTCCAGAGAGCGTGAAATAGCTTTTGCTGGTGGAAGAACCGTTTATGATAACCTCAACAAAGAACTTTTTGAGCCTATTCCTATTTTTGTAGATAGTTTAGGCAATTTTATATTATTAGACTGGCAGTATTTATACAAAGGAACAATCAGAGATTTTTTCCCACCTACAGCTTATCAGCCCAAAAATTTTCAGATTTATTTGGAATCTGTGCAAAACTTGGATGATGCAAAACTGCAAAATATTATTTCGGAAGTAGGCAAGAAAATAGAACCCCACGAATTTAAAAACCTTTTCGATTTTGCTTTTTTGGCTCTTCATGGCTCACAAGGCGAAGATGGGGCTATTCAAGGGCTTTTGGAGTGGTATGGCTTACCTTATTCGGGTTGTGGAATATTACCCTCAGCTATCGGAACAGATAAAAGCGTACAAGCAGATTTACTGGCTCAGTATGGTTTCAGGCGTCCCAAATATCTGACTATTAAGAAAAAAGATTATCTGAAAAATTTTTATAAAGGCGATATTTTAGAGTGGCTCGTAGCTAAAATTGGCTTGCCAATGGTGATTAAAGCACCGAATCAGGGTTCTTCTATTGGTATTTCGATTCTCAACGAAAAAGATAATCATGCTTTTCATCAACTGATTTCCAAAGCGTTTTTTATTGAAGAAATTTCTGGTAGAAAATGGAAAAACTATTCAGAACAAGAACGTTGGGCATTTATTACACATATTACAGATATTCGTGAAGGTGTAGGCTTTCCACTAGAATTACACTTGATAGCTCAAAATTTAGATGGTACAAGAGATCATCTCAAAGATGCAGGCATTATTTACCATCCTGAAGAGCTTTGGAAACAGTTGGACGTATTACTTACAGAAAATCATTACAAGGCAGTTTTGATGGCTGTAAGCCACGAAGAAAGCATCCTGATTGAGCGTTTCATTATTGGAAAAGAGTTTTCGTGTATTGTCATTGAAGACGAAAATGGTGAACCTGTAGCATTACCACCTACCGAAATTGTTAAAAAAGCTGATTTATTTGATTACAGAGCAAAATATCTACCTGGTATCAGCCGAAAAGTAACACCTATAGATTTGCCCAAAGAACAAATAGAAGCTATCAGACAAGAATGTTGCAAATTATTCAAAAATATCAAAGCTGATGTATATGCTCGTATTGATGGTTTCATCAATGCTTTGGGAGAAATCTATCTCAACGACCCCAACACTACATCAGGAATGTTGCCTTCCTCTTTCTTTTTTCATCAGGCGGCAGAGATAGGGCTAAATCCTTCTCAATTCCTGACTTATATTATTAGAACTTCGCTGGCAGCAAGGGCAAAGACGCCTAAAAATAATTATTTCATTACCAAGCAATTAGAGGCTTTAGACAAAGGTATTTTAAATAACCAGAATAACCCAACACCCAAAATCAAGGTGGCTGTTGTGATGGGTGGATATTCATCAGAAAGGCATATTTCTGTGGAAAGTGGTAGAAATATCTACGAAAAACTTGCTTCTTCTGGCAAATATGAGCCGATACCTGTGTTTCTGACAGGTAATGACGAACACCACGAATTATATCTGATTCCGATTAATGTGATGCTCAAAGACAATGCTGATGACATCAAGGAAAAAGCTCAGCATACTAAAAAACATGAAATTTTAGAGAAAATTAGAATCGAAGCCAAAGAAATAACCCAAAAGTATGCTCAAAAAGTTATTTTTGATGCTCAAAGAATATCATATCAAGACCTTAAAAACCTTGTAGATGAAGTATTTATCGCCTTACATGGCAGACCAGGTGAAGATGGTGCTTTACAAAAAGAACTCATTAAAGTAGGCTTACCTTATAACGGCTCAGGAGTAGAAAGCTCTCAAATTACCATCAATAAGTACGAAACCAACGAGATATTAGCTAAAAAAGGTATTTTGGTAGCCAAACATCAGCTTGTTTTTAAAGATAAGTGGTTTGAAAATCAGAGTGAACAAATAGATATTTTGGAAAAGGAATTTGGTTATCCAATCATAGCCAAACCAGCTGATGATGGTTGTAGCTCTGCTGTGAAGAAAATCAAATCGAGAGAGGAGTTACTGGCTTATGCTGAAATGAGTTTCAGGGATATGGATGCCTTTTTACCACAACCCAGTCAGGTTTTGAAACTTAAAACAGGAGAGGAATTCCCAAAGCGTACATACTTTTTAGTAGAGGAACTGATTGAGAAGAAAGAGGCTGTTCATTTCTTGGAAATAACAGGAGGGATGCTCACTACACGCAACGCAGATGGAAGCAGAAACTATGATGTTTTTGAGCCTTCCGAAACGCTTGCCACAGGTGAGGTGTTGAGCCTTGAAGAGAAATTTTTGGCAGGAGAGGGGCAGAATATTACACCTGCCAGATTTGCCAAAACACTTGACGAAAACAAGCGAATTTCGGCAGAAGTACGTAAAACCCTCCAGAAAACGGCTGAAATATTGAATGTAGAAGGCTATTGTCGTATTGATGCCTTTGTGCGTGTGTATGCAGACGGAAGGGTGGAAACAATTATTATTGAAATAAACTCTCTGCCAGGCATGACGCCTGCTACCTGCATTTTCCATCAGGCAGCCCTCGAAAACTACAAACCCTACCAATTTATAGATAAAATCTTGGAATACGGCAGAGGAATGTAATTTGAGTTATAAGTGATGAGTTATAAATTAAAAGGAGTTTGAATATTCAAACTCCTTTTTTTATATTTAAAAGCATAAAATTTTAGTGATATGAAATTAATAAAATCCTTATGGATAGCTTTTTGTTTAATGTGGCAGTCTGTATTTGCTACTACTTGGGATGAGCCTTGGCAAGATAAAATAATGAAAGAAGCTGATTATTTTGTATTTGCAAAAGTTTTATCAGTTGATGAAGAAAAAGGGATGAGAATCAAGATAATAAAACAATTAGCAGGAAGTAAACTTGATAAAGAAATATTTATTTCTGGTTTTTACTTACTTAGAATTTGTAGTATGTCAGGAGGGCATGGACCAGAATTTAAATTTGAGACAAATGATGAGCTTTATCTTTTTATAAAACAAGATAAAAAAGGAAACTATGAAATACCCACACCCACATCTGGTTTTGCGTATATTTATGAAAATAAAGTTGCTGCAACTTATCGCCACAGTTATCATCAAGCATTGATAGACATTGAAACATATGAAAAAACAATGATAGCTATTTTTAATAATTATCATAACCAATCTTACGATAAAAAATATATAAATAGCTTGATAGATAAATATTTAGGAATACAGCCTGTCAAACCAAGTAAAGAGAATATGGAAACTTTTTATTATCAACATGTGGCATTAGAGTGTATCTATCATCTTCGTTTAACAGGTTTTTTTGAAAAAATTAATCCATTTGTTGATTTTGAAGATAACCCTCATTTGCAAATATCAGCAGTTAGGGCTTTAATAGCTTATAATACACAAGAAAGTAAAAATATTTTAATGAAATTTATAGAAAATAAAGAAACACCACCTTTTTTACAAGTGATGTGTATTTGGAGTCTGAGGGAGCTAAAACCAAAAGAACTAAAAGAAAAACTACAAAAAATAAGTTTGACAGCTTCTGAAGAGGACAGTGGGTTTGGAGGAAATTTCATGGATCCTAGAGTATGTACTCATGTACCAACTGTTAAAGAGGCTATAGAAGAATTAGTTTCAACATTATAGAGAATTACTATATGGGAAAAGAAGTTAATCAAATGAGTTACGATAAACTAAGAATGAATGTTCGTACTGTGTTTGAAGAAACTTATATTATAGAAGTAATATTAGAAAGATGTCTCTAGAGTTTGAGAACATACTAAATTTACTAAAAAGTGGTGATAGCGAAAATATTCGTTTGGCTTTTCTGTTGTTAAAAAACCATGAAACTGAATTTGAAGTACACTTTAAAGTAAAACTCGAAGAATATGAAGCTTTAATGGCTTTTCTGATAGAAAATGAAGCATGGGATTTTGAAACACCTTTTAACAAAATTCAAAGATTAAATTTATTGAGTAAGGGCTTACAAGAATACCCCAAATCTATCTTTTTGCTCAAAAATCTTCATTATCTGAATCTGGCAGATAATCAGCTAAAAATATTACCTTTTCAAATAAAAGAACAGAATCACCTTCGGATATTAGATTTGGTGTACAATGAGTTACAGGCGATCCCTTCAGAGATAAAAGAGCTAAAAAACTTAGAAATACTGTATTTAGGGCATAATCTGATACAGTATCTGCCAACAGAGATTTGTGAACTGATAAAATTACAAGAGTTGTATTTGACTGGTAATCAGATATCCATTATACCTCCCGAAATAGGAAGGCTACAAAATTTAAAAAATCTGACTTTAAGAGAAAACAGACTCCAAAATTTACCCGAAGAAATCGGTTCTCTGCAAAAATTACAAGGCTTAGATTTGTCTGAAAACCAATTCGATGAGTTTCCGATGGTAATTTGTGAGCTAAAGAGTTTAAAACGACTTTTTATCCAAGATAATTCTATACACCTGATACCAGCAGAAATTAGTCAATTACAACATTTACAAGAACTTAATTTTTCTGGAAATAATATAGAAAAACTGCCTTTGGAGATAACGATGTTACAAAATCTAGAGAAATTGACACTACAAGATAACCAGTTGCAATATCTGCCAGCAGAAATCGGTCAGTTACAAAATCTACGAAAATTATATTTAGAAAATAATCAACTCAAAACGCTTCCAAAGGAACTTAAAAGTTTAGATAAATGTAAAATCTATGTATATGGAAACCCAATCCTTACAGAAGAACTACAAGATTGGGAGAATATTGTTCTATAAAAAAACTAGTTAATTCTATAAGCCATGAAAGGACTTTTGATAAAATGGATAGTTTTTATTTTTATATTTTTTGGATGTTCTGATGATAAAAACCCACAAAGTCATCAGAAATATATAGCAAAAAAGATATTTAGGGAACTTCCTTTACAAGATTCTCTGAGCATAGATACTGCAAAATATAACCAAAATAAAGAAATGGTAAAGGCTATCAAAGAAGCTGATAGTGTGTTTTTAATTAGTCATACATCTTTTGGTATAGGTTCAGAACCAATAGTAAAAGAGAATCAAATAAATAAAAGTGTAGTGAGAGAGTATATCAAAATATCCAATAAAAGTAGAGTAAGGCTTATTCATATTCTTGCAAAAGACAATAAGCCAGAAACAGATTTTACATCGTTTTGTTTTGAACCTCACCATGCGATTATTCTGTTTTTAGAAGGAAAAACTTCTTATATCAATATTTGTTTTAACTGCCGGAACTATCAGCTTGAAGATGATGAAAGAAAATATAGTTTTGATCGTCAGAAATGGGAAGAACTAAAAACTTATTTTATAGGTTTAGGATTCAAATATGAATTAAGAAAAAAATAAGGAAGAGTTTTTCCAACATTTGACATGAAAAAATATTTATTGCTGCTTAATTATGTAGATAAAACCATATCTACGAGTTATAAAGGGATATGTCGGGCTGGTTTATTTCGAAATAATTCTATTACAGAGCAAGATTTAGATAAATGGAAATTTTGGTTAGAAGCTGCTAATCAAAGTGATGAGCGAGGTTTTTTTGAAGAAAAATCTGATGCTATTAAAATTGCGAAAGAATTTAAAACATTGGGTGAAGATTTTGATGTGGTGGAATGTATAAATGTTTCAGAACAAGATGTAAAATTAAAATATCAAAATGAGCAGACGGTTTTTTTAGGTTACGATGTATGTGATACTCAACTGCATTCTCTTATATTTTGGAGAGGATATGATAGATTTCCTAACTTGGCAGTTAGATTTGAAGAGTGTAATATTTTAGAATATTTATCACTTCACTATCATGCATCTAAACTCAATGAAAATAAATTATTTGATGCCCATAAAGATGCTCAAATTTTTCTAAAAACAGAGGAGTTTATGAATGCTTCAAATTCATCTTTGAATCAATTACATATATCAAAAGAAAACCCTATTTTTATCTACAAGTTATATCAAATAATCATTTAAAATGCTTCAGATTAATTACATCAAAGGAGATGCGACATCTCCACAGGCGAAAGGCATTAAAATTATTGCTCATATTTGTAATAATATAGGAGGCTGGGGAAAAGGTTTTGTAGTAGCCATTTCCAAAAGATGGGAAGAACCAGAAGAAGCTTACAGAAAATGGCACAGAGATAGAGCCAGCAACGATTTTAAACTGGGTAGTATCCAAATTGTACAAGTAGAAGAATACATCTATGTAGCCAATATGATAGGACAACAAGGTATCAAAACGGGTAGCAATGGTGTCCCGATTCGTTACGAAGCTGTAGAAGAATGTTTGGAAAAACTAGCAGAAAAAGCTTTAGAACTGGGTGCATCAGTACACATGCCCCGAATTGGCTGTGGGCTTGCAGGTGGTAAATGGGAGAAAATAGAGCCTCTCATTGAAAAAACACTGATTGCCAATAATATTTCTACAACAATTTACGATTTTGAATGATATTTGTAGTTTTCATTTTATAAAATTTTACATCTAAATTCGTAACACTATGAAAAATGTTTTTGTAAGCTTTATGCTTGTTTTCTTGTTTGTTTATCAAGCTTCTGCTCAAATATTGTATGAAGCTTTTGATAAATATGGTAAGCCTGTCAAAAATTACGAATATAAATCTGATAAAATATTATCTGATGCTAAAAAACGAATTAAAATTGAATCAGATTTTTATACTTATGAACATGAAAATGGTTATATAACCATTGGAGACCATGATAGAGCCAGTGTAGTAGTTTATGACTCAAAAGGAAAGTGGGTGGAAACACAAATATATAGTTACTACTTGCGTTCAAAAAAAGCAGAATACAATAAAATCAAAGAAAGCTTAAAAAAGTCTCTACAAGATAGTGGATATAAGGCAGATGTATATGATGATGATTTTTACTATACTAAAATCATCAATAAAAAGGGTGCTTGGTACGAAGTAAATGCCATCCCGTTAGCTGATGCCCAAAAATGGGGAACAGCCATTATCTCAGATAAATATAAGTTTGTAAAATTCATACCCAAATAAATATTATTTTGTCTGTCAAGTGTTTAGAAATGAGTAAGGAATGAAGGATATATGCCTTTCTTCCTTACTTTTTTTGATAAAAAGTCGGGTAGTTTTCACATCTAATAAAACTTCTTAAAATATCTTGTTTGCTCCTCACATTTTTTACGGAGTGTTTAGATTACTTTGTTACAGTTAATCACACCAAACACAATACAAATATGAAAGAGTTAGAAAAAGAAGACATTATATTTTTCTTGAAAGTTAATAATGACTTGTATCTAGTGAATTCCTCAAGCCAAGAGTTAGAAGGGTTGGTGTACTCTACATGGAGAAACTCATTGGAAAATGAAAGCATGAAATATTTTTATAAAGTAGATAAGCTACCAGCTAAGAGTATTTCTAAAATTTCTCAAGAGAATGCTTTTCTTGGAAATAGTTATAATTTGGAATCTTATAATGAAGAAGATATAGAAAACTTAGTAAGCAAGAAAGTAAATGATTTGAGCAACCTAGCTGATTATAACCCCAATGTATATTTCCTAAGGCAAGAACTAGGGAATGTTTAGCCTAAAATGTAAAAAAGTCCTAAATTTTTTAGGACTTTTTTTATTGTGATTTCAATAATTAAAGCATATATTGGTTTATTCAATTAAGATATACTTGTATGCTTTAAAACACCACTATGAATTTTAAAGTTTTTATTGTAGAAGATGACCCTTGGTATGGGCAATTATTGCAACATCATCTTTCATTAAACCCTGATTATGAAATATCTTTGTTTGTAACAGCCAAAGATTTACTCAATAACTTGTATAAGCTACCTGATTTAGTTTGTATGGATTTTGGTTTGCCTGATATGACAGGTGAAAAACTCCTCAAAGAAATCCAGAATAGAAATAAAAATATTCCAGTTATTATTATAAGTGGACAAGAAGACATTGTTGTGGCTGTTAATCTACTCAAAACAGGAGCTAAAGATTATATTATCAAAGATGAGCATACCAAAGACCTACTTTGGAAGTCTGTTATCAATATCAGAGAGAATATTTCACTTAAAAAAGAGGTAGAAGAACTAAAAGAACAACTAGAACATAAATATGCTTTAGAAGATAGTATAATAGGAAAAAGTGATGCCATCAAAAAAACATTCTCATTAGTTCAAAAGGCAATTCAATCAAATATTAATGTGTCCTTAACAGGCGAAACAGGAACTGGAAAAGAAGTTTTTGCCAAGACTATCCACTATCATAGTGAAAGAAAGAAAAAGCCTTTTATTACAATAAATATGGCTGCTATACCTTCCAATTTAGTAGAAAGTGAACTATTTGGGTATGAAAAAGGTGCTTTTACAGGAGCTTTAAACACAAAAAAAGGGAAATTTGAGGAAGCTCATGGAGGAACATTATTCTTAGATGAGATTGGAGAACTTGAACTCTCTTTACAAAGTAAACTTTTAAGAGTAATTCAGGAAAGAGAAATTGTAAAAGTAGGAAGCAACAAGCCCATATCTATAGATATAAGACTGATTACGGCAACTCATAAAAATCTTGCAGAAGAAGTAAAAAAGGGAAATTTTAGAGAAGATTTATTTTTTAGAGTAGTAGGTTTACCTATTGAACTACCTCCATTACGAGAACGGCAAAATGATGTATTGATTTTGGCTAAATATTTTATAGATGAATATGGCAAACAAAATAAAATAAAATCTATTAGCTTGTCTGAAGATGCTAAAACAAAGCTTAAAAAATATACTTTCCCTGGTAATGTCAGAGAATTAAAAGCTGTGATAGACTTGGCTTGTGTAATGTGTAATAACAATGAAATCAAAGCAGAAGATATTACTTTTTACCAATTGAATAATAATCCAACTTATTCATTGACTGAAAAAACTTTAAAAGAATACGAAAACGAAATTATTAGCCACTATCTAAAGAAATATGATAGTAATGTGTTGTTGGTGGCTGAAAAATTGGATATTGGCAAATCTAAAATTTATAATCTTATCAAAAATGGTGAAATCAAAATAGACTAAGATTATGTATGGTATTGTAAATAAGGCAATTGAAGAATTGGTTGTTGAAAATTTCGGTTCTGAAAAATGGGAATCTGTCAAAGAACGCAGTGGGGTAGATGTTGACTTTTTTATCAGTAATGAGCCTTATGATGATGAGGTGACTTTTAAATTAGCTACTGCTGTTTCTGATGAAATGAATATATCTATTTCGGATGTCTTGAAGGCTTTTGGTGAATGGTGGATATTAAGGACTGGAAAAGAAAAATATGGTTATCTGATGGAAAGTGGTGGAAATTCACTTAGAGATTTTCTAATAAACTTACCACTATTTCATAATCGGGTCATGATGATATATCCAAAGCTGACTCCTCCTGAGTTTAAAATCAGTGATATTACAGAAAATAGTTTACATGTACATTACATTTCAAAACGTATAGGGCTTACAGACTTTGTTCATGGGCTTCTGACAGGTTTAGGCAAATTCTATGATGTGCCTATTGCTTTAGAACTCATTGAAACCAAAAATGAAAAATATACACACAAGGTCTTCAAAGTTGTATGGAACTAAATATAAAATTTTCGAAAGAACAATTAGATAAACTATTTCCATTTTATATCGAATTTGATGCACAAGGGGCTATTGTTTCGCAAGGAATTAGTAGTGAAAAACTGTTTGGAGATATTACTGGAAGTTTATTTACTTCTGAATTTATTTTAGAACGTCCCTATATCACAAATTGGGGGGTAAAAGATATTTCTGAAAATATCAGACAAGTCTTCTTCATTCGATATAAAACTGATGATATAATTTTTAGAGGACAATTTGAGCAAGTTTATGAAAAGGATACACTCTTATTTATAGGTTCACCTTGGGTAAAAAACATAGATTTTCTCAAAGAAAAAAAACTCTATTTACAAGACTTTGCATTACACGACCCTACTTTCGATTTTTTACATATATTCAAGCAAATAGAGATTAACAATGATGAAATAAAATTACTTTTAAGTAGGTTAAAGGCTCAGTCTGAGCAAATTAAGAAGTCTGAAGCTCAATATAGAAGTATGCTTGATAAGGCTTCTGATATTATTTATAAAATTAATGCAGAATTAGATTTTATTTATGTGAATCCTGCAGCAGAAGGTATTTTAGGTTATAGCTCACAAGAAATTTTAACAAAAAAAGTAAAAGATATTATACGAAGTGATTTCAAAGAACAAATTGTAGAAAAGTTAGAAAACCAAATAGATAAAAATGTTAACTCCTCTTATTCTGAATTTCCGATTCTGACGAAAGAGGGAGATGAAAGATGGCTTGGACAAAGTGTACAATTGTCTTACAATCAGGAAAAAATAGAACTTGTAGCTCTAGCCATTGATATTACAAAACAAAAATTAAGTGAATTTGCTCTTATTGAGACCAACAGACGTTTAGAGCTTCTTTCAAATTTAATTAATAATACATCTGATGCATTCCAAATTTCAACAGAAACAGGAGAACTTTATTATATCAATAAAATTGCAGAAGAACGTTTAGGAATCAAACAAGAAGAATGTAGTAAATACAAAGTTCAAGATTTTGAGGCGATTTTCAGAAAAGAAGGAGAATGGGAAAAACATATAAACTATCTTAAATCTAATAAAACACTGGTTATAGAGGGTGTCAATACAAACCAAGCTACTCAAAAATATTTTCCTGTGGAAGTAACTGTCCAATATTTGGAAATAGCTGGAAAAGGTTTTGTAGTAGCTAACTCAAGAGACATTACAGAACGAAAATTTGCTGAAAACCAATTACTTGATGCTAAACAAAAATTAGAAAGTATTTTTAATGAAATGACAGATGTAGTTTGGTCAGCAAGTTTACCTGACTATAAACTTATTTTTGCTACCCCTTCTGTTGAAAAATTACTGGGTGAAAAATTAGATTATTGGTTTGATACTCCAAAATGGTGGGAAAAGGCTATTCACCCAAACGATTTATCTATTATATCTTTAGTTTTAGAAACACTCAAACAGTATGGAGAATATACTGTAAAGCATCGTGTAGTAACCAACACAGGCGAAGTAAAATGGGTAAGAAATAAAGGAAAAATTATTTATAATGAAAAAGGTGAACCTATTCGTATAGATGGAGTATTGGTAGATAGAACTTCACAGTTTTTTGCAGAAGATAACTTGATTCAAGAGGTAAGATTGCAAGAAATTCTAATAGATATTGCTTCTACTTATATCAATCTGGACTTGGGACAAGTAGAAACTACTATCAATAAATCTTTAGAGAAATTAGGGCTTTTTGTGGAAGCTGACAGAGCTTATATTTTTGACTACGATTTTGATAATAATACTACTTCCAATACTTATGAATGGTGTTATAACAATATAAGTGCAGAAATTAATAACCTTCAAGATGTTCCTATTGAGTTCTTTCCTCAATGGGTAGAAAAACATAAAAAAGGTGAACCTTTCTATGTTCCAGATGTATTAGCTCTTGAAGATGATGGAGAAGGTGGACTTAAATCTATTTTAGAGCCTCAAGGTATAAAAAGTTTAATCTCAATTCCTATGATAGATGGTAAAACATTGGTAGGTTTTGTGGGTTTCGATTCTGTACAAAAACATCATGAATACTCTGAAAAAGAAAAAAGATTATTGTTTCTTTTTGGACAAATGCTCATCAATATCAGAAATAGACAGAAATGGGAGAAACAATTAACTATTCAAGAAGAGAAATTTAGAAATATTATCGCAAACATGAATTTGGGGCTTTTGGAAGTAGATAATGATGATACCATCATTTTTGCTAACCAGAGTTTCTGTGAAATGTCAGGATATACCTTAAACGAACTGAAAGGGTGTAAAGCATCAGAAAAGTTTATTGAGGCGGATAAAAAAGAGATGATAGCTACAAAAAATAAAGCTCGAGAGCATGGTATTTCGGATAGTTATGAGTTAGAAGTTTTTAATAAAAAAGGTGAAAAACGTTGGTGGTTTATCAGTGGAGCACCTAACTACAATGATAAAGGGCAATTGATAGGAAGTATAGGGATTCATCTGGATATAACAGAACAAAAAATTCTTGAAAAACAGCTTGCAGAAGCTAAATCGTTTGCGGAAGCAGCAGCTAAAGCTAAAGAATTGTTTTTAGCGAATATGAGCCATGAAATTAGAACTCCTTTAAATGTAATTATTGGGATGGTTCGACAGCTCAACAAGGAAAATCTTAATATACAGCAACAGTTTTATGTTAAACAATCTGAATCTTCGGCTAAACATCTACTAACTATTGTAAACAATATATTAGATATCGCAAAAATTGAGTCTGGAGAGTTAGATGTTATCAATAAAGAGTTTAGTTTGAATGCTTTAGCATACAACGTACAAAGTATTTTGTACTCACAAACAAAAGAAAAAAAGTTGGATTTCAGACTTCAGGTAAGTCCTGATATAAAACCAGCTTTGATTGGTGACGAGGTTAGAATAAAGCAAGTCTTAATTAACTTGATAGGAAATGCTATCAAATTTACAGAAGAAGGTTTTGTGAGTCTTTCAGTTAATGTTATAGAAATATCAGAAAATAAACAAAAAATCAAGTTTGAAATAGAAGATAGTGGAATAGGCATGTCACAAGCATTTATTTCAAGAATTTTTGATAAATTCTCTCAAGAACAAGATTCTGCAAATCGCAAATTTGAAGGCACTGGTTTAGGAATGGCTATTTCTCATGATTTGGTAAAACTAATGGGGGGAGAACTTGAAGTGCAAAGTATGAAAGGAAAAGGAACGAAATGTACTTTTGAACTGGAATTGCCTATTGGAGAAGCTTCAAAATTAATAACACAAAGTAATAACATTAAAAAAGATGAATTTAAAGGTTGTAAGGTACTACTTGCAGAAGATAATGAAATGAACAGATTTATAGCCGTACAAAGTTTGGCATATTTAGGATGTGATATTGTAGAGGCTGAAAATGGACAAATAGCTGTTGATATATTGAAAAAAGAATCTTTTCATTTGATTTTAATGGATATTCAGATGCCTGAAATGGATGGTGTAGAAGCTACACAATATATCCGAAACACCCTAAAATTAGAGATACCTATTATAGCCCTAACAGCCAATGCTTTTAAACACGATATAGAATTGTATTTATCTAAAGGAATGAACGATTTTATTACCAAACCTTATGATGAACAAGAATTCTTTAGGAAAATAGAGCATTACTTAAATCAGTCTATACAAAAATTATCAGATGCAAAACCAGATGAACAACCAAAGGAATTATTTAATTTGTCATATTTGACAGAAATGAGTAGAGGTAATGAAGCTTTCATTCAAAAAATGCTTCAAATATTTTGTAATATTGTAGAGGAAAATACTAAAGTATTTGAAAAAGCTTTATCAGAGATGGATATTGTAACTCTACAAAAAACAGCTCATAAAATTAAACCTAGTATAGACCAAATGAATATAATTTCTCTAAAAGACAAAATTAGAGTTTTAGAGAAATATCCTATCGAAAATATTGATAAACAGAATTTGACTTCACTAGTAATAGAAATCATAGAATCATTGCGAGTTGTCGCCTCAAAAATAAAAGTATAGAAAAGTTAAATTTTTATGAATATCATATTTAATCCATAATTTTTCCAAATTATGGATTTTTGCTTTTTTATGGAAATAAAACAAATTGAATTTATACGTAATTTTTTGATTATCAGTATTTTGTTTATTTGGTATTTAATTGGCATAGATATAATCAAACATTAAAATATTTACGATTATGTCTAGAAGCGAAAATTTTAAAATATTTATAGTAGATGATGATATATTTCATCTGAATATGGTTGAACAGATTATTCATAATCAAGGTCAAACAGACACAACACTTTTTGAAAGTGGCTTAGACTGCTTAAATCAAATTCATGTAAAACCAGATATTATATTTTTAGATCATTGTATGGATACTTACAATGGTTATGAAGTTCTTAGAAAAATCAAAAGATATGACCCTAATATCTTCACAGTGATGATTTCAGCTCAAGAAGATATTCAAACGGCTATCGATGTACTTAAGAACGGGGCATTTGACTATATTCAGAAAGGAGCAAATCTAGAAGAACAGTTAAAAAACATTTTAACGAAAATTGTAACAGTCAAAGAAATTATCCGTTCTCGCAAACCTTCTATTTTTAAATCAATCTTTCAATATTTATAGTTATGAGGTCTATCATCATATTTGCCATATATATGCTATCGGCACTGCTACTCTTTGCATCATGCAAAACTACTAATCTATTTGTAGATAAAAAAGTCAATAATAGCACAGTTGCTTTAGATAGCATATTTTACTTCAATAAAAATTATCAGTACCACATCCGAAAAGATGACAAAATAAGCATCAGTGTATGGAAACAAGATGATTTGGGTATTGGCTCAAGTTATGGTATTTATAACTCTAATGAAGTATATGGCAAATGGTTGATGGTAGATAGTGATGGAAATATTGAAGTTCCTAAAATAGGAAGACTCTATGTAAAAAACAGAACATTGATTCAACTCAAAGATACTCTAAAAACATTGTTTAGTGAATGGGTAAAAAATCCAATTGTAGATGTAAAAGTCTTGAACAGAGAAATTACAATTATAGGAGAAGTTAGAGACCCACAAGTAATCACAATAGATAAAGAAAAAAATACACTTCTTGAAATGATTGCCAAATGCAAAGGGTTTGAGTTTTATGCCAATGTAAAGCATATTAAGGTATTCAGACAAGTAGGGGAGCATGTACATGTTGCCAACATCAATCTTACAAAATCAGGAGATTATCTAAAGAAAAATATCAATCTAGAACCAGGGGATGTGGTAGTAGTACCTGCCAAAAAATATAAAGAATTTGACAAGAGAATATCCATCATTATCCCTTTTACAACAGCACTTACAGCAGCTGTTATTTTTAAAGGAGCATTTTAAATGATTATAACTATGGGAGAAAGTTTAAGATTTTTAAAGCCTTACCTGCGTGGATTACCTATTATCGTAATTCTAATGGTCATAACCTATTTAATAGCTTCAAGATATTTGAAATATGTAACACCAATGTACGAAAGTACAGCTAAACTACGCTTAGCTGATATTGGAGAGGGTGTGCCGAATAGTAATTTGTTTAAAGATTTAGATGTTTTTGCTTCTACTAATAAAATTAATGCTGAAATAGAAGTTTTAAAATCACAAACAATTTTAGAAAAAGCATTGAAAAGTATTGATTTCCACGTTCAAATATTTAGAGTAGGTAAAATCAAGAAAGTAGAATTATATGATGACGCTCCTTTCAAGATAAAGACTTTTAACACCACAAAAACCATCGAGGATAAAAGGTTTCAGCTCAATCTTTTAAAAAATCAGACTTTTATCATAGAAGATAATTCTGGGAGAAAAGTATTTGGAAAAATAGGAGATACATTGATTTTAAATCATACAAAATTAATGTTAGAGCTGAACCAATCCTTGTTTGAGCAGAGAAGAGACTTGAAATTAACAGATAATTATGAGTTTATTGTTAATAGCCAAGATAAAGTGTTAAAAGAAATAAGCCAAAACCTTAATATTATGGCCGTTGATAAGGATGTGCCTGTTATCAGAATTAGTTATAAATCAGCACACCCACACAAAGCAGCAGCTTTACCTAATGCATTAGCCAAAGCCTATATTGAAGATTATATAGAATCTAAATATAGTGCTGCCAATACTGCTGTCAATTTTCTAGGGAACCAAATTAAGGGGATTCAAACCAAGCTTTCTCAATCTGAACAACAAATTTTGAGCTATCGTAATCAAAAGGGGATTACAAATTTAAGACAAGAAACGGAAACGAATCTAAGGACTATATCTCAACTAAAAATTCAGCAAACCAATTTAAAAATGAGCTTGGATGCTGTAAAAGATTTAGAAAAGTATATCCAAAATGGTAAAGATAATTTTTTGGAACTAGCACCTAATTTTGAGGCATTTACAGATTTACTTTCAACAGAAATTGTAAAGAAAGTCAAGAATTTGCAAGCAGAAAAAAGAGATTTACTGATGACCTATACCTCTCATGATGAGAGAGTAAAAGTCATAGATTCGAAAATTAACGATTTAACAAGCTACATGATAGAGAGTATCACCAATACTCGTAAAAATCTTGAAAGTAAGTATAATAATCTAAACAAAGATATTGTGTTGGCTTCATCGGAACTTGTACCTGTACCCGAAAAAGAGTACATGATGACCATTTACAATCGAGAGTTTAATATTTATCAGAATACATACAACTTCTTGAATGAAAAAAAGATAGAAGCAGAAATTGCTCAAGCTGCAAAAATAGCTTTTCATAAAATTATAACACCTGCAATGGCTTCAAAAGAGCCTGTTTCACCTAATAAAACAATTATTAAAATTGTGTCATCTCTATTAGGGATGATGGGAGCAATGCTTCTGATATTTTTAGTACATGCCTTGAAAGCAAGAGTAAACGATAAGGAAACTATTGAAGAAAATTCTATGATACCTATTGTAGCAACAATACCCAAACTAAAAAAACAAGAAATAGAAGATTACTTTCTAAAAACTATCACACAATTAGAAATTAAAAATCTATTGAAAAATCATGGAATTACTTGTCTGACAGGTTTCAGTCTTGTAGAAGGAGCTTCTTTTATAACAAAGAATTTGTTGAATAATTATGCTTTGCAAGGTAGAAAAGCTTTATTGATAGACTTTAATGCTCCTAAAAGTTCTCAAAGTATAGAATATATAGATGAAAATGTAGCTGTACTTCATATAAATACACAGCAAATCAAAAGGTTTTCAAATCAAAAGTTTCAAGAATTCATAAAAAGCCATACACTTGAATTTGAGCAAGTATTTATCCTGAATGAAAGTATAGGGAAACAATTGACTCTACCCACAATGGCACTTGCAGATCTAAATCTTGTATGTGTAGATACTCGACTTTCTCCAGCAAAAAGTATTTTAAAGGTAGATTTAATGAAGGAGGAATTCCAATTGCCCAATATACATTTCATGCTTAATAGATACGGATATAATCCCAGTTTGCTGAAGGACATAAAAGTAGTATTTAGAAAAACCATAGAATTATGTGTATCACTAAAAAACAAAATAAGCTATGCTTCAAAAGTTATATCAAAATAAAAAATGGCTCATAGTTACAGATCAGGTTGTATTCAGTGGAACAACATTCTTAACTACATTGGTTATTGCCCGTAATTTAGATAAAACCTCTTTTGGAGTGTTTTCAGGAGTAATTTTGGTATTGTACTTTGTAATCAGTATGATTAGTGGACTTGTAATACAGCCTTTTCAGGTAAGCGACCAAAAAAATAAGGAAACGTACAAATCTTTTACATTTTGGTTAGAAATTGTTTGTGTAGCACTTCTCACAACAATTCTATATATTATCTTCATACCTACCAAGCAAAGTTTAAATGTATCTCTGTGGCTGTTTGGAGTAGGTTTTACACTCAATGATTATGCTCGGAAGATATTATTATCACTTAATAAATTAAAGGAGACTCTTTATCTGGATATTTTGGCAAGTTTAATGCAAATAATGTCCATATTATGGCTTATTTGGACTAATCTCCTTACTATTGAGAACATTTGTATCTATCAATCTTTTAGCTATTTATTAGTTATTCTAATATTAATGACTTATTTAAAACCTTACAATTTTAATTATAAGGATTGGAAAGGATACTGGTTTCATCATATTAAAGAAGGAAAATGGCTTATCATGTCTTCTTTGGTACAATGGGGAGCTTCCAATTTGTTCGTGGTAGCTTCGGGGGTGTACTTAGGAGTACAAGCCTTAGGAGCTTTAAGGCTTGTTCAGAGTCTTTTCGGATTATTAAATATGCTTTTACAAGTGTTTGAGAATTACATTATTCCCCAAACTTCTTATCATCTCTCAAAATCTACCACACATGCTATTGGTTATCTTGCCCATTCCAATAAGCAGGCTTTTTACTGGTTTGGCTTTATTCTATTACTTTTTACTTTGTTTTCAGAGTCTATAATTGTTATGGCAGGAGGTGTAGAATATGCAGAACATGCTTTCCTTATCAATGGAATGGTAATTTTATATATTCTGATATTTATCAATCAACCCATTAGAATAGCCATCAGAGTGCTTATCTTAAACCAGTATTTTTTCTATGGTTATCTTATCAGTTTTGCATTTACAATCGTTTCATTTGACTTTATGCTTTCACATTGGGGTTTGATAGGTGTATTGATTGGACTTATTTCTTCTCAGGTTATTCTAATTTTATTTTGGCAGACTATTTTACTCACTAAGAAATTTTCAATATGGAAATCATTCATTTAATACTCGGCAAAGCCAATCCCGAAAGGTTGAATGGTGTAAATAAAGTTGTTTATCAGCTTGTAAGTGAGCAATCAAAAGCTAATAAACAAGTAAGTCTTTGGGGAATATCGAAAGATTTGACACATAATTATCCTGAAAGAAGTTTTGAAACGAGACTTTTTCCAATACATAAAAATCCTTTTAAAATTGATGTAACCTTAGAAAAAGCAATACTGGAAAAAAAGGAAGCTGTATTTCATTTACATGGAGGATGGATACCTATTTATAGTAGTTTGGCTATTTTATTTGCTAAATATCAAATTAGGTTTGTTTTGACACCTCATGGAGCTTATAATACCATAGCCATGAAAAGAAGTAAATGGATGAAAAAACTATATTTTCATCTTTTTGAAAAAAAGCTATTAGAAAAAGTTTATAAAATTCATTCTCTTGGTAAAACAGAAATGAAAGGGCTTGATAGTATTTTCCCAAATAGTAAATCATTCTTATTGCCTTATGGATTTGATTTTGTAGAAAATAAAAAGAGTTCACAACCTTATCAATCAGGTTTTGTAATAGGCTTTATGGGTAGATTAGATGTTTATACAAAAGGTTTAGATTTATTAATGAATGCATTTGAAGTTTTCCAAAAAACAAACCGAAATTCCCAATTATGGATTGTTGGAGATGGAAAAGGAAGAAGCTTTTTAGAAAATCAGATAAAAGAAAAACAGCTCCAAAATGTAATTTTTTGGGGTAAAAAATTTGGTAAAGAAAAGGAAGAACTATTAAGTAAAATGCATGTTTTTGCTCATCCTTCAAGGAATGAGGGGCTTCCATCGTCTGTTTTAGAAGTGGCAGCTTTAGGCATTCCTTCTGTGGTTACACATGCGACAAATATTGCAGAATATATTCAAAATTATGATGCTGGCATAGCTATTGAAAATAACTCAGAACAAGAATTAGTACAGGCTTTTGAAACAATCAAAAAAATGTATGATGCCCAAAATGTAAGTCACTTTGGTATGAACAATATAAAAATGCTCAAAGAAGTATTTGCATGGGATATTCTTGTGAATGAATATGATAAATTATATAGCTAATTGGAAAATATAACATTTGATAGAAAACAAGAAAAGTTCTTGAAACTTGTAGATCAACAACTATTTTGGTTGCTGTTGCTGATGGTGGCTTGTTTTTTTACATGGAGTGAAAATGTAGTGATTACCAGAGTTATTAAAGTAATAGGACGAATGGGCATGCTATTTTTTTCTTATGTAGTCTATCAAAAAATTATTCGATTTGGAGCTGTAGATTCACTTCGAACCCATAATATTCTTTCTTCCACTTTTTATATTATTTATTTATTTTTAGGATTAGCATCTTTTCTTTGGAGTACCAATGTAGGTTATAGTGCATTACAATGGTTTATGACTACCCAAACACTAGTATTTTGTTATTATTTTATAAAGAGCCTGTATTTATTAGATGAATACTTTCCAAATCATAAAATCAGACTTTATAATTTACTTGGAAATAGCTGTTTTATCTTGATATTAATATTCGTAATAGGAATGTGGGTAAACCCTGACGTATTTTATCGGATGACTCATGGAGGAGAAGAAGCTAGATTGGGAGGATATTTAATGAACCCCAATGAATTAGGAATGCTGGCTGGTGTTGGAGTTGCAGGTTTATTATTTGATTTAAAAAGAAATCATTCCAGAAAATGGACTATTTTTAAATTAATCATTCTTTTTTATGGATTGTATGCAACGGGTTCTCGCTCTTCACTGATAGGGGCATTGCTTATTATCGGATTTCATGTAATGCAGTCTGATAATAAACGTATAAAAATGATAATTATGGTGGGATTGATGGTTATATCACCTGTAGCTATCTATAAAGTTGTTTTGAAAGATGGTGATACAAGCCGTATGGAAGAAGTATTGAGTATGACAGGGCGTTTACCATTTTGGACAGCTCTCATCAACGAAGGTTTGCCTAGAGAGCCTCTTTTGGGCTTTGGTTTTATGAGAATTGATTATAAAGAGTATTTTCAGAGTGCTCATACTTACCCAGGAAAAATGACTCATAATACGTTCATGCAAGTATTAATGAATTTAGGGTTTGTGGGACTTACAATCGTAATATTTCAAATGGTATTTACTTTTCGAGGAATTTTCAGAGAGAATAAAGAGAAGAAACTCATGCTATTGAGTCTTTTTATTCCTTTAATTATCAATTCTTTTACAGAATTTGGCATTTTTGGTGAATCCAATTATGGCATTCTGTTCTATCAACTCATGATTCTTTACATTTCCTTTAAAAAGAGCTCAATTCTCACTCCTAAACAAAGAGTACAATTAAAGAAAAGAAGAAAGGACTTAGTAAATTACTAAGTCTTTTTTATGGAATATATCCTAAAAATGGAATTTTTATAATTATTTTTTTGTTTAAATGCCTGATAATCATTTGTTTTTAGAAATGGTATTATGTTTGGCATATCATGATTATAAACATCTTAGATTATGGAAAATATCATGTCAGTTTTAGGTTTAAAAATAGTAAAAAGTAGAACAAATGTGTCTAAAGCTTTTTACTACATTGTTAATCCAGATGGTACACCTCGCTGGATATGGTCTGTGGATAATGAAAAACCCGAATTTCTTAGGTTTTATAATGCAAATACTCTAAAATCTAAATTTTTTGTATGGGTTTGCAAAATAATATTTGGGCTACATTTACAACATATTTTATGGATTCATAAGAAAGTATATGCAGAAATAGCTGAAAATGATAGTGTATTGAAAAACTATTGGGAGAGTAATATATCTATTTTTACAGGTACTACTGGACCTAACAGAAAATACTTGGTTTATGTTAGAAATCAATATAATCAAGGATTGTTTCTGAAAATAGCTTTAAATACAGCTTCCGAAAAATTAATATTAAAAGAAAAACATATCATCAATACTTTAAATACTTTCGCTTTCAAGTCTTTCTATATCCCTGAAATACTAGGAGAAACTAATCAACACATTAAATTATCAGATTGCACAAGAAATTCAACACGTACACTTAATTTTGAAACTATTCATTATCGTGTATTGACAGAGATATTTTTGAAGATGGGTAAAAAAACTTCAAAAAAAGACTTCTTACAATACCATGAAATAGAAAGTAGATTGGAAAATCTTACTACCAAACAAAGTTTCACTATTCCACAAGGAATGCTTAAGAAACTAAAATCTCTAATACAATCTATTGATGATTCTGATATAATGGTTTCATTGGCTCATGGGGATTTTACACCTTGGAATATGCTTAAAACAACCAATCAGAAACTTTTTATATACGATTGGGAACTTGCATCAGAAAATTACCCTTTAGCCTTTGATGCATTTCATTACATCATTCAAAAAGGAATTTTGATAGAACATAAAAATTGGACAGAAATAGAAAATGAATTATATAAAACTATTAAGGCTTTTAAACTAAAAGATGACTTTTGTTTCAGAACATATCTTTCTTTATATCTGATTATTAATACAATTAACTACTTAGAAATCTTTTCTGAACAACACCAATGGCACAAACAAGTAAATTGGCTACTCAATACATGGAACGATGCTATTAGTTTTGCACTCAAAAATCATGTAGTTCATCGAAAACTATTAATTCTTGATACGTTTGATTTTTTATTCAAGCAAGAATATGCAGGTCTTAAACTCCCTGAATCTTCCCCAGAACAATTAGAAGAGTACTCAGATATAGATATTTGTATACAAAAACCTTTAGCCAATTCTTTGGTAGAATATTTAAAAAATCATTCTCTTACAAAAAGAGCTGTTTTTACAAATAATCATACATATTCTAATATTCTTATTCAAACGACAGAAAATAGTATTTTAAGTATAGACTTGATTCATAGCTTCAAAAGAAAGTCAGTACAGTTTCTAGATATGAAAGAAATTTTAAAAACAGCTTATACTGATTTACAGGGTACCAAAAAAGTATCATTAATGAACTCTATCAGATATATTGGCTTTTTCTATGGTTTAAATGGTAAAAATATACCTACTAAATACACTCCTTACGAAGAAATCTTGGGCAAAAGTTCAGAGGAGGTTGATAGTCTATTATATCCATTTTTCTTGGAAGACAAGACTAATCATAGATACTTAATAAAATATCTACTAAGACAACCTTTTAATTTAGGAATGAATAAATGGCTCAATAAAGTACATTATTATATGGATGTGGTTAAAAGAATAATGTTCTCAAAAGGTATGATGATTACATTTAGTGGAGCAGACGGAGCTGGAAAATCTACAGTGATTGAATTATCTAAAAAAGAATTGGAGAAGAGATTAAGAAAAAGAGTGATTATCCTTCGCCACAGGCCTTCTATTTTACCTATTTTGAGTGCATGGACAAAAGGGAAAGAAAAAGCTGAACGAGATACAGCTCAGACCTTACCAAGACAGGGTAAAAATAAAAATGTAATAAGTTCTTTACTTCGTTTTGCTTATTACTATACAGACTACCTTTTAGGACAAATTATTATTCACTTTAAGTACATTTTACGTGGTGATGTGGTTTTATACGACCGTTATTACTTTGATTTTATCAACGATGGTGTTCGTAGCAATATCATACTGCCTAAATGGATTATGAAATTAGGATATTGTTTCTTATTGAAACCTCAACTTAACTTCTTCTTGTATGCAGATGCTCATACTATTCTAAATCGTAAGAAAGAATTAAAACAAGAAGATATAGAACACATAAACCATCAATATAGTACTCTTTTTAGGCAATTAGACAAAAAATCTCCTAATCATTATTTAGTGATAGAGAATATAGATTTACAAAAAACACTGAAAACGATCACCAAAGAAATTACAAGTAAAATAGTATGAAAAAGTTCATAGAATACTTGATTCAGCAACGAAACCCTCAATTTGCATTTGATACTCAATTGACATCATGGGTTTTAGTTTCCTTTATTTGGAATATATGCTGGGGGCTTTTAAGAGGATTCAAGCTTTTATTATGCTTTAAAAACCCTAAAATGGCTATTCTTGGAAAAAATGTAAGTTTTTTCAATACACCTTCTATCAAATTTGGAAAGTTTATGAAATTAGGAGATGATGTGTATATCAGTGCATTAGGTAAAGATGGAGTACAAATTGGAGATAATTTTAGTCTGGGATCCTTCAGTAGAATTGTAATATCTACTTCACTGCATCATTTAGGAGAATTTATCAGGATTGGAAACCATGTAGGAATAGGAGAATTTGCTTATTTGGGTGGTGGAGGAGGTTTAGAAATAGGAGATGAATGTATTATTGGGCAATATTTTAGTTGCCACCCAGAAAACCATCATTATAGTGATTATTCAAAATCTATCAGATGGCAGGGTGTGAATAGAAAAGGTATCAAAATTGGAAAAAACTGCTGGATAGGAAGTAAGGTAACCATTTTGGATGGGGTAGAAATAGGAGATGGATGTATTATTGCTGCAGGAGCAGTTGTAACACAATCTTTTCCAAGTAATAGTATTATAGGTGGCGTTCCTGCCAAAATAATCAAAAATAGAATAGCTGCATGAAAACAATCCTTGCGACTGCATACGCCATCAATCCCTACAAAGGATCAGAAGATGGTATGGGGTGGAATTTTGTTCTACAAATAGCCAGATTTAATCGTGTAATAGTTGTAACAAGAGAAAACAATCAAGCAACTATTGGGAAATTCATGCAGGAGAACCCTGCTGAGATTTATCAGAATATCCAGTTCCTTTATTTTGATTTGCCTTATTGGATGCGTTTTTGGAAGAAAGGAGGAAGAGGAGCTATGTTATATTATTGGATGTGGCAAAAAGGAGTAGTGAATTTTATCAAACAGAAAAAACTTCACTTTGATATTGCTCATAACTTGAATTTTCATAATGACTGGACTCCTTCCTATTTATGGAAACTACAAAAACCTTTTGTTTGGGGACCTGTTGGACATCACTCACCAATTCCAAAAGAATATTTAAAACCTTATTCATTCAAATATCAAATAGAAGAAAAAGGAAAATGGTTGATTAAGAAACTATTTTGGAGATTTTCTAATGCTCTTAAGAATACGATTGATAAAGCAAATCATATTATTTGTATGAATTCTAAGGTTGCATCTCATCTAAATTTACAAGACAACTTTTCAGTGATACCATCCGTAGCCACACAAGACTATGGAATGGGTTATCAAAAAGATCAAAAACAATTTACATTGATTTCTGTAGGCAGGCTTGTGCCTCTCAAAGGTTTTGATTTAACTATTCAGGCTTTTCATGAATTCATACGGACACTTTCAGAAAAAGAAGCTCAAAAATGTCGTTTGCTTATAGTAGGAAGTGGTAAAGAAGAAGATTTGTATAAGAAAATGGTGTATGATTGTGGCTTAGACAAACAAGTACAGTTCATAAACTGGATTAATAGAATAGACTTAATGGAAATCTATAAATCTTCCTCAGCTTTTTTATTCCCATCACATGAGGGTGCAGGAATGGTAGTTGCAGAAGCCCTTTCCTTTGGATTGCCTGTAATTTGTCTCAAAAATGAAGGTCCAGGGGAGTTTATTGATGAGTCTTGTGGTTTTGCTATTACCCCTACAAACTACAAGGATACTATCCAAAATCTTGCAAAAAGTATTTTGAAAATATTTAAAGATAAGAAAATCTATGCTTCTGCAAGCCATCAGGCAAGAAATCTGTTTGAAACAAAATTTCACTGGAATATCAGAGGTGAACAATTACAAAAAATCTATCAAAGCTTATGAAAATTACACAAAGAATATTCGCTTTTCACTTGCTCAACGACTATAGTGGTAGCCCTAAAGTATTAATGCAGCTTCTTAAAACATGGGGGGCGTATGGTTATAGTGTTCATTTGTATACATCTCAAAATAAAGGTTTTTTATCAGATATCAATCATGTTATTTACCATAAAGGCTGGTATAAATACTCCTCAAATCGTTGGTTACGTTTGTTTTTTTATACACTAAGCCAAATTTGGTTGGTGATAAAAATGTTTAAAACTGTAAAAAAGACAGATATAGTCTATGTAAATACAATTTTACCTTTTGGAGCAGCTTTTTTGGGTAAGTTAAAAGGATGTAAAGTAATATACCATGTTCATGAGGTGAGTATAAAGCCTAAAATATTAAAATGGTTTTTATTTAAGGTGATAAAAATGTTTGCAGATGAAATTGTGTTTGTTTCAAAATATGTATCTGATAACTATTGTATTAAAAATAAGAAAACACATATTATCTATAATTCTATAGAAAATCATTTTCTCAATATTGCCGAAAAAAATCGAGAGAAAAAACAAAAACAAAATAATGTGTTGATGGTGTGTTCTTTAAAAGAATATAAAGGTATAAATGAATTTATACAATTAGCTTCTGACAATCCTAAATATTTTTTTCAATTGGTACTTAATGCCCATCAAACAGAAATACAACAATTTTTTAAAAATGTAACAATGCCTTATAATATAGAAATATTTGATGTACAAACGAATCTACATCCATTTTATCAGTGGGCTGATATTATTCTGAACTTATCTAAGCCAGATAGTTGGATAGAAACTTTTGGATTAACAATTATTGAAGGTATGGCATATGGATTACCAGCAATTGTTCCTGCCATTGGAGGTATTACAGAGGTTATTGAAGATGGAAAAACTGGGTTTATGGTAGATAGTCGAGATATGACAATGCTTAATAGAGTACTTCAATCAGTTTTAGATAATCCTCTACATTATACAACCCTTTCAGAAAATTCAAAAAAAAGAATAGAAGTGTTTTCTGCGGATTTTTTTGCACAAAAAAGCTTACAGATTTTAACTTAATATTTTTCCATAAAAAAACAGTATTCCGTTTTTTGGAATATTGTTTTTTGAAATATCACTTAACAAACGTTCAAATAGCCATTTAGATACATTGGCACTTTCTTGGATATATACTCTTAAACTAAAATAGAATGTTTATGTATTTTGAAAAGAAAAAAATAGCAATAATTGGAACAGTAGGTTTACCTGCCAATTATGGAGGTTTTGAAACACTTACTGAACATTTGGTTGAGTGTTTAGGCTCTACTTATGATATGACAGTTTACTGCTCTGGTAAAAAATATCAGCAAAGTAAAAGAGCGAAAACATTTAAAGGAGCTAAACTAAAGTATTTACCCTTTGATGCAAATGGAATACAAAGCATTATATACGATAGTCTTTCTATTCTCCATGCAGTCCTTTATGCTGATGTTTTATTGATATTAGGTGTAGCAGGAGCTTGGTTGCTTCCTTTTGTGAGACTTTTTACTAAAAAGAAAATTATCATCTCAATAGATGGCATTGAATGGAAACGAGGTAAATGGAATATACTCGCTAAATGGTACTTATTTTGGGCAGAGAGCTTAGCAGTAAAATACTCGCATATTGATATTTCTGATAACGAAGCTATTCAAGACTATACAGCAGCCCGTTATGGTACACTTAGTCGAATTATTGAATATGGCTCGGATCATGTTTTAAAAGTAAAAAAAACACCTGAAGCAGAAATAAAATACCCTTTTCTAAATCACTTTTATGCTTTTAAAGTCTGTAGAATAGAACCAGAAAATAATGTACATATTATTCTAGAAGCCTTTGCTCAACTCAAAAATATACATTTGGTGGTAGTTGGGAATTGGAATAAAAGTACTTATGGATTAGATCTTAAAGAACAATATCAAGACTATGCAAATATTACAATATTATATCCTATTTATGAACAAGAAAAATTAGATATACTTCGTAGTAATGCAAGTTTATATATTCATGGACATTCAGCAGGTGGGACAAATCCATCTTTAGTAGAAGCAATGTATTTAGAGTTACCAATTATAGCTTTTGAAGTGGCATATAATAAAGTAACAACAGAGAATAAAGCTTTATACTTTAAAGATATAGAAGACTTGAAATATAAGATCAAAAATATTTCTATGAGTACTCTTAAAAATATGGCTTATCAGATGTATCAAATAGCAGAGAAAAGATATAAATGGTCTTTAATAGCTCAAAAATATAGTTTCTTGATACAAGAAGTGCTTACTATCAAAGACAAATCATTGGTAGAAACAGAAATTACGAGGCTGAATTATTCTGATTTATTAGACTTAGAAATTTCTCATTTAAAAATAATGAAAGGTATTTAAATATTGATGCTTATGGAAACGCTTCTTCAAATTATGGTTGTAATAACATCTCTTATGTTTGTGCTTATAATCACCCCTTTACTGAGAAAAATAGCTATTCAAATAAACTTGGTCGATAAACCCAATATGCGTAAAATCCACAACCAAAATACACCTTTAATAGGTGGAATTAGTATATGGATAGCCTCGATAATTACAATGCTAATAACTATACAAGGCTGGCAGGATTTTTTGAAAATTAAATGGCTATGGATAGGAGGAACAATATTATTGTTGGTGGGAATAATAGACGACAAAAATGATATACGAGCTTCATTAAAATTGGCAGTTCAACTTTTACTAGCTCATTTTAGCTTTATACAGGGGATTAAAATTACTTCTATGTATGGAATACTCGGAATATATGAAATACCAGCAGAAATGCAATATGTTTTGACTATTATAGTAATAACAGGAGTGATAAATGCTTTTAATTTAATGGATGGTATAGATGGTTTAGTGGCTGGTTTAGCAATTATTGGGTTAATTGTTTTTTCATGGTTGGCATGGATTACTAATAACCAATCATTAATGATATTTTACTTTTCACTAATAGGAGCTCTGATTGGTTTTTTGAAGTATAATTTCAGTAAAACTAAAAAAATATTTATGGGTGATGCTGGTTCTCTATTTCTAGGATTTGTATTTGTTGTATCAGCAATAATATTAATACAATCTGCTCAAAAAATAGAAAAGACATCAATAGTTGTTCCTAGTATTATAGGGGTGTTATTTCTACCAGTTTTCGATTCTCTAAGAGTATATAGAGCTAGAATTAAACAAGGAAAGAGCCCTTTCAAAGCTGATAAAACACATTTTCATCATTTGGTACTTTCTTTAGGTTTAGGGCATAAAATGGCAACTATTCTGATTGTATTTGTATTGTGTATTTTGTTGATTATAAGCTTAATGATAGGAAATTTAGGTAACTTTACATTGATGCTAGTAAGTATGTTGTTTTTCTTTTGGGTTAGCTCAAAAATATTAGAAATCAATGCTCAAATAGTAGAATGGCAGGAAAAAATAAAAAAAATCGAACATCAAAAATTCTAACTGAAAGATAAGTTTATAAAAAAAGTCCTAAAATTTTTAGGACTTTTTTTATTCCCAACAACAAAACGATTATTCTTTTGCTAATACTACTACTGTGCCACGTTTTTTGGCATTATTTTTTGTGTCATAAATAAATTCGATTTTTATGATAGTTCTCTCACCTCCATCTAAATCAATTACACGGCTTTCACCACCAGCAGGAATGGTATTTCTTAAAGAAACATCTTGAACGCTACCATTACCAAAATATACTTTCATATCTCTGAAATTTACAGGAGCATCTTTTACTTTGAGTTGTAATTTGGTGAATTTTCCTTTTTTGGAAGTAACCATAACTACATCTTTTTCAACACCATACGAAACTTTTCTAACACCAACTCTTTCCCAAGTACCTTCTTGAGCAAATGCTTGAGTGCCAATAATCATAAAAAACATAACAATTGCCGAAGCGAAAAACTTTTTCATAATCTTTTAATCTTTAAGTTTGAAAATATATGATTTAGATGATTCAATTTAAGAATGGTTTAATTGATTAGAAAAAAAATTTGAAAAAAAGTATAAAAACCCTTCTTTTGCATGAGAAATAACGCAATTTGATATAAAGTAAATCATGTTAGAAGCAAGTATATACGGTTTTGGGACAGGAATTGTACTTAGTTTGATGCTGGGTACAGTTTTTTTTGCTCTCATACAAAATAGTGTAGATTATGGCTATAAAAGTGGAGTTTTGATAGCTTTAGGTGTCATTTTTTCAGATGTCCTTTTTATTTCAGGAGCATTATTGGGTACTAGCTTCTTACCAACAATCCCTAATCTGTCATTTTATACTAGTTTGGTAGGTGGAGGACTACTGATTGCTTTGGGTTTGGTGAGTGTTTTTAAGAAAGAACCTAAAATTGCCTATCCTAAAACAAAATTCGGGAATATTATCTATTATTTTACAACAGGTTTTTTGCTTAATGTACTCAATCCTGTAAATTTTTTCTTTTGGGTAGCCATAGCTGCAAAGCTTACCAGCGAAAATTATACCCAAACTGAAAGAGTATTGTTTTTTGTAGGTTGCCTTTTAGCAATTTTTTCAACAGAGGTTGGTATTTCTTTTTCTGCATCTAAACTTCGCAAATTGTTTACTGCCAAAGTTTTAAGGAATATTAATGTAGTTTCAGGAGTGGTTTTTGTGGGTTTTGGTATAAAATTGCTCTATGATGCTTTTACAAAATATTGAATTATAAATGATGAAAAATAAAAACATACAATTTCCAACAGTTTTGCCTTTTTCTACAAAAGGGAAGATTTTGGTAGGTATTTTACGCATTCTATATTTTGTGATAGGACTTTTTTTTAGAAAATGGAGAAGTCCAATAGCCGATTTTGAAGAAAATCCAGCATTTTTTAAAGCCAAAGATATATTGTATTTAGGCTATAAATATTATATCAAGCCTCCATATCAATACCCTAGTCATATTGTAGAACATTTTCAGAATCAGAATTTTGATTTTATACTGCCAAATAACTTTGAAATAAAAAGTAAAATATCTGTTTCTGTTGGAGGAGACTTAATGCCTTATGAATGGATTCAAAAGCCTTACACCAAACATCTTTGGGACGAAGTAGGAGAGTTTTTCTTTGGTACTGATATTGTTTTTGCCAATCTAGAAACACCTATTGATATCAATAAACCAGCCTCACTTGTACCAGAAGTGATGCTTTCAGATATGCACTTCAATGGTAATGAAGAAATGTTTGAAGTATTTAGTGGTAATGGCAAATACAAAGGTTATGATGTGCTTTCTACTGCCAATAATCATAGTATGGATATGGGAGCAGAGGGTGTTTTAGAAACTATCAAATTTTTAGAACAAAAAAATATAGCTTATACAGGGACAGCCAAAAGTCCTCAAGAACGCCAAAATTTTCCAATTTTAGAAAGAAATGGTATCAAAATAGCTTTTATTGCTTATACCTATTCACTCAATCAATTTTTATTATCTCCTCAGGAAGCTTATTTAGTGAATACTGAAAGACTTAATACACCTGATGTAGATTTAAAACAAATTAAAGAAGATGTATTGCATGCCCACATAAAAGGAGCAGATTTGGTGATGCTTTCTTTGCATACAGGCAATGCGTACCAAATGTATCCTTCGGAGCATACAGTCGCTATTTATCACCGAATATTTGAGGAATGTGGTGTGGATGCGATTTTAGGTAGTCATCCACATAATCCACAACCGATGGAAAAATATGTATTTACATGCCCTATTACACGACACCAAAAGCAGGGCGTTGCTATTTATTCACTTGCCGATTTTGTAGCTTATGATATTTTTGTTTTGGATAGATTGGTTCCTCTTTTAAAATTGCATATTGTAAAAGGTATCACACAAGAAGGCAATACCCATACACAAATTGAGGCTATTGAAGTAAAGCCTGTTTATAATTGGGGCAAAAAAAATGTATTGAAGGGTAAAGAAATGCGTTTTTTAGATTTAGAAATCCTCATTCAAAAAATACACGCCAATCAGACTCCTGAGTTTATGAGTAAATTGTGTGTCAAAGAGGCTTTGTATCTGTATGAGTATTGGAAAAAGGTTTTTAGAAGATAAAAATGAGAAACTATGAAAAACAGATTAATCATATTTTTGTGTTTCACACTTTTAGGAAAGTGTTTTCAATCTTTTGGACAAGAATCTCTGATTTTAAATAGTAACTGGAATAAAAAAATCAAAGAGAATTATCATTTATCTCCTTTTTACTATGGAATAGTTAAAACCAAAGCCCAAATAGAAGGAGATAGTAATTTTGTTCAGAATGAGATTTTGAAACTAAAGAAAAAGCCTTTGAAAATCATTATGTAAAAGCGTGGAATTATTATAATGTGGGTATTATAGATACTGCTACCATCGAATTTAACAGGTGTTTTTTGATTGACAAGAAAAATGTGAGAGCTATAACTGGATTACAATATATAATATCTTATTTGAACGGCTCAGATACACCTTTAAATATAGATTATCTTCATAAGGTAATAAATCATCTAAACTCACTGTTTACTGCAGAGGAAGAAGCACGTGCTTATGTAGAATATTTAATATATCATATAGATACCCTTTATATTCAGAACTTACAACAAATACATAAAAGAAACAAGAAATATGATAAATTACCATTATTTCATAATCAATTACAAGAGCCTTATAATTTAGATTCAAACAAGTATATTCTTGTGAAGATAAAACATGATGATAGTGAAGGGTATTTTAAAATGGGATTACAAGATGGTTTATGGAAAACCTATCGAAAGAATTCCACTTTGGTGAAGTTTGATTATGAAATGCATTATGGCAAAATGCGTGGAAAAACTCATTTGTATGATAAGAATAGAATAGTCATAAAAGAAACTAGTTATTTAAATGATGGTATTGAAGAATGCAAATATTTTGATGAAAAGGGAGAACTTGTTAGGATTGCTTACTGGAAAAATAATTACAACTTAAGAAAAGATGATAAGGTTTACAAACAAGTTCCTGTGGAAGGTGATATAGTCAGAGAAAAAGATAAAAATGGAAAAATAAAAGAATACATTATTAAAGACAGAGAAAAAGTCCCACTTGAATAAAAATATATTATTTGAAAATCAGCATAATAATCACTCCATAGCAGCCCAAAATGCTTGTTTTCTATCACGAGCAAGGTCTATTTGCTGGTTACTTTGCATCACAATTACTGCTTTTTCGCCTTTGAGAACTTTTTTGATATGATTTTTATTCACAATGTACGAACGGTGTACCCTTAAAAAGTGTCCAAAGCCTTCCAATAGATTCTCAAAATACCTCAGATTTTTGGAAACAATCATTTGTTTTGTATTACAAAGAGTAATGTTTACATAAGCACCATCTGCTTCAATGTATTCAATATCTTGTAATTGAATGTATTCGTAGCCATTTAAAATGGGTACACAAAGATTTTGAGGCGATTCTTCTTTTAAATTTTGAGTAAGTGTTTTAAGCCTTGTTTGGTCGTGGGTTAATTTCTTTTTGTATTTGACTTTTTCGATAGATTCTTTTAAGTCCCCTTCCTGAATAGGTTTGAGGAGATAATCTATGGCTGAAAGCCTAAAAGCCTGAATGGCATATTCACTGTAGGCTGTTGTAAAAATAATTTCACAATTAATATCATGTTCTAAAATCTGCTCAGCTAACTCTAAACCAGACTTTTCAGGCATTTCGATATCTAAAAATAGTAAATCAGGTTTGAGGTTTTGAATAGATTCCCAAGCATCAAAGGCATTATGAGCTTCAGATACTACATCAACAGGAAGAGACTCCTCTAAAATCATCATTTTAAGTAAACGACAGGCTTGTGGAGAGTCATCTACAATCATGGCTTTAAGTTTTATCTCTTGTTTATTCATGGTATTTGATAGTTAATACGATTTGTGTTCCCAAGGCTTCTTGCAGTGGATTTTCTTTATCCAGAATCTGCATTTGAATGTCAAAATTAGAATTTTGATTCAATAAATCTATTCTTTTTTTGATATTTTGCATGGCAAAAGACTGATGTAAGGGCTTATTTTTTTGATTAATAAGTTGTGAAGCTTTTCTGCCAATACCATTGTCATCAACTGTAAGTTGAATAACCTGCTCTGATAGAGAAATAATAGAAATAGTGAGTTTCTTTTCACCTTTCTTATGTCTTAAACCATGTTTAAAAGCATTTTCAACAAAGGGTTGTATTAAAAGAGTTGGTATATAAATTTCATCTGTTGCAATATTTTCGGCAATGTTGATTTCCCAAGAAAAATCTTTTTCTAAAAGCATCCCCTCAAGCTCAATATAATGCTTGATAATCTCCAATTCATCAATCAAAAGAGCTTCTTTTTGATTACTGTTTTGTAAGATTTTTCTTACGAGATTGGCAAAATGATTGAGATAAGTAATAGCTTTTTGTTTATCATTTTCATATATGTATGCTTTGATAGAGTTGAGGATATTGAATAAAAAGTGTGGACTCATTTGTACCTGAAGGGCTGTTTGTTGCCAAGAGTTTAACTCATTTTCTAGGTGTAATTGATTGAGAACTTGCTCTTGTTTCTTCTGAAGATGTCTGACTCTCAGTTTAAAACCAATAAAAAAACTAAAGAGAATGATGAAAAACAAGATACTTAAAAACCAGCCTCTTTGCCAAATAGGAGGTAAAACTTCTCCTTTTATAACAATTAGGTTTTTAGAGAATCTGCCTTGATGGTCTTCTACCATTATTTCAATGGAAAAGGCTCCAGCAGGTAAAGAGTTGATATCTATGGCTTCTGTGTTTGCTGGTAAATAATTCCAAGATGATTTTTGATTGATACGATAAGCATATCGAAATTTGTCGTAAGAAGAATAGCAAACAGCTTCTACATATATTTTAAGAGCATCATTGGGTTGCATTTTGATTTTTTGATAATCGTTATCTCCAATAGCTATCTGATTTTGCAAAACCTTTTTTAGGAAAATTTTTGAAAGATTTTGTTTCGTTTTAAATGCAATAGGGATACTCTGTACACCTTTTTCTGTACCAATCCAGATTTTGTCTTTAAAAAATGTAAATGATAATAGATTATCAGAAATTAAGCCCTCCAATTTTCCTATTTTTTGCCAATCTTTTGTATGCAGATTGTATATAAAAAGACCTTTATTCGTTCCAATATATAATTGATTATTATGGCAGAGAATATGATAAGCCTGTATGTGATTGGGGAGTTGAGCTATGGGTTCTATTTGTAACGAAGGGCTGATTTGATAAATAAAACCCTCAAAAGTTACGGCAAAAAGTTGTTGTTGCGTTTCCCAAAGACAAATATCTAAAATTTGTTTGTCTTGTAAGAGTTTTTCTAAAACAATGTATTCTCCTGCTTGATAAATAACTTTTAATAAACCTTTGTTAGTAGCCACCCAAACATATTTATTTTTTGTATCATACAATATGTTTCGTCCCCATTGTTCATTAATTACCTGCAAAGAAGTATCTTGAAGATTTTTTACAAAATACGTTCTTATAGAAGAAGCTATTAAATAACCTTCAGGTACATGAATCATACTCTTAACTGAATGTGCAAAGGAGCGAGCAAGTGAAATATTATTATCTTTTAATTGATAAATACTACTATTCATATTGAAATAAATAGCTTTATCTGAAGAGTCATAATTGAGGCTTCTAATATCTGCTTTTAAACCAGCATCATAAATTTTAGTTTCCTGACTGTGAGGATTTAAAACACCAAGCAGTCCAGAGGTATTACCAAAGTAAATATTTTGTTCATCATGGCAGATTTTAAGCACTTTATGCATGGCTTGTAAGTCTTCAAAATCCAGATTGGGAATATAAAGAATGCCATCATAAAGAGTTGTGAGCCAAATAGATTCATCTTTGTCTATTAAAATATCAGAAAAAGAAAACTCTTCTAAATATACTTTTATCTGTTGTGTAATGGTATGATACATAACAACACCTGTGTAAGTAGTTATCCAAAGCCTATCTTTGGTATCTAAATATGCATTGGTAACTTTTTTTCCTTCAAGAGCTTTGTTGAGAGTAGGAATATAGTAACTCTTGATGCCTTGTGGGGTTATTTGATAGAGATTAGCAGAAGTTACGCCTACCAACAGCGTTTTTTGAGGAGTATTACAGATGAGCAAATTCCCTAATAAATCAATTTTCTGAGGTGGAAAAGGGTAAATGGTAATTTTTTTTTGTTTATCTAATCTGCCTACACCATCATCAGAGGTAAACCAAATATTATCTTGTTTGTCTGTAAAATTTCTTGAAATATTTTTAGGGCTAAAACTAGAATTTTGGTATTGAACACATTTGTTGATTTGGGGAGAATAGTAATAAAGCCCTTCTTTGGTGGCAAGCCAGACTTCATTTTGTTGATTGGTAGTAATGTTAGAAACATAGGTGATTTCAGAACACTCTAACTCATGCATTTGGTCATTTTCTATGTAAAAAACCTGACCTGTAAAATTATGACAATAAATTCTTCCGTTGGGTGTCTGAGACAACCCTGTAATAGACTTGCTACGTTGTTTAGCTGTTTTATAAGGAATAAACTTTACCCCATTATATCGGAATAATCCTGCATCACAACCTATCCAAATAAATCCTTGAGCATCTTGTAGAATAGAATATACTTCGTTGCTAGGAAGGTCTTGGTCTGTTGTAATAGCACGAAAATTAGGCTGCTGAGCCATTACTACATGATAACAAAAAATAAATAACCCCAAAACTCCCCAAAAGAGCTTTTTTACGCTTCGCAAATCGAAACATACCAATAGTAAATTATTATCCATTTCTCTAAAAGGGCTTCGATAGTTTTACAGCACAAACCAAACAATTATTTATTCATCACAAATTAAAACAAAAAAATTATGAGCTTCAAATTAAAAAAACTTCACCACCTTTTTATACTATGGATTTTTTCTGTGAGTGTGGGTTATGGGCAAATAAATCTCATACCCAATCCAAGTTTTGAAACACTTACATCTTGCCCTACACACCAAGGTGATGTGGTAATGGGGAAATTAAGTAATTGGTCTTTAGGGTGTTATATTCCTAACAACACACCTGATATTTTAGCTACTTGTGCATCTGTAACACCACAAGATATCAGTGTGCCTTTCAATTTTTTAACGAGAGGCTTACCGAACGGTTTAATGCCTCGTCATGGAAATAATTATGTACATTTAAAAACATCAGATGCCGCAGAATCTATTAAATCGAACTTTACAAGTCCTCTGGCTTTAGGAAGAGAATACAAAGTGCGTATATGGGCATCTTTGACAGCTACACAAAATATGGGAAATACTCCTATCAATCCAAATTCAGGTGTAGAAATTAGATTATTAAACACAGCATCTGGATGGACAAGTATCTGTGATAGAACCTTAACAATTCCTTTGATAGGTACATTTACAACAAGAGGGCAATGGACTTTATTTGAAGCTACTTTTAGAGTTTCAGATTTGATGACAGCCGCAAATCTCCCTATTGAATTAGATGACCCTAACAATTCTTATGGTGTATATTTTAATTTTAAACAAACTTTTGAGATTAGAGCTAAAAGAAATGGTGAAGGAATCTTAATAGATGATATGTCATTGACAGAAGTACCTTGCAATCTTAATCCCGACTATTCATACTCTATAAATTGCGATAAAAAATCTAATCAGGCAGTTATAGATGTAATAGGTAATGCAGTAAACCAAAATAGTCAATGGATTTTGTATCGAATGACAGTCAATAGTACAGCTGACCAATATATAGACCCTACATTTGCTCCTGTTACTTTATCAGGAAATCAAGCACAATTTAGAGTACCCAATATTGCAGGCAGATATTATATGATTAAACATGGCGTTTGGGAAAGCAATGGAGGTTGTGGTTGGGCAGAGGTAAGAAAAGTATTCCAGATACCAACTTTTAGCAATTATGTAAATTCAGGTTTTAGTCATAGTCATTCAGGAAATACCACAGGATATTCTTTAACAGTGAATGCATTAGACCCAACTAATCCTTATAGCACATGGGGTTTATTTGCTAGCCCTGTATCACTTCCAACAACTTCTCCAAACTGGTATTCATCACCTGTATTGTTAGGAGTATCAGGTAATAACTACACATTTACGAATTTACAGTATAATATGTATTATATGGTTCGTCACGTTTCTAAACATAACTGCTCTGATTATGGACGTACAGATCAAGTATTTTATATTTCAGCTACTGGTAAGAGTAATATAGTATTGGAAACATACACAGAAAATATCTCTTTAGAAGAAATTGAAAAAATGGAAAAGGCATTCAGCCTGCAAAATACTACCCAAGATGGAGATATTAAAATTTATCCTAACCCTGCAAAAGAACAGGTTTCTATAAGTGGTTCAGAGAATAGTAAAGTGTTGATAACCAATCAGTATGGAAAAGTAGTATATGAAAATAATCTTTCAGGGGAATTGATGATAAATATAGCAAACTGGAAAAAAGGATTATATTTTGTAAATATTCATACATCAGAAAGAAAAACAGTTAAAAAGCTAATTGTAGAATAATCCAGAAGCCCTCTTAAATATTAAGAGGGCTTTTCTATATGATTTGAGTGTTTTACAACTTACAAATCCAAACCAACAGCTTACAAAGTATTTCAGTACATAATCAATTCAAATGCTCATTTTTGAATCATAAACCAAATATCCTAATTTCTTATGAAAAATATCTTATTCTCGTTCTTTTTAATTGTTTGTTTTGTTGTAAACACTGGCTTTACATCTGTTCATGATGATTCATTTAAGAAAATAGAAGGGGCTTTAAAAATAGTAAATGATACTAAACAAGATATTTATGTTTTTACAGGTCAGGCTCATGTAATGCTTTATCATGGAGGAGGTTCAACATCTGTTACTTGTGAGGCTGGACGCAAAATCTATAGAAGTGATAAAGGCAAAAAAGGGTCTTTGATATTCACAATAGATGAAACCATGTGTGGTAAAACGGTAAAATTATCAGCTTATCTGTAAAATTTTTCAAATAAATTAAAAAATAATCTAATGAAAATTATTAAATATATATACGTGTTCTTTTTTGTGATTAGCCAAAATCTATTTGCTCAAAATCAGAATAGTTTAGTAAAAAACTTTGGTGATGGAGATTATCAAGTATTTAAAGTTGAGAATGAAAGCTTAGTTCAGGCAACAAAAACATGGCCTTTAAAACTGTTTTTCTCTTCTAATCTGGATACAGAGAATAATAAAGTAATAGAAAAAGTGGAAATAAACAGAGCAAATGTAGTTTTGGAAGTATTTCAACCTGATATTCCAAACTACCCTGCATATTTTGGTTCAGGAGATAGTCGAATTACTTTTTTGAAAGATTATGTAATCTATTACAACTATGCCCAAGAACATGCAACCATTAAATATGTGTTGTGTAAAAACTGCTCAAAACCCGATTATAAAAGTCTAAATACAGAACTTGATAGCTATATTTTAGGAATATTTAAAAATCAGAAAAGTGCTCGAGAACAAATAGCTACCAATAAACAAAAGCAACAAGAAGCAGAAAAAATAAAATATTCACTCAAGGGTAAAAACATACAAAATATAGAAATAGTCGTTACAAATCTACCAACTGAGCTGGGACATTTTAGTCAAATTTTGTATGGTATTCAGGCTACACTTTCAGATGGTCAGGTATTTAAAACGCCAAACTTGGGTGGAAAAACAGACTGGGAGAATTTTGTAGTGGAAGTACAAGGGGCTGAATTTGGAGAAGAAAAACTTCAAATTCATGCAGATTGCCCAAAAATACCATCAGACCAAGTTCGTATCAAGGCTACTTCCAAATATCATCCAAATATTACTACAACCAAAAGTATTGATGTTTTGTATAATGCTCCGATAGAAGTTAATTATAGTGGGGGAAGAGGAGGAACATCTGGTATTTATGTGTATGCTGGTGCTCGGGGGCAAAATGGTACAAACTTAGATGTTTATGTAAAGCCTTCCAAGCATAAAAAAAATGGTAGCTCTTTGGTTCAGCTTGAAGTACGTAGTATGGGAAAAGTGCTTCACCAATTTAAAATAACACCTAACACACCTATCAACATATATGCCAATGGAGGTAATGGTAGTTATGGTGATAAATCCAAAGCACCTGGAAATGGAGGAAATGGAGGAGATGTAACTATCTATAAAGACCCAACAACACCTAATTTATCCATCAATGTTCAGAATAGAGGCGGAAGCGGAGGTAAGTATAAAGAGAGCAAAATTATGGCAGCAAATGGCTCAAGCGGTAGTTTCAGAACTTTAAACTGGTAAAAATTAATAAATCTTATTTTAAAATTAAAAAGTATGAAAAAATCATTTTTTGTAAAAGGACTATTTGCATTTTCTCTAATAACATTTTTGGGAGGCGTTCCAACACATGCCCAACTCATGAAAAAAATGAAAGAAAAGGAGCAGAAAAAGCAGGAAGAGGCTAAAAAGAAACAAGAGGAAGCAAGACAAAAAGCAGAAGAAGCTAAAATTGCTGAATTGACTAAGCCTTATGCTCAGGATTTTACGGATGAAACAGGCATTTCTGGAACATATTATGCTTTGAAAGGAATACAATTTAATAAAACAGTTTTCCAGAAAACCCTAAAATTACAATTTTTAGCCAAAGAAAATGGTAAAGTAGTGAATAAACTGAATGTGTATTACAATAAAGATGGTGGGTTTAATACTCCATATTTAGATGAAAAAATGAAGGAAAAAAACATTACAATGTTTAAATGTAGTGATTGTAATCAACTTTTTTATTATAGTAGTTACGTTAATTCAGAGTTTTATCAACCAGAAGCAGGAGTAGTGATTGTCTATGAGGATAATGCCAAAAAAGTAGTGGATGTTTGGGCAAAAGATAAAGCGAAATTAGAGGTTTATGATTTAGAAACAGCTCAGGCTAAATATGATCAATTTAAGAAACAAGCTGATTCAGAGAAGTTTGAACAGAAGAAAAAAAGTTTGATGAGTAACTACCCCACCTACAAAGAAAATATTGGAAAAGTAGTGTTTGTGGATAATTTTGGAGTATTTAATTATCAATATACAGACCAACCCAAAGAAGATTCTAAGAGTTTTGTGAAATCTCAGAGTATGGGAAAAAGTATTTATTGGGGAGCTTATTTGCCTATGCCCATGACAGTTACATGTGGAAATACGTGTCTGAGAAATATGGAGTACGAAATGGAAGGCATCAAAACAAGCAGAGAAGAACTGAGAAATAAAAGTAGAAAATGGAGTGATATGATTAAAGAAAAACCTGCTGAAGACAGATTCTGTTTGAATAATGGTTTCCAACTCATTAGCCATAGAGAAAATATATGGGATTATGCATATATCTATGTTTTATACCAAAATAGAGAGAAATTCCAACTTGGTAAAAGCTACAAACTTACAGCTCGTTTGTATTCCCATAAAGATGGAGCAAATGTAGAAAAAGTCGCTGAGGGTAGTATTATGCTGGTTTATGACCAAGATGCAAAAAAAGAACTGAGTGATATATTTACTAAGTTTGAACAGTTTTTAAATGAATAAATACCCAAAAGAATACAATGTATAATCAGTAAAAAAGAGGGATTTAGATTAAGCTTTTCCAAACATTGAACTTGTCTAACATTCAAGTTGAAAAAAAGTAGAAACGGTTAAAATTTGTAGTGTTACTTAAAAAAGGACTGAATCTTCTCAAAAATTTTAAACTTTTGAGAAGATCATTCCTAAAAAACTCACAATTTCAAATATAATTGATTTAAAAAAAAATGTTGGACAAACTCATAAAAAATACATAGAAAAATGAAAAACCTCATAAAAACTTTATTTGCTCTTGCATTAGTTCTTGTAAGCTTGAATGCCTCTGCTCAAAAATTTACAGGAAAATACTGGTTATATAGTGGTTATAGCTCTCCTGAGTATGATAGTTCGGGCTATATAGAAAAGGTAAACAATATGTTTCAAGGTTCAAAATTATATTTTGATACAGATGGAGACCTTGAAATTTATTTTCAAGATGGTAAAAGCTATATATTTGAATACGAGTGGAAATCTGACACCAACGTATTGATGCTCAATTTTACAGGTAAAAATACCAAAGATGAACACATAGCATTTCTACAATACTATAGCTATCGTTGCTATGTGAGTTCAGGGGACTTTTTAGTATTAGATTTTCTATCTCCTACAAGCAGTGGTTTGATTGATTCTAACGCAAAAGCCAAATTTGTTTTGTCTTTTAGAAAAAAATAAATTTGATAATCTGTTAGTTGTAAATAAAAGATTATAAGCAAAATACTGAGTTTCATTTTGTATGAAACCTTTTTGGTTGTACAACAATTACCCAAATAAATTTTTCAACTAAAAAAATAAAAAATCTCTCAAAATTCTTCTTAATGCTTGTATTCACTATTCTTTAGTGTTTTCGCACAAAAATCTACTGAACTTATAGGAACTCGGAAAATAGATTATGAAGCATCTAAAGTTTTGATGTCCAATGAAGAAAAAATTATGTAAAAATACTTTTACTATTTTATTGTGTAAACTATTTTTCTGACAGATATTCAACTGTTTTGATAATTTTATTTACATAAATAGTGCTATTTTGCTTGATTACAAATTCACTTACACCTACATGAGATTTGTTTTTAGGATTCCAATCATAAGTATATCCTAATTGTGTCCAAGGGTATTTATCTCCTTTACAATTGTAATAAGAATCTAATCGAAGCTGATTAACCCATTGGCGATATTCCTCAGAGGTATTTTCAGGAAAGCACAAACCACACGAATTATCTGTAATTTCATTGTCTGGGCAAGGACGAAATACATCACTAGGTTTTACCCAAAACTCAACAAAATGGGTTTTACTAACATTGGGAGGCAAACCCAGTAACTGTTTGAGTCGTGGACTTGGGTCATCTTTTTTATTTATTTTAAAAGATTTATATCGTTCTTTCAGTTCGGGATTTAGAGTTACCCAGATTGGATACTTTCCAGTATTGTATGTTCCAGAAGCAGGATAGTATTTTATATTCTGTTCGCTTGTCCAAGTAGATACCAAAACATATTCTTCTCCTTCAATGGTTTTCCATTGCAGATTTGGAGTTGTCTTTGAAAGAGCCAAAAGGTTTGTAGCAATTTTCGATTTTTCTGGATAGGCAGCACTGGCTACAGCCTGATTATAAAGAAATTCAGGATTTTTATTTAAACGAGTGACAGTACAAGCGTTTGTTAAAAATAAGAACAATAATGCTACAAGAGTTAAATGTGTTTTTTGCATAGTATGGAATTTTAAAAATATAGAATAAAAATTAATTTGCTACAATCAGGTTTTTGGCTGCTTTTAAATTGCATTTTTGATATTTGGCATACGCTTTAGAGGCTTCTAAGTGTATTTCTGATTTGGATTTACCTGCAATATAGGCATCTAAGGCATCATGAAGGCTGTATGCTTCAGGACACATCAAGCCTGTTGTCCACAAAAATGCATTGGTTTTGAGTGTTTTGAAGTAGTCCTTAAAATAAGGCTTGCTATTGCAAGCTAAAACAATACAGTCCCTACTTTTCTTGTCAATATTACCAAATTTATCTTTCAAACTAAAATCCATCAATCCATTGTGTCCAATATATGCCACCATTTTTGCATTACCATAAATACCTAAGGTTTTATTTTGAACATGAATAGTATCCCTTTTTTGTGCCGAACAACTGTACAATAAATCTTTGGTACATTTTAAAATATGTTGTCCATCATAAGCGTCTGCAACAATGTAAAACGGTTTAGTTTTGTGCTTAAAAACAAGCCTTTCAAGAATTGGGTAACTGCCTTTTTCAGTCTTAAGAAGCGTCCAGCTTTTACTTTTCTTAAAATATGTCTTAACACCAAAACCAGCACCCCAATATAAATTACTTGAAGGATTTTGTCCATTCCCCAAGCTCATGGAAACAGGTACAATGCCTTGATACAGATTATCACAAAGTGAAACAAGAATATGAATGGTTTTTGTGGTAGTGTCGAATTTTGTAATATTTTCGAAAATATCAAAATCTGCCACTTTTTGAGTAGGTTTCTCCTCAAAAGTTTTAGGATTGCTTCTACAAGCCCAAAAACAAGATAAAAATCCGAATAAAAATAAAATTTTCATCATGAGTTATTTCATAGATTGATGACTTACTGTTTCTGCAAAAATATACAAATCATTTCTACTAGGAGATATTTTCTCTAATTTTTCGATAAATGGTAAAGGAGCTAAAAACTGTTCATAGTATTCAATGACTTTATTTTTCATGGCGTGAATTTGATCTGGAGATAAAGAAAGCACATATTTTATTTTTTCTAATAAATCTGTTTCTCCTTCAAAAATAATAGCATTTTTTTGATGCTCTAAAACAGGTGAAAATAGATGTCCATATTCTAAGATAGGAATACATCCTACACTCATGGCTTCAATAATGTTATGACACCAAGGCTGATTCATACCTGGGCAAGCTAAAAAGAAATCAGAAAAAGATAACTGTTTTAACCAATCATCATTTTTGATACGACTTTCTAAATTATTACTATGTTGTTCACTGCTTATCCATTCATTTAGAACGAGTTTATTCTGATAGTTTTTTTCTAAAACTAATTTATCTTCAGGGTGTAGAATTACAAATATTTCTTGATTTGATAAGTTTTCACGAAGAATATTTAATATTTTAATCCTACTTAATTGATGGAAAAGACTTGAAAGTATGGGGTTATCATAAATGGCTGGATTTTGATTACCTGAAAAAAATATTCGCATCTTGGTTTGGTTTTTTCTATAATCCAAGATTTCCTGATGTTTTTCTTGCCCACAATTGCGAGGATGCATAGGATAAGGCATCAAAAGCATTTTTTGATAATTATCAGGGTTGCTTCTGAAAGAATTATAATTGAAAATAAATGATTTTTTCCATGTGTTCAAATCTAAATCAGATGAATGGTCTGAGATATAAATAACATTCTGTGTGTCTTTGATAGAGTTTACGATGTTTATTTGGGGAAATTTTAAAAACAATTTGGCTATATAGCCTAAATTACCCAGCCAAATGACATTGTTTTGAAGAAGTATCGTGTATCCAGCATCTGCAAAAAAACTTGCCAAAGCATACTGATAAGGAGTAGCCCCAATGGACTGAAAATTAAAAAGAACAATTTTTGTTTTTGGAGTATTGTGAAACTCTTTTTTTCTAATATCTTTTTTTAACCGAAAATAAGCCTGATAAGTACGAATCCTGTTTTTTATTTTTTCAAGAAGTATGAATAAATACTGTAATTTTAAAATTATAGACAAAGATGATAAATTTTCATGAGTTTTTCATAAACAACTTCTTCTGTATAATTCTCTTCAAATGTTTTTCGAGCATTTTGGTATAAAACTTCTCTTTGAGGCGAACTAGAAAAATTATCTATTTTTTCTTGTAAACTCTTAGGATTGGCAGTTTTAAAATGAATACCATTATAGCCATCAGTTACAATCGTATTGAGGTTTTCAATGTCGGAAACAATGACAGGAGTACCTGTACTAAAAGCTTCTAAAATCGTAGTAGGCAAGCCTTCATACCATACAGAGGGCATTAGGAGAGCCTGAGAGTGTTTGAGGCGTTCCATAATGAACGTTTTATCCTTAAAACCCCAAAATTTGATATTTGGGTACGTTTGGCAAAGCGTTTGAATTTCTTTTTCAAAATCGCCAGAACCAATAATTTCTACATTTTGAGATGTGTTTTTACACACTTCTATGAGGGTTTTAATGCCTTTTTCTTCAGAAAGTCTGCCTACAAACAGAAAGAAATTCTCTCTTGAATCAGCATTATTATAACCAAAATCTTTCACAAAATTAGGTTTTACAGAAATCTGAGAGTCTTTGAGTTGTAAAGAAGAATGAGTAAACTTTTGTTTTGCAAATTCTGTAAGGCAGATATAATGGGTAATTTTATTTTTCCAAGTACCCAGCATTTTATGAATACCCGTAATAGCAGTAGTTTGTGCTGTAATGAGCTTATTACCAAAACAACCATATTTGATGCCTGAAAACGGAAAGCGTTGATGGATACATAGTTCACAAGGCTTGTTTTCTCGCATCAGCAGGGCATTGGAGCATATCAGACGGTAATTGTGGAGCGTCATCACTACTGGAATATGATGTCTTTGAGTTTCAAAAAAGATAGACGGGGAGGCTTCTTTCCAAAAGTTATGAACGTGAATTAAATCTGGTTTAAAAGAGGCAATAATCTGTTTTATTTTCTTGGCAGATACAAAATTGTAAATACTTGTAAAACTGGTTTTTATTTTATCCCAAGTACCCTCAAGAGCTACATTTTGAAAGATGAGTTGTTCAACAGTATGCCCTTTTTGGCGTAACAGATTTGTTTCTGCCTCAAAGACAGCATCTTCACCACCATACTGCAAATAACGATTATGAACAAGAAGGATTTTCATAGAAAAATTGAACTATTAGGAGAAAAGAAAAAGGAAAAAAGAATATAAAAGTCTTTTGTCTTTCATCTTTTTTCCTTTTTTATCAAAAATATCACTTATAATTTATAACTCTTTTACACCTGTATCACCCCTACATTATAACGTTTGGTGATAGGAGCGTGGTTTGCTGCCTCTATCCCCATTGAAATAACCTTACGAGTGTCTAAGGGGTCTATTACGCCATCTACCCACAAATGAGATGCTGCATAATAAGGTGAAAGCTGATTGGCATAAATTTCTTTGATTTCTGCAAGTAATTGTTCTTGCTCTTCAGGAGTGATTTTTTGTCCTTTAGATTCCAATGCTGCCACCCTGATTTGCAAAAGTGTCTTGGCTGCTGAAGCTCCACTCATTACAGCCAACTGAGCCGAAGGCCAAGCATAAATCAGGCGAGGGTCGTAAGCTTTGCCACACATCGCATAATTGCCTGCACCATAAGAGTTTCCAATAATAAATGTAAACTTAGGCACTACACAATTTGCCATTGCATTTACCATTTTTGCCCCATCTTTGATGATTCCGTTGTGTTCAGATTTACTACCTACCATAAAACCAGTTACATCTTGCAAGAATACCAAAGGTATCTTGCGTTGATTACAATTCATAATGAAACGAGCTGCTTTATCTGCTGAATCTGAGTAGATTACCCCACCCATTTGCATTTCACCTTTTTTAGTTTTTATGATTTTTCGTTGATTGGCAACAATTCCGACAGCCCAACCATCAATACGAGCTGTTCCACAAATAATGGTTTTACCATACAACTCTTTATATTCCTCGAACTCCGAATTATCAACAAGGCGTTCGATAATATCACGCATATCGTAGGGCTTGGTTCTATCAGAAGGTAGAATACCATAAATTTCCTTTTGCTCTTTTTTAGGTAAGGCAGATTCAGCTCTGTTAAATCCAGCTTTATCAAAATCGCCTAATTTTTCAAATATGCCACGAATTGCATCCAAACAAGCTTCATCGTTTGGGTACTTGTTATCAGTTACTCCTGAAATTTCGGAATGAGTGCTTGCTCCACCAAGGGTTTCATTATCAACGTCTTCTCCGATAGCCGATTTTACAAGATACGAACCTGCCAAAAACACTGAACCAGTACCTTCTACAATCAGGGCTTCATCACTCATAATAGGCAAATATGCTCCACCTGCCACACAGCTACCCATAATAGCAGCCACCTGAATAATACCTTCAGAACTCATGACGGCATTATTTCTGAAAATTCTACCAAAATGCTCTTTATCTGGAAATACTTCTGCTTGCATAGGCAGATACACACCTGCACTATCCACCAAATATACAATGGGCAAACGATTTTCAATGGCGATTTCTTGAGCTCTCAAATTCTTTTTGGCTGTAATAGGAAACCATGCTCCAGCTTTTACGGTTGCATCGTTGGCTACTACAATACACTGTCTGCCAGTAATATAACCAATCACGATGGCTACACCTGCCGATGGACAGCCACCTTCTTCTTCGTACATGCCTTCTGCTACAAATGCACCCATTTCGAGTTGGGGCTTATCTTTATCCAACAAATACTCAATACGCTCTCTGGCTGTGAGTTTGCCTTTGGCTTTGTGAGTAGCAATACGTTTCTCTCCGCCTCCTAGATGTACTTTTTTGAGTTTTGCGTTGAGTTGCGTTACGAGTTGCTTCATGATGTCCTCGTTCTTGTTGTATTCAATATCTATTTTCATTGTATTTGAGATGAATGGATTTCTGAGCACACAATACTACATAAAATTTCAAGGATTTCTAAGTTTTTTACAATTTTTTCAATGATAAAGCCTATTACTCAATAAATTTAAAAACATAAAGAATCATATATTTTATAAAATATTGAAAAACAGACTATAAATATCCAATACTATGGATGAACGTAGATTTTATTTGTTTTTTTAAGATATTTATTCTATATTTGTATTGTTATAGAAAGGAACGGTCGTCCAAAGACCGTTCTTTTTTATTCTTTAATACAAGTTGTTATCAAATACACGAAAAGATTATGTCAAAGATTTCGTATTATACTCAAGAGGGTTTAGATAAACTGAAGGCTGAAGTACAAGAATTGCGTACCAAAGGGAGAGCAGAAATTGCTCGCCAAATAGCTGAAGCACGTGATAAAGGAGACCTTTCTGAAAATGCCGAATATGACGCAGCCAAAGAAGCTCAAGGTCTTTTGGAATTAAAAATATCTAAATTAGAAGAACTTTTGGGCAATGCTCGTCTGCTCGATGAGTCGAATATTGATATTTCCAAAGTATCTGTTCTTTCTAAAGTTCGTATCAAAAATAAAAAAACAAAAGCTGAAATGACTTATCTGCTTGTTGCTCAAGAAGAAGCAGATTTGAAAGCTGGTAAAATATCTGTAGATTCACCCATCGGTAAAGGTCTTCTAGGAAAAGTAGTAGGTGATACTGCCAAAATACAAGTTCCTGCTGGCGAAATAGAAATGGAAATATTGGAAATTAGTAGATAACTAAATAATACGGAGATGAGTAACTGGTACTTAAATTTTTAAAATATAAGGATCTAAACATAAAAAATATTCATGGCTCTTATACTCCATATTTCATACCCCAAATAGATACTGCTTATGGCTTCCATCTTTAGTAGAATTGCAGCAGGTGAAATCCCTTGTCATAAAATTGCTGAAACAGAACAATTTTTAGCATTTCTTGATATTTCTCCAGTTGCAAAAGGGCATACTCTGGTTATTCCTAAAAAAGAAATAGATTATATTTTTGATTTGGATGATGAATTGCTTGCTGGGTTACATATTTTTTCTAAAAAAGTAGCCAAAGCAATCGAAAAAGTTGTTTCTTGTGAACGAATTGCCACAGCCGTAGTTGGTTTGGAAGTGCCTCATGCACATATACATCTGATTCCTATTAATTCGATGGCTGATATGAACTTTGCCAATAAAAAAAATATGAGTCAAGAAGAACTTGCTCAAGTCGCAGAACAAATTAGACAGCAATTATAAAACGATTGGTGGCATAACTTCAAAGTTATGCCACTTGGTATTTAAAACAGCAAACAAGTTATGGTATTTTTAGATTTTGAACAACCTATCGCCGAACTGGAGGCAAAAATCAGTGAGATGAAAACGCTTGCTGAAAATAATAAAGTAGATTTGAGTGTTGCTATTGAAAGTGTTGAAAATCAGCTTTTAGAATTAAAAAAAGAAACTTATCAGAATCTTACTCGTTGGCAAAGAGTACAACTTTCCCGTCATCCTGAACGTCCTTATGCTTTAGATTATATCGAAAATATGTGCGAAGAGTTCATTGAATTGCATGGAGACCGTACAGTTGCTGACGACAAAGCCATGATTGGTGGTTTTGGTAGGATGGGCGAACAAACAGTTATGTTTATTGGACAACAAAAAGGAAGAAATACAAAACAACGTCAGTACAGAAATTTTGGAATGCCAAACCCCGAAGGTTATAGAAAGGCTTTACGTTTGATGAAACTTGCTGAAAAATTTAACAAACCTATTGTAACGTTGATTGATACGCCTGGTGCTTTTCCTGGTATCGAAGCTGAAGAACGTGGACAAGGTGAGGCAATCGCAAAAAACCTGAGAGAGATGTTTATGCTCAAAGTGCCCATTATTTGTATCATTATTGGCGAAGGAGCCTCTGGTGGTGCTTTGGGAATTGCTATTGGAGATAAAGTCTTGATGCTTGAAAACACTTGGTATTCAGTGATTTCTCCTGAAAGTTGTAGCTCTATTTTGTGGCGTAGCTGGGATTATAAAGAACAAGCTGCTGAGGCTTTGAGCTTAACGGCAACAGATATGCTTAAAAACAAACTCATAGATGGAATTGTAGAAGAACCTTTGGGTGGGGCACATACCAATCCTCAAAAAATATATGCTACAGTCAAAAAAATAATTTTAGAAAATATTAAAAAACTAGACAAATTAGATACAGATAAACGAATAGAACAGCGTATTGAGAAGTTTTCTAAGATGGGAGTAGTAAAAGAATAAGTTTTTATTGACTATTTTATGTGTTTTTCATATTATTATCAGACTGAATATAATTATATTTAGTCTGATTTTTTTTGGTATATATATCACTTTAAAAACGATTAAATTTTATGAAATTAAAAGCATTTTTATTCTCTATTCTGATACTTTGTTTTACACTAAATGGTGTATGGGCACAATCTACTTTTCAATTGCCAGAAAATATTGAATTTAAAACACCTGAAGACTACACTAAATACGAATCTACATTTGTTGAGGCTGCAAAATGGCTTGAAGACACTGATTTGGATAAGGAGCAAGATAAAAGGAAGAAAATCAATGCGTTTATCATACAATATTTAACAGGTAGCCCTTCTATTTCTATAGAAATTAGCACAAATCACATGAAACTCAGTGAAGGAAATGAACAATTTCTACTAATTTATATGGCTGGTTTTGGAAAAAGTGCCATTGAAAATAATAAAGACAAATCCAAGAAATACACATTTGTGAAGGCTGGAATTAACTCTATTCTTAAAGTTTATAAAAAAGGAATTGCTGTGAAGAAAAACTCAGAACTCAATAAACTGGCTAAGATGGATGATGCAAAATTGGATAAATATATTGCAAAGAATTTTTAGAAATAAGCAACGTTTTCCAATCTACTTTTACTGTACAACCACTTTCTTATATAAGACCTTATTTTCATATTCGAAAGAAACTATATACAAGCCTTTTGCAAAGCTTTTTAGCGAAAGGCTTTGTTTGTTATAACCAACATTAGCAACGGTTTGATAATTAATCGTTCTTCCAACCACATCTGTAAATATTATTTTTACAGAACCTGTGTTAGGTGCTGTAAATGAAATAGTTAAATCGTCAGTAGTAGGGTTGGGGTAAGGCTCAAAAACCATAAAACGATTACTTAAATTGATACAAGCTTGATTGTTCTGATTATTTTTGTCTTGCAATGACGGCTTCGGTAACACATTGATACACAAATAACGGTTTTTTGATGTAAGTTCTGATGACAAGATTGTTTGTAAGTCAAGGTTTATTTTTTCACCAATGGCAATGGTATTAGGATAAATTTCCCTGAAAGTAGTATCACCAATCTGTACTTCAATTGTAATCTGATTGAGTAGTGTATTTCCTTTGTTTTCCAGTTCAATGTTAAGCTTTTCACCTATCAAAAGAGCCTGATTGATAGCCAAATCAGTTTGGAGTGCACCCACACCAATTACTTGACTAACAGAGCTTTCGCAATCGTTATTTGTTTTTGCTTTTAAAGAAACCACATACTCGCCTGCTTGCTGATAAGTATGTTTGGGATTTGTTTCTTGAGATGTTGTTCCATCTCCAAAAATCCACTCATAAGCAGTAGCTCCACTCGAAAAATTTGTAAAATTAATTTCTAAAAGATTATTACTGGTTTTCTGAGCATTGAAAATAATATTAGGAGCATCCAATACCTCAATATTTTCGACAGTAAAAGAAGAAGTACAATTATTACTATTTTTTACTTGGAGTGTTATGTCGTAAAATCCTGATTTTGTAAATGTTACAGTCGGATTGGCACTCTGGCTTGTACCATGAGCTTCAAATAACCACAAATATTCAGAAGCATTGACTGTTGTACTTGCAAAAGAGACAGGGACACCCACACATATTTTAGTTGGAAAATTAAATGAAGCCAAAGGATTATCTAATACATTAATATTTTTTGTAATGACATCTGTACAGCCTGCTTTATCTCTTACAGTCAAGCTAATGGTATAATTTCCAGTAGTTGTATAAGTTTTTGTAGGGTTTTGAAAAGGAGAGTATGTACCATCACCAAAATTCCAGTAAAAGCCTGAAACTTCATCAAAAGGTAAATTTGTAAAAGTAGAAAGATTATTAAAGACTATTGGTTGTCCTAAACAAGCTGTTGTAATTTCTTGAAAATCAGCATTTACGCCATTAGAAACGATTACTTGTTTGCTAATAGTATTGCTACATCCATTGACATTATTGACTGTAAGTGTTACATTGTAAGTACCCGATGAAGTATACAGATGTGTCGGATTTTTAGCATTGGAGTTATTGCCATCACCAAAGTCCCAAACCCAAGAACTCACTTGAGCATCAGAACCCACAGAAATGTTGTTAAAACTCATCAAATTACCTACACAAACCGGATTAGCTGTAAAATTACCTACTGTAGAGGTTGGGTTTACTGTAACAGTATTGTTGTGTAATTGAATAAGTGTATTATTGCCATCATAAACCCTTAATGTAATAGGATGCGTACCAACATTTCGATAACTCACATTGGTTGGATTTGTAGTTGTAGTACTTTCAGATGGAATATTTACACCACAATCTCGTTTAAATTTGATTTTAAATATATTATCAGCAAATAGAGTTACGCTAAACACATAAAAAGCATCTTGATGATAAGCCCAAGCCAAACCATAAAAATTATTAGGAGTATCTGTCATAGTAGCTACTTGAGTAATGGTAGGTGTATTGTTATTGATACTGCTACCATAATCCATTACAAATAACTTTCCAGGGTCATAGCCTAAAACCAATGCATAAAACTTGCCATCTTCATGAATAGCCTTGATACCAATTCCGAAGCCCAAATCTACAGGAGGGACGATTTTTGTGTAAGTGGGTGTAGAAGTAATACTTCCAGTGAACTTCAAATGAAAAATATGCAGAGCTCCAACCATCAAAACATTCCAAACACCACAACTTTCTATAAAATCAAAATCTTGACCTCCACTTCCATCTAAATCAGGAATATTGAATGTATTGACAATATTAGATGTACTGATAGGAGTATTGAGACTTGTTCCTAAATTTACAACATAAAAATTTTTGGTATCTCTGTCAGATGTAATCAAATAATAATTATTTCCTTCTTTTAAAACTCTAAAGCCATACAAATTATAAGTACCTAAATTGCCTGCATTGGTTGCAACAGGTATGTTCTTTAAAGAGTTGCCGAAATTAAACCGAATAAAAGTGGCGTTAGTATTGAATCTTAGATTCATCAAACCTATCCAAGTATTGGTTGTATAATCTTTTTGAATGACTAGATCATAAGGATTTCGGAGCGTACCTCCGAAACTACCTAAATCTACAATTTGTTGAGGAGCATTGTTGGGGCTATTGCCAAAATCTACCCTAAAAAGTTTTCCATTATAAAAAGAAGATATAAACAAGAAATATTCACCACTATCAAAAATCAACTGTGGCTTCAGTAAACCATCTGCTCCAAACATATTGAGGAGTTTTTCAGTAGTGGGAATGGTTTTCATGTCTTCTCCACACAAATTCCAGTTGTAGGTAACGTTGCTTGTATTATCAGGATTGGTAAGATTAAATGTTTGGTCAGGGCATACTATTGTAGGTATTCCAAAGTTGGCTGTATTACTCGGAACACATTGGGCAAATAGTTCCCCCCATGAAAGAATTAGAAAATAAAAACTAAATAAGATAGAAATTCGCATATTCATAGCCTTTTGTCATACATCCTGTTTAGAGCCTTTAGGTAAGCTCTCTAAACGAAATAAAACTTGCCCAACAAACAAATGTATAAAACTAAAAAAACGTTCTTTTAATGGTTTTGTTTTACTTACATGATAACTCAAAATCCAGTAAGATTTTATTTTTGGAATCAGTTGTATGATATCTTGTTGAGCTTTTAAATCAATCCATTTATTCCAATGCCATTTTTTAGCAATCCAGACTACTACCTTCATCAGTCCCCAATACCATAAAATTATCATCAGAATAGATAAAATCAGGCTTGTCCAAATATTACCATCTCCCCAAATGTATAGAAAAACTGACAAGAAAACAAGTGTAGCCATTGCTTTCCATATTTTATAACTATTTTGAGAATTCTTGACTTCTTCAATATTTTCCAATTCTATGTTCTGAGATAACAGTTCAAATGATGGATGATTTTCTATATATTTAATATAACGATTAATAAGTAAACCTATCAAAATACCCGTACATGCATATAACATTACATAAAACCCAAATAAATGAGTGCTGTTGGGGTAGTGCAAAAAACCAAATATTTTGGCAGTTTCTGCAATGATTTTATCTAAAACTTGATAAAACCCTTTTCCATACAACAATGTAAGCACCAAAATCTTTTGGAGAGCAGACTCTAAAAGTCCTAAAAAACCTAAAATAATGGTATTGAACTGAAAAAAACTTGAAAACCTAAATAACAAATAACCTATCACACCTTGAAAAGCCACAGCCAAATAAGCTCCAATAGGCGAATGAGGATTTAAGGCAAATTTTAGGCTTAATACAGTTGCCAATGCAGGCAAAATATGTTGTACACCCCCAAAACGAGCAAGCAATACAATGCAAAAAATAGACCCACCACCCACATAAATTCCTGTAAAAGGTAGTTTGAAAGCATGAGCAAGTCCACCTAACGAACATTCTATAAAAGCCCAAAGAGCAACAATTCTATAAGTTTGAATATGTATTTTTTGTACAATCATAGTATCAAAAAAAGTTTTTTGTAAATCTATAAAAGATATATCAATGTATGATTTTTGTAAGATATAAATTTCGATTATATTGGTAGAACTTTGGAAAAAAATGAAAATATGAAAAAAATAATATTCTGGATAATGTTTATGATGTCTGTTGCTACACAAGCTCAAAATATTTATGTTGTTAAGAATATAAAAGGCATCATTAAAAATGGAGAAAAAGGATTAAAAATAGGAGATAGCATCAATGAATCTTCTATTCTTACATTTGATAAAGAAGCTTTGATGTGTCTTTCGAGTACAAATATTAAGCAGTGGATGCTGTCCTCTGATATGCCTAATATTCAGGTCAATAAAACGTATGTTTTAAAAGATTTACTTCCTACAATTTCAGAATCAACATTATTTCTGCCTCTTGAAGATAGCTTAAGTTTTCAAAATCATTTTGGAAATAAAACTTTCAGAGTATATGGAGATAACTATTCTGTGAGAGTTGCTCCGTCTTATCATGTAATGTATACCAACGAACAATCTGACAGGTGTTTTTTATTTAAAATGAAATACGAAAACAAAGAATTTTATCAACATCTACAAGGGATAAAAAATTACTTATACTTCAGGAAAAAAGATATTTTCCAACGTGAAAATAAAACGCTCCAACCACAAAATGCACAATTTTTAGGTTTGTTTTTCTTCCAAAAAGATAAAAATACATACACCCAATTAGCTGATTTTCAAATATTTTTTGTAGATGATGGTAAACTCTTGGAGAAAGTAAAACCTCTTGTTGATATGATTGATAAAGGTAAATTAGATAAGATTTCATATACAGTATTTTGTAACCAAATAAAAATGATAGCTGATGAAATGTATGGAAAAGTTGAAAAAGATAATATCACTTATTGGTTAGAAAGAAAATTGTATGTTTATAAACCACTTTCTAAGAATTAAACCATGAAATATCTGTTCTTTATCTTGGTTATCGGATTATTTGCTTGTGAAAAGAAAGAAAAGCATCAGGAAAACACGCATAAACCTCAAAAAGACTCTACAAAAGTGAATACTAAACCATTTTGGCATGATGTAGCCAGCCAAGAATTTGTCATCAATGCAGATTCTACAAACATTATTGTGGGGGAAAATGGGGTGTTTTTTGTGTTTTTACCTCAATGTTTTACAGATAGCACAGAAAAAATAGTACAAGGTAAAGTACAAATTCAGGTGAAAGAAGCTCAAAAAGTGTTAGATTCTCTTCAAACAAACATTCAAACAGATGTACAGACTTTGGGTGTTTTTTATTTAGAGGCTTTTCAGGATAATAAAAAACTAAAAATCAAGGATCAAGAAAGTATTTGGATAGGTGTGCCTTACACAGAAAAACTAAAAAACATTGATTTTTGGAAAGGCTCTATGATTAAAAATACAATAGTATGGAAAAACGAAGCCAGTTATCAAATAAAGCCAATCAAAATGCCCAATCCTTCAGAGAAAGTGCTTTTGGAGTACGGTATTGCTATCAATGAGGCAAGTTTACAAAAAAGCCATCAAGAAACATCTCATTTCTTAAAGCAAGTAGATGAAAAATTCGTTTTGAAAGGCAACAAATATGTCTATAAACCTTCTGCCAAAGAAGCTTATGAGGAGGCATGGGATGTTTCTTTTATCAATAAAATTCGCCAAAAACTAAAAGCTATTGAAACTTCTCAAAAATACTTGAAAGAACAGACTATTTTCAATAAACTAAAAAACGAGAAAATAGAACAAGCTTGGAAAAATTACCCTCAAAACAGAGTAAGTACAAACCCCATTTTTAATGAATTTCCTATTGAACAAATGGGTTGGTTTGCTATTTCAAAAACTATGAAATAAATATAAAATATTCAATACCATAATTTTATGATTAAATATTGTTGTATTACTTTGCTATGTATGAGCTTGTTTGCTTGTTCCTCGAAAGAGAAAGAAACCAAACAAGTAAGAAAAGACTCAGCTACAGGCGTACCCGAAAAATTACCAGAAGCCCAAAAAGATGAACGATTCTTAAATCTTTTAAAAGATATTCCAGAGGCTCGTTTTTATGTGTATGCCAGCGATTTACAAACTTATTTTACAACAAAAATAATTCCTGCTATCGAAAATGGTAAAATGACAGCAGGACTGATTTCCTCAGAACAAGTAGAGGCTTTGGAATTACCTGATAGTAATTTTGGCGAAAAAAATGTAGTTTGGATTAGAAGTAAAATGGTAGATGAAAACTATATCGTTCTACTTGTTGGGGCTTCACCCAAAGATTTTCTGCAAGACGATTTTAGTTATTATCTTGTTTCTTTCTCGCTTGCAGGCAAATATATAGCTCACATACCTTTCGCCTCTTTTCAGGAAATTAGCCCTTCTACTGATACCAAAAGCCAATCTTTTTGGAACAAATATCAAGTAAAATCACAAATAGAGAAAACTTTCTACGACCACACCGAAAAAACGAAAAGATTCACACAAGAAACCATAGATTATGAAATAAGCCCCAGAGGGCTATTCAATATTATTTCTAAAAAACTCAAACGTAATTACTCTGACCAAAACAATTTGGATATGGATGACAACTCCATAGATGGGTTGTATGCAATGTTTCCATTCAAAGTGGAGGGGTTTAATGAATCCAGTCCTGATATTAAGGAAAAAATAGATAAGGAAAATGGTTTTATGAGTTTGGAAAATACAAAAACAGCAGAAAAAGTTGTTTTTACCTATTTCATAGATCATGCAAGCGGTAAGACTTTTGCCCAACAATATCTTATAGCAGAGGGTGATGGAGGAAGTATTTATGAAACTTATTTTTTCGTTTATGGAAACTCTACTTGGACAGATGTAACTGAAGATATCTGCCCCTCTATTACACTCAAAGACTTTTGGGATGGGGAAAAAAGTGTACCTCCTCGCAAATATCAGCAGTTTTTTGCCATTAGCTATGAATTGCCCCAACAAGGTACGACCGTAAAAGCTTGTTTACGAGAACTATCTACCGTAGATAGAGGTATTGATTTAGAAGAGTTTGAGAAATATACCAAGAAAATTCGCTACCAAACCATCGAACTTAATTGGAATATGGATGAAGGCAAATTTGAAGTAGGTAAAAAATATTAGAGATATGGAAAAATTTCATTACAAAAGCAATGTTGCTTACTTGCCTTTTCAAAAAAGGCTCTTTAAACATACTAATTTATTGCTTTTACTGATAGTTTTAGGGGTTCAGATTTTAGGCTTATTGGTTGTGGCATTTATATTCGCACCTTATATGGCTTTTCTTGCCATCTTTTTGAGTTTAGGCATTTTTGTAAATTATTATTTCTTTGCCAAATGGGTTCGATTTTATTTAGAAGAAATTAGTATTGATACACAGACAAAAATGTGTTATATCAAGTATTATGATAAGGATATGCCTAAAAAAGAACAGATCCCTCTTGGAAATTTAGAAATCAAATTAGAAACTATACATGTAAAAGGGGGGAATAAACCCAAACTGTGTATTTATAAAAATAAGCAACTCATTGTTTCTCAGCTTTGTGGAGTAGGGTATTGGAATAAAGATATTTGTTAAAAAATGGCATTTTCTTATAAAAACTATCAATAAAAAAGAGAAGCTTTATTCTCTCCCCTTAGTGTTTTAACATAGCAACAAGGGCAAAAATAACATTAAACAATGACAAAGGAATTAGAAACAGCAATTCAAAATCTTTACAACACATTTTCGATATATCCTTGTAATTCAATAATGGAAAGTTGTCCTTGTTGTGTTTCTGATGCTGACAAAGAGAAAATTCATTCAAAACAATTAAGAGACTTGGATGAGGATGACCTTTCAAGGTATGCTTTCAAAGCGATGACAACATGGGGCGATATAAACGATTTTAAACACTATTTACCTAGAATATTTGAAATTTTAGCTACAAATGATGTTATAATAAATATTTCTGTTGTACTTAGAAAGCTTGAATATGGTGAATGGCAGGAGTGGTCAGAAGAAGAAAAAAGAGCCATTACTAATTTTATATGGGCTTGGTGGACTAATGCAACAAAAAACAAGTCTTATTTTGACATACAAGCCTTTACTGAGATATATCAGTTAACAGGTGATATTGAACATTTGCTTAAGCGTTGGACAATTAGCATGGAAGATAATAGCTTCGCAAATTTTGTTGATTTAATGTATAGGTATTACAAAGATTTAACAGGTAAGAGAACTCAATTTAGAGAAATGGATGATGTTTCTATTGAAAAACTGATAAAGTGGATTGATGACAATTCAAAATTGCTGGAATCAGGATTTTTTCATTTTGTTGATAAGGATAGTGAACTAGCAGAGACAATATCGACTACTCTATTTATCTATGAACATACTTGACAAAACCCAAAACTGAACGGCTAAATAGATTTTCTTCACAAATAAAAAAGAGAAGCACTTAGCTTCTCTTTTTTGTTTATACATTTGTCAATTCTTCTTTGGTAACAGTATTTTCTGTTTTGGTTGTAGATTTATTTTCTTTCAACCTTCGCCACAAAGCAATCATAAAACCAATAATAATGATAATAGAACCTATCCAAAGCAGATTTATCAGTGGTTTTTCCATCGCTTTCATGATGATATAATCTTTTTCACCTACATCTGCCGAGAAAATCATTTCACCTTTTTCAGTATCAATATTTTTGAAAGTAAGCCTTACACCCAATTCTGGCAATATTTCAGGAATATTTGCCATTTTATTTTCTTTTTGATTGACAAGTAAAATAGGCTCTGCTGTATATTGAGAATTTTTTCCAATGATTTTTACTGTAGCTTTTACAGCAATTTCATTATCTGTTAGTTTTTGAGCGTCAATTTCAGTTACACGCTTTACTTCCTCCAATACAGCCACAAAGTCATTCAATAAAAATGTATCTTTGGGGTGTACCTTAATTTCTTGTGTCTCAGAATATTCTCTGCCTTTTTCTGGATCAGGATAAATGGTTGTTACATGCGTATAAAGGTCTTTTCCCAATTCCTGACGAATATCTGGAGAGGCTACTACTTCCCCTTTTCTAATACCATTCATTTGTACACGAGGGAACAAATTGAACAGTTTACCATTTTTTGTTCTGTACTCTACTCTGTAAAATAAATTTTCTGGACGAGTAGTGAGTGTATCACCTTTCTTGAAATATGCTTTCTCATTATAACGAATGTCTTTGATAGCCACCAGTTTATAAGGGTCATTTACAAGGCTCCTTACATATTTCTGATTGATGTACCCAGGGTAACCTTTCGCTTCTACATACATACCTTTGTAGGTAATGATATAATCTTTCATTCTGTTGGGTTCATCCATCCAAAGCAAAACATTCTTTTTATTGAATTCTTCAGGTGCATCTTTGTTATACACCAAACCCGAATTGTTATCAGAAATAATTTTAGAATAACCAGCCGAATACATAATTCCCAAAATCATGAGAGCAATACCAATATGCGAAATTGCTCCACCTGAAAGGCGTGGATTTTTACGCAATACCTGAAACATCAAACTCCCATTTGCCACAAGAGAAAACATGGTAGAAGCAATAATCAGGATAATAAGTAAGTATTTAGACCACGCAAGAGCTGTTTTTCCAAATTGTCCTTTGGTTGCCAAAAATTCCTTTTGAAGATCTTCATTATTTTCCAAGAAGAAGATTAGAATTCCTGAAAGCACCATAGATGCCAAAATAGGCAATGCAATAGATTGATAGAACCCTTTTTGAGGACTAATTTTTCGCCACCAATAAAATTGACCTATACCTGAAAAAATTGCTACTAAAATTGCAAAAAAACCTTGTATCGTTCCATATAATTCCATTGGGTTTGATGGTGGAGACTGACCAAACACAGGCTTTGATGTAAATAAAATTACTTGAAATGCAGCTAAAAACAAAATAGTAGCACTTACAAATGTCCAAAGCTCAGGTGAGTAGGTGGTGATTTCTTTGTTATCAGCTTTGATGTATTTCCAGTATCTTGCCATAATCCAGACAGTTACCACCACAAAAACACCCATCAAAAGCACTAACTGTCCACTCAAACCTAAATCAGTGAATGAATGTACAGAAGCATCTCCCAAAACTCCACTACGAGTCAAAAATGTAGAATATAACACTAAAAAGAATGTTACAGAAAGCATAATAATAGAAGCCTTCAAAGAACTACTACTATTACGAGCTGTCAGCATGGTATGTAAAGAGGCTACAAGTGTAAGCCAAGGTACATAAACAGCATTTTCAACAGGGTCCCAATTCCAATAACCACCAAAATTCAAAGTTTCATAAGCCCAGTAAGACCCCATCACGATGCCCAAACCTAAAATAGCAGATGAAACAAGCGTCCATGACATTGCAGGGCGTAACCATTCTTTTGTTCTGTTAGTTGCCAATCCTGCCATAGCAAAAGCAAAAGGAACAAAACTCAATGCAAAGCCCAAAAAGATAGTAGGAGGGTGAATCACCATCCAATAATTTTGTAAAAGAGGTGATAATCCACTTCCATCTTTGGGGATAAAATTAGGATTAAAGGTTTCTCTAAACGCAGGATTATAAATGGGTAAATCTAAAACTTCACGGGTCAATACAAAAGGTGAACTGCCTATCTTAAAACTATCAAAAAATACTACACCTAGTAGCATAGAGGTAAGAATAACCTGCAAAAGAGCAAAAATGCTCATGACAGAGCGTTCCCAAGTTTTTGATTTCCAAATAAGAATACCTCCAGCAAGTACATTCCAGAAAATCCAAATCAAAAAACTACCTTCTTGCCCTTCCCAGAAACACGCAATCATGTATTGTATTTGTAAATCATTGGAAGAGTGGTCATAGGCGTAAAAGTACTCATAGAATTGATTATACACAATGCTAAAAAGCACTAAAATAACTCCAAATACAGCTCCACTATGTACAAAGAACGAAACTCTGCCAAAACGAAGCCAACTTTTACCCTCTTCAGATAATTCTTCTTTTCTTTGGCTGAAAAAATACCCTAGCCCAGAGGCAATAGCACTTGCAAATGATATAAGTACTAATAAATGCCCTACGCTTCCTATCCAAATATTTGGTTCTCGCATTATATAAGAAATTGATAACGAAAAATAAAAAATCTATATGTTTAAGCGTTTTTGATAAAACGAATAAGTTCTCTTACTTGTGATAAAAACTGCCCATCTTCTGAAATCTGAGCAATTCTTTGTTCTGTTTTTTGGCTAAACTGTCCAAAAATTTGTTCTTGTTGCAACTTGAATTGTTCATTTTGCTTTTTAAGCTCATAAGATACATCCTCTAAACGTTGTAATTGCTTCTCTTTCAAAGAAATCCAAGATTCAGAATTGTCAGTTTGTAATAAATCAGAAACTCTTCCTACATCATATCTCATTTGTTCAATATCTCTTTGTAAGGCATATACATCATCTTCAGGGTATTTGATAGATTTTGTAATGGCATATAAACGATAATGAATGTATTGAATCAGCCTCACAGTAGGGCGTAAACCTGTTAAAAGTAATGCCAAAATAGCTCCCCAATAGCCCACTTTACTAATTTCATATACAGCTAAAAAATACAAACCAACAGCCGATAAAATATGTAAAACAATGGCTATAATCAGGTAAATACGAGCTATTTTCTTAGCATAATTTATATCACTTTCTCTGACATTGGTACTTTTATCCTTATATAAAGCGATATCTGCCAGTACTTCTTTCGCCCTGAAATGCATATTCCAAGGTACAGTAGTGATGAGTATGAGCCACCAAAAACCGACAATACCTACAAGCCAGTCCAAAAAGTCGCCAGTAGGTAGGTGTGTCCAACGAAGTACCCCAAAAACTAGCAACGATAAAACTGTAAGTCCCAACAAAGTTGAGAAAATTGTTGAGGTATTTTGTGTAGAATATGGGTCTTTATACATATTTTTGAAAACTAAATGAAAATGATATGTTTAAAAAACTCTATGAAAAGTATAAGGATTACATCAGAGTAGATGCTCTGCTGTACATAGTCATGATATTACTGATTATCATTTTGTTTGTATTCTTTCAATAAAGTCTTTTAATTCAACTGCTTCTGTTGTCCTTCATATTTAGAAGGGCATTTCATCAAAATTTTATCTGCGACAAACTGATTGTTTTTGTTGTAAGCACCAATTACTACAATTTGTTCAGAACGCTCAAAATCTTGAGGTTTAGCATCATTGTAATATACTTTCTCTGTTTTTCCAGCATTATCAACCATTTCAAAAACAAACAAATTAGGATTTAGTTTGGGTTCGTACTCCAAACCAACCACTTTGCCAATTGTGTTTTTAGGTAATTTTCCTATTACATGCACTTTCTTCTCTTTCCCTTTTTTTGCAAAGCCTTCTGCTTTTGCAAAATCTACATATTCACTTGCATCACCCATAAACGATACAATAAAGCCAATAGAAATGGCAATAGCAATAATGGCAACAATATGAGCAGGTTTCATAAGATTTAATCTTTATTGTGTTTTGTGTTTTTTTCTAAATGGGTTATTTTTCTATCCAGACGAATGATATAAAAAAGTAAGCCAACCATAATAATGGCAAGTACAGCCACTACAACATAAAATTTATCGTCTGTTCTAAAAAACTCTTCTACTTGGTTCTGTGCAAATGTAGGCAGAGAAACAAGCATCATGAAGAGAAACAAATATTTTAACTTTTTCATTGTCTATATCAATTATATTTTTTGTTCTTTTGAAATAATCTGAATCGTTTTGGTGCTTTCTGTTTCCTGCAAAGTGGCTTCTACTTTTCTTAGACGTGTCCTGAGTGTTGCAATCCATAAAGCAAGCCCCAAAAAGCCTATTACAGCAGGATAAAACACCATACGCATTGCACCATTAAGATCGTAAGCATTAAAACCTGGGTTTCCTCCATTGCCTGGGTGTACACTGTCATACAAACGAGGCATCACAAAAATCAGAGGAATATAAACAGAATAAGCAAAAATATTATAAACAGCTGAAATACGAGCAGCTTGTTCTTTATTTTCAATGGCTGAACGTAAAATAAAATATGCCAAATAAATGAGCAGAGCCACAGCAGCTCCATAAATTTTCACATCACGAGGTAGAAAATCGCCCCACGTAAATTTCCCCCAGACCATGCCCGTAACAAGTCCCAAAATACCATACAAAACACCTACTTCAGCAGACGAAACAGCCATAAAGTCAGATTTTTCGGTAGTTTTACGTAAATAAATAATAGACTGAACAACAGAAATAGTCAGCACAAAAACCATCCCAAACCACATAGGGACATGGAAATACAGATTTCGAGCTGTGTGATCTAAATTTCCTGTTTGAAGGCGTGGAATATCAAGAAGAAAGCCCGCCAAAACAGCATATATTAAAAGAATGGCTGTAACCCATTTCCACCAAGAGAGCTTCAGGAGCATAAGTTTTGTATATTTTTTTGCAAAATTAGTTTTTTCTTACCTACTTCCAATGATTTTTCTCATAAAGTATTTGTACAAGCAAAATGTTATGAATTATAAATACCTGTATGCTACAGTTTGTTTAGTTATAAGCTTATGGATTTATGTGTTTTACAGAACTGAGCAAACTGTAATTAATCATATCATTGCTTGGATCATTTCGCCTGCTCATTTCAAAGAATTAAGAAATACAATCACCTTATCATTGCCCGAATTTGTAATATATTCATTACCAGAAGGTTTATGGATATTTGCGACTACAATCATTTCTAAAAAATTAGTATTGAAAACCAAAAAAATCAGTATATCAATGATTTACATGCCATTAATAGTGGCTTGTTTAATAGAACTTGTACAATATGCAAAACTAAGCAGAGGGATTTTTGACTGGTTTGATGTTGTGGTTATCATCTTTTCTTGGGTTGTGGCTTGTGCTTTTAATCAAACTAATCAAATAAAAAAACAGAAAGAAGCAAAAATGGTTTATGTAACCTTTACTTACATCATTATTGTTTTTTCTTATGTTTGGAAATAAACAATAGATTTGAATTGTAAATATTTGATAATCAAATTTATAATATAAAATAGTATGGGAAAGGATTTTATTTGTATAAAAAAATATTTACTTTTAACATAAATTTAGGGATAAATATAACACACTGCTCAAAAATTTAGAACCTATGAAAAAATTATTACTAAGTCTGCTTTTGATACTATTTTATTTGCCTGCTTTTGCTCAACCCCAAGGCAACAGAGGCCTGTTTTTTGATGGGACTGATGACCATATTACTATCAACACATTACCTGATGTGGATGGTAACTTTACTATTGAAGCATGGGTTAAAATCTATGAACCCATTAATTTTGGTCAAATTTTCTCTATTTTAGATAAAAATGATGGAGTAAGTGGTTATTCTTTTTATATCCGAGAAAATACAGGAAATGCTCAAATTGTATTATGGATGAATGCAGGAACTGGTTCTTCTTTTTCAAATAATATTCCAATGGGGAATTTTGCTGATAAAAAGTGGCATCACATTGCTGTTACCCGAGCAGGAGTAGGCTCAGCCATTAACTTTTATTTAGATGGAGTAAATGTAGGAAATATACCTGTAAATAATATTAATATTCTTCCTGTAACAACTACAGCATATATTGGAAAACGAGGAACAAGCTTTTTTAAAGGACAAATAGACGAGGTACGTTTTTTTACTACACAAGAAAGAAGTGCTGGACAAATATCTACAGATAAAGATGCTGTGGGTAATTTAGGAGCAGAGTTTTATTGGGCATTTGAAGAGGGACAAAATCAAACAGCAGGTAATACAGGTACTAGTGGAGTATCTGGTGATGGTGCTTTAGGTACAAGTATCTCACCTGATATCGGTGACCCCCTTTGGGCTTTGCGTGTAAAAAATACTACAGATAGTGGTTTGGAAAGTTTAAGAGATGTGATAACCAATGCCAATACTTTAGTAGGGACCAATTATATAGATTTTAGTATTCAGCAGGCAAACCCTGCAACAGTTAGTACTATTATTCTAACAACAACAGCAACAAATGGAGTAATTGATATTAGTGAGCCTGTGATTATAGATGGTTATTCAGCTTTTGGTGCATCTAAGAATTCAAATGTTGCTTTGGCTAATGGTACAAATGCTCAAATCAGGATAGAATTAGATTTTTCAAATATACCAGATAGGGACGGTTTGCGTTTAGAAGGTGCAGGTGCATCTGGTAGTCAGATTAAAGGTTTATCTATATATGGAGCTGGTTTAGCACAAACTGTGACAAGAGCTGGCATATATTCAAGTACTGCTAGTAATGTTATAGTTGAGGGTTGTTTTATTGGTACTAATGCAAATGGAGTAGCTGTTACGGGTAAGGCTAATAGCAATGGAATAGCCATACAGTTTGCAAGTAATGCAGTAATAGGGGGGACTACAACAGCATCAGCCAACCTGATTTCCAATCAAAGTAATGATGGTGGCATATTTTTAACATTTGCAACTAATACTATTATTCAGAATAATCTTATAGGTACAAATCCTGCGGGAACAGGTGCTGTACCTAATAACCGAGCAATATATGTAGGAGCAAGTGGTGCTAATATTTTAAATAATGTTATTTCAGGTAATTTGACTGGTATTACGGTAGCTACATCAAACGGTAATACAACAAACATCAAAGGAAATTTAATAGGCACAGTTGCAAATGGGTCTTCAGGGTTGCCTAACACAACAGGAATAGATATAAATTTGGTTACTACTAATACTATGATTGGAGGAATTGGGGCAGGAGATGGTAATATCATTGCTCATAATTTAGGTTCTGGAATAGTTGTCAATGGTACTGATGCGGATAATAATACTATTTCAAGAAATAGTATTTATGCCAATGTGGGTAGTGGTATTTCACTTATAAATGCTGGTAATAACAACAAACCAGCCCCTACCATCACTTCAGCAACGCCAACTATTATAACAGGAACTTGTACAAGTTGTGCGAACTTAGAAATTGTGGAAGTATTTGATAACCCACCTGCTGAGAGCCAAGGACGAACATTTTTAGGAATAGCTACTGTCAATGCAGGAGTATGGAGTTTTGCGGGAACATTTACATTAGGTAATAATATAACAGCTACTATTACAGATGCAGCAGGTAATACATCTGCTTTTTCTGCACCTGTTGTGATAGCTCCACCTTCAACAAACTTTTTTACATTAGGTGATACAAATTGGAATAGTAATGCCAATTGGTCATCAGATGGCTCTACACTTTGTGGTTGTCGTCCACAAGGAGTAACAGGAGCAACGATTGTCATTCGTAGTGGACATACAGCTACACTGAGCAACAATGCTGATTTAGGTACAAACAATACCATCAATATCCAAGACCCACTCTCTACTTTAGAGGTAACAGCAAGTATTTCAACGCCTATTCAAACACTCAATGGACAGGCAGGTACAAGAATACTGATGAGAGTATTTACTTTTCCTCCCATTACTACCAATACTTTTGCAACCACAAACGGCACAACCATAGAGTTTGGGGCAAATTCAGCGGGTACTATCCCCAACCAGTTCAATGGAAATAATTATAAAAGTTTAGCCATTAATGGTTCTGGTGGTGTTAAAAATGCAGGTGGAAATATCTTAGTACAAGAAGATTTTAGTTTGCTAGGAGGAGATGTTTTTCATGTAGGAGGTGATGACTTTACAGTAGATGGTATAACTACCATAGCACCAAGTAGTATGTTTATAGACAATGCAACAGGTGGTATAAATACTTTCAATGGAGTTATTAATAATGATGGTGTACTTTCTGCAATAGGAGCTGGTGGAAATGTTTCTACTTTTAACTTTAATAATGATGTTATTAATTCACCAACAGGCACATTAAATCTTGATTGCAATTGTCAGTATAATTTTAACAAAGCAGTAGCTCCTCCATTGTTGTTACAACCAGGATTAGCAATGATATTTGGTTCAAATGGAGGTGGAAGTGGTAATATATTTTCAGATTTAACTATTGGAGATGGAGCATTGGTAACTTTTAACGTAACCAATGTAGCACAATTATTAATAGCTAACAACAGAACTGTCAATAATAATAATTTTACAAGTGGAGTGATGATGAATGGGAATGGTGCAATCAATGGTGCAAATGCAAGTAGTAGATGGAATCAGGGGAATAATGCTCAATTATACTACAATTCAGATGTACCCATTATGAATACAGGTATTTTTGATGCTTCCACAAACCCCAATACAATTTTTTATTCAAGAGCAGGCGACCAAGTTGTCAAAGGTACAACCTATCATAGTGTTGCTTTTGGAGGTTCTGGGCTTAGAAATGTGACTACAGGTAATTTTACCATCAACACTAATTTTACAATACCTTCAGGTATTACATTCCAAATTAATGGAAACAATTTTACAGCCAATGGTGCTGTAACGATTGTGGGTGTTTTTAATGATAGTGGCTCTGGTGGAACAAATACTTTTAATGATATTGTACAAGTAAATACAGGAGGTACTTTTGCTGTGATAGGGGCTAATACAACAGGTTTTATTTTTAAAGGTAATATAACCAATCAAGGAACATTTAGCTTGATAAATAGCACACAATGGGTATTAGATGCAGACTTGAGTATTCAAAATCAGAGTGCATCTCCAATGACTTTTTCAGATATAAGCTCTGGTTTGGGTACAATTAATGGAAATATTACTGTTTTAGATTTTGCAGGTGGTGGAAATGTTATTTTTAACGGCAATGGAGGAGTCCTTTTAAATGGCACTCTCAACAATCAATTAGGAGATTATCCTACAGCTACTCGTTTTTTAAGAATATCAAAATTAAATGGTTCAGGAACACTTACAAATGCTACCAATGCTGTAATAGATTACAGAGATGATCAAGCTTCTACAGCCAATTTTAATCTGTTAGCTCCTGATAATTTGTTTGTATATTCATTTGGAAATGCAACTATGAAAAGTACAACTTATCATCATCTCAAGATAATAGGAACTGGAACTAAAACATTATCAGGAGATATTACTGTAAATGGTAATTTGGAAATAGTTTTAGGAGCATCTCTCAATACTACAACTTCTAATCATGATATAGATATGAAAGGAGATTGGTTAGGCAATGGCACATTTATACCTAATAATAGTATAGTTACTTTCTCTGGTATAAGTGGTGTACAGTCAATAACAGCAAGTGGTTTAGCTCCTTTCAATCAAATGAATATCAATAATTCTGGTAACGTTTCTCTCAATACACCAGTTACTGCAACATCTATTAGTTTGACACAAGGTAAATTAATTTTGAAAGGAAATGATTTTACTTTAAATGCTATTCCAGCTACCGATCAAATTACACAAAGTTTTACCAATACCTCCACTTCCTATATTGTAACAGATGGCATAGGGCGACTAATTAGAAATAGTTTACAAGTGGGTACTGTTTACGATTTTCCAATAGGGGAAATCTCCAGCATCAGACATATCAGTATAACACCTGCAACAGCAGGCAACATGGCTGCAAAATTTGAAGCCCCTCTGACACCACTTCCTCCTCTAAGTTTTACAGATGTAGCTGTGGGTAGTTGGTCTTTATCAGGTCTTGGAGGAAGTGTAACATTTTTCAACTCAGGCTGTATCAGTACAAACTCTAAAGTATATCGTTTAAATGGTGCAGTATGGGACATTACAGGTATCACCACAACAGTTGCTTTACCAAGTTATACGGCTACTGCTCTTAATTTTGCAACTTTAGAAAGATATACCATTTTTGGTACAGCTCCATTAGTGATTAACCCAACCACATTACCCAATGGGCAAGTAGGTATAGGCTATCTTCAAACGCCTTTTAGTGTGGTGGCAGGCTTGCCCCCTTTTACTTTTTCTTTAAATAGTGGCATATTGCCAGATGGTTTATCTTTGGATGGCGATGAGCTAACAGGCTTTCCTACAACAGCAGGTTCATATACATTTACAATTGGAGCTTCAGATAATGCTGGTAATACAGGAGAAAGAGTTTATACATTGGTGATAGACAGAGGACAGCAGTTTGTACAAAGTTATTCAAGTGTACTCTTACCAGATGGAAAATATGAACTGAATGCAACTTTCGATTCAGGTCTTCCAGCTTCATTTATAAGTACAAATAGAGAAGTTGCAACCATACAAGGAAATATATTGACACTAACATCTCAAATATTTGATGGAGAAACCGATATATTGGCATTTCAAGCAGGTGACGGTAATTTTCAAGCAAGTGACAGTGTATTGGTGCTACGTATCAATAACTTTGGACTTACCACGGGATTGAACGATTTGGAAAAAAATACAAAAATTTATCCAAATCCAGCTACTGAAAAAGTATCAGTAACAACTACCAAAAACTCAATAGAAATACAAAGAATTGAATTACTCAATTTAATGGGGAATATTTTAAAAACTTCTTATCCTATATCTCAGGATAGTGTTTCAATTCCTTTAGAAAACATATCAAGTGGTATATATTTGCTTAAAATAACAACCAATCAAGGGATATTTCTCAAACGGATTACCAAACTATAGAATACATTACTTCGATTTTTTTATCTTATAATTACTATGAAAAAGATTTGTTTTTTGGTATTGAGCATATGGATGGTATGTGATTTAAAAGCTCAAACATTTTTTACATTAGGAAATACTTCTTGGAATAATAATACAAATTGGTCTAATGATGGAAGTTCCCCCTGTTCTTGTAATCCTTTAGGGATAGGTAGTGCAAATATTATTATTAGAACAGGGCATACGGCAACAATAACCAATGCAAGCCACCTTGGAACCAATAATAACATTGATATTCAATCTGGAGGAATATTGCGATTAAGTGCTACACCTGCCAATACAATAGCTACTTTACAAAGTACAACGGGAGGAGGAACATTAGATGTAGGGCTTAATTTACCTATTGTAACTACTAATAGTTTTACAACCAACAATACCAACACTATCATATTTGGAGGAGGAATTATGCCTTCTTCCAAATTTACAGGATTTCATAATGTGGCGGGTTTGTGTACTTTACCCAAAATAAATGTAACATCTCCTTTTACTTGTAATGACTTAGGGATTAACCTTGATATATTGGGAGATGTAACACTGAATGGTGGCAACTTTATTTTTATAGGAACAACACCACATACAATTCGATTGCGTGGAAATGCAAATATAACAGGAGGGACTTTTGGTATAAACAATAATGTAACATTTAATCAAGACCCAACATCAATTATAATCAATGATTTATCTTTTGACGTTCAGCCTGGTGGAGTAGCAAACTTTGGTGGTACATTTAGACAGCTACAAGGAGCTAATATATCTGGTTCAGGAGCAAAAAACTTTGTGGCAAATTCAGTTTATATCCATGATGGTAGTGGTGGAGTTATACCAACAGCCAATTGGAGTCCCACTTCCGAATGTAGAATTGTAGGAGTAACAAATACAGCTTTAACAACAACAAGCTTTGCTCAAACATTTGGCAATTTTACTTGGGATTGTCCTTTACAAACAACACCACAAACTATCAATGCAAATATGACAGTTTTGGGAGACTTTAAAGTATTGAATACAAGCACAGAAAGCTTGACATTGGCTACAAGTGGAAATTTTACCTTAACCACTAATAATCTTATTCTCAACCCTACAGTAGGTAATACTGCACAATTTTTCTTGGCAAATGGAGGTAATACAGGAACTATAGACTTAAAAGGTAATTTAAATGATGGTATTATTCCTTCAGGTACAATAACATTTGGTTTAGTAGGAACAAGTGGTGGAGCAATAGCTAATATTTCTTTTACAGGGACAAATAATCAATTTTTTAATCCTCCACCTTTTTCTTTTGGTAGTCAGAGTAATTATCAATACAATATTACCATTAATAAATTGGGAGTTAATAATAAGGTTATATTAGTTCCTTTAAACTACAACTTTGTGCCCACTGGAATATTAAGTAATACTATTGATGTAATCAATGGTGTATTTTCTATTTCAAGAAATTTCCCTAATAACCAAACAATAGATATAGATAATATACAAGGGGCAGGTACACTCGAAATGACCAATGCTAGTCATATTCTTAATATTTACGGGAATAATAGTACAATAACCAATTTGGTTACAGATGGAAGTGATACCCAAATTTATTATTTGGGTGCAGGTAATCAAAATGTATTTCCAAGCCCAAATTATAGAACAGTGGGTTTTAGAGGCAATGTAGGAATTAAAACATTGTTAGGTAATATCATTGTGAACAAAAATTTATTAATAGATACGGGAGTAAACTTTGATGTATCTGCCAGTAATTTTGTAGTAGCTCTTAGAGGCGATTGGATTAATAAAGGAGCATTTACTCCCAGAAATGGTAGAGTTGAGTTTATTGGTGCAAATTCTCAGATAATAGGTGATGTAGTCAGTACAACTTTTTATGACTTAGAAATCAATAATACAGCAAATGTAACGATTGCTAATGGTGTTACAAATAGCGTTACAGTAACAAATAATCTGAATTTAACGAATGGTAAGCTAATATTAAACAATGATTTGAATGCAACAGGTAATATCACCTCAACAATAAATAATTACATTGTAACACAAACAGGAAAACTGAATAGATTAGTTTCTACTCCTGATATATCGTATCCTATTGGAAGTATTAGTCAATACGTTCCTGTTACATTATCAGGAGGAGATGGAAGTTCAGTAGGAATGGCTTTTGATGGTTCTCCTATACCAAGCTTGCCTGTAGGAGCAACAGATGTAGCATTTGGGAGCTGGTTTATGGAAAGCCCGACTAATACTGTTCGTATTCGTTTTGATAACTCTGGTTCAACAAATTCTTTTAGCAAAATACACAAGCTTAATGGAGCAGTTTGGTTAGCTGAGGCAACTACCTTTAATGCATCGCCATCAGCAACTTATACCACTACTACTTCACAATCATCAGGAAATTTTGCTTATACAATATTCAACCCTCCTACAGGTGGGACAATAACAATATCACCTCTTAATTTACCAAATGCCATAGTAGGTGTACCTTATAATATAAATTTAACAGCTACAGGTGGTAGTGGAATGTATACTTTTACGGTTACCTCTGGTACATTACCCAATGGCTTAACTCTTTCGTTATCTGGCATTTTAAGTGGAATACCTTTAGAAGCTACTGCTGGACGTACTATTGATATCACAGCTTCTGATGGTACAATTACAGGCTTAAAAAACTATAATTTTGTAATTGATAAAGGAGAACAATCAATACAGACTTATTCAAGTACTTTATTGCCAGATGGTAAATATCAATTAACAGCAGTTTTTGATACAGGTCTTCCAGTTTCATTTTTGAGTACCAACAGGGAGGTAGCTACGATTCAAGGTAATATAGTAAGTTTAACATCAAAAGAATTTAATGGAGAAGCAGATATATTGGTATTTCAAGAAGGAAATAATAATTTTAAAGCAAGTGATAGTGTGGTGGTTTTACGTATCAATAGTTTTGGATTAACAACGGGTTTTAATGAATTAGAAAAAAATATAAAGCTTTATCCAAATCCTACAACCCAAAAAGATATTACAATTGTAACATCGAATCCACAATTACAAATTATGGATGTATTGATTATTAGTGCTTTAGGTATAAAAATGCCTATTAGTATGGATATAAATGGAAATATTATAAAAATAAACACGGAATTATTGCCTGAAGGAACATATTCTATTTCCATCAAGACAAATCAGGGAAATGCTATGAAAAAATTGATTAAATTATGAAAGAATGCTCTAATAAGTAATTTTATGTTTGGTTTTTCTAATTTACTCATTAGATTTGTATATAAAGTATGATAACATTGTTTTACACTTGAAACAGCTTTTTTATGTTTAAGAAATTGATACTATTTACAATTTATATGATAAGCTTAGCCTCTTTGGCTCAACAACGCCCATCTTTAAAGCAAGATTCTATTCGTTGGGACAAAGAAAATAAGAGAATTATAGTTCCTTATAAAATTTCTAATGGAGGAGATTATAAATATGAATATGAAATAACACCTCTTTTTACACAAGATAATGGACAAACCTACAAGCCTATGGAGAAACTCAAAGGACATTTTGGGAAAGACATTTTGGAAGGTGAAAAAAAACAAGTTTGGTGGCAATATGCAGAAGAAAACCCTGAATTTAATGGACAAAATCTTAAAATTAAACTAAAAGCTGATTTTAAGCCAAGCGTTTTCAATTTGATGAACCAGGAGGCTATGAAATACTCTGTGATGTTACCAGGCTTTGGGCAAACCAAAGTTCGCCATCCAAAAGGATGGAAATACAAATGGGCTTTGACATCAGTAACTGTCTATGGTTTGATAGGAGGTAGCATCTTGATGAATTATAGAGCTGGTGTAAGTTACGATAAGTACTTGGTTTCTCAGACACGTAGTGAAGCCCAAAGCCGATTTGATGAAGCCAAGAATTTGCAACGCCTTTCTTATGGTATGGCAGCTCTCTCTGCTGGTATTTGGGCAACAGATATTATACTTGTAGGGTTGAGGGGTAAAAGAAATAGTATAGAAAAGAAAAGAATTTTGAAACGTAACGAAGAAATGAATACAGATATTGGTATAGGAGTTAGTCAATCTTCTAATTTACAACAAATACCCACATTAGGATTTAGATTAAAATTTTAAAACTATGAATCAGAAATACAATTATTACTTTTTTTGGACTATATTGTTCATATTTATTTTAGGAGCTTGTAACAAAATAGAGCGTATTAGTGCTGTGCGTATCACTAATGTTGAAATGCTTAGAGACTCTCTCTCTGCAATTGTTTCTGGTGAAATTATAGACTCTGAAGTTAAAGCAGGTTCAATTTCTGACCATGGTTTTTGTTTTACAGAAGGCTTTGCTGATGTGAGACTTGGCAATGAAAATGTTGATACGCTTAGCTTGGGACCCGTTACAGACGAAAATAAAGTTTTTTCTGATACAGTTGTAATGGAATTGCCCAATACAACCTATTACGTAAGACCTTATATGATTGTAGATGGAAAAATAGTATATGGTTCTCCTAAAGCTGTTAAAACAAGAGACTTTAAAGTAGAAGACTTAAATTTAGGAATATTATCTACTGTTGTAACTTTTGGTTCTTCTGGTAGCCTAGACATCAAAGCATTTGTAAATAAAAAGAAAATACAAACAGAACCTGTAACACTAATGGACTTTGGAACAAAAGTATCATATCTGCCAGATTCTACGACAGGTGTTTTTTCATTGATAATGCCTACAACAGATGATATTATATATTTTTCAGATACATATACACCTGCTATCTTAGGTTCACCTCCAACTTCAAATGCAGAAAATGTTTATGTTTGGGCATTTGCTAGATTCTTTGTGAATGCAGACCCTAATGATATTAGAACAATTTATACACGCATGAAAACCGTAAGTATAAAACCTTAAATATAAGCCTTATGAAAATAAGGCTTTTTTTGTATGGATTATGAAATATGTATTTGCCATTGTATTTTTATGAAGTTGTAAAAAGAAAGAAAATCTTCCTCCATGTTCTTCAAGGAATTGGAAGCTTATAAATATAACTAAACAACCCAACGAAATTATACAAGAAAGTGTATCGAAGGTTATTTTTGGAGATACCAATTATGAATGGAAAAATACAAATAATGAATCTTTAGAAAGTGGAACTTATATATAAGATATTGATGCTCAAGTACTTACTTGTACTCCATCAGGCAATTGTTTTATTACAAAAAAGCCCGAAACCTACCAAGTACAATCCATTTTAATAGACAAACACTTAACCCTTACTTATCAGAAAGTAGATACAATCATTGTGTTTGAATTAGAAAAAGATTGTCAATAACAATACTCACTATTTTAGAAAATTAGAATAAGTCTTGTATCTTGCGAGTTCAATTTCGCAGATTTAAAAATTATGATGTTTTTTTCTATTTGGACAGAACAAATAGCAGATAAAGGAGAAGATGCTCCTGCTACACTTTTGATAGATGAAGAGAATGGAACAGGTTTATTGGTTGTATATGATGGCTTAGGAGGTTCTGGAAGCACTCCTTATACCATAGGACAGAAAACATTTACAGGTGCATATTTAGCTTCGAGGCTTGCTATGCAAGTAACTGAACAAGCATTTGTACAACAAAACCCTGAAATAGAAAATTTTACAGAAAACCTTGAAAAATATCTCAAAACTGCTTTTTCGCTTAAAATAGCTCAAATAGACCAACAACGTTCCAAACTCAAAAGCAAATTGATACGCAGGTTACCCACAACCATTGCAGGAGTTGTTTTTAGGGTAGAAGAAGGAATTACCATGTCCCAAAATAAATACTATACAGAAAGCTTTTGGGCAGGAGATTCAAGGGTGTATGTGCTCAAAAAAGATATTTTAAAGCAAATTTCTGAAGATGATTTAATAGAACCTTTTGATGCTTTTGAGAACTTACAAAAAGATTCACCCATATCAAATTGCATCAGTGCTGACGAAGATTTTACTTTAAGAAAAAAACAAATCATTTTTGATGAACCCATTGTACTAATAACAGCTACAGATGGAACTTTTGGGTATTTACCAACTCCTTTTCATTTTGAATATTATTTACTTGCCACGCTACATCATCCACTTGTATGTAATGTAGAAATGTGGCAAGAAATCCTTACAATAGCCTTAGAAATGGTAACAGGCGATGATATGAGTCTGAGCTTGATTACTTTGGGCTATGGAAATGATTTGATGAGCCTGAAAGTAGCTACTTTAGACAGATTTATGGAACTCAGGCAATCTTACATTAGGCCTATGGCTTTAAATAGAGAAGACTCTGACATACGCCAAAGTCTTTGGGATGCCTACAAAGAAACCTATTATACAATTTAGATTAACTCATCCATGTGGAATTACAAATCTGTATTACCGATTTGGAAAATATTGCCTGATACGGAAAATAAACTTCTTGTTATAGAAAAACGAGATGCAGAAAAACAGCAAGTATATTTTGATGTATTAGATATTGAAAAACAAGCAATTGTTATTGAAAATTTGATACTATGGGAAAACTGGTGGGTTTCAGTAGTAGCAATTTCTCTTCAAAAAATTGTATTTGCTCTGTATGAGCAAGAAAATAGTGTTTCAAATAAAGGATTTGTAGTGTATGGAATAGCTGAAAAACAAATTCTTTGGCAAAACACACAACTCCACTTTGATAGTTTAGATACTAAAAATAATTGTGTTTGGATAAGAGAAAACTTAGAATTGACAACTTCAAAGCCTTATCACTTACAAACAGGGCATTTGATAAAAGAGCCTATCCAAATTTATCATAAAGAAATTGAATATTATTTCCCACATATTTATACCCAAGAAAATCCTTATTTTAAAGATTTAGAGCAATTTGTAAAGCTAAAAACTTCACAAAAGGTATCTAATTTTGTAACCTATTTGGAATATAAAGCGTATATCTGTATGATTTATAGCACAGAAATTAAAGAAAAATTTGCTTATTTCTTGCTGATTACAGATATTGCAGGAAATGTGAAAATCCATCAGCAAGTTTCTACCATTGAAAATACGTATCAACCATACTTTATTTTTGATAACTTTCTGATTTTAAATCCAAATCCTAACGAACTCAATATTTATTCATTAGCGTAAATTAAAATATCATGAAAATCTCAGGAAAAATTCTAGTATCCTCTTTTGTTTTATTCTTATTTTCTCAGGCATTGTTGGCTCGTCCTACAGACTCTTTGCGTTTGGAAATAGATAAAAATAAGAAAAAGGCTTGGATTATTCATAAAGTAGATGCTAAAGAAACTTTATTTGGATTGGCAAGAAGATATAAAGTAACTGTAGATGATATTACAAAAGAAAATCCACAGGCTAAAAATCTGCGTATCAACGATATACTGCGTATTCCATACAAAGACTTTGAAAAACAAGCAACACTTACATTACCTCAAGAAACTAACAAAACCAAGTCTATAAAACATACAGTAACTGCTGGTGAAACTTTGTATAAAATTTCCCAGAAATACAAAGTAAGTGTGGCAGATTTACAAAAATGGAATACTATAGGAGCAGCAGGTATCAAGGCAGGGCAAGAACTTTGGATTACCAAGCCAGTAGAAGAAGTCAAAGAAAACAAGGAAGTAAAGGAAAATAAAGAGGTAAAAGAAAACAAAGAAAATAAGGAAAACAAAGAAGTAAAAGTTGCTGAAAAGACTATCCATGTTGTAAAAGAAGATGATTCTCCTTATACAATTGCTAAAAAATACAATGTAAAACTTACTGAATTTTTGGAATGGAATGGACTTGCCCAAGACAGCAGACTGCAAATAGGTCAGAAATTGGAAGTTTATCCTACGGGCTACAAAAAAGCAACTGAAAACAAAGAAGTGAAAGAGAATAAGGAAGTAAAGGAAAATAAGGAAACTAAAGAGGTCAAAGAAACGGTTGAAACAACAGAAGGATCTGAAATTACAAGACAAGTAATAACAATCAGCGGATACAGCAAAATTATTGAAAAAGGAACAGCTGAAGTAATGGAAGATGAAAAAGCAGGTAATTATACAGGTTTACATAAAGATGCTCCAATCGGTACAATTGTAGCTGTAAAGAATGAAACAAGTGGAGAAAGTGTATTTGTACGTATTATTGGCAAATTGCCAAGTGTAGGTAATGGCAAAACACTAATCAAAGTATCAAGAAATGTATATGATGCTTTGGGGGCTAAAACACCTAAATTTAATGTAGAAGTATCTTACATTCCATAGGATAGGAGAAAAAATAAAAAATAGAACCTGACAGTAAATTGTCAGGTTTTTTTGTATAAAATACTTAGTTATTTATGAAAAAAATACTTGTATTTGGGAATGGAAACATCAGTTTCCAAGATTTCTTGAAATACTATATTGAACCAATAGAAAGTTTTTTGCTTACAGAAAGTGAAGTAGGCTTTGTAGTATGCGATTTTAGAGGTTTAGATACACTCATGATGGAATATCTGAAAACCTATTCAAAAAATGTTTGGGTTTATCATATAGGCGAAAAACCTCGTTATAAGCCTGATGTTTTTAGAACATTTGTCAATGAATGGAATTTTGTAGGAGGTTTTAAATCGGATGCTGAACGAGACCAAAAAGCAATAGAAGATTGTACGCATTTCTTGGCAAAAGACTTCAATTCGGATGAAACAAGAGTTTCAGGAACAAGTAAAAATATTAGCAAATGTTATTCTTTGAATAAAATTCCTATTTTTTAAATATGTCTCCAGAATTTAGAAATATAGCCGATTTGATTGAAAGCCATGATAAAAACAATATTCGTTTGGGCTTGCTTCTGGCTGTGGGATATGAAGAGGAGTTTCAAGAATATTTTAAGTGTAGTGTAGCCGATTATCAGAAACTGTTAGGTTTTTTAGTGAAAACAAATGTTTGGCATGAAAATATGGATATTAAAAAAATTACTCATATTTATGCAAACTCAAAAAGATTGTTAGAAGTACCTTTTGCGATTGGTTTACTGAAAGGTTTAGAATTTATCAATGTTGCTAAAAATAGGATATCTGAGATTCCAACGGGCTTATTTTTAATCAAAAAACTAAAACAAATATATGCTCAAGCGAATTATATACAAGAAATACCTATTGAAATAGAAAATGCTACTTATTTGGAGGAGTTAAATCTTTCAAGAAATCAGATAAAAAAATTGCCCAAGGAGATGGGTAATTTAAAGAAAATGAGAGTTTTGAGTTTGGAAGCCAATCTTATACAAGATATTTTTTTCCCAATAGAAAATTTAAAAAAACTTGAAAAACTGGAACTATCTTATAATCAGTTACAAACATTGCCTAGTGGTTTGTACTTTTTGTTTAAATTGAAAGAACTATCCCTAAGATTTAACCAAATTACAGAAATTGCTCCAGAAATTGAAAACTTAAAAGAACTAACATCACTGGGTTTGAGTGGAAACTTACTAAAAGATGTCCCAACACAAATAGGAATACTCAAAAATCTGAAAACTTTAGAATTGGATAAAAACCAATTAACTCAAGTACCTGATGCAATAGGAGATTTGGAGAATTTGGAAATATTAAATTTAGATAGCAATCAGTTGAGTATTTTTCCTCAAAATATTTTGAGGCTCAAAAACTTAAAAACATTATTTTTAAGCCATAATCCCATAGAAATTTTACCCAAAGCACTAGCAGAGCTTCCGAATTTGGAATATCTAAATATATCAGGTTGCCCAATAAAAACTATTCCTCAGGAATTTGAGAAAGATAAATTAATTCTGGTTAAAAAATGAGAAGTAAAGAAGTATCTGATGATATAAAAAAACAGCTTCAAAATATTGCTAATCTGCTGGAAAGTGGAGATGATGGAAATATGCAATTGGCATTGCGTTTGGCTAAAAATTATCAAGCAGATTTTTATCAACAATTTGGCTGTAGTGTCTTGCAATATAAAAAACTGATAGATTTCTTAGAAGAATATAACAGAAGAAGTACATGGAAAAGAGGAGAGCCTCTTCTTTCCATTATAGAACTTGATTTATCTAAATATGGTTTTAAAACAATTCCTAAGGAAATATATCTTCTAAAAAATTTGGGAGAACTGAGACTGTATAAAAACAGGCTTACACAAATTCCCAAAGGCATATTTCAGCTTAAAAAACTTTGTTATTTAGATTTGAAACAAAACAATATCAAATCCATTCCTAAAGAAATCAAGCAACTCAAAAAATTATATACTTTTCATATAGATGAGAATCATTTGAAGAGTTTACCTACTGAAATATTTGAATTAAAATGGCTGAATGAATTCTCAGCTTCTCATAATCAAATCAAAAAAATACCAGAACAAATTAGTAAACTTAAGAGGATTGCTTATTTCGATATTTCTGATAATCAAATCAAAGAGATACCTCACCAGATAGGAGAATTAGAAAATTTGGTACAGGTTGGGTTTTCTGATAATCAGATAACTAAACTACCAGAGACTATTGGAAAATGGAAAAATTGCGAACACCTTTATTTGGAGCAAAATAAACTTCAAAAGGTGCCCTCTGAGATTGGAGAAATGACAAAATTAAGATATTTAGATCTTAGTAACAATGAGTTATCATGTTTACCACCAGAAATTGGAAAACTCAAAAAATTAGAAAAGCTTTCCCTAATGCGAAATAAGCTCGAAAAATTACCTATTGAGTTATTTAATTTAAAGAAATTGGAAGATTTGGATATTCAACAAAATCTTCCTTTACGAGAATTACCACCAGAAATCGGGAATCTCAATAACTTAGAAACTTTATCATTGTGTCATAATAAGTTTAAGAAGTTGCCTGAAACCATTGTAAAGCTAAAAAAACTCAAAAAAATACGTTTAGACGGGAATTTGATAGAGAATTTACCTGAAAAAATGGATAAATTACAAAAATTAGAAATATTGTATCTAGAAGGTAATCCTATTCAGACACTTTCAGGAGAGTTAAAACATCTTAAAAAGATTTATGTTGGAGAAAGTTATGAAAATATTATGATAGATAAAGTACTCAATAATTTGTATGGAACGTTTGTAGAAGATAACAAACTGAACATTTAACATGACACCTGAATTTAAAAATATCATTGATTTAATAGAAAGCAATAATGAAGCAAATCTTGAATTGGGATGGCTATTAGCTGAAAACTATGAGCATGAATTTATAGATTATTTTGGAGCTTCAGTTAAGTCATACCAGCAAGTAAGGAGTTGTCTTTTAAAGTATAAAAATTGGTTGTTTGAACGCTCTTTATTTGAAATAAAAGAATTAAATTTATTTCTTAATAGAATTACAGATTTTCCTACAGAATTGGCTTTGCTGCCTAATTTGAGCTATTTAGATATCAGTGGTAATATGCTAAAAACATTGCCACAAGAAATAGGAGAAATGAAAAATTTAGAAGAATTGAGTGTATATAACAATCAACTAAAAAGTTTACCACAAGAAATTGGAAAACTCAAAAAACTTCGTTACCTAACTGCAACTATCAATCAAATAAAGAAGCTACCTTCTGAAATAGGAAATTGCGAAAACTTAGAAAATATGAATCTGACAGGAAATCAGATAGAAGAGTTGCCTCCAGAAATAGGTAGTTTAAAACAAATAAGTACTTTACAAGTAACCAAAAATCGACTAGAAAATTTACCACCAGAAATTGGGAATCTCAAAAATCTCAAAATACTAGATTTAGAAAATAATTTGTTGGAAACTCTACCCAAAGAAATAGCCAATCTGCCTAATCTTATATATTTAAATGTTTGTGGGAATCCAATCAAAAACATGCCCAATGAAATAAAATCGATGAAAAACCTCACTTTAAAAAGTGATAATATATAATTTAAGTATTCAAATTGAACTTATCCCAATAAAAATATACTATTGAAATAACAATAATCACAATAAGTAAATAATATGTCCAACGATCGGCTTTTGGGTGTTTGGCTGCAAAATTAGCAGCAATGTATGCCCCTGTAGCTTGCCCGACAGCTGTAAAAAGTCCCCATTTCCAATTGGCTTGCCCACTCCACAGAAACACAATCAGTACAGGCAAAGCATACAAAGCTACAATAATGAGTTTGTAGGCATTGGCCATTTTCATAGGTTTCTCCATACCCATCACGAGTACTACAAGCAAAAAAATTCCTACACCAGCTTGTACAAATCCTCCATACACACCCACAAAGAAAAGTCCAAGTAAATTGTACCATTTTTTGTCTGCCTCAGGATTCTGAAGTTTTTCTTTGAGCCATTTTTCAGGTTTTAAAAGAATCAAAAAAAGCATTACAATCATTAAAATGCCTAAGAAATCTTTAAAAAACTTATCACTTACTTGGGTGGCTTGGTAAGCTCCCAACAAAGCTCCAAGTAGGGAAGGAGCAACTATCCAAAAAGGATTTTCGAGGCGTATAGATGATTTTTTGAGAAAAGTGGCAAGTCCTGTTGCACTCTGAAACACCACAGCGATACGATTTGTCCCATTGGCAACTATAGGGGGCAAACCTACCCACATCAGTAAAGGAAGCATAATCAAGCTACCACTTCCTGCAAGAGTATTGATAAAACCAGCAAGAATACTTGCAATAAAAACAATAAAATACTGTAAAATTTCGGGCATATGGTGAAGGATATTATACAAAAAACATTAGACATCAGATTTGATTATTCTGATGTCTTTTTTCTCATTTCTTATATCTTTAAATATTATGTCTTTTGTTTTTTCTTTTTAGCAGCAGGGAAAAGTACATTATTTAAAATAAGTCGATAACCAGGTGAATTGGGGTGTAAATTCAAATCTGTTGGTTCTTCTCCTACAAAATGCTGATAATCTTCAGGATCATGTCCACCATAGAAAGTCCATGTCCCATTTCCATAGGTACCATGCATATAACGAGCTTCATTACACTGTTTGGTTTCTGCCAGCACAAGTACTTCAGATTTAATCGTTCTCTTTTTGAACGCTGTTGTCTGTCCCATAAAACCCTTTACTAAATTTTCATGATTTTGGGTAAGCATGGTTGGGATAGGGTCCCACTTGGCAGAAAAAGTAAATAATTGGAAGAAATCTGTTTTTTCGTTTACACCTCTCTCATGTTGTTGATTATCAACATCTGAGTACTCATATACATACGGATTACGTTCTAAATGAAAATCTTTGAAAGCAAGAGTATTTTTAAAATTTAATTTTTGTTGAGCTTGCGGGTCAGCACCATCACCATCATACATACTTTCACAAATATCAACGCCTTCAGCTGCCATGGCAATATCAAAAGTATCTGTAGCTGAACACATAGCAAACATGAATCCACCTCCAAAACAAAAGTCTCTGATTTTCTTTACTATATTGAGTTTAAGTTGAGAAACTTTAGAAAATCCCCATTTTTTTGCCATATTTTCCAGTTCCTTTCTTTCTTGAATGTACCACGCTTGATTACGGGCTTGAGCATAAAATTTACCTTGTTGCCCTGTAAAATCTTCATGATGTAAGTGCAACCAATCATATTCTATGAGTTTATTCTGCATGATTTCATCATCATAAATCAAGTCATAAGGTATTTCAGCGTATGTAAGTACAAGTGTAACAGCATCATCCCAAGGTTGCTTGGTTTTGGGTGAGTAAACAGCCACTTTAGGAGCTTTTTCGAGCTTTACAATATCCATATTAGCTGAAGGACTACCAATTTCAGCAAGTACTTGGTTGTATTGAGCATCAGAAATGACAGTATAGCTTATACCCCTCACAACCAGCTCATTTTCTATTTTCTGAACGTATTTTGTTCCAAAACTGCCCCCTTTGTAGTTTAAAAGCCAATCTACTTCTTGACCAATTTTAGAAAGCACCCAATAGGCTATACCATAGGCTTTTAAATGATTTTTTTGGGCTTTATCCATTGAAATGAGAATATAATTTGCCCATGCTTTTTGTCCTACCATAGACAAAATTAGCATCATTGCAACGAGCCAAGTCTTTTTATACATAGTTATAGAAATTAAATTGTACCAATCGTATTATCATAACGCAAAAAAACACCTTTTTCTGATAATATAGTATCAGCAAATTTTGAACCTTATAGTTTAATTACGAACAAAAAAAGCAAATATTTGGTTTTGATTAAAAAAAATATGCAAATTTGTTAGATTATCCATTCCTAAATATACAAAAATTATGGAAGTTCTTGTAGAAAAAAATGTGGTTGTAAATCCCATCGCTGATTTAATTGCTCGTCAAAAATCTTTTTTCAAGACACATAAAACTAAAGATGTAGCTTATCGTTTGGAAAAACTGAGTTTACTACAACGTTCCATAGAACGCCACAAAGAAGATATTTTTGAAGCTCTTTATAAAGATTTCAGGAAGTCAAACTTTGAGTCTTTTGTGTCTGAAGTGGCTTTGGTAATTGATGAAATCAAGGTGATGAAAGACAATCTGAAAGATTGGGCTCGTCCAAAATCTACACGAGGTTCAATACTTAATTTTCCTTCAACAAATTACTTATATCCAGAGCCATATGGCACAGTCCTTGTAATAGGTGCATGGAACTACCCTTTTCAGCTTACAGTGCTTCCTGCTATAGGAGCAATTGCTGCTGGAAATACAGTGGTTATCAAACCTTCAGAACTTCCACCTCATACATCACATGTTATCAAGGTAATAATGCAAGAAGTATTTGAAGAGAACTATGTAGGTGTAGTAGAAGGAGGGGTAGAAGAAACACAAGCTCTTCTAAAAGAACGTTTTGACAAAATATTTTTTACAGGAAGTACAACTGTAGGTAAAATTGTGGCTAAAGCTGCTGCTGAGTATATTACCCCTGTTACACTTGAGTTGGGTGGAAAAAGCCCTTGTATTGTGGATGAAGATGCAGATTTGGATGTAACAGCCAAACGCATTGTTTGGGGTAAGTTTTTGAATGGTGGACAAACATGTGTAGCTCCTGACTATGTATTGGCTCATAAAAGTATTAGAAGCCTGCTCATTAATAAAATGAGTGCTTGTGTTACAGAATTTTATGGCGAAAATCCACAACAAAGTGAAGATTTTCCTCGTATCATCAGTCAACGCCATTTTGAACGCCTCAAAAAATATTTGGATAATGGTGTGGTGGTGAAAGGTGGTGAAACAGACGAAAAAGAATTGTATATAGCTCCAACACTTCTAGACAATGTTACTTGGGACGATGCCATCATGCAAGAGGAGATTTTTGGACCTATTCTGCCTATTTTAGAATTTTCTGATTTGGATAAAGTAATTGAAGATTTGAAATACAAAGAAAAGCCTTTGGCTTGTTATTATTTTGGAAAAAGTGATGCAAAGCAAGAAAAAGTGCTTGAAAATGTCTCGTTTGGTGGAGCTTGTATCAACGATACAGTTGTTCATTTAGCTAATTCTCATCTGCCTTTTGGTGGAGTGGGCAATAGTGGAATGGGAGGTTATCATGGTAAGTATAGTTTTGACAATTTTACTCATTATAAAGCAGTGCTTAAAAAACCATTTTGGTTAGATATTCCTTTGCGTTATCCTCCTTACAAAGGTAAACTAGGTTTATTGCAACAAGTGTTTAAATGGCTGTAAGGAGTGATAAGTTATAAGGAGTAAAGTATGAGTTTTTTAATTCTAAAGAGCTTATAACTTATTGATAGTTTTTCATTGATAATTGAAATAATCATGCGTATATTTTTGTTTTTAGGATTTTTTTTGTTGATAGCTACCAGTAGTTGTGTAAAAAAATGCAAAGTGATAGGTTGCAAAACCATCCAAGACCACTCACATTACTTTGGTGGCGAAAGAGGAGATGGAAGACCTGTAACCAGAGAAGAAGCTATCAAAGAGAAAAACCTGAAAGTTGTTTCAGGAATGCCTTGGTATAGAAGAATGTTTAGAAAAAACTATCGTACTGAAGATGGCTTAAAATACAAACGCTTTGATGCCCAACAACATAGAGCCAAAAACAAAGAAGATTACAATACATGGTCTGGCAAAGCCAAATCACCTAAAAAACAACCAAAGGGGTAAATAAATTATTAGAAACGAGGTAGCCGAAAATTGTTTACTTCATGTTTTATGATTGTAATCAAGTATAAAATATAGAGATAAATAGTAAATTTTTATGCAAAAATTTGTCATAACACTTACAAAGTCTTATTTAGTGGAAATCAATGCTACAGATGAGGAACAAGCTAAAAATTTAGTCACATTCTTTACTTCTGACATAAGCGATTTATCAAATGATGATGATAAAAATAAATATCAATTTTCAATTGAAACGATTAAATGTGTAGAAAATGAGGCTTTTGATTGTCAAACCTTAGAATATTGATGCAAAAAAAGAAGATGACACCAACAGATTTGCTTGTATCTGATTTTTTAGAAAAAGTAAAAACTGTACAAGGTACTTTTGAATTAATAAAAGTTTTAAAATCAAGAACTTATAAAATTGCATCAGCAAATGTACTCATTAGGGCTGCAACTGAAGGAGCTAATAGACGTTTCTTTTATGGACTAAATTATTTAACAGTAGAAGAAATGAATAATTTAGATAATCCATTTATAGCCTTTATTTGTGGTTCAATGGATAAAATTTTAATTATTCCAGCCAAAGTTTTATTTTCATGTTTACCACAAATTAGCCATGATAGAAACGGGGAGTATAAAATAACAATTGATAAAGATTTGAATGTAGTTTTATCAGGCAAAAATAATCGTTTAGATTGTTCCAAATTTATTAATAATTGGGATTTATTATATCAAGAATATAAATCAGATAGTAATAATACAGTAGAAGAGAGTATTCACTCTGTTGTTCAAGGGCGTTTAATAGAAATAGGCAATATACGAGGTTTTAAAACTTTCTGTCCTGATAAATCTAAGAAATTTAATGATAAAAAACTTGGAGAAATAACAACCTTAAAGGATTGCCCTGAATTACAATTTGCGGATTATGACCTTTTAAGAAGAATAGATGTTATTTGGTTTAAAGAAAAAGGAAAAAATTTGATACCTGAAAAAGCTTTTGAAGTAGAAATGTCAACAGGAACTTGGTCAGGAGTAGGGAGATTAGCAACTTTAATGGATTATTCCAATGTAGATTTATATATAATATCAGATGAATTGAAGAAATTTAATAAAGTAATGCAGGCATTTTCTGATTATGAGAATCGCTATAAACATATAGCAACTGATAATATAGGAGATTTATATTCTGCTGAAATTAACTTAAAACAACTTCGTTATCATATTGGATTGTGATAAAAAATATGAAAATAGATGAGTATTTTTCAAAATTCAATACCAAAAAACAAAAACCCACGTTTTCTAAATAAAAACATTCAATGCATTCTTTAAAACATCTCAATAAATATTTATATAAATACAAGCATTTGCTTGCTTTGGGTATTCTGTTTACAGTAATATCCAATTTTTTTCTGATTTTACCTGCTCAGGTGGTTCGGTATGCCTTCAATGCTGTTGAGGAAACGATTGACTGGTTTTTCTTACTCAAAGGCTTTGTTTGTCAGAAAGAAATAGAAGACGCTTTTACGTTCAATATCCTCATTTATGGAGGTATTATCCTGATGATGGCATTGTTACGAGGTTTTTTCTTGTTTTTGGTAAGACAAACACTCATTGTCATGTCTAGATTTATTGAGTACGATCTCAAAAGTGAAATCTATGAACATTATCAGTCTTTGCCACTCAGTTTTTATAGAAAGAATAAAACAGGCGATTTGATGGCTCGTATTTCTGAAGATGTAAGCCAAGTTCGTATGTACTTGGGTCCAGGAATTATGTATGGTATCAATCTGATAGCTGTATTTGTGATGGTTATCCCTTATATGCTTTCTGTGGACTACAAACTAACCATGTATAGTTTATTACCCTTACCATTTTTATCTATTAGTATTTATATTGTCAATAACATCATCAATCGCCGTTCGGAGCAAATACAGCAAAGTTTATCGAGGCTTTCTTCGTTTGTTCAAGAGGCCTTTTCGGGTATTAGAGTTATCAAGGCTTTTGCGAGAGAAAAGAGTTCAGTTGATAATTTTACCAAAGAAAGTGGAATATACAGACAAAAATCTTTAAAGCTAACCATTGCAGAAGCTTGGTTTTTCCCACTTGTTCTGGCTCTGATAGGCTTGAGTAATATTTTAGTAGTGTATGTAGGAGGCTTAGAAGTTATTAACGGAACACTGACAAGAGGACATATCGCAGAGTTTATTTTATATTTGAACATGATGATTTGGCCAGTTACTTCACTAGGTTGGATTGCTAGTATTATTCAGAAAGCATCTGTTTCACAACGCCGTATCAACGAGTTTTTGGCTGTAAAAACAGATATTATTTCAGAAGGAAACCAATTAATGCCTATTAAAGGAAATATTTCTTTCAAAAATGTATCGTTGGTGTATCCTGACACAGGTATCAAGGCATTAGAAAATATTAATTTTGATGTACATAGTGGTGAGTCTATTGCTATTTTAGGAACAACAGGCTCAGGAAAAAGTACACTTGCTAACTTGCTTTGTCGTATGTATGATACCACACAAGGAGAAATTTTGATAGATGGTATCAATATCAAACAATATAATTTACAGCATCTGCGTAGTCAGATGGGTTATGTTCCCCAAGATGTTTTCTTGTTTTCAGATACTGTTGCCAACAATATTGGTTTTGGTTCTAAAGAAATCTCAGAAGAACAAATGATGCAAGCTGCTAAATGGGCTGATGTTTACCAAAATATTATGGATTTTCCTCAGCAATTTAAAACAGTTGTTGGAGAGAGAGGTATCACACTCTCAGGTGGTCAGAAACAACGAGTTTCGATTGCAAGAGCTCTTGTGAAAAACCCAACTATTATGATTTTAGATGATTGTCTTTCAGCTGTTGATACCAAAACGGAAAACTCCATACTCAATCAATTACAAAACTTAATGGAAGGTAAAACAACGGTTATTATTTCTCATCGAATTTCTTCAGCGAAACTGGCAGATAAGATTTTGGTGTTAGATGAGGGACATGTAGTAGAGCAAGGCTCTCATGAAGAACTGATGGCGTTAAAGGGCACGTACAAAGATCTTTACGAAAAACAACTCCAAATAGAAGAGGTGGAAGAAAGCTAAATACTCATTGAAAATATCCATTTACTCATCCAAAGTGGTCGTTCTATCATTTTGGATTTTTTTATTTTATACAAATAATATTTTTGTGAAATAAAAAAAAACAGTCCATCATTGTGCATTTATTTATAATTATTTAATTTTGTACCCTTATAATAAATTTAACCAAAACTATTAATGAAAATGAATTTAAAATCTGTATTTCTTGGCTTATTTCTTACTGCATCTTATTGTGTAAGTGCTCAAACTAACTTAGGTCCAAGTGTTGGTGGACTCACTTTAGTTCCTTTTACAACAAAAGGTAAAAATGCAGATGACGCCAATAGCTATTTCTCTGAAGAATGGGGTTCTGGTAACTTGCTCATCAATGTAGATTCTAAAGGTGTGCCTGTATCAAATATCAAATACAATATCGCTAGCGATAAAATTGTAATGAAAGACGGAAATAAAGTATTTGAATTCCCCAAAGGTAGTGTTTTGAGTTTTACACTAAAGGCAAAAGATAAGGAAACAGGTATTTTAAGAGATTATACATTTGTAAGTGGTTTGGAAGGTGTAGATAAATATTCAGCAACTAATTTCTTTTTAACACATTATAATTCTCCAAAAGTAAAATTACTCACAAAATATTTTGTTGTTTTACAAAAATCAGGAGGCTCTACTTATGGCTCAAATGCCGAAGAATTTGCATATTCTAAAGAAAAAACTTTATTCATCTACAAAGATTCTAAAGGAATAGCAATTAAGAAAAACAAAAAATCTGTTTTGGAAGCATTGGGAGGTGATAAAAAAATGTGGGAAGACTACATCAAGGCAAATAAATTAGACATGAAAAACGAAGATGATATTGCTCGTCTTCTCAAATATTACGAAAGCAAGAATATATAATTTATATAATATTTTATTAAAAACTACCTGAAAAGGTAGTTTTTTGTTTTTAGAAAAGATTATATAAAAACTGTATTTGTAAGAAGCATATTGTTGTTAAAACTTATCCAGCGGTAGCCAATCTGTGTTGAAGCTATCTTGAAATCAGATGAAATATCATCTAATTGGAAAAAAGTAGAAGGTGTAATGAAAAAATGATGTTTGGAACTATGAATAGACTTTTCAAAATGATAATGCCCATGAAAGAAATAATGCGAATTTTTAGTCTTTCTTAGTTTCTCTGTAATAATTTCTATGTTCTGAAGAGCATATTTATTATCCATAAACTGGCAAGTTCCTAAAACAAGTGGATGATGCACAAAAACAAGAGAAGTAGCATCTAAATTATCAATCCAAGAAGGCTCAATAATGCCATCCCAAGAATCCCAAAAGTGTATATCTGTGTTGTCTAATGTAATTTTATAAGGATTTAATTTGCCGTTTTCAGTAGGATAACCAAAGACTTTTCCTAAAGCCAAAGAATCATCATGGTTTCCTGAAATAACATAATAAGGTATTTGGGTAGAATCTAATTGTTTTTTTACTTCCTTATAAGTATTTTCATCACCTACATCATAGCAAATATCACCAGAAACAACCAAAATATCAGGATTTCGTGTTTGGACATGAGTCAAAACTTTCTCAAAATTTGCCCAAACATCAATATCATTTGCCGATTCTTTGTTTGGAGTAAGGTGCAAATCAGAAATTTGAGCTATTTTCATCTTCTTCTTGCGTGTCGTTGTTTAAATCTTTTAATAGCATCTTCTGTACCCAAAATAATCAGAATGGTCTCATCAGAAAGCACATAACTCTCACTGGGATTTAAAATAAACCCTTTTTCTCTATCTTTAAGAGCAATCACAGAAGCTTCATTTTCCTGTTTTAAATTCAAATCTTTGATAGAAAGTGTAGCAGAGTGGGTGAGTAGTTCGTTGAACATCACTTCCTCAAGCTTCAATTTCATTTTGTCCAAACCACTTATCAAATCCAAAAACTCAATAATTTCAGGTTTTACAACAATTTGAGCCATATGGATACCTCCTAAAGCCTCAGGCATTACCACTTTGTTGGCTCCAGCCCGATACATTTTCTTTTCAGAATTTTGTTCAGAAGCTCTTGTGATAATAAAAACTTTTGGATTTAATTCTCTGGCTGTGAGCGTAATAAATACATTATTGGCATCATTAGGAAGAGCAATGATAAGGGCTCTGGCTTTGTCTATATTGGCTTCTTTGAGTGTTTCATCAAGGGTTGCATCACCAATAAGCATTTGATGGTTATCTGAAGATGTAAAATGCTCTACATGGTGTTCATCTTTTTCAATGAGTACATAGGGAACATTCAAACGATTAAGCTCTTGGCAAACGTTAAAGCCATTTCTCCCATAGCCACAAACAATGATATGGTCTTCCATTTTCTGAATAATTTTTTGAACCTTGTATTTTCTGAAAATATTTTTGAGTTCACCTTCAAACAAATAACTTGTAAGTGTTGAAATAACATAGGCAAATAAAGCCAAATTTGCTAAAATGTAAAAAATATTAAATATTTTTCCTGCATCTGATAAAGGTTTTACTTCCTGATAACCAATGGTTGCAGCCGTAATAATACACATATACAAGGCATCCAGCAGTCCATAACCTTCAATAGCCATGAAACTAATAGTACCTATAATAAAACTCAGTAAAAGGAGAAATAATGCCCAATAAAGTCTAAGTAGCTTCTGATGTAAAGTTTTAACCATCATGGTTTCAGCTTAAAATCTTTAGGCAAGATAATAGAAATTTGTGATAGACAAAAAAAACAAGAAATAAGACATAAAATTTCCTTCATTATCGGGCATAACCTTTGTTAAAATCCTCCTTTCTGTCTTGTTTGATAACCCCGTTGGAGTCTATGGTGGTGATCATTTTACCTTGTACCCTTAATTCCTCAATAATCCATTCTTTATAATTAGTTGTAAATACTTGGTTTTCTAACTTAGCTTTCCAATGAATAACAGTTCCAATATCACCAAAAGAAAAGGCTATATTTTCTTTTCCAATGGATTTTCTTTTTTTATTCTTGTAACTAACAACATACAAACTAAATCCACCATCTGCTAATTGCAAAAAAGTACATACAATAATCTGGTTATCAAAATGATGAATTGAATAAGGATGAATTCTTGGGTAATAATCATCTTCTTCAAAACAACGGGTGAAACTTTCTTTACCACATAAACCCAACTTTTTCATTTCATCAAAACTCAAACGATAATAGTTGTCAAAATCGCCCCACCAATTCTTAGAAAAGTCGAATGTTTTAATGTCTTTATATTTGAATTTTTTCATCAAAGCATCAAAACCAAGGCTTCCTTGTGGTCTTTTTTCTTCATCATTTAAGGAAGCCAAACTATCTTGTTCTTTTTTGATTTTAACAGAATCAGGCGAATCTTGTGGAAAAAAGATTTCTTTGAGTGAAGGCGTATTTTGGGTAGAAGTAGAGGAATCTACGGAATCTATGGTTTTAACAGTTTCAATAGTTTGAGTAGAAGGCTTTTCTCTATCACAAGCCCACAAAAAGATGAATAATAAAAATAAAATACTTTTCAAAAATGTGTTCATAAATAAAAAACATAAAAACAGCCCTTCATTCAGGGCTGTTTAAGTTTATCGAGAAAATGAGTAATAAGCAAATTGTCCGTATCGGTCAACTCCTTCAATGGTAATCTTTCGATTGGACTTGGTAATCAATTCTAAAGCTTGTTCTGCTGTTGAAACTTCTACTCCATTGATTTTCAGAATAATAAAACCTTCTTCAAAACCATTGTTTCTGAAAAACCCATTTCTGAGATTCAAAATTCTTACTCCATTTTTCAAGCCAATTTTCTCTTTTTCTACTTTGGGCAAAACTTCTAAATCAACACCCAAATCGTCAGCAGAAAGGGTTTCTTTCTTGCTGGCATCTGTTGTACCTTGTTTATTGGTCAATTTGATTTTCTTTTGTTCTGTTTTACCTGCTCGTTTGTAAGTAATCGTAATTTCATCACCAGGTTTGTAGTAACTTAAGTTTTCATCAAAATCAGCTTTGGAATTGATTGTTTCCTGATTAATTTTTACAATCACATCACCACGTTTCAAACCTGCTCCAAAAGCTGCTCCTTCTTGCATTACTTTCTGAATGACAACACCTTCTAATTCCTTGATACCAAATTCTTTGGCTACTTCTGAGTCCAAATCCATCACATCTAAACCCACAAAAGCTTTTTGTACTTCACCATGCTGAATCAAATCGTTTACAACTTTTGCCACAATATCTACTGGTACAGCAAAACCATAACCAGTATAAGAACCTGTTTGCGATAAAATAGCAGTATTGATACCAATCAATTCACCTTTCAAATTTACCAAAGCTCCACCACTATTGCCAGGGTTAATAGCTGCATCTGTTTGAATAAACGATTCGATAGGAAAGCGAGCACTACGACTCAAAAGCTGTAAACTACGCCCTTTGGCACTCACAATGCCTGCCGTAACAGTAGAGGTTAGATTAAAAGGATTACCCACTGCTAATACCCATTCGCCAATTTGTACTTCTTTGGAACGAGCCAAACGAATGTTTGGTAAACCTTTTGCATCTATTTTGAGCAACGCTAAATCGGTAGAGGGGTCTCTGCCTATAATTTTGGCTTTGTAGGTTTTTTTACTATGAATAACCTCTATGCTTTCGGCTCCTTCAATTACATGGTTGTTGGTAATAATATAACCATCTGCTGTAAAAATAACACCTGAACCTGATGCTACAACTCGGTTATCTCCATAACCACCACCACCAAAATATAAATCGAACATATCTACAGTTTGTCTGCGAGATATATTTTTGATGTACACAACACTTTGCGTAGAAATCGCAGAGGCTTGCACAAAATCGGGTGGACTCTGTGGAATATCTTGAATTTCATCTTCATCACCTACTTTTTGAATAGGTCGTTGTGTATATGTTTGATTTACAAAACTCTCTGTTTGTGGCTGATGGAGTTGTGGAACAACACTATAAAATACAAAAGCACCTCCAAATCCAGCCAAAGCACTTACCAAAATATTCTGAATGACTCTTTTCATAGATAATGTATAGTGAATGATAAATTATGAGTTATAAATGGTAAAATAAGACCTTAGAAATTAAGACTCAAGACAAAATATTTTATGACACTTTAATATCTTAAGATTCTAAAAACTCTTCCAAACGAAATATTCTGATGGCATTTCCAGCAAAAAAAGATTCGTTTTTGGTATTTATTTGTATTTCTTCTTTAGCATTTGGATATTTATTTACACCAATTTGTACTATTTTTTTAGCCTGAAAATCTTTGATTTTCTCTTTTGCTACATTTGTAATAGCTTCTTTGAGCATACCTTTTTCGTGATAAACCAAAAAACCACCAGCTTGTTCTATTTCCTGGAAAAGAATCCATGCTTTTTGAGCAAGTTGCTCTGTCAGATACTCCACAAAATACGCACCAGAAGATATATCTACAACGAAATTTAGTTTACTTTCGTGCTTTAAGATATGAGAAATATTCTCTGACATACGCTCAGAAAACTCATCATATTTGCCAAATGGCTCATCAAAAGGCAAGATAAGTACCTCATCTGCTTTGGCAATAGTAGCCGACATAGCCTCTAACGTGTTACGAATCAGATTGTTATAAGAATCTTTTTGAGATTTATTAATTGTAGCAGTTTTGGCTTGTAAAGTAGGGAAAACATCTGTATTCTTGCCTAAGAATTGAGCTACCAATTTGTTATACAACCAAGGCAATACACGCAATTTGGCAATTTCCATGAAATAATTGCTACCTACTGCCATTGTAAAACCAATTTTAGAGGCTTGTTTTTCTAAATCAACACCTTTTTCAGAAAGTTTGTCCAAATAAGTACTCGCTATTGCCAAACTATAAGCAAGCTCTTGAACTGCCGTAGCTCCAGCATTATGAAATACATCAACATTGATAAAAAATCTATCTATATCTAAAATTCTGTTTAAAAAATCTTCAAAATCTGTTCCTTCTAAAGATTTTTCGTATTGCATCGTAAAAGAAATATGGTCTATTACAATTTCTGAGGAAGCAGTTTTAGGGTGAATATTTTTTCTGTACAAAGTTTGACTAACCTCGTGAGCAAACTGTTCATTGATGTCTTCTTTGGCATAAAATGCTTTAATAGGAATTTGCTCATAATTTTTAGATAAGATTTCTTCTAAAGCTTTGCCTTTGAGGTCTTTAGCGATTTGCTCGTTCCACTCTTGGCTTGTTTGTGTTGCAAATTCTTGAAATAAGTTAGTCATAAAAACAGAATTTCTATTTATAGTTTAATTGTCAATCAAATAGGGTTTAAATATACAAAAATTGCAGAATTTGAAAAATAATTAGTAGCATACTTGACAAGCCCCTATGAAAGAGTGTATATTTGTTTCATTTTCAATTAAAAACTAACATAGTATGTCAATGAAGTTATCGGATTACGCCTTTGATTTGCCCACCAATTTAATCGCTTTATATCCTAATCCAAACAGAGATGAAGCCAAACTGATGGTTATCAATAGAGCTACTCAAACCATAGAACACAAATTATTCAAAGATGTTTTGGATTATTTTGATGATGGGGATGTAATGGCAGTAAACGATACAAAGGTATTTCCAGCAAGACTTTATGGCAATAAAGAAAAGACAGGAGCTGATATTGAAGTATTTTTGCTAAGAGAGTTGAACAAACCTGCTCACCTTTGGGATGTTCTTGTTGACCCTGCTCGTAAGATAAGAGTTGGTAATAAATTATATTTTGGTGATGGTGAACTTGTTGCAGAGGTAATAGACAATACGACCAACAGAGGAAGAACCATTCGTTTTTTGTGGGATGGAGAAGAAGAAGAATTTTACAAAACAGTTTATGGTTTAGGAGAAACGCCACTTCCTAAAATCATTACCAAACGTAGAAAAACAGAAAAAGAAGACGAAGACCGTTTTCAAAGCATTTTTGCCAAAGAAACTGGAGCAGTTGCTGCACCTATGGCTTGTTTGCATTTCACCAAACAACTTGTGAAAAGACTGGCTATCAAAGGAGTAGATATTCAACCTCTCACGCTTCATGTAAGTTTAGGTACATTCAAATCGGTAGATGTTGAAGATTTGACCAAACACAAAACAGACTCTGAACAATTTAAAATTCCTGAAGCAACAGCTGAAAGAATCAATCAGGCTTTGGATAGCAAAAAACGAGTTTGTGCAGTAGGTTCAAGTGTAATTCGTTCTTTAGAATCGTCTGTTTCGGCAAATGGCAGAGTAAAGCCTGTGGATGCATGGACAGATAAATTTATTTTTACACCTTATGAATTTAAAATTGCTAATTCTTATATTACAAATTTCCATATACCTGAAAGTACACTTCTAATGGCTGCTTGTGCATTTGGAGGCTATGATCTAATTATGAAGGCTTATGAAATAGCAATACAAGAAGAATATCGTTTCCATACATACGGAGATGCTATGTTAATTATCTAAATATAACAAAAATATCATTTGTAACTTTAAATTTATTTTTACTCAATGGCTTCATTTCAAGTAAAAGGGGGGAATCGTCTGCGTGGCGAATTACAACCACAAGGAGCAAAAAACGAGGCTTTGCAAATTCTTTGTGCTGTTTTACTTACTCCAGAACCTATTACGATTCATAATATTCCTAATATCAGAGATGTTAATAAATTAATTGAAATTCTACAAGATTTAGGTGTAAAAGCGGATAAAGTAGATACTCATAGCTATCGTTTTGAAGCTCGAAATGTCAATTTGGAGTATCTCGAAACACCTGCCTATATTCAAAAAGCATCTGCTTTAAGAGGCTCTATTATGGTTTTAGGTCCACTTTTAGCTCGTTTCGGAACAAGTAAAATACCCAAACCAGGAGGTGATAAAATAGGTAGAAGAAGACTTGATACTCACTTCTTGGGTTTTCAGGAGCTTGGTGCAAAATTTGAATACAACGCTCAAACAGAATTCTATGAAATAGACGCAACCAATTTACAAGGTAAATATATTTTGTTGGACGAGGCTTCTGTGACAGGTACAGCCAATATCTTGATGGCTGCTGTACTTGCAAAAGGTACAACCACTATCTATCATGCTGCTTGTGAGCCTTATATCCAACAGCTTTGTAAAATGCTCAACAGAATGGGAGCTAAAATTACAGGAATTGGTTCGAATTTACTCAATATTGAAGGTGTTGAGGCTTTGCATGGTACAGAACACACGTTATTACCTGATATGATTGAAATAGGAAGTTTTATAGGTCTTGCAGCCATGACTGCTTCCGAAATTCGTATTAAGAATTGTGCAATCCCAGAATTGGGTTGTATTCCAAGAGTATTTGGGAAATTGGGTATTCAAATGGAATTGCAGGGAGATGATATTTTTATTCCTGCTCAAGAACGTTACAGTATAGATACATTTATTGATGGTTCTATTTTGAAGGTAGATGATGCCCCTTGGCCTGGTTTTACACCCGATTTGCTGAGTATTGTACTTGTTACGGCTATTCAAGCACAGGGAACAGTACTTGTTCATCAAAAGATGTTTGAAAGCAGGCTATTTTTTGTAGATAAACTCATTGATATGGGGGCTCAAATTATCCTCAACGACCCTCACAGAGCTACTGTAATCGGGCTGGATAGAAAATACCCTCTAAGAGGTATTAAAATGAGTTCTCCAGACATCAGGGCAGGGGTTGCTCTTCTGATAGCTGCTCTTTCGGCTGATGGTATCAGTGTCATTGAAAATAGCGAACAGATAGACAGAGGCTATCAAAACATTGATGGAAGACTCAATGCTATTGGTGCAGAGATTAAAAGAATTTAAAATCAGGTAGTTGCTTTATAAAGCAACTACTTTTTTATGTGAAACACTTATGCTAAAAAATCTACTGATTCTTGTATGTTCTTTGTGGATAGTAGCCTGTGGAGGTAGCTCCAAAGAACAAAAAACTGTTTCATGGGCTACTCAGGTATCCCAAAAATTAGATTCTGTTTATCAAAAAGAAGAATCCTTTATAGAGCAATGGTTAGCAAAAACGGAGAAAATGAGAGAGTTTTTTGTAAATAATCAGGAGAAAAAAGGAAACTATTCTTCCAAAATTGCAGGATTATCTGATAAAGTCCAATTTTATAAAAATACACACTTTGTATTTTATACAGATTCGCTTTGGAAAACACCTAACACGCCTTTTTTACCACCTGTTTCAACTACTGAAAAAAATATCTATAGGAAAAAGTATCAAAAAAACTGGGATAGTACCTTATTTGCGTCTATACTCAGGGATCATGATGATATTGAAAAGAATATAACAGATTTGCAGAATTTGGTGAATGGATATAGAAGTACCCAATATATGGTGGTTTATAAAAAGATTTCCTTTAAAAGTCCTAAAATTACAGATTTGGGTTTTGAAAAGGGAAATTTGAGTGTTCAAGTCTTTTTATATAGCCTTGAAAAACAAAGTGTATTGCTTCAGTTTTCTGTACAAACAGAAAATACAAATGTTGAAACTTTCCAAACACAAAAACCAGCCCAACAAGAAGAATATCTTACATCTCTTTTATATAGACAAATAGAGCAAGAAATAGAAAACTATCTTAGTGTTTGTTGTAAGTAAAAGAGTTTCTTAAAAAAAAAATTAATTACTTTGAATGAAATGGGTTTTGATCAATAATCTAATGAATTTAGTTATTGACTACAATCATGAATAGGTATTTTTGTTGTATCCGCTACTGGAGGTTCTTTCCATCCAAATTTTGGAGTATTTTTAATACTATCTGGAACGGGTTTGGTATATAACAGTCTAGTATAATCAATATTTGTTTCAGAGAATTTCACATAGAACCTATTTCCAATCTTAATGTTTTGATAACAATCTATATGCTCATCACTATAAAAAACGTGATTATTGTATATGAACTCATATTTGCATGTTAAACCATTTCCTCCAACTGTTCCAAAACCGTAAATAGTGGCTATAGCATATTTTGTATTGGTATTTAATTGCTTATCATAGTATAATGAATAACAATATAGCACTAATATGAATAAAGCAAAAGCTATGAGAGATGTTAATTTGGAATTTAGAAAGCTTTTCATCTTCATCTAAATTAAAAAAACGTCATTAAGTTTCTAAAATACTTAATGACGTTTTTGCAACTGAAAATAAAATATATTTTATTTATCAATAGGCTTGTAATCTTTAAAAAGTGGAATGTTGGTAGTTTCTACTTTTTTACGATATTGAGTCCAGTCATCAGCTACAAACTTATTAACTTTTTCTATCACTTGGTTTGTAAGGGTTTCAAAATCTTCTAAAAGCTTGATATGGCTAGGAGTAGGAGCTATTTTTTCATCCATGTATGAAAAAACTTCACGCATTTTGCCAACAGGTGTTACCTGATAAGGTCTTCCATAGCCTTGTTTTTCAAAGCGTTTACCTGTAACAAGCTCTTTTTTAGTTTTGATAGAATCCAAAATAGCTTTGGTAGCTTTGCTCAGTTCTGCAAATTCTTTTCCTTCCAAATCTTTGGTTCTATTTTGAATTTGTTTAGCTATTTCATCCATTTCATTGAGTCTGTCTGTTACTTCTGTAAGACGAGTAACAGATTTTTGAGTTCTTTCCATAAATGCTTTTTGAGCATCTTGAGCATTTGTAGCAATGTTCACTCTGGGGTCATTTTTCACAGTTACAAAAGTAGAATCTTTTGCATCAGCCAATGCGAAAACGATTTTATACTTTCCTGCAAATACGTTATTCCCTCTTGAATCAGGAGCGTTTTTCTTAGGTTTAGGCGAATCAGGCATTCTGATACCTTTTTCACATAAATCCCAATACATCACTTGCATACCTAAAGTATCAGGCTGATGGTGAAGCGTTCTGATAAGCTTATTTTCAGCATTGTAAATTCTTATAAAAACAGTATCTTTTTTAGCTTCTGGAGAAACAGCAGGTTTAGGTTTGTCTTTACTTTCTTCCTTAGGTTTATCTTTGTCCTTTTCCTTATCTTTTTTCTTCTTAGGTTCTTCTTTAGCTACTACATTGTTTTCTTTTTTAGGCTCTTGCTTTTTGTTATACCAATAAACCAGTCTTGCACCAGCATTTCTATTTTCACCTACAAAATTAGCATCAGCCATAAAATTAGCCCCATCAGCATCTCTGTAAGAAGCAAGATAAGCGTCATTTTGTTCGAATGTAGCTAGTTTTTGCTCTAAAACTTTGCCTTTGCTTGCAGCAATTTTTCTAAGAGGTCTGATATTATCCAAAACAAAAATAGATCTTCCAAAAGTACCTAAAACTAGATCTGCTTCACGCTCTTGCAAAGCCAAATCCATCGTAGAAACGGAAGGAATACCTTGTTTCCACTGACTGAAAGTAGCAGCATCATCTACACTAAACCATAAACCTTGCTCAGTTCCTACAAAAATAAGATTGGGCTCAACCACATCTTGTTGAACAGAAAGGGCATAACCGACCACTTTAGAATCATCAACAATACGAGTCCATGTTTGTCCGTAATCTTTGGTTCTGAAAACATAAGTACTCATATCTCCTTGACGGTAATTATTTGCAACCACAAAAGCTTCACCAGCACTAAAAGAAGAGGCTCTAATCTGTGGAATCCAAGCTTCTTTAGGTAAACCAGCTATTCTAGGAGTTTTATTTTCCCAAGTTTTTCCACCATCTCTGCTGAGCTGTACATTACCATCATCTGTTCCTACCCAAATAACTCCTTGTTGAACAGGAGAGGGGGCAATACATAAAATTGTGTTATGGTTTTCAGCAGAAGTAATATCAATAGTCAAGCCACCACTCTGATCTGAGGCTTTTTGTTGATCTTTGTTATTGGTAGTAAGATCAGGTGAAATGGTTTGCCAGCTTACACCTTGGTCCGTGGATTTGTGTAAAAATTGTGAACCATAGAAAATAGTCTTTTTATCTATAGGGTCTAAAGCAAAAGCTGCATTCCAATTGAATCTCAAGCGAGTGTTCAAATCGGCTGTAGGTCTGATGTAAGAATGATTTCCTGTTTGTTTGTCATATCGCATGAGGTTTCCTCCTTGCCACATAGCATACCCATAACGGTTATTGTTGGGGTCAGGAATTACATCAAATCCATCACCACCCAAAACAGTTTGCCATTGCCAGCTATAAATACCTCCATTTTGCCATGTATAAGAAGGTCCAACCCAAGAGCCATTGTCTTGTAAACCTCCATAAATATTATAAGGTAAATCGTTATCTACAGCAATATGATAAAACTGTCCGATAGGAATAGCTTCTGCATAAGTCCATTTACGACCTCTATCACGAGAAATAGCTACACCACCATCATTTCCATCAATTATCAAAGAAGGGTCTTCAGGGTGTATCCAGAAAGCATGGTGATCAGGGTGAACACCATTATAAGGAACAATTACTTTAAAGGTTTTGCCAGCGTCTTCACTCAAAGAAATCATTTGGAAAACTCCATAAACTCTGTTCTCATTTTTAGGGTCAACGGCTATATCCCAAAAATAAAAAGGGCGATTCCCTTTGATAGTTTCAGGATCGCTATCATTAATTTTTTCCCATTTGAAACCTCCATCATCCGAACGATACAAGGCATTCTGAGATGATTCGATGAGTGCATACACTCTGTTAGGCTCTGAATGAGCAATAGCTAGACCAATTCTACCTAATTCACCTTTGGGTATGCCATGGGTTTGGTTATTCAGTTTTGTCCAGTTTTTTCCACCATCCAAAGTCATATAGAATCCTGAGCCTTCACCACCCGATTTGAAATTGTAAGGAGTACGGCGATGTTCCCACATCCCTACAAACAATTTATTGGGGTTGGTTGGATCCATGACCATATCGCCTACACCTGAACGAGCGTTTGTATAAAGAATTTTTTCCCAAGTTTTTCCACCATCAGTAGTTTTAAAAACACCACGTTCTTGGTGGTCGGCAAATGGATTTCCAGTTGCTCCTACATAAACTGTGTTGGGGTTGGTAGGGTCAATGATGATACGATGAATGACAATCGTTTTCTCTAAACCCATCATTTTCCAAGTTTTCCCACCATCCAAAGATTTATAAATTCCTGCACCCAAATTGAGGGAGTTTCTTGGATTGCCTTCACCTGTACCTACCCATACCACAGATGGGTTCGATTGCTGAACAGCAATTGCTCCAATATTAATCATGGGGTTTTGGTCGAAAATAGATGTCCAAGTTGTGCCTCCGTTTTCAGTTTTCCAAACACCGCCAGAAGCAGCCCCAGCATAAATAATGTCTGGATTTGCTACCAAAGCGTCAATGGCTGTGATTCTACCAGACATCGCCGCAGGACCAATGGAACGGGCTTTCATGGCTTTGAGTAAATCCGTATTGATTTTCTGAGCATGCAAACTGACCGAAAAGCATACAGCAATCAGCCAGCACATAAAAGATAGTTTTTTAATCATGTTGTTTAATTTGTTGATTCATTGGAATTCAATTATAACGTTAAAATAGCAAAACTATGATATGAAGAGAGAAGTTTTGATGAAAAAATTATGGAATAATTTTTATTTGGTCAGTTTTGTTTGCCCATGACTCAAACCAAGTTTCAAAAGATAACCAATCCATATCATACTGATTTAAAGTTATTTCTATATCAGGATAGCCACCATCCATAACATCTTTTGTTTCAATATGAACTTTCTCTGAAGTCAAATTATATTGAATTCGAGCATAATATTGATTGATATAACCACTACTATCATCAGAAGTATAACATGAAAGAGTCTTGCCTTCTTTTAAAGCATCTAGAAATGGTTTTAGAGGATTTTCAGGCATAGATTTTTTAGTTGCTTTAGCTTAACACAATTATATCAATTTTACCTTGCTAGTATTTTTTTATTCCGTAGAGGAATTTTTATATTTTTCCATCATTTTTTTGTTAAGTATAAAAGATCACTTGCTGTTCGTGATTTGTAATCACGAACCTGTATCATTGGTTCTGTGAACCTGATTAACCAAATAAACTTAATTTTAACTTTAACTTTCCTTTTCTAATACCATAATATTCACTTGCACTGCTATTCAAATACTCTTCTTCTTTTTCTACAATTCCAGCCCTGACAGGATTTAGATGAATATAATTTACCTTAGAATTGTAAAAATCAATATCATAGATTTCTTCTCCATGATAACCCTCTTCCCAAAACCATATTTTTTCCTGATAACTCAAAACTTTCAAGAGCCATTCTTTTCTACTTTCTTGAGGATTTTCTGATATAGCTTTATATAACTTTTTAGATGTATATTTTTTTAAATCTCGGATAATATCACTTAAATTTTCATCTTTAGCTCTGACAATCATGTGTACATGATTACTCATAATAACCCAAGCATATATTTCTAAACCTTTGTTTTCTTGGCAATATTTAATACTTGACAAGTACTCATCCACATATATTTGACGAGTAAATACATCAGCCCATTGATGTATTGTAAATGTTACAAAATGAACACCTCCTTGATTTCGTATAGAATATGCAAATGCCATATTTTTAAAATATTGAATTATGGATTATAAATCCTAAGATAGAGGTTCGAGATTACAAATCTCGAACAGCATTGTATTAGTATTTTATGGATAAAATGTGGCATCATTGATACTCCAAATTTGAAATTGATTGTTTATATGAAAAACCCTTGTAAAACCATACTCTAGTTTAAGATTTACAATAGGAATATTTTTAAATATCTCTTTTATTTTCTTTCCATAGATTTTTGAATCCTTTTTTCTTTTGAAATAGGACGCTCGATTTTCCTTTCTTTCATAAATAGGGTTGATATTTTCTATATTCCCTTGTTTATCAAATGTAACAGCAAGACTATAATCTTTATACATTTTTGTGTTTTTGATATTAATTTTTGAAACCTCATGTTTTAAAAAATTGGTAATCGTATCTTTTAGAGGTTTTAAGTATTGTAGCTGAGGTATTAATTTTAAATACTCCAAATTTTCTTTTTTGGTTGGAATATACATGATACCATACCCGTTTCTTGAATAAGATTTTCCTTTGGGAAGCTTATTTTTGAAAAGAGTATATAAAGAATCTAAACTTAATTCTTTTTTGATAAACTTTAAATTGTTTAAAAGAATTTCCGTATAAGCCACAGAATCAGTATCTTGATCTTGTAAACAACTATATTCTTGTTGATGATATTTTCCTTGAATTCGATACTCAAAGGTTAGTGTACTACAATGAATATAAAGATTATTCCAATGAGGAATGAGGCTATCAGTTGGGATAGCATGTTGTTGAGTTTCATAAAGTTTATCAACTATCAATTTCGCTTTTTCAGAATTTAAAGCAATTTTCTCAAAATAGTAGGCATAGCCTTTTGAACTGTTCATTTTTTTATTTTCATCTTTTGGATATTTAGTGATGATGTTAGTCAGAAATGATTCAAAGTGAATATTATCGTTGCTGTATAAATCAACAACTTGGGATAAATATTTAATTCTAATATGAGTTTTGTAAGGAGATGATTGAAGTGGACGAAGTTTAAAATAAAAATAATTTATCTTAGATTGAGAAAAATTATTTTTCCACGAATATCTATCATTTAGCTTCTTTTTTTGAAGTGTATTTTGTCCCCAAACAAGATTAGAATATAAAAATAGAATTAAAAATGTTGTTTTCATATGAATAGTCAAGTCTAAATCTCTGAAAATTAGCTCTATAACATAGTTTTATCGGGTAATAAAATAAGAGTAGTCTGGCTTACCATAAAAAGCTTTGCCTTTGGGTAGTTTGTTTTTAAAACTGGTATAGAAAGAGTCTAAATCCAGTTCTTTTTGTATAAAAGCTTTATTTTCAAGGATAATCTTTTTGTAGATAATTGTATCATTCTGGCTTTTTGGGCAAGAATAATACTGTTTATGATACTTTTTATTGATATAATATTCAAAAAAGATAGCATCACAATGAATAGCTCCTGGAGTCCAATCAGGAATTAGCTTGCCTGTTGGAATAGTGAATTGTTGGGTTGTATAGAGCATTTGAACAATCGACTGAACTTTTTCTGGAGCTAAAGAAATTTTCTCATAATAATAGGTCGATTTGCGAGGATCTTTACTATTCTCACCTAGATAAATGTATTCACGAATGTAATTCGTTAAAATGCCCTCAAAAATTACTCCATTTTTGCTATACAAATCAATAGTTTGTAAATCAAAAGAAATTCTTATATGTGTTTGATAAATAGAAGATTGAAGTGGGCGAAGCTTGAAACCTTTATGATTGAGATACGTACTATAATTTTTTATAGGAGCATTTCTATAAGGTACTTTAGTTCTATAAATTTTTGTAGTTTGTCCTAATAGCCCTAAAAAACTTAAAAATAAAATAAATATTAATGTTGTCCTTTTCATAGCTCAATTATAAAATTTAAAAACTAATCTCCATAGTAGTCATCAGGAAGTAGTTTTGGTTGGAGGCTTCTCTGTTCAAAATCAGGTTTTTATCAAGACTCGAAAGCCCTCTGGCTTCAATACGAGCCACCATATTTTCGGTAGGGGCATAATCGAAATTAAGCGAATAGGCAAATGTTCTGAAATTAGGCTTGGCAATTATCACACTTTCTTTATCAAAATAATGCTCTCCACGTCCACAAAGTGTAAATTTATCGTTGATTTTATAGCGAAGCATCAGGGCAGAGGAGTTCCAACTGCGAGTTTTGCCTTGTTCTTGTGTTTGCCAGCCAATATCGAAGCCTGCAATCAAGCTCCATTTATCAGTAAGCTCAAATTGCCCATAAAAATTATGGAAATAACGCATCTGTTTGAGGCTGTCAGTTCCTTCGTTGCCTATGTAAGTACTTGAGTTGAGTAATATTTTTTTGGTGGGTTTGTATTGAACTTGTGTTCCAAAAGAGGGCATAGAATTACTAGGTAGTCGTTTGATGCGTTGCCAGCCATTGAGTATGAGTCCAGAAAGCATCCATTTTTCGTTTTCTGTTTTGTATGTAATCTTTGCTCCAGCTTCATAATAAGGAGTATTATCAGCAAGTATGCTTCGTGTGGGTGTCCAACAATCTTTAGAAATGGCACTTTCAAAACCAATATGTGAAGCAAAAATACCTGCATCAAGCCAAAGGTTCTTGTTTTTAGAAAGTTTCACTCCAATATTTCCTTCGTAAATATTTCGGATAAGCTCTTGTTCTGTAATAAGGTTATATTGTGAATATGTGCCAATCATCAACGAAATATTGCCTCTTACTTTTTCCGAAACCACAGAAGTCTTGATAATCCCATGATTGACATTGAACTCATTATGACGTTTATGATTGTACCAAAACACATCCCGTTCGTTATTTTCAGGACGGGCAAAATCGAAATTATAATAAACATCAATGTATGCCGAAGTTTCTATCTTGAATTTCCCTAAACTATCACTATAAAGCTGAGCTTGAACGGGCAAAATAAACAATAGGCAATAAACAAAAAGAAAAAAAGACCTCATAAAATTGAAAAATATTTAATGAGGTCAATTTAAATAAAAAAGTTTAATCAAGAATTGAAAAATCTTATTATTTCCAACCACCTCCTAAAGCTCTGTACAACTGTATAGCATATAAAAAATGGTCTCTACGAATCAAAAATAAATCCAATTCTGCTTCTAAAACACTTTTTTGTGTGGTAATCAGCTCTAAGTAGTTTGCATAACCAGCAATAAATAAATCTTTGGATGTACTTACAGCATTTGTCAATTCTTCAACCTCTTGTTTCCGAAATTCGTAAGCTTTTTCTATATTTTCCAGAATTTTTATAAAAGTATGTACTTCCTGAAAGGATTTTAACACTGTTTTCTGATACTGAGCATTAGCTTCATAAAATTCTGCAATGGCTATTTTCTGATTACGTTTGAGAGCTTTATTTTGTAATAAAGGTGCTGTAAAACCACCTAATAAACCATAAGCCAGTGAAGCAGGATTAAACAAAAGAGAACTTTTAAAAGCATTGTAGCCCAAACTTGCGTTGATGTTGAGAGAAGGTAAAAAAGCTCTTTGAGCTACTTTTACATCTGCTTCAGTGGCTTTGAGTTGCCATTCAGCTTGTCTAATATCTGGACGCTGACGAAGCATTTGGGTTGGTAACCCCAAAGAGCTATATACCAGTAGTTTTCTATCTTGAAAATCATTGGTTCTTTTAACTTCTTGTGGAAACCTGCCTAATAAAAAGTTAATCTGGTTTTCAAGCTGAATGATTTGTATTTTTAAGGTATTTTCCAAACTCCTTGTTCGTAACAATAAGGCAGAATATTGTTTTACAGCAAGTTCTGTTGCTTTTCCTGCTTCTTTCTGAATGTGCATTACTTTTAGGGCTTGTTCCTGTAAATCAATATTCTTTTTGATAACTTCTAATTCAGCATCCAAAGCAAGAAGTTCGTAATAGAGTAATGCAATTTGTGTTACTATTTCTGTGGTAATTACATTTTTGGCTTCTTGGGTTGCCATAAAACGAGATAAGGAGCTTTTTTTATTATTTTTAAGCTTGCCCCATATATCAATTTCCCAAGAACTGCGAAAGCCTAAAAATAAGTCGGGAGTAGGGTTAGGGATTCTTTGTTGAGCATCAATATTAGGAGAAAGATTTGTATCAAAGTTTCCTACACCATTCATGGTGTAATCTCCAAACTTATCTATACCTGCTGAGATATTAGCATGTATAGTTGGTAAAAAATAGCCTTTTGCAAGCATCAAATCAGCTTTAGATTTTTCAATTCTTTGTAAGACTATTCGTAAATCTTGGTTGTTCTTTAACGCTATTTCGATAAGTTCAATAAGATTTTGATCATCAAAGAAAGTTTTCCAATTATTCTGGACAACAGAAGTAGTATCATTGTTTTCTTTTCCAAAGTTTTTAGGAATATCTAAACTTTGAGGTTCTTTGATGGGAGCAAATATTTTATGGCATGAAAATGTGCTTACAACTACCAAAATAATGACCAAATAATATATTACTTTATGAAAGTTTATCATGAATGCAGGGTTTAAAAATGGTATATTTATGCTTCAAAAGAATTATCCTTTGTTTCAACAGAAACAGGGATGTTTTCAAGAGGTTTGGATGGTGTTTTGTTAGTAAAAATTACATACAAACTTGGAATCAAGAATAAGCCAACGATAGTTCCTATGAGCATGCCTCCTACAGATGCCATTCCAATAGACCTATTTCCTAAAGCTCCAGCCCCAGATGCTATACAAAGTGGTATTAAGCCTGCAATAAAGGCAAATGAAGTCATCAGAATAGGTCTTAAACGTGAGGCAGCACCCTCTACAACAGCATCTATAATATTTTTTCCATCTTTCTGGTGTTGTAAAGCCACTTCAACAATAAGGATAGCATTTTTTCCCAGCAATCCTATCAGCATTACCAAAGCTACCTGTGCATAAATATTATTTTGTAAACCAGCAATCTGGAGGAAAAAGTAGGAGCCAAAAATACCCACAGGTAAAGATAAAAGAACAGCCATTGGTAAAGAAAAACTTTCATATTGGGCAGAAAGCAATAAATACACAAAAATCAAGCAAATAACAAATACATAAAAGGTTTGATTTCCTGAAAGAATTTCTTCACGTGTAATCCCTGACCAATCAATGACATATCCTTTGGGAAGAGTTTTTTGAGCAACTTCTTCAACAGCTTTAATGGCTTCTCCACTACTATAGCCTTTGGCAGCTTCTCCGTTGATGAGTGATGAGAGATACATATTGTATCTGGTAATTTGCTCAGCTCCATAAATTCTTTCAAGACGTACAAATGTTGAGTAAGGCACCATATCGCCATCTTTATTCTTAATTTGCATTTTAAGAATATCATCTGGTTTCATACGATGTTCTGGAGCAGCCTGCAACATAACCTTGTACATTTGCCCGAACCTAATAAAATTAGAAGTATAATAACTTCCAATAAATACCTGGAGGTTTTCTAGGGCTTCATGTGCCGTAACACCTTTTTGAGCAGCAATATCTTGGTCAATATGGATAAGATATTGAGGGAAACTAGCATTGAAACTTGTAAAGGCAGAGGCAATTTCAGGGCGTTTTTTGAGGGCTTCAATAAACTGATTAGAAATATCTGCCATTTTGGAAAGAGATAATTCTCCTGTTTTGTCTTGCAATCTTAATTCAAAACCACTGGCATTGCCAAAGCCTGGTACAGTAGGAGGAGAGAAGAATTCAATCTGAGCTTCCTGAATATTTTTGGTTTTCTGGATAAAATCCTGAATAAGCTCATCCGTGGTTTTATCGCGTTTGTCCCAAGGTTTGAGGTTAATCATTCCCATACCATAGGCAGAGCCTGTAGATTCTGTAAGAATGCTATAACCTGCCAACGATGAAAAAGATTCTACAGTGCCTTCTTTTTGTATAATTTTTTGAATTTTATCGAGAGTAGAACTTGTTCGTTCAAGAGTTGCACCTACTGGAGAGGTTACACTCACATAAATCATTCCCTGATCTTCTGTAGGAATAAAACCTGTAGGTAAAATTTTAGAAATTCCCCAAATAGCAAATATAAAGATACCAATTACCAAGAGGGCTGTTTTTTTATAAGAAGCTATTTTAGTAATGATATTTTTATAACTATTTTCAAGAGATGTATATTTCTGATTGAATTTCTCAAAAAATCTTTCTATCAAATTTTTCTTTTTGTCAATAGGGTGGTTATGATGGTGTTTTAGCCATAAAGCACATAAAGCTGGAACAAGCGTTAGAGCGTTAATTCCTGATATGACAATAGAAAATGCTAGTGTAAGAGAAAACTGGCGATAAAAAACGCCTACAGGACCCGATAAAAAAGCAACAGGCACAAATACTGCTGACATAACAAGGGTAATGGCTACAATAGCTCCAGTAATTTCGTTCATAGACTCAATAGTAGCCTGCATCACATTAGAACCTTTGGTTTGCATTTTAGCATGTACAGCCTCTACTACCACAATAGCATTATCTACTACAATCCCAATAGCCAACACCAATGCAAAAAGTGTTAGCATATTGATAGAAAAGCCCATGAGATGTAGGAAGATAAGCGTACCCACCAAAGAAACAGGTACAGATAGTGCTGTAATGAGCATGGCTCGTGTATCTTGTAGGAAAATAAAAATTACTATAAATACCAGTAATAAAGCTTCAATAAGTGTTTTGATAACTTCATGGATGGATGCATCTAAAAATCGAGATACATCATAGGATACGTTGTATTTCATGTTTGGAGGAAAAGAATTTTGTAACTCTTCCATTTTACTCTTAATATTAGAAATTACAGCAGAAGCATTAGAACCAGGTCTTTGTTTAATCATGATAGAAGCTGAGGGAGAGCCATTGAGCTTTGAAATCATACTATAACTCATAGAACCAAGCTCTACATCTGCAACGTCTTTTAATCTTAAAACAGAACCATCTGCATTAGATTTGATAACAATGTTTTTGTATTGTTCAGGAGTTGTAAATTTTCCAGTATAACGCAATACATACTCCATGGCCTGAGCCTTTTTAGCAGAGCTTTCACCAGTCTTACCAGGTGCTGCTTCTACATTTTGGGCTTTGATAGCATCTATAACTTCTTGTGTGCTAATCTTATAAGCAGACATTCGATAAGGTTTCAGCCATACACGCATAGAGTATTCTTGTGAACCTAAAATTTCACAAAAACCCACACCATCTATTCTTTTAAGCTCTTTGATAATGTTGATGTCTGCAAAATTGTATAAAAATTTTTCCTCTATGTTTTTGTCTTCACTATAAATGTTTAGATACATCAACATGCTATTTACTTCTTTTTCAGTGGAAACACCTGCACGAATTACTTCCTCAGGAAGCTCATCTATAACAGTAGCAACCCTATTTTGTACGTTTACGGCTGCTACATCAGGATCTGTGCCTACCTGAAAATAAATTTGAATGAGAGTAACCCCACTATTACTGATAACAGTATTCATGTATGTCATGCCAGGAACACCATTTACAGCTTTTTCAATGGGTATAGCTACGGCATTCATACAAGTTTCGGCGTTAGCTCCTGTATATCTTGCAGTAATAGTTACAGAAGGAGGAGCAATTTCTGGGAATTGTGTTACAGGTAAAATAGACAAAGCCAGTCCACCTAGTAACACAAAAAATATAGATATAACCAAAGACAAAACTGGTCTTTTTATAAATTTTTCTATCATGATTGACTTATAGATAAATTAAATATGGAGATACAAGAAAATGACTTCTATGATGTTTTTCATCATAGCAATAAGCCTAAAATGTAATAATTATGGAAAATTACAATGTACTGACTTGGAAGTCATCTTGTTTAATGGGCTGAGGACTTATGAATGCCCCATCTTTAAGGTTTTGAATACCTTCATAGACAATTTTATCTCCCATTTGTAAGCCAGATTCAACAATATAATATTTATCTAAACGCTTCTTGGTTGTGAAACTTTTCATTTTCACTTGATTCTGTTCATTCACTACATACACATAATTTTTGTCTTGTATTTCAAAAACTGCTTTTTGTGGAATAACAATGGCATTGTTGATTGTATTTGTAATCAGAACTTTCCCACTTGAACCATGTTTTAAAAGTCTGTTAGGATTATTAAATCTTGCTCTAAAAGCTATTGTTCCTGTTGTTGTCTCAAAATCGCCTTCTACGGTTTCAATTTTCCCTTCCAATGGATAAATAGTGCCATCAGCTAAAATAAGTTTTACATTGCCAATCGTATACGTACTATCTTCTATCCTTTTTCTTCGATACTGAATATACTGACTTTCAGATACTCTGAAATAGGCATAAACATCTTGTATATCTGAGATGGTTGTTAGTAAAGTCCCTTCTTGTAATAAACTACCCATTTTGAGAGGTATTCTATCTAATAAGCCATCAAAAGGAGCTGTAATAGTTGTATAAGATAGATTGAGAGTAGCTCTCTGTTGATTAGAACGAGCTTCTTCTATTTTGGCTTGAGCAGCTGCTAATTTAGCTTTAGCCATTTCTAACTCAACTTTTCCAATTACTTGCTTTTCAACAAGTAGTGAAATTCTATTTACTTCTAGTTCTGCTGATTTAGCTTCTGCAATGGAGGTTTGTAGATTAGCTGTTGTTTTAGCTAATTCAGTTTGATATTCGGACTCATTAATTTTAAATAATACTTGTCCTTTGCTTACCTTTTTTCCTTCATCTACTAAAATATAATCTAAAAATCCTGTTACTCTATTACGAATTTCTACATTTTTAATTGCTTGAATTTCTGCAACATAAGGTTCTTCCACTTGGACTTTTTGGGCAGAAATGGTAATAACAGGTAAAGTAGGTTTTTCTTCTGAAAGTTTATTCTCTGAGCTACAAGATGAAATAATCACACAACTCAATAAACCAATCTGATGTATTAATCTTTTCGACTTCATATAAAGGTAGGTTTGATGATGCAATATAGTAACAATATAAAACATGATATTTAGTATAATAACAAAGAAGTTATACAATTGTTTATGATAGTATAACTTTTATTTTTAATAATATTTTTAAAGAAAATCTTAAAGAAGAGAATATTTATGCCATTTTTGTGAAAAACTAGAGGTGGTATTTTTTGTTTTTTCTCTTAGTTAGAGTTTATTTACTTTCAATTTTGATATTAAAAGTATCCTTATGAGGTTTTTTGTCATTTTTTTTATCTTATTTATTAGTGTAGCCCTTTTAGAATTGGCAAGCCATTTATTGCAAAACACTCAATTACATTTATTTGTAAAACCACTACTGATGCCATTGTTGGCAGTTTACTTCACAACAAAATCTTTAAAAGCTTTTAAAGAAGCTAAATTGGTATTGGTAGCCCTATTTTTTTCTTTTTTAGGAGATACACTTTTAATGTTTGATGGGAGAGCTGCTATTTTCTTCATTTTGGGACTTTCGATGTTTTTATTGGCTCATATCTTTTATGTGGTGTTTTTCTATAAACAAGCAAATACATTGATAGTATTTCAAAAACCTTGGATATTGGTGTTAATTTTAAGCTACGGAATATCTTTAATTTATTATCTGTTTCCACATTTGGGCGAAATGGCTATACCTGTAGTTGTGTATGCTTCAGTCATTATGGTGATGCTTATTTTTGCTACAAATTTATTACTAAATTCTCTAAAAGGCTCTAAATGGATACTTTTAGGAGCATTGTTTTTTGTAATATCGGATTCACTGATAGCTATAGACAAATTTGCAGTTAGAATTTGGCAAGCTCAATTTTTGATTATGATAACCTATATATTTGCTCAATGGGCAATTATTGAGGGAGTTATATCATTGATACAAAATAAAAATATTGTGTTGGAAAATAAATAAAGAATGATGTTTTGTGAATTTTGCCAAAAAACGTCAGAGTGTTTCTTGTTTTTTTGAAAAAAAAATTTCCATATTTGAAAAAAAAAGACAATAGAGAAATGCTCAAAAATTTAGTGATAGTAGAGTCCCCAGCAAAGGCAAAAACTATTGAAAAGTATTTAGGAAAAGATTTTACGGTGCGTTCAAGCTACGGACACATCAGGGATTTACCAGAAAAAGGTATTGGCATTGATATTGCCAAAAATTTTACACCCACTTACGAAGTTTCGACTGATAAAATTTCTTTGGTAAAAGAACTTAAAAAAATGGCGAAGGAAGCAGAGCTTGTATGGCTTGCAACGGACGACGACCGTGAGGGAGAAGCCATTTCTTGGCATTTAAAAGAAGCTTTGGAACTGAAAGATACTAAAATACAGCGAATTGTATTTAGAGAAATTACCAAGAATGCTATTTTAAATGCAGTTCAAAATCCAAGAACAATAGATTTAGACCTTGTAAATGCTCAACAAGCCCGTCGTATTTTAGATAGATTGGTGGGTTATGAACTTTCGCCTGTGCTTTGGAAGAAAATCAAAACAGGACTTTCAGCAGGTAGAGTACAATCGGTGGCAGTAAGACTGATTGTAGAAAGAGAAAGAGAAGTTGAGAAATTTAATGCTACATCTAGCTACAAAGTATCAGCTCTTTTCGATTTGGGAGATGGCAAAACCCTCGTGGCTGAACTCAAAGATAAAATTGCTACCGAAAAAGATGCAGAAGCATTCTTAAAAAGCTGTATAGGAGCTGTTTTTACTATTAAAAACTTAGAAACCAAACCAGCCAAAAAATCGCCAGCACCTCCATTTACTACTTCTACGCTTCAGCAAGAAGCAAGTAGAAAATTGAGTTTTTCGGTGCAACAAACCATGACACTTGCTCAAAAACTCTATGAAGCGGGTAAAATAACTTATATGCGTACCGACTCAACAGCCCTTTCACAAGATGCTATTAAATCGGCTACAGCAGAAATAGAAAGTTTATACGGAAAACAATTTGTACAAACACGCCAATACAAAACTAAATCCGAATCGGCTCAGGAGGCTCACGAAGCCATTCGCCCAACGGATTTTTCGGTACACCAAGCAGGAGCAGATAACAATGAAAAACGTTTGTACGAACTGATTTGGAAAAGAGCTATTGCATCACAAATGGCTGATGCTCAGTTAGAAAGAACGATTGCAACGATTGATATTTCTACCAATAAATCAATGTTGTACGCTGAAGGTGAGGTTATTAAGTTTGAAGGTTTCTTGAAAGTATATTTGGAAGACAAAGATGATGATGGAGAAGATGAAGAAAATAAAAAAATGCTTCCACCTATCAAAGTTGGACAGATTCTAAATCTTTCAGAAATGAAGGCTTTAGAACGCTTCACAAGACCCGCAGCTCGTTATACAGAAGCCAGTTTGGTAAAAAAACTTGAAGAATTAGGGATTGGAAGACCTTCAACGTACGCACCAACCATTTCAACAGTTCAGAAAAGGGGATATGTGGTAAAAGAAAATAGAGATGGGAAAGAGCGAAAGTATCAAGAATTAACCTTAAAAGTCGATAAAATTACGACCAAAACCAAAACGGAAATCACAGGAGCGGAAAAATCAAAACTGTTTCCAACAGATGTGGCAATGGTAGTTAATGACTTTCTACAATCTCATTTTGAAACAATTATGGATTACTCTTTTACTGCCAAAGTAGAAAAAGAGTTTGACGAAATTGCAGAAGGAAAGAAAAATTGGGCAAAAATGATAGATGGATTTTATCAGAAATTCCATCAGAAAGTAGAAGAAACTCAGGATATAAAACGTAGTGAAGTAAACACAGGTAGAGAGTTGGGTACACACCCCGATACAGGTGAAAAAATATTTGCCAAACTTGGTAAATATGGAGCTTATGTGCAAGTTGGGGAGGCAACAGACGATAAAAAACCTGCTTTTGCTAAACTTAAAAAAGGACAATTTTTAGAAACTATCACTCTTGAAGAAGCTTTAGATTTGTTTAAATTGCCCAGAGATATAGGCACTTACGATAATGAAACCATGACAGTTGCCATTGGACGTTTTGGTCCTTATGTCAAACTTGGAAGTGCATTTTATTCTCTTACCAAAGACGATGATCCTTACAGCATCACAGAAAGCAGAGCCATTGAAATTATTGAGGCGAAAAGAAAAGCGGATTCAGAAAAAATGATTTTGACATTCGATGAAAACCCTGAAGTTCAGGTACTCAATGGACGTTATGGAGCTTATATCAAGGTTGGAAAACAAAATGTACGTATTCCTAAAAATAAAGACCCTAAAACACTTACTCTGGATGAATGTTTGAGTCTTGCTGAAGAACAAGCAGGTGATTCTAAAACAAAAACAGCCACCAAGAGTTCATCTAAAAGTACTACGAAATCTACTACCAAAACAACAAATGCTAAGGTTACTACAAAAAATGCAAGTAAAACTACTACAAAAAAGAGTTCTAAATAATTTTTTTGTATATTGAAATAAAATGTATAAACAAACCAATTCTATGGCAAAAAAAGGAACACCTGTCGCAAAAAAAAATCCAAATGAAAGGCACTTGTCTGTGGCTTTACAAGGTGGAGGTTCTCATGGAGCTTTTACTTGGGGAGTTTTAGATAGACTCTTAGAAGAGGAAGACCTTTGTTTAGATGGTTTTTGTGGAACAAGTGCTGGGGCAATGAATGCTACGGTACTTGCTTATGGTTTGATGTTGGGAGGTAAAGAGAAAGCTAGAGAGCTTTTAAGAACTTTTTGGGAAAAAATATCTCATTCATCTCGAAATTCTGTTTTACAACCTACTTGGCTCGATAAAATGACAAGTAAAGGTAATATGGATTACTCACCAGGGTTTCTGTATTTTGAGTTTCTTGCTATGTTTGCTTCACCACAACAATTCAATCCCACAGACATCAATCCTTTGAGAGATGTTTTGTTGGAAATTGTAGATTTTGAAAAATTAAAATCTTGTAAGCAAACTAAATTATTTGTATGTGCTACCAATGTTCGTACAGGCAGAGCCAAAGTATTTGATTTGAAAAATATTTCTGTTGATGCTGTGATGGCTTCGGGGTGTTTACCTTATATTTTCAAAACAGTAACCATAGATGGTGAAGACTACTGGGATGGAGGTTATATGGGAAATCCACCTATGTTTCCGCTTATTGATGATACCAGTTGCAACGATATTTTAATAGTCCAGATAAATCCTATCAATATAGAGGAAAGCCCTACAGAAGCCAATTCTATCAAAGACCGTGTCAATGAAATTAGTTTCAATACACCTTTGATGCTTGAAATGCGTAAAATCGCATTCATAGATAAACTTTTGGATATGGGAATCAATCCTGAGGGGAAATTCAGAAAAATATATATGCACATGATTAACCCAGAACGTGACATAGCGGACTTTAATGTTTCAAGTAAGCTGAATGCAACTTGGGAATTTATTGACCACTTGTTCCAATTAGGTAGAGAATATGCTGATAAATGGCTCAATGAAAATTATGATGATATTGGACAACGTTCTACTTGTGATATTAAAGAAACTTTTTTATAATCGCAATCTCAAACAATCAAATCAAAATTATGGACAGAGACTTTCCCTTGAATCCCCAAAACTATGACTTAGATAATATGTTCTTTGAGGCAGATAATCTGATTAAAGACAATAAAATTGGAGATGCTTATCAAACATTACTTAAAATTGTAGAAATAGACCCCACGTATGGTCGAGCCTATAATCATTTGGGTTGGCTATTTGAAACAAAATATAAAAACCTTGATAAAGCGGAAGAACATTACAAAAAGGCTTTACAACATAGTCCAGAATATTTGCCTATTTACCTCAATTATTCTATTTGTCTTTCAACTATGGCAAAATATGATGAATTGAAAGTATTTTTAGACAAAGCTCTAAATGTTTCTGGAGTAAATAAAGCATCTATTTACAACGAATATGGTATTATGTATGAGATGCAAAGTGATTTCCCAACAGCTATTGAATACTACCAAAAAGCTGTAAATCACTCACTCAATAACAATGATATCAATATTTATCAAGAATCTATCGAGCGTTGTGCAAGAAAAAGAGGAAGATAAAAACAACCATAAAAAAAGCCCAAATTTCTATTTGGGCTTTTTTTATGCTTTATGAAAACAACTTCTACAACGAGCTTCGTATTTTTCTGTTTCTCCTAAAAGTACTTTTTCCTCAGAATGCACCAGACGATATGAATAATTGGCAACCCCACCACATTGCATACAAATAGCATGTACTTTGGTTACATATTCGGCAATAGCCATAAGTGTGGGCATCACTCCAAAAGGACTTCCCTTAAAATCCATATCTAAACCTGCTATAATCACTCTTTTCCCTGCATCAGCAAGTTTTGTACAAACCTCTACAATTTGTTCATCAAAAAACTGAGCTTCATCAATACCTACTACATCACAATCGCTTACATACAAATAAATTTCTGAGGATGTATGTACTGGCGTAGAACGAATAGAAGTAGAATTATGCGAAACAACATCTTCTTCGTGGTAACGAGTATCAATGGCAGGTTTAAAAATTTCAACTTTTTGTTTGGCAATATTGGCTCTTTTGAGCCTACGGATTAACTCTTCTGTTTTTCCTGAAAACATAGAGCCACAAATGACTTCTATCCAACCAGCCTCTTTCTGATGAATATGAGGTTCTACAAACATAAATAATGCTAAATGTTAAATGCTAAATTGTTCATTATCTTAACTCATTTCTCCACACAAAGAAATCTGTAATTTACTTTGAATTTCTTTATAAGAGAGATCTTGCCCGAGCAAATACATCAATTTGGTTACAGACGCTTCTGTGGTCATGTCTTTACCACTAATTACGCCAATTTGAGCCAAATGATGACTTGTTTCGTATTTTCCTTGCATCACCATGCCTCCATAACACTGCGAAATGTTGAGCAAAATTATATCTTTCTGAATGCTTTTTTCCAGAATATTCAAAAATTTTCTGTCAGTAGGAGCATTGCCAGAACCATACGTTTCTAAAACGATGGCTTTTAAAGAGGTATCCAACAACATTTTTTCAAGAAGATTCAACGACATTCCAGGGAATATTTTTACCAAACCAACATCACTGTGCATATTTTTGGCTACTTTGAAAGCCTTTTTCGGTAATGAATTGATTACATTGGTATTGTATTGAATATCAATGCCTACTTCTGCCAAATGAGGATAATTTTGTGAGCTAAAAGCATCAAAATGCCTACTCTCAACTTTTCTTGCTCTGTTGCCTCTCCACAGAAAATAATCGAAATAAATACACACTTCAGGGACAATGGCATTACCTTTTTCGTCTTTTGTTCCTGCAATTTCGAGGGCTGTAATAAAATTAGTTCGAGCATCATTACGAGCTTCACCAATTGGTAATTGAGCACCTGTAAAAATAACAGGCTTGGCTAAATTTTCCAACAAAAAGCTAAGAGCTGAAGCACTGTAAGCCATCGTATCTGTTCCATGCAAAATAACAAAACCATCAAATTGTTTGTAATTTTCTTCAATAATTTGAGCCAACGAAAGCCAATGTTGAGGCTCAATATTCGATGAATCCAATGGCTCATCAAACGAAATGACTGTAATTTCATAGTCAAAACGGCTCAATTCTGGAATTCTTTTTTGGATATTCTCAAAATTGAAGGGAGCCAATACGCCTTGTTTATTGTAGCTCATACCAAGTGTTCCTCCTGTATAAATCACCATAATAGAGGCTTTGTGTGGCTGTGGAGTGGCTGTATTGATGGTAATGCGTTTCATACGGGTTTGGACGTTGTTACAACAAAAGTTTTACAAAGAAACAAAAATATTTAAAAATTCTTGCGAAATATCTAAGAGATAGATATGTTTGGCTTATAACTATTGAAACCTATGTATCCTACATCTTTTATCAAACACCAAACTGACTTTGTCAGAATGGGACTGGAGCATTGGCTCTGGATTTTTTTTTATGGCGTTGTTTTTACCATTCTTTGGATTTGGTATGGAAGAAACCAAACTGACCCTAAAAAGCAACAAAAAATAGGCTTCTATCATGGATTGTTTGGCATAATCAGTTGGGGACTTACAACACTTGTCATTTATGATATAGATGGGCTTCAATTGACTTCTTTACTTCCTTTTCATGTCTGTTATTTTCTAAACCTTGTCTTACCATTTATACACAAGTATCGTTCTTTTCAGGTATTTGATATTTGTTATTATTGGGTAATGGTTGCATGCCTGCAAGGTGTTTTCACACCTGATTTGGAGGAAGCCTTTCCACATTTTTACAATGTTCGTTATTTTATTGTGCATATTGGGTTGGTACAAAGTATTTTGTATGCACTTTTTGTATATCGTTTCAAACCTACATGGAAAGGTATTTTGAAGGCTTTGCTGGCTGGCAATATTTATCTAGGCTTCACGCACCTCATCAATACAAATTTAGAAACAAATTTTATGTACACCATGCGAAAGCCACCCAACACCATATTGGATGCTTTAGGCGAATATTACCTTTTTGAAGCTCAATTTTTGGCTTTGGTTTTGTTTGGTGTAGTATATCTTCCATTTTTTTTCAAAAAAAGAGCATTGAAAAACAATGATTTGTGAATTTTTTTGAAAAAAAATGAAAAAAAGTTTTGCAAAAACTTGACATGAGTAATCAAACCCACTATATTTGTACCCACATTCAGCAACACACCAAGCGAAAGTAGCTCAGTTGGTAGAGCACGACCTTGCCAAGGTCGGGGTCGCGAGTTCGAATCTCGTCTTTCGCTCTTTTTTATTGCCTATACTTTAAGCAATAAACAACTACAAAAGTAGTTGAAACCGGAGTGGTGGAACTGGTAGACACGCAGGACTTAAAATCCTGTGGCACTCAAATGCCGTATGGGTTCGATTCCCATCTCTGGTACAAACGCTACAAAAGCAATTTTGTAGCGTTTTTTTATGACTCTTCTTTTTTTATTATCTTATTACAAAATATACATATATTTCTTGATATTTTTTTTGAAAAATAAGCAAAATTTACAAAATTGCATAAAATAAGCAATATTCATGTCAGACTTTGAGTACAAGGATTATAGTTCTAATGACTGGGGGCATTCTCAAGATGACCACTCTGACAAAGAACTATCCAAATACGTTGGAGATGGCTCTGAAAAAAAGCTTTCTAAAGAAGAGAAAAAACAAGCCTTAAAACTTCAAAAAGAAGCCAAAGCCAAAGCTCAATCAGAAAGAAGACAAAAAAGACTGGCTGAACTCCTTGCTATGGAGGAGACTGAAAAGAAGAATACTCCCCAGAATAAAAAACAAGAAAAGAACGATAAAAAACTTGTTCCTGAAGATAAACAACCACAAGAAACACAAACATCTGAAACTCCTTCTGGAGAAACTACTGAAAATAAAACTTCCTCTTCAGAACAACCCACACAAGAAGTTACTCCTAAAACAGAGGTAAAAGCTAAAAAAGAGAGTGAGAAAGAAAAAGCGAAAGACAAAGAGGGAGAAGACTCTGAAAAAAAGAAGCAAGCAGAAAAACCAGAAGATACTAAAGACAAATTAGAAGCTACTTCTCAGGAAAGCCTTGAACAGGCTGGTCAAAGGCTTACTGACCTCACTGACCCCAGCAAGGATGGAGGAGTAGAAAGAGTCCAGAATACCCTCACAGAAACCAAAGACAAGGCTTCTACTGAACTTTTCCAAAATTCTGAAGAAAAACTTCAAGGCAAGAAAAACAGTATTTTGTTCCTTAAAAAGAATGAACAACACAAAGAAACAGCCTCCACCAAAAGAAAGAAATCTGAGCAGGCTGTCAATGAGAAACCCACTGAAAAACAGGCTGAAGTTCAGAACAAGAAGGTAAAGGAGGTGGCTACCACCAAAGAACCTCTTTTGCAAAAAGAAGCTTCTCAAGACCTCTTGAGGCAAAAGATGAAAAATGCCATGCCCACCACCATGGAGCAGGTGGATGAGTTCAAGGAAAATAAAGATTTAGGGGAAGTCAATGAGATGGTGAAAGGGAAAATCACAGAAGAAACTGTGAAAGTCCAACAGACCTATCAAACCATTGAAAACCCTGAAAAAGCAGATACTCCCAAAGCAGGAACACCTTTGCCTCAAAAAACAGAACCAGCCCTTCCCACAAACGAATTGGGCTTGGGCAAGGATTTACTCACACCCATCTGTGATGAGACCTTAGATACCTCTCAGTTTACTGAAGAGGCTCAAAATCTTTTGGATAAAGAAGGAATCACCAAAGAACAACTCTCTGAAGTGAAATCTGGAGATTTGTTGGAAGCTAAAAAAGAATTAGACACCATTGATGAAACTGCCAAAGTAGAACCTTCCAAAATCAAAAAGACTGAAAAACAAGAACATGCCTCTATCAACCAACAACTTAAGAGCAAAGAACAGACTGAAAAAGACAAGATGCGAAAAGAGCGTGAGGCTGGTCTTAGAAATGCTCAATCCACACAAAAAGATACCAAAGATACTTTAGAGAAGAAAAAAGAAGAAGTTTCCAAAAACATCAATGGCATTTATGAGAGGGTCAATAAGTCTGTTTTAGACCGTCTGGCTCGTTTGGAAAAGGACATCGTCAGAAAATTTGATGCTGTCCAAGCCAAAGCCATGCAAGATTTTGAGAAGAATGTCAATAAGAAAATTGATGCCTACAAAAAAGAAAGATATGGAGATAGTTGGTTTTCTTGGAAGAAAATCAAGGATTGGTGGACAGGTATTGACAATCATCCAAGAGTAAAGCAAATTTTTGAAGAAGAAACCAAAACTTTTGTTGAAACCATTGACAGAGCCATCAATGATTTGATGAATGAAAGTAAGAGGGTGATAGAGGGTTGTAAACAAGAAGTGGCTAAAGCCAAACAAGAAATTGCTGAATATGTAAAAAGCTTACCTCTGACACTGCAAGCCACAGGAAAAGAGGCTCAGGAGAAGATTAACAAACAATTAGAAGAATTAGACAAGAAAATAGACAAAGTTGCCAAACAATTGGAGGCAACCCTTCAAGAAAAACGCAAAAAAGCCATTGAAGCTCTCAATGAGAAGATTGAGAAGATGAAAGAGAATTTGGGAAGTGCTTTGAGTAAGGCTGGAAAATTCCTGCTCGATGCTGCTTTCAAATTCTTCAAGGCTGTTTTGGAGGGAATGGGTTATAGTATGGATGACATCATGCCTTACATCAACAAAGGCAAGAAAATCCTTACTTCCATTGTGACTGAGCCAGGTAATTTCTTTTCAAATCTTGGAAAAGGTGTGGGTGGAGGAATTTCTAACTTTACTACCAACATTGGAACACACCTCCAGACAGGTGTTTTTGACTGGCTCACAGGTTCAATGGGTGGAACAGGCATCCAACTCCCCATTGCTTGGGATTTGGGTGGAGTGATATTCTTTGTGAGTCAATTACTGGGTGTAGGTTGGGAACAAATCAAGATGAAGTTAGGTGCTCAGGTAGGACAAGAAAACATGGCTCATCTGGAAACTGCCATTGCTCAGGGTGAGGAGGGAATGGAAACTGTGAAGAAAGTTCAGAAAGAAGGGGTTTCTGGGGCTATGGAAGTGGTGCAAGACCAAGCCACTGAAATCAAGGAAACGGCAGTGAGTGAAGTGAAAAACTGGGCAATTACAGCCATTATTCAGGCTGCCATTCCTAAAATACTTTCGATGTTCAATCCTGCTGGGGCAATTGTACAGGCAATTCTTGCCATTTACAAGGCTGTGACATGGTTTGTGATGAATTTTGAGAGAATTATTCAGTGGGCAAAAGCAGTTTTTGATTCCATTGCTCATATTGCTTCTGGAGCGATTGGAGAAGCAACCAAGAAAGTAGAAGAAACGATGGGTAGAAGTTTGGGACTGGTGATTACCTTCCTTGCTTCTCAAATTGGATTGGGTAAAGTGGGTGATGCCATCAAGAAAGTCATTCAAAAAGTCAGACAACCCATTGAAAAAGTGGTAGATAAAGTTGTGAAGTGGATTGCTGATAAAGCAAAGAAACTGTTTAAAAAGGTGAAAGGGTTGTTTGGGAAGAATGATAAGAAAAAAGAAAAGGATAAAGATAACCAAGAACATATAGATAAATCGCCTGTTGAAAGATTAACTTTGGCAAAAGAAAGCTTATATAAGGAACTCCGACATAACCTATATACTCCAGAAAATGTTCAACCTTTTTTAGACAGATTAAAGAAAAAGTATTCCATTAAAAGATTAGAGATTAGAAAAGTAGGTGATAACAAAGCTGTGTTATTTGGAGAGATAAACCCCACAATAGAAGACTTTATAGAGGTAATTAGAGATGATTTTGCAGATGGTGTTCAAGAAATAGATGATAATTCAGAAGAATTATATTCTTTATTTCGTGCTATGACTATAGAAGAACTTGATGCAATGCGAATATCAAAAAAACTTACTATTAGAACACATGAAAAAGATAATAAAAAGAAAAAAGTAAAAAAAGGAGACCCAAAAGGACAACCATTCTTAACAACCGATGCTGAATATTCTAAAAAACTAATGAAACGCAAATGGGAATTGGGTGAAAAAGAAGGAAACGAAGCAACAAAAAAGATGTATGAATATTTGGTTCAAATAGATTTTATTAAAGGAACAGAAGAAATTTTACAAGATACTAATATAGCCCGATATGAAAGAGGTGACACTTCCACAAAAAATGCTTTTAGAAAACACGAAGCTCGAAAACCAGATGAAAGGGGGATTATAGTACTCAAACTTGAACCTAAAGCTGAAACAGGTAATGAGAAAGTACTAAATTATGGGATTACACCAAAAAATTGGTCTGAAACAGACCCTCTACAGATTGTTAATGCTAGAATTGCTAAAATAACTGTTATTGCAAGAATTAAGAACTAGCGAATAGACATAAAAAAATGGAGATTATAAAAAATATTATAGAAAAACTAAAAAATACTGAGTATAATTTTGATAAAGAATCAGAGTATTTAGATGAAATAGTCAATTTACCAGTAGAATTAGAAAAGGAAATTATTGATTACGTATCTTTCTTATCTGAAAATATAGATGAGGATAATGAATATTATTTTGTGTTTTTATTGGATGCTTTGCATAGGAGGGGAAGTAAGAAAGCTATTTTTGATTTAGGATCAAAAGCTATATTATCTGACGAATTTGAAGATAAAGAATTTTATGCAACTCTTTTAATTAAAAATGATTTTTTAGGCACAGAAAAAATTTTGATTAAAAGCTTAGAAATAATTGAATCCTTTGATGAATTTGGAGGGTATGCTCAAGAAAAAATATTAGAGTATTTGATTGAAAAAGAAGTAGAAGAAGCCTATCCTCAAGTAATTAAATGTTTATCTGATGTAGCCGCAAGAGTTAGGGCAACAGCACTCCATTTTATAAGAAAATTTGATAAACAAGAATCAAGCTTGTATTTGGTAGAAATGCTTGAAGCAGAAGATTGGGAATATAATATTCTATTTATTTTAGATTTATTGAAAAAATGGAAAAAAGCAGATTTTTTACCTCAAATAATAGAGTATTCCAAAGAGGAATGGGTTAAAGAGAATATAGAAATTAATGATGCTTTTAAAAATCTTATAAATCATCTCTCTACATAATCTTTTCACTCTGTCAGGTATTGATAAATATTTACTCAAACATAAAAATTATTAAGCAAAAAATAGAATCCATGTACCTCTCCAAACTTCTTTACTTGCAACCTTCTCAAAATGAGGAGGTAGAGGCTTCTGAGTGGCAGTTACGAGTGTGTAACTGGTTTGTGGAGGAGTTTGGAGTGGAGTTCAATTTTTTTGATGATACCTATTTTATTCAAGATATAGAAAACATGATTAGTCGTGTTTCTGTAACTTCAGAAGGTGTAGATATAGACCTTATTACCAACAAAGAATTAGATTTTTTTGCATTGGGCATAGATGTAAAAAATGAAGCCTACCAAAGTTTTGCCCAAGAAATTTATGAGAATATAGAAGGCTATACCTTAGAAGAAATTATTGAAAGCATTCAAGAAACAGAGCCAGATACTTATGCCATAAGCATACGAAAAATATGGCTTATCAATGCAAGTCTCAATGGTGTAAAAGTGCCAAATTATACAGTGGTGCGTTTGCTTCAAGAAGAGTTGCGTTCTTCCAATCCAACCAATAGAATAAACGCCATGTATGCTGTGTTTGTAAACCCTTTGTACAGAAGGTATTTACTACCAATTATTCAGGATTTAGCACAAAACGATACAGACCGAGAAGTACAAAAACATGCTCAAGAAGTCATTTCACAGTTTACAAAAGAAGAAATCCATGAAGTATTGGTGCTTTCTGCTCAAAAATTAGAGCTTTTAAGCCCCTCAAGTCCTTACAAGCTCCCACCCGAAATTTTAAAAATCCATACTGAAGATATTATTGAGCAAAAAGAGCAAATTGTTCTTGCTAATATTGTTTCTTATTATCAAATCTCAAAAATTGACATCAGGGAAATATACAAAGTAGAAAATGTACGCTTATTTGTAAAGAGTATCAACAAATCCAAACAACTTTATACTTTTGAAAATCTTGAGCCTTTTATGGTAGTTTGGGATGAAAAAGCCCAACACTTCCCAAAAAAAATGCAAATGATTGTGGCAAAGGCATCGTTGTACGAGAATGTACAATAATATTTGAAAAACATTTATTTCTCAAAAACACTCCATTGTTGTTTGAGCCAATCAAATTGTTCTAAAGCACTAAAGTTCTTTTTGTAATCGTAAAAAGAAGAGGCTTTAAAAGCATAGCCTAAATACAAATATTTCTTTCCTAAAGTTTTAGCAAATTCTATTTCTTTGAGTAATGTATAAATTCCTAAACTGTACGAATAATAGGTAGTATCGAACATAGCATACACACTCGAAAAAGAAAATTCGGCAACATCTACAAAACTAACAGCAATAAGTTTTCTTTTGTTGTAGACAGCTACTTCATAGGTGTTTGTGGGATATTTTGCAGGGTTTTTAGATAAAAAAGAATAAATATTTTCAGGAGTATTATGAACAAAACGCTGTTTGTGCAAATTAAAAAGCTTCTTTTTGGTAGAAGTGATGGTGGCTTCCTGAAAAACAGTTCTAAAAACTTCGTTTTTCTTGAGTATTTTTCTCTGACTTTTAGAAAATTCAAAACGTTCAAGGTTAATTCTTAGAGGAATAATCTGCGAAAATTCTTCTGTTTCAGGAATCAAGCCATTGTCATATCTAAAAAAATACGTCCCAAAATGCCTCCAAGCATGAGCCAAAAGATAATCCAATTGTAAGGGAGTAACTGCTTCTGCAAAGAAATATTCGTTGATTGACTCCATAGTTTGTTAGTTTTAAGCGAAAATATTTTCTTTTGGTGAAAGTAGGTTTATATTTGCACAAAAAAATAAAAAAATGCTTTCTACTCCTCATCTTTTAGGCATAAAAAATATCCAAAAGGAAGATATAGAACTGATTTTTGAAACTGCTCATAATTTTAAAGAGGTCATTAATCGCCCTATTAAAAAAGTACCTTCTTTAAGAGATGTTACCATTGCCAATGTTTTTTTTGAAAACTCAACACGAACACGCCTTTCTTTTGAACTTGCCGAAAAACGACTTTCTGCTGATGTAATCAATTTTTCTTCTTCAAGTAGCTCTGTGAAAAAAGGAGAAACTTTACTCGATACGGTCAATAATATTTTGGCAATGAAAGTAGATATGATTGTGATGCGACACAGTAGCGTGGGTTCACCTCATTTTTTATCGAAGAGAGTAAAAGCTCAGATTGTAAATGCAGGAGATGGCACACATGAGCATCCCACACAAGCTCTTTTGGATGGATTTTCAATCAAAGAAAAATTGGGAGAAGTAGGAGGGAAAAAAATAGCCATTATTGGTGATATTTTACATTCGAGAGTGGCTCTTTCAAATATTTTTGCTCTGAAAAAATTGGGTGCAGAAGTAATGGTTTGTGGGCCTACAACCCTTATACCCAAATACATAGAAAGTCTGGGTGTGAAAGTAGAAACTGATGTTCGTAAAGCTCTTGCATGGTGTGATGTAGCCAATGTGTTACGTATTCAGCTTGAAAGACAGCAAATTAAGTATTTTCCATCTCTCAGAGAATATACGCTCTATTTTGGAATTAATAAGCAAATGCTTGAAGGCCTTGATAAGCAAATTGTAATTATGCACCCTGGACCTATCAATAGAGGAATAGAACTAAGTAGTGATGTAGCTGATTCTGAGCATTCTATTATCTTAGACCAAGTTGAAAATGGTGTGGCGGTACGTATGGCAATTTTGTATTTATTAGCTGAAAGAGGACTTTAAAATTAATAAAAATAAGAAGTGTTTTGAATAGCTATTGAAAACTGATAATGACATTCATTGTTTTTTGCAAAAAAAATGTAACTTTGTAGATGTTCAAACTTTTTTTCTATGAGTAAGCAACTCAAATCAGCCGATTTTGAGCAATTAGCCAAAGAGCACTATTTCTATCCTCAAGAACAACTCGCTGAGTTAGAAAAACATCATCATTCTTTAAGAATTGGAATTCCCAAAGAAAGTGAACCTTTTGAACATCGGGTAGCACTTACTCCAGAAGGTGTAGCTGTTTTAGTTGCAAACGGACACGAAGTAATAGTAGAAACAGGAGCAGGTGAAGATGCTCATTTTTATGATAGAGAATATGGAGAGGCTGGAGCAAAAATAGAATACAACAAAGAGCAAGTTTTTGCTTCTGAAGTTGTCCTAAAAGTAGAAGCTCCTACACTTGAGGAATTAGAAATGTTAAAGCCGAATAAAACGCTCATTTCTACACTTCCTATGGCAAAAATTACTTCTGAGTTTTTGCAAGAATTGAACAAAAAACGCATTACAGCTATTGCTTACGAATATATCCAAGATAAAGCTGGAGGAATGCCAGTGGTAAGAGCTATGAGTGAAATAGCAGGTAGTACAGTAATGCTGATTGCTGCAGAATATTTGAGTTCTGTAAATAAAGGACGTGGAGTAATTTTGGGAGGTATTACGGGCGTTCCACCTACCAAAGTCGTGATTTTGGGAGCTGGTACAGTTGCCGAATATGCTGCAAGAGCAGCTTTAGGCTTAGGAGCTGAAATAAAAATATTTGATAATCACCTTTATAAATTACGTAGACTCAAATACGCATTGGGACATCAGGTCTTTACATCCACACTCAACACACTTGCTCTTACAGAAGCTCTAAGTCGAGCAGATGTAGCTATTGGTGCTGTCAGGGCTGAAGAAGGTAAGACACAATGTATTGTTACAGAAGAAATGGTAGCCCAAATGAAGCCCAATTCTGTGATTATAGATGTAACCATAGACCAAGGAGGCTGTTTTGAAACTTCTGAAATAGCAACACATCAGAATCCTGTATTTAAAAAACATGGTGTCATTCATTATTGTGTACCCAATGTTGCTTCAAGAGTAGCTCATACATCAAGTATTGCATTAAGTAATATTTTTGTACCAATTCTCATGAAAACAGCCGATTATGGCGGTTTTGAGAAAATGATGCTCAATCATAAATGGGCAACCAAAGGAGTTTATGCATATCGAGGCAAAATTACGAATGCGGCCATAGGTCGTAAATTAGAGATGCCTTACAGCGATATAGCACTTTTATTAGCGGGTTTATAACGCTGAAAAAAATTATCAAATTATTTGTGTCTTACCTGCGAATATGTTTAAATTGAACCAACTTAGTAACATAAGTGTTTAGTTCAATAGAATCATATTCATAAATCAACACTCGTATATATGTTTTCATCTGATGAATTTAGAAAATTTGCTGTAAAGCATCAAGGAATCAATGGTTTAGCTTTTGACCAATATGTAAATACTGTAACAAATCTTACCCCCAATATCATAGAAGAACGTCGCATGAATGCTGTTGCAATGGATGTTTTTTCTCGTTTGATGATGGATAGAATCATTTTTTTGGGCGTACCCATTGATGATTATGTAGCCAATATTGTAGTAGCTCAGTTATTATTTTTAGAGTCCGTAGATGCCAAAAAAGATATTTTGATGTATATCAACTGTCCTGGAGGCTCTGTATATGCAGGTATGGGAATGTATGATACTATGCAATACGTTCGTCCTGATGTAGCTACCATCTGTACTGGTTTGGCTGCTTCTTTTGGTGCTGTACTTCTTACAGCAGGTACAAAAGGTAAACGTACTTCATTAAAACATTCAAGAATTATGATTCACCAACCTTTGGGTGGTGCAGGTGGAAAAGCCTCTGACATAGAAATTACTGCAAAGCAGATTTTAGAGTTAAGAGATGAATTAAATGAGATATTGGCACATCATAGTGGAAAAACTGTGGAGCAAATAGCTAAAGACTCAGACAGAGATTACTGGATGAGATCTGATCAGGCTTTAGAATATGGTTTGATTGACGAAGTACTCATTCGCAAACCTTAATCAATACATTTTTAATTAAAACTTAAAACTTTCTATTATTTGGTGCAAATATACAGCATTTTTATCGTATATTTGCACCTATATTTTAATTTAATATACTATGGCACAACCTCTTAGTTGCTCATTTTGTGGAAGAACCAAGAAAGATGGAGCTTTTATCATTACAGGTGTAAAGGCAAATATCTGTGAGCAATGTGTGATGCAGGCTCACCAAATTGTTACTGAGGAGTTTAAGATGAATAAACCTGCAACACCCTCAAAATTAAACTTAATGAAGCCCATTGAGATAAAGAAATTTTTAGATCAATATGTAGTAGGACAAGATGATGCTAAAAAAGTTCTTTCAGTGGCAGTTTACAATCATTATAAGCGTTTATTACAAACTGAAAATAAACAATATAAAGAAGATATAACGATTGAAAAATCGAATATCATCATGGTTGGACGTACAGGAACGGGTAAAACCTATTTGGCTCGTACTCTTGCCAATATGCTACAAGTACCTTTTGCCATTGCTGATGCTACTGTACTTACAGAGGCTGGTTATGTTGGAGAAGATGTGGAGAGTATTTTATCACGCTTATTGCAAGCAGCTGATTTTAATGTAAAAGCAGCTGAAAAAGGTATTGTTTATATTGATGAAATAGATAAAATAGCTCGTAAATCTGATAATCCTTCTATTACACGCGATGTGAGTGGAGAGGGTGTTCAGCAAGGTTTATTAAAACTTTTAGAAGGTTCGGTAGTGAATGTACCTCCACAAGGTGGTAGAAAGCACCCAGAACAAAAAATGATAGCCGTAAATACTGAAAATATTTTATTTATTTGTGGAGGTGCTTTTGATGGGATAGAACGTATTATTGCTAGTCGAATGAATACCAATCCGATTGGCTTTAATAATGATAAAAACAATTTGGTAGATGATACAGAAGCTCTTTTGCAGTTTGTTACGCCACAAGACCTTAAAACCTTTGGCTTGATACCAGAACTCATTGGGCGTTTGCCTGTGGTTACATATCTTGACCCACTTTCTAAAGAAACGTTAAAGAAAATTCTCTTTGAACCTAAAAATGCTTTGGTAAAACAATATCAAAAGCTCTTTGAAATGGAAAATATTCAACTTTCTTTTGATGATAGTGCATTGGATTATATTGCAGAAAAAGCTATTAATTTAAAGTTAGGAGCTAGAGGGTTGCGTTCTATTTGTGAGGCTATTATCAATGATGCCATGTTTGAGTTGCCTTCTCAGAAAGATGTAAAATCTTTAGAAATAGATGTAGAATATGCTACTGAGAAATTTGAAAAATCAAAGCTTGCAAGACTAAAAGTTGCATAAATAAGAAACATTCAAAACACATTTAAGTTGATAACTTAGATGTGTTTTTATATAAAACACTACTCAAAGTTATTTTATCAACATGAAATTTTCTTCTGATAAGTTCAACATCTTGTATTTAGATGATGAACAAAGCAACTTAGAAATTTTTAGAATTTCTTTTAAACGCGATTATAATGTTTTTGCCGTAACAGAGCCTGATGAAGCATTTGATGTACTTAGAAATCAACCAATTCATGTGATTCTAACTGACCAGCAAATGCCAATTATGAAAGGAACAGAATTTCTAGAAAAAACGCTAGAAGGTTATCCTGATGCAATACGCATGATTCTAACAGGCTATGCAGATATTAATGTGGTTATGGAAGCTATCAATAAGTGTGGTATTTATAAATATATTACAAAGCCTTGGGAACGAAGTGATGTAAAATTAGTGATTGATAAAGCCCTTGAAACCCATAAAATTAGAATGGAGAACAAGTGGATGATGGATAATTTGGAGAAAAACCTAACCAATTTAGAAAATAAATATTTTGAACAACTTAAACAAGCTAAAGAGTATTCAAGAAGACTTGAAAAGAAGAATCAGGAAATCAGTGCTATTCGTAAAAAAATAGATAATAATATTCATTATGCCAGTAAAATACAACATGCTCTCTTGCCAACAGAAGAAGATTTATCAGGTTTTTTTAAAGATTCCTTTGATATTGTAGCTCCTTTAGATGTGGTTTCTGGGGATTTTTACTGGTTCTCAAAAATATCAGATACTGAGGCTTACTTAGCTGTAGTAGATTGCACGGGACATGGTGTTTCAGGTTCACTCATGAGTATTATTGGACATAATCTTTTCTCCAAAGCTATTAGAGAACATAATTTAAGAGAACCTAAAGATATTTTAGAAGATATTCATCAAGAGTTAAGCAATCATATTTTTGGAGGAACTACTAATACTGATGGTATGGATGCTGCTCTTTGTTACTTTAAAAAATTGGATGATGATCAATATAAACTTGTATTCTCAGGAGCAAAACGACCACTTTATGTTATTGAAGATAATTTTCTTTTAGAAATACAAGGTAGTCGTAAAAGTATTGGAGGATTGCAAATACATCCAAATGGTGAATATACCCAACATACTATTTATTTACAAAAAGGCGATCAAATATATCTATTTACAGATGGTTGGACAGATATAGCCAATGAAGATAGAAAAAAATATGGATTGAAGCGTCTCAAGGAATTGATTGCAAATACAAAAGATTTGCCTGCTGAAGAGCAAAAAATCATGATGATGCAAGATTTGGCAGAGTATAAACAGGATACTCCACAAAGAGATGATATTTTATTAGTTTCAGTAAGGCTTTAATAATACAAACTTTTATTTTTCATGCAGATTCATTTAACAGGAAAAACAGCTTTGGTAGCAGGTAGTACACAAGGAATAGGCAGAGCCACTGCCATCGAACTATCCAAAGCAGGAGCAAGTATTATTTTATTGGCTCGTAATGAAGCCAAACTTCAAGAAACAATACAAGCATTAGATACATCTCAAAATCAGCAACATCAATATCTTGTAGCTGATTTTTCAAATTCTGAGAGCTTAAAAACCAGTTTAGAGAAACTGCAAACAGATATTCATATTCTAATCAACAACACAGGTGGGCCCCCAGCAGGGCAGGCTATCAGTGCTCAAACACAAGAGTTTATACAAGCATTCAACAATCACCTGATTTGTAATCAGATATTGGTTCAGAAAGTATTGGACTCCATGAAAAAAGCTCAATATGGTAGAATTATCAATATTATTTCTACTTCTGTAAAACAACCTATCAAAGGACTTGGTGTTTCCAACACTATCAGAGGGGCAGTAGCCAATTGGGCAAAAACACTTTCAGTAGAGCTTGCACCCTTTGGTATTACTGTTAATAATGTACTTCCTGGAGCTACATTGACAGGTAGATTGGAAGCAATCATTGAAAAAACATCTCAAAATAAACAAATTTCACAAGAAGAAGCCAGTCAAGAAATGCAGAAAGAAATTCCTTGTGGCAGATTTGGAACACCCGAAGAAATAGCCTATGGAGTAGTTTTTTTGGCTTCTCTGCAAGCAGCATACATCAATGGTACAAACTTGGTGATAGATGGTGGTAGAACGCAAAGTCTATAAAACAATAAACAATGAATCATATTCATTGAATAATGATAACTGATAATTGAAAATAAACTGTGTTAGATTTACAAAAAAGAATACAAGCCTTTGAAAAATTGGGAGAATATCTGAAAAATCTCTCTTCTGATGAACTTCAACATCTCAAATCGTTAGCCAGATCCAAGAATAATTGGTTTACTCCTGAAAGCATTGATAAAGCTTTAGAAGGAATCCAAACTTATTTAGATAAAACTGATTTGGAGCAATGGACAACCAAATATCCTAAAATCTCAGAGGTAACACCCAAAAAAGTAGCCATTGTGATGGCAGGAAATATTCCTGCTGTAGGTTTTCACGATTTTTTGAGTGTCCTCATATCAGGGCATACAGTGCTTGCTCGACCCAGTAGTGAAGATGAGGCAATTATCAAGAAAATTGGACAAATTCTTATTGAAATGGAGCCACAATTTGCAGAACGTATTGAATTTGTAGAAAAAATCAATGCTGCTGATGCTATTATTGCTACAGGAAGCGATAATACAGCTCGTTATTTCGAATATTATTTTGCAAAAAAGCCTCATATTATCAGAAAAAATAGAGTAAGTGTGGCTATTTTGGATGGCTCAGAGACTAAAGAAGATTTTGAAAACTTAGGAAAAGACATTTTTACCTATTTTGGTTTGGGTTGCAGGAATGTTTCTAAATTGTATGTTCCTGAAAATTATAAATTTGATCCCTTTTTTGAAGGAATTCAAAGTTTTGAATTGATGGCCAATCATAACAAGTATTTTAATAACTACGAATACAACAAATCAGTTTATTTACTAAAACCTATTGTTCATTTTGATAATGGCTTTTTGTTACTCTCAGAAAGTTCTGAGATAGCTTCGCCTGTGGCTTGTATGTTTTATGAGACATATCAGAACAAAGAAAATTTACAAGAAAAGCTTTCCAAACATCAAGAAAAAATACAGTGTATAGTTTCTAAACAAGCGTCATGGAAGGATAGTTATGCATTTGGGGATGCTCAAAATCCACGCCTTTGGGACTATGCCGATAATGTTGATACAATGGAATTTTTGACTTCTATTTAAAAAATGTATTTTTGAATTAAATTTCTAAATACTCACTACTAATATCTCCTTACTAAAATGCGTATCCTGATTGTAGATGATGATGAAGATATATTGTTGGCTGCCAAAATGTTTCTTAAAAAACATGCCAAAGAGGTAGTCATTGAATCCAATCCAAAAAAGATACCTTTTTTGCTCAATCAGTCACGTTATGACGTGATTTTGCTTGATATGAATTTTACGGAAGATACTACTTCTGGTAAAGAGGGTTTCTATTGGCTGGAACAAATCCTGACTCAAGACCCACAAGCTGTAGTAGTCATGATTACAGCCTTTGGGGATGTAGAGATGGCCGTAAAAGCTCTTAAAATTGGGGCAACTGATTTTGTCCTAAAACCTTGGCAAAACGAAAAATTGCTGGCTACTATTTTGGCTGCTGCCAAACTCAAAGCATCTTATAATCAGGTAGAAACACTCCAAAAAACCAATCAACAACTCATAGAAGCAACCAGCACCAGTGGTGATATTATTGGAGAAAGCAAGGCAATACAGAAAGTGTTGCAAATGATAGAAAAAGTAGCTAAAACAGATGCTAATATCTTGATTCTTGGTGAAAATGGAACTGGTAAAGAGCTTATTGCCAAAGCGATACATAAGCAATCTGCTAGAGTTAAAGAAACCTATGTGGGTGTAGATATGGGGGCTATCAGTGAAAACTTGTTTGAAAGTGAGCTTTTTGGACACAAAAAAGGAGCTTTTACAGATGCCAAAGATGATAGAATGGGACGTTTTGAACTTGCCCATAAAGGAACACTTTTTTTAGATGAAATTGGAAATTTACCTTTTACACATCAGTCAAAACTACTTGCTGTATTGCAAAACAGACAGGTAACGCCTGTTGGTGGCAATAAAAGTACAGCTATAGATATTCGTTTGATTTGTGCAACAAACCTCAATATTCATCAGGCAGTAACAGAAGGAGAGTTTAGACAAGATTTGCTGTATCGTATCAACACGGTTGAATTGTATTTGCCACCACTCCGAGAACGTGTAGGAGATGTACCTATTTTGGCAAAGTATTTTCTTGCTAAATATGCTAAAAAATACCACCGAAATGCTCCTAAATTAGCAGATTCGGCACTTAAATTTTTGGAAACTTATACGTTCCCTGGTAATGTTCGTGAGTTGGAGCATGCTCTCGAAAGAGCTATGATTATGAGTGATGGGGATTATTTGGAACAAGATGATTTTCAGTTCTTAACTGTTCAGAAAGCCCCTGCACTGACTATTCAGTTGGATAACAACACCATGAATCTGGATGAAATTGAAAAAGATATGATTCAGAAAGCTGTGGACAAACACAATGGCAATATCTCCAAAGCAGCCAAAGAACTCGGACTTACAAGAGCCTCTTTGTACAGAAGGCTGGAGAAATATGGGTTGTAGAATTTATTAATAGAAACCTTTTTATTATCTCATGATATAAATCGAAATAAGAAATACTAAAGTATGGACAGAGAATTGAAATCGTTTTGGAATAAGTTTTTTGATTTTAATTGGAAACTTGGAATTTTTCTAATTCTCATTGTATGTATTCCTCGATTTATTTTGGTGCTAAATGCAAACTCTTCAGGAAACTATGGTTTTATTGGACTAATCATGACAATTTCTGCAATCGCACCATTCATTTTTTTGACCAAATATGGACGCAAAGAGATAGGTATTACAAAACCGAAAAATTACAAATGGTTATTCATTGCTTTTGCTTGTGGACTAATTGCAAGTATAACCCTTCACTTTATTGGACAAATCCTGTATGATAATTCATATCAAAATTGGTATCAATATGTTGGAAAATCATATAAAATTCCAGCAACTATTAATCAAACTGATAGAAATGTAATGTTTATTATTATGGCAATTATAGGAATGACTTTTAGCCCAATTGGAGAAGAGCTATTTTTCAGGGGAATAGTTCATTCAAGTTTTGCAAAATCCATAGGCGAAAAAAAAGCATCATTAGTTGAAAGTTCAGCATTTGCATTAACTCATATTTCACACTTTGGTTTGGTGTTTATCAATAATAAGTGGGATTTTTTTACTATTCCAACTATAATTTGGGTGACAAGCATGTTTTTGGTGAGTTTGTTATTCTTTACTTTCCGAAAAAAAACAGACTCAATTTTAGGAGCAATCTTTTGTCATTCGGCATTTAATTTAGGTATGATTTATTGCATATTTTATCTGCTATAATCAAATAAAATTGTATATTGCTTGTTCTTAGTATTAATCATAAAACATAACAGTAAGAACTAAAAAATAGGCAATTTCCTGTATGCCCATTTGCGTTCATCTACATCACGTTGGGGAGCAAATGAAAGACTGATTTCGTGTCCGCCACCCAAACCATTTAAACCACCAATCACCATTCCATAGCTGTAATTTAAACGAAAACCTTCATGCTTAATGCCTGTTTGGATATTGATAGAACTACTTCCTTGTGTTTGGATGGGCAAATTTCTATACCAAATCCCTGCCTGAAAAACTTCTGTTTCAAAAAAAGCACCTGCATCAAGCAAATGAATTCCTCCCTGACTTCTAAAAATAAGAGCAGGGCTAACAAATTGTCTTTCAAATTCATTAATGGGAATTTTGATGCCCAAATGTCCCGAAAGACGCATGGGTACTTTATACTGTGTTCCCAAAAAATCGAGAGTGGGTTGGCTTAGATGATGAGCAGAAAAACCTATCCAAGCATATTCGTTGTATGCTAAAAAACCTGATGCAACATCCAAATAATCAATGCTTTGAGAAGCTAAAACATTGTCTTGTGTAGGATTGTTGGTTACGCCTGTTTGGCTTAATTGGTCGCCATAAATCAGATTAAAATAATTTAAGTTTTTGCTACCATATCCCACACTCAAACCCATCTTGATACGCCAATATTCGCCAGCAGGCAATAAATATGAATACAAAGCATTGACTTGCAGACTTCTAAATCCACCACCACTACCCACACCAATTCTATCAGACTGAATAAACATACCAATACTGTTTCTTTGTGAAGGTAAATTATAATCCAATCCGAAATAACTGGAATTTAGCGTATTAGGAGAATTAGGATATTGAACTCTATACAAAAAGCTTGCCTTCCAAGCATCTGCTGTGCCTGTAAAGGCAGGATTGAGAGCTAGAGATGTGGAAGAAAACTGATTGGGATAAATATCTTGTGCTTTGATACACAAAACATTTATAAGAAGAAATAAAGTAATCAAAAACTGTTTCATCATGTTATTTTGAGATATTAAAACTAATCTTCCAATTCTATCATACTGGGAGCATGGTCAGAATGGTACGCTTCAGAAAGTATAACGGCTCGTTGTAATTTTGTCTCTAAATTCTTACTTACAAGCTGATAATCTATCCGCCAGCCCAAATTCTTACTTCTTGCACCCGTCCGAACGTTCCACCAAGTGTAATGGTGAGGTTCTGTATTGAGGTGTCGGAAAGTATCTAACAAACCTAATTCCAAAAATTCAGTAAACCAATTTCTTTCTTCAGGCAAAAAACCAGGGCTTTTTGCATTGGATTTCGGATTATGAATATCTATTGCCTGATGACAAATATTAAAATCGCCACAAATTATCAGATTTTTGTCTTTTTTTGCTTCTACAAAAGTATAAAAATCTTTCAAGAATTGTATTTTAAAATCTTGTCTTTCTTCACTACTAGAGCCTGAAGGTAAATACACACTCATTAGCGTAAAATCTTCAAAAACGGCTTGTAAAATTCTACCTTCTTTGTCATATTCTTCTATCTCACAACCTTTTATAATTTCTTTAGGAGTAGTTTTTGTAAGAATCGCTGTTCCACTATAACCTGCTTTTTCAGCTGGAAACACAATACACTCATAGCCTAAGTTTTCGAATAACGAATATGGAAATTGTAAACTATCAATCTTGATTTCCTGAAGGCAAATCATATCTGCTTGGGTAGCCTCCAGCCATTCCACAAAACCTTTTTTAATGGCAGCCCTGATACCATTAACGTTGTAAGTAATAATTTTCATGATATGTTTTTTTGCACAAAAAAAGGATTTTGCTATCAGCAAAATCCCTTCAATATATAATTTTTTTTGATTATCTCACAGGAATTGCAATTCTTGAAAGCTGACTTGATACTTTCAAACCGCTAGCATCTACAAGAGGATTATTCATTTCAATTTTCCATTTACCATCTCTCAAAATAAAGTTGATATGGCTACCTTGTTTAGCTAAACCGTTCTTTTCTGTAACAATCAAAGTGGATTTACCTTGCAGTTTTTGTTTAATAGCTGCTAAGTTTGCACTCTGAGGGTTGGGAATAAATAGAATATGAGGGTTTTCAATATTTGCCAAAGCTTTATATTGTTTTACTACAATCTTCTGAGAACCAACAGTTTTATTAGCAGTTGCATTTCTAAGTTGAGCTGTGATAGGTGATGTACCATAAACGGCAATCACAAAATCGCCAGACTGATAAGCTGCAGGCCATTGAATATATTTGGTAAAGTTATAAACATATACTGTATGCGACTTATAGTCCCCTAATTGAGCTTTTGCTACAAATGAGAATAGTATTCCTATTAATGTTAGAGTTATATATTTCTTCATCGGATTTTTTTTTGAAGCAAATATATATGATTTTTTAAAATGGCAAAATAGTTTTTTTCTAAAAATAGTATATTTATATGTTAAACATTTAATTTACAGAAAAAAATGAGATAATTCATAAAGATTAAAGCGAAAATAATTATTCTGTTTTTTATGATAAAAATAATTTTAGACACAAGCCAAAAATTTCGTATTTTTGCAAAAAATGATAAATTAAATTATTAAAGAAATAACAATGGTGTTCATTAGATACTGTTAGCTTCTGTGTAAGAGTTTCTTTTACAAGTTATTAGTTAATACAAAATTAAATATTGATATACTTTTATGATAGACAAATTAGAGGCCATTAAGGTACGCTTTGAAGAGGTAAGCAATCTGATTACAGACCCTGCTGCCCTTAGCGATATGAAGACTTATGCCAAACTGAATAAAGAATACAAAGACCTTCAGAAAATTGTAGATAAATACAATGAGTATATGCTCATTTTAGGAAATATTGATAATGCTAAACAAGTAATTGCCACTGAAAAAGATCAAGAATTTAGAGAAATGGCAAAATATGAGTTGGATGAATTGTTCCCTAAAAGAGACCAAGTAGAAGAAGACATCAAACAATTGCTGATTCCTAAAGACCCCAATGATAGCAAAAATGTTATTTTGGAGATTAGAGCAGGTTCGGGTGGCGATGAGGCATCTATATTTGCTGGTGATTTATTTGAAATGTATCAGCGTTTTGCACAAAGTCAAGGATGGCAATTTGAGGTACTCGACTACACTGAAGGCACTGCAGGTGGATACAAAGAAATTATTGCCAGTGTAAAAGGTGAAGATGTATATGGTAAAATGAAATATGAATCAGGTGTACACCGAGTACAGCGTGTCCCTGATACCGAAACGCAAGGGCGTGTACATACTTCGGCTGCTGCTGTTACGGTACTTCCTGAGGCTGAAGAAGTGGACGTTGAACTGAACCCTGGCGATATTGAACTTCAAACATCACGTTCTGGTGGTGCGGGAGGTCAAAACGTAAACAAAGTAGAAACCAAAGTACAACTTACACACAAACCCACAGGTATTGTCGTAATTTGTCAGGTAGAACGTTCTCAGCTTGGTAACCGTGAAAGAGCCATGCAAATGTTACGTACAAAACTTTATGAATTGGAGTTTGAGAAACAAAATCAAGAATTGATTAGTCAAAGAAAATCGCAAATTCGTTCTGGCGACCGTTCTGAGAAAATTCGTACCTACAATTATCCTCAAAGTCGTGTAACAGACCATCGTATCGGCTTGACAGTCTATAACTTAGATGCTGTAATGGCTGGTGATATTGGACAGTTTATTGAAGAACTCCGTATAGCAGAAAATGCAGAAAGATTGAAAGAAGGAGTAAGTTAATTATAAATGATGAATTATAAGTGATAAGAGAGTCTTTTGTAACTTATAATTCATCACTCATAATTTATAATTCACAACTCATCACTATTTTATGTGTGGCATCCGTTTTAATCACGAAGAATTTTCTCAGCAATGTTACGCTTGTGGAAAACTCTCTTTAGATGAAGAACTTACATTTTATACACAATGGGGTGTATGGTTGTGTGAAGACTGCAAAGAAAAAGCAGAGAAAGACTCTCATTTTTTAGAGAAAATCAAGAAAAGTAAGCAGATTCAATAATTTTAAATGCAATTATCTCATATTTTAGAGAAGAGAGTATGGAAGAAGGATTTTAGAGATTTCTTGCTCTCTTTTTCCTTCTTCTTTATTGAGAAAAGAAACTTCTCTTTGTCAATAAAAAATTCTACTTTATCACAAAATTATTATATTTGGGCTTTCAAAAACAAAACAACAAAATCTTATGATAGTTGGCGTACCAAAAGAAATTAAAAATAACGAAAACAGAGTAGCTTTGACACCAGCAGGTGTTGCAGAATTTCGTAAAAATGGTCATCAAGTGTATGTACAAAAATCGGCTGGCGAGGGAAGTGGTTTTACAGATGAAGAATATCGTTTGGCAGGTGCTACTGTTTTAGATACCATGGAAGAAGTTTATAACATTGCTGAAATGGTAATGAAAGTAAAAGAGCCTATTGAACAAGAATATAGCCTAATTAAGCCTCATCATTTGTTATTTACATATTTTCATTTTGCTTCTTATGAGCCTCTTACCAAAGCCATGATTGCAGGTAAAGCAACTTGTTTGGCTTATGAGACAGTAGAAAAAACTGATAGAAGCTTACCTTTATTAGTTCCAATGTCTGAGGTAGCAGGTAGAATGGCTATTCAACAAGGAGCCAAGTTTTTAGAAAAACCCTTGAAAGGTCGTGGTATTCTTTTAGGAGGCGTACCAGGTGTGAAACCTGCTAATGTGCTTGTTTTAGGTGGTGGTATAGTGGGTACACATGCAGCTCAAATGGCTGCTGGTTTGGGTGCTCATGTAACCATTATGGATATTAGCTTGCCTCGTTTGCGTTATTTGGATGAAATCATGCCTGCAAACGTTCAGACTATCATGTCAAACGAATACAACATTCGTGAGGCTGTAAAAGTATCTGATTTGATTGTAGGTGCAGTACTTATCCCAGGTGCAAAAGCTCCACATCTTGTGACTCGTGAAATGCTAAAAACCATGCGTCCAGGTACTGTACTTGTGGATGTAGCCGTTGACCAAGGTGGTTGTATCGAAACTTGTAAACCTACCACACACGAAGACCCTATTTACATCATTGATGATGTAATCCATTATTGTGTGGCAAATATGCCTGGTGCTGTGCCTTATACTTCAACAGTAGCACTTACCAACGCAACATTACCTTATGCAATTCAGTTGGCTAACAAAGGCTGGAAACAAGCTTGTAAAGACAACAAAGAATTACTTTTAGGTTTGAACATCATCAACGGAGATGTAGTGTATAAAGGCGTAGCTGATACATTTAATTTGCCTTTGGTAGATGTCAATAAATTCTTGAACTAATTTACTCACATACAAGCCCCTTATTGTAAGGGGCTTTTTGATAAAACATACTGAATGCAAGGAACAATCATCCGTTCTACTGGGTCTTGGTACGAACTCCAGACCGAAACCAAAAAAATCGTTACTTGCCGCCTAAGGGGCAAGTTTAAAACCAAAGACCTCAAAGTTACCAATCCAATAGCCGTAGGCGATAAAGTAGAATGGAATTGGGAAAACCAAGAGGAAAAAGTAGGTATTATTACTGATATCCTTCCACGAGAAAACTACATTATTCGTAAATCTGTTCATAAGACAGGACATGGACATCTCATTGCAGCCAATCTTGACCAAGCTATTATCATTGTTACACTTACATTCCCTCGTACATCACTAGGCTTTATTGATAGATTTTTGGTAACAGCTGAAGCCTACCGAATACCTGCTGTTGTTGTATTCAATAAAATAGATTTATTGGATGAAGAAGCAAGAGTATACCAACATGAACTTATGGAGATTTATGAGGAGATAGGCTATAATTGCCTAGAAACTTCTGTTTTGGAAAATGCAGGTATAGAAGAGTTTAGAAATATTCTACAAGGCAAAGTGAGTTTGATTTCAGGACATTCGGGTGTAGGTAAATCAAGTTTGGTGAATGCCCTCAATAACACCTTAAATCTCAAAACTTCTGAAATTTCTACTTTTGCCAACAAGGGCGTACATACAACTACATTTGCTGAAATGTTTGAGCTTTCAGAAGATACATATATTATTGATACCCCAGGAATTAAAGAACTTGGTATTGCAGAAATCGAACCTGATGAACTTTCTCATTATTTCCCTGAAATGCGTGATTTTTTGGGGCAGTGTAAGTTTGGAGGTAGATGTACCCATACTCATGAACCTAAATGCAAAGTAATTGAGGCTGTAGAAAAAGGTGAAATAGCTTTATTTCGTTATGAAAGCTATTTAAGCATGCTCTCTCAAGAAGATAATCGTAGATAGTGATAAATGATGAGTGATAAGTTTTGAAGTTATTAAAAATAATTCAAACGTTTAATAACAGTAAGATTTCCTTTTCTGCAAAAAAGAGCATTGGACTGAAAATTCAGCGAGGGCGGGTAGATTTTGTGTGTGGAAGCATTGAATTTTCTTGATTTTTTGGTTCTTTTGTATTAAGGCAAAAGAACAATAAACACCTTATTTATTGATACAGAGTTATGAAACAAATAGTTCTATCTTTGGTAGCTATTTTATTGCTATCTAACACAATTTGGGCTCAAAATGATAAAAAAGTAGCCATCAAAGAAATTAAAGAGCATCAAAAAGAGCTGAATAAAGCATACAAAGACCCTGAAAAAAGCCCTTTAGACCCAGCAGATTTAAAGAAATTTAAAAAACATGATTTCTTTCCCATCAATTTAGAATACAGAGTAAAAGCAAAGCTTATAGTTACTGAAAATGAAGGCTTTTTTGATATGGTTACGACCACTACCCGAAGACCCAAATACAGAAAATATGGCATCATTGAGTTTGAAATAGAAGGTAAAAAATATCAATTAAGTGTTTATCAATCACAAGATTTACAAGGAAAAATAGTGTATAAAGATTATTTGTTTTTGCCTTTCAAAGATTTGACAAATGGGATAGATACCTATAAAGTAGGGCGTTATATAGAGCTTGCCATTCCAAAAGAAGGCAATGAAATCATTGTAGATTTTAACAAAGCATACAATCCATATTGTGCTTATAGTAACGATTATTCTTGCCCAATTGTACCTTCCGAAAACCATCTGAATGTACGCATCCCAGCAGGAATACGTTATAAAAAGAAAAAAGAAGATGAATAAAACCATCTATTTTTTGAGTGGTTTGGGTGCAGATGAAAGAGTATTTCAGTATTTAGAGTTACCTAACTATACACTCAAACATATCCAATGGATAGAACCAACAGCATTTCAAGAAAGTATGGAAGATTATGCCAAAAGACTTCTAGAACAAATAGAAGGTGAGAACCCAATTCTTCTAGGGCTTTCGTTTGGCGGAATGATGGCAATGGAAATAGCTAAACAAATACCTACCTCAAAAATTATTTTAATATCTTCTGCCAAAACCAAATATGAAGTACCTTTTTATTATCGTTGGCTTGGAAAATTAAGAATAAATAGAATATTGCCAATAAGTATTTTAATGAATGTAAATATAATTACCTATTGGTTTTTTGATATGAAGACGAAAAGTGAAAAAGATTTGCTCAAAGCTATTGTAAAAGATAGTAGTAAAAATTTCTATGCATGGGCTGTAGATAAGATTCTACATTGGAAAAATACTACAATACATCAAAACTTAAAGCATATTCATGGTACTACAGATAGAATTCTACCATTGAAATTTATCAAAGTTGATAAAAAGATAGAAAAAGGTGGGCATTTGATGACACTCAATAAATCCAAAGAAATTAGCAAAGAAATCTTAGATTTTCTTCAATAAAACAAAGAATTTGAGTTTATTTGCCTGATTAAAAACATAAACAAAATTCAATTTTTTACATGAAAGCATACGTTTTCCCTGGACAAGGTTCGCAATTTAGTGGTATGGGTAAAGATTTGTACGAGAACAATCCCAAAGCCAAAGAAATTTTTGAAAATGCCAATGATATTCTTGGATTTAGACTTACAGATGTAATGTTTTCGGGTACAGACGAAGAACTGAAGCAAACAAAAGTTACACAACCTGCTATTTTTTTACACTCTGTAGTGTTAGCCCTAACAAGCCCTAATTTATTACCTGATATGGTCGCTGGGCATTCTTTAGGAGAGTTTTCGGCATTGGTTGCCAATGGTACACTTGCTTTTGAAGATGCTTTGCGTTTGGTTGCTAAAAGAGCTGAGGCAATGCAAAAAGCTTGTGAATTACAGCCCTCTACGATGGCTGCTGTTTTGGGTTTGGATGATGAAAAAGTAGAAACCATTTGTCAGGAAATCACCAAAGAAAATGAAGCAAATTTGGTAGTAGCTGCCAATTATAATTGCCCTGGGCAACTCGTTATTTCGGGTACTGTGGCAGGGATTGAGGTAGCTTGTCAGCGACTTAAAGACGCTGGTGCTAAAAGAGCTTTGGTTTTGCAAGTAGGTGGAGCATTCCATTCACCACTTATGGAGCCAGCTCGTCAGGATTTACAAAAGGCAATAGAAAGTACCAATTTTAAAAACCCTAATTGTCCTATTTATCAGAATGTAACAGCATCAGCAGTAAATAATCCTGCAGAAATACAGAAAAACTTGATAGCTCAATTGACAGCTCCCGTTCGTTGGACACAATCTGTACAAGCTATGACACTTGGAGGGGCAAAAGAATATATTGAGTGTGGACCAGGTAAAGTTTTACAGGGTTTGGTGAAGAAAATCAGCCCTGAGGTAATAGCCCAAAGTATATAAAAAATAAAGAAAGGTTGATAAAATTGCAGATACTTCTTAGAAGTTATCTGCAATTTTTGTATATTGTAGTTTATGATACAACTTTTATGAGTGCTTTATTTCTTGAAATTCATCCAAAAAACCCTGAAGAACGTAAAATCAAGCAGGTGATAGACTGCCTTCGAGATGGAGGAGTGATTATTTATCCCACAGACACCATTTATGGGATGGGTTGTGATTTGCATAACCAAAGAGCTATCGAAAAGATTTGTCAAATTAAAGGAATCAAGCCCAAAAAAGCCAATTTTGCATTTATCTGCAACGATTTAAGCCACATTTCCGAATATGCTCGTAGCCTTAGCAATGCTACATTCAGATTGATGAAAAAGGCTTTACCAGGGGCTTTTACATTTATTCTGGAGGCAACCAACAAAGTTCCCAAAATTCTAGATAACAACCGAAAAACCATTGGTATTCGTGTTCCTGATCATCCTATTCCACGCATCATCGTTGAAAAACTTGGAAACCCTCTTATTACAACATCCATCCATAATGATGAAGATGAGTACATTGAGTATACCACAGACCCTGAACTCATGTACGAAAAGTTTAAAAACACAGTAGATATTGTGATTGATGGAGGAGTTGGAGGCATCAAGCCCTCTACCATTGTAGATTGTACCAATGACGATTTTGAAATCATTAGACAGGGAGCAGGTATTTTAGAGGATTTTATGTAAAAAATCAATAATTATTTGAAAAGATAATTATGAAAAAACTCATTTATTGGATTCAGTATAGTTTTTAATTTCTAAATTCATTGTTTCAAAACCTGTGGGAGCATTTTTCATCATGGGTAAGTTTTTAATTATCAGAGATAAGATGCCTCTATATTCTTCTCTATTGATGAGTAAAGTTGTATTATTTCCTAAATTTTTGAGTTCAAAAAAATGTTCCCCATCAAAAATTCGTGGTAAACCTGTTATGGCAATCCAAGCAAATTTTTTATTTTCTTCCCAATGTGAAATCTTGGGTTTAAACTCATAAGGTGCTGTTCCTGAAACAGACAATTTTAGATGTAAATCACCATTAGGCTTGATGTCTCCGCCTAAATAAGCAAGTTGTGTATTCCAATGTTTATAGTTTTGAAAATCTATAATAACCTTCCAAACATTTTCGGGAGACTGGTTAATTACAATTTCTTTTCTTATCTCAAATTTTGTAAATGATAGTGCAAAAAGCACAAAAACAATTATTAGCAAAGCTATCCACATATTCTTTAGTTTTATTTTAAAAATCATTTTTGAAAGGAAATTAAGAGATTACGAATGAATTATTGAAAATATAATTATATGGTTCTTTGTACTTTTATATTCTATTGCAAAGTTGGATACATTACTTTATATTTGCAAGTAGTTACAAAAATGTGAAGTAGTAACATAAAGTAAATCTTTGTTGATAATCAGTTTTTTATGAAGAAAGAAAATTTTGAAAAAATCGAAAAACATTCTTGTCCAGTTAGAACAACCTTAGATATGATAGGAGGAAAATGGTCATTTTCTATTATTTATGCTTTGTTATATGGCACTAAAAGGTTTAAGGAATTAGAACGTTCTATTGAAGGTATCAATACCAGAATGTTGGTAAAAGAATTAAAATCATTAGAAGAGTGGGGTATTGTAAACAGACAGGCTTATGCAACTGTACCCCCAACAGTGGAGTATTCTTTGACTGAAAAAGGTTTAGAGTTACAACCCATTCTAACTGAAATTCAGAATTGGGGAGTTAAATATGTAAAGTAACTTATAAAGTACACCTACATGAATTTTAAAATTCAAACAAAAAGCCTACTCAAAAAGTATATGAAGAGCAAACTATAAAACACTTTATTTTATGGCACTTCATCAGCTTAAAAGAACTCAAATATTACCTATTTCTTTAGAAAAGGCTTGGGATTTCTTTTCATCTCCCTTTAATCTCAAAGAAATCACGCCTCCTGATATGGGTTTTGAGGTAAAACTTATTGAAGAAAATCAGAAAATGTATCAGGGAATGATCGTTGCCTATGAGTTACGTCCATTACTCAAAATACCCATTTCATGGGTTACAGAAATTACGCATGTCCAAGAACCTTATTATTTTGTAGATGAACAACGTTTTGGACCTTATAGCTTGTGGCATCATCAACACCATTTCAGAGAAGTAGAAGGAGGGGTAGAAATGATAGATTTGGTAAGTTATAAAGTTCCTTTGGGTATTTTAGGAGATTTTGCCAACTGGATTTTTGTTAGAAAGCGATTGGAGTATATTTTTGACTACCGTTACAAGCTTTTAGAATATATTTTTCCTACAACAATCGAAAAAGTGTATTCTTAGAAGTAATTTGTACCCACGAAGAGATTCGAACTCCCATCTTCAGAACCGGAATCTGACATTCTATCCATTGAACTACGCAGGCATTTTCATAAATTTGCTTACAAAAGTAATTTTTTTACACTAACTTAGCAAAAAAAATAAAAATATAGACTTTACACCCTTCCAACTATTTTATATGATTGCCGATAATGAAATAAAAGCTCTCATAGCACTTTTGGATGATGAGGATACAGAAATAACCCATCATGTAGAAAGCAAATTGCTTTCTTTGGGCGAATCTGTGTTGCCTTTTTTGGAGAGTGAATGGGAAAATAACATGAACCCCACACTTCAAACTAAACTTGAAAACTTAATTCATACACTTCAATTCCAAACAACGAAACAACGCCTTAGAGACTGGAAAGAAAATGAGCCTGATAATTTGTTGAGAGGAATGTGGGTGGTGGCTTCTTATCAATATCCAGAGGTTACCTACGAAGAGCTACAAGAAAAAATAGACCAACTCTATTATAATACTTGGGTGCATTTCAAAGATGGATTGAATCCCTACGACCAAGTAAAAATACTCAATTATGCACTTTTTGATGAGTATAAACTAAGTGCAAATACCAAAAATTTTCACTCACCAGCCAACAATATGCTCAATATTGTTTTTGAAGGCAAAAAAGGAAATCCTATTTCTTTGTGTGTTGTGTATATGCTTTTGGCTCAAAAATTAAAGTTACCCATTCATGGTGTCAATTTGCCTAATTTATTTATTCTTATTTATGATTGGGAGAATAAACCATTTTATATCAATGCATTTAATAAGGGTTTGGTTTTTACTAAAGCAGATATTGACAATTACATCGAACAACTCGGCTTACAAAAACAAGAAAGTTTTTATAGACCTTGCTCTCATATCGAAATTGTAAAACGTATTTTTAGAAATTTGATAGTAGCTTATGAACAACTCGGAGAAGCTGACAAAATGGATGAAATCCATGAATTGTTGGATATGTTGGAATAAAAAAGGTTACTAAATTGTTTAAAAAGGAATTTATCATAAAAATAAACTATGAGATATTTAGTTTTTATTTTCTATTTTATTGTTTTTCAGTCTTTTGCTCAAAATTCAGTACTCAGTTCGGGTAATTGGTATAAAATAGCCATTACAGAATCTGGAATACATAAACTTACTGCTCAAAATCTTCGTGATTTAGGAATCAATATAAATGAAATCAATCCTAAAAACATTGCTATTTATGGTAATGGAGGAGGTATGTTGCCACAAGCCAACAATACTGCTCGTATAGCCGATTTACAAGAAAACTCTATTTTGGTAGCAGGTGAAGAAGACGGCAGATTCAATGATTCCGATTATATCCTTTTTTATGCTCAAGGAGCTAATAAATGGAATTATAATGCTTCTAATCAAAGATTTATACACGAAAAAAATCTGTATGATGATAAAAACTATTATTTTATCACTATTAAAAGTTCGCAAGGGTTTCGTGTTCAAACACAAAATTCTGTAGCAGGAGCAACACAAACCATCAATACATTTGATGAATATTTTTTTCATGAAAAAGATGAAAAGAATATTTTGAGTCAAATTGGGCGAGGTGGTTCAGGAAGAGAATGGTATGGAGAATTTTTCAATGGCTCTAATCAAGTACAAGTCAATAATTATAATGTAGAGGGTATTGTGGCTGGCTCAAACCTGATTTTTACATCATCAGTTTTAAGTCAGGCTTTTTCCAATTCTACTTTTCAGGTAAACATCAATGGAAACACAGTTGGTACACATAATGTATCAGCTATTATAGATGCTACTTATGCAAGTAAAGGAGCTATCGGAACAGAAACATTTGTAATCAATAGTAATCAACTGCCACAGTTACCACAACTTAACGTAACTTATAGTTATAGCCAACAAGGAACAGGTACAAGAGGATATTTGAATTATTTTAGAGTACAATATGAAAAGCAACTTCAATTGTATGGAAATCAAACAAAATTTCAGTCCATCAAAAGTTTAAATGCTGGTATTTCAAATTTTACAGTAGGTAATACAGATGGAAATTCAAGAATTTGGGACATTACAAGCCCGTTAAATCCTGTAAATCAAGAATATAATTTATCTGGTAATCAAGCTGTTTTTGGAGTAAATACAAATACTTTGAAAGAATTTGTAGTATGGCAAGGAGCAGACTTTCCAAGTCCACAGCTTGTTGGAGGAATGGAAAATCAGAATTTGAGAGCATTGAATCCTGCAAACTTAATCATCATTACACATCCCAATTTCAGAGAACAAGCAGAACAGTTAGCCAGTTTTAGAAGAGACTATGATAAGCTATCTGTAATGGTGGTAGATGTATTTCAAATATACAATGAATTTTCATCAGGTAAACAAGATGTATCAGCCTTGCGAGATTTTGTAAAACACATCTATCAAAAGAACCCAACAGAAGTGAAATATTTATTACTTTTCGGGGCTGCTTCTTACGATTATAAAAATCGTTTAACTAATAATACCAATTACATTCCTATTTATGAGTCAAGAGAGTCGTTGCATCCTATTTATAGCTACTCATCGGATGATTATTTTGGATTTATGGAAGCAACAGAAGGAGAATGGCTAGAAACATTCAATAATGTTCCTACTTTCGACCATACCATAGATGTTGCTGTGGGACGTATACCTGCCCGAACAGCTCAAGAAGCTCAGGATGTAGTAGATAAACTGATTCATTATACCAATAAAGAAACTTTAGGTAGCTGGCGAAAAAATGTAGTTTTTTTGGCTGATGACGGAGATGTAAACCAACACCAATCTGATGCAGATAAATTGACAGACAAGGTAGAAACAGTTTATTCTAATTATAATATTGAAAAAATCTATTTAGATGCATTTCAGCAAGTTAGTACAGGAGGGAGTGAACGTTCGCCTGCTTGTAAAGATGCTTTTACAAAATCTATTGAAAAAGGTGCTTTGATTATCAATTACACAGGACATGGTGGAGAAGTTGGTTGGATGCAAGAAGAAGTCTTGAGGACCCCCGACATCAAAACATGGAAAAATTATAATCATTTGCCTCTTATGATTACAGCAACCTGCGAATTTGGTAGATATGATGAGCCTTCCATTGTTTCAGGAGCTGAAGTAGCTGTTTTACAACCTAAAGCAGGAGCAATAGGCTTAATAACCACGACTAGACCAGTATTTTCAAGTACCAATTTTATACTCAATACTCAAATCTATAATTTTATTTTTGAACCTATTTCAGGAAAAATGCCTCGATTGGGAGATGTGATGCGTTTGACTAAAAATAACAGTTTAAGTGGTTCTATCAATAGAAATTTCTCGTTATTGGGAGATCCTTCCATGCGTTTGGCTTATCCAAAAGAAAATATAGTTATTACAAAACTCAACAACAAAGATATATTAGTATCTCAGGATACTCTTAAAGCATTGAGTAAAGTAACCATTGAAGGCGAAATTAGAGATGAAAATGATGCCATTATCCCTAATTTTCAAGGTGTTTTGGAAACCATTATTTTTGACAAACTAAACTTAAAAACTACTCTTGGAACGCAGTCATCTCCTAAATTTAATTTCTCTACACGAGAAAATAGACTGTTTAATGGAAAAGCAAGTGTGAAGAATGGGAAGTTCTACTTTGAAACGGTTATTCCCAAAGATATTGTTTATGCTTATGGAGAAGGAAAAATAAGCTTTTATGCCTCTGATACCACTCAAAACAGAGATGCTGGCTCAGGAAAAACAGATATAATTGTAGGAGGGAGCAACGCAAACCCTATAGCAGACAATACACCTCCAAAAATACGTTTGTTTATGAATGATACTACATTTGTAGATGGTGGGCTTGTGGGACAAAACCCTATTTTGCTAGCAAAAATCTATGATGAAAATGGTATCAACATTTCATCAGCAGGGGTAGGACATGATATTACAGCTTATTTGAACGATAGCACAACCTCTCCAAGAATTTTAAATAATTTTTATACTGCAAACATAGATACCTATAAAAGTGGAGATGTATTGTATCAGTTTAGAAGTTTACCCAATGGCAACTATACACTTACACTCAAGGCATGGGATACTTATAACAATTCAGCAGAAGAAAAAATTAGTTTTATAGTAGCCTCAACGGCTCAAATGGCCCTTAAGAATGTGTTTAATTACCCTAATCCATTTAGTGATAAAACAATTTTTAGTTTTGAACATAATAGATTTGAAGAAGATTTGGAAGTTGAAATACAAATCATAAATTCGCAAGGGAAAAAAGTATGGGAAGCAAAAAAAGCTTTGGAGGCAAATACTTCGGTAGTAAGACAACTAGAAATCGTTTTAAAAGAAAATGGCACGGATTTTGCTAATGGAGTCTATATTTACCGCATTTCCGTTCGTTCTCTAAAAGATAACAGCCAAAATACAGTTACCAATCGGCTTGTAATATTGAAGCAATAAAGCATAGTAAATCAAATAAGTACAAAAAAATATATTTTCAATCCTAAAAAATACAACCTTATGGAATGAATTTTACTAAATATTTGTATTTTTGTAAAATTTCTAATTAATAATTCAATGAAAAAAATAATTTTCTTTTGCTTTACAATCACTTTAAGTAGCTTATCATTTTTATCATCGGCTCAGGTGGATACAACAGGACGTCGCCCTATTACAACGGCAGTTCCTTTTCTTCAAATCTCTCCTGATTCTCGTGCTGCTGGGATGGGGGATGCTGGTAGTGCAGTTTCTGCTGATGCAAATGCTACTTTTTGGAATCCAGCAAAAATAGCTTTTTCTGATAAAAATATAGGTGTAGCCTTGTCATATACTCCTTGGTTACGCCAACTTGTAAATGATATGTCTATTTCTTATTTAAGTGGTTATTATAAATGGGATGACAGACATGCTGTAACACTTGCAATGACTTATTTTGACTTAGGTGATATTAATTTTACAGATGCTCAAGGTAATGGTATTGGAGATTATAGACCTAGAGAATTTGCGATTCGTTCACATTATTCTCGCAGATTGACAGATAATTTAGGACTTGCTGTAGGAGCATTCTTTGTAAATAGTAATATTGCGAACCTTTACTTTACATCAAGTGGTTCAACAGGACAGGCTCGTGCAGGTGTAACAGGTGGTGTAGATATTTCTGCTTTCTATAATAAAAAAGATTTGAATATTGGTGGTTTACAAACAGATTTGGCTTTTGGTGCAGCTATTTCAAACTTAGGAGCAAAAATATCTTATACAGGTGAAAATCAAAGAGATTTTATCCCTACCAACCTACGTTTAGGTGGTGCTGGTACTGCTCAAATTGATGAGTTTAATAAAGTTACATTGGCTTTGGATCTGAACAAATTACTTGTTCCTTCTCCTCCCTTAAGAGATTCGCAAGGAGTTATTGTGAGTGGTAAAAATCCTCGTGATATAAGTCTTTTGAGTGGTATTTTCTCTTCTTTTAGTGATGCCCCTGATGGTTTCAAAGAAGAAATGCAAGAGTGGATGGTCAATATTGGAGGTGAGTATAATTATAATGATATGTTTATGGCTCGTTTGGGTATGGCTTTAGAAAATAAAAACAAAGGTGATAGAAAATATGCTACTGTTGGTATTGGAGCGAGATATCAGATATTTGGATTAGATGCAGCTTACATGATTCCTTTCAAAAAAGGAAATCCTCTTGCAGAAACATTCCGTATTACTTTATCTTTAAATTTTGGAGGCAAACAGACAGCTTCTGCAACACCTGATACAGATTCTACAAATTAAGAGAAAAATTAAATCTTTTATAAAGACAACAAGGAGGCTAGCCCTCCTTGTATTTTTTTAAGACTTACCTCATACATTTATGTTTGCAATTATACAACGTAAAATAAAAAAATGGTTTGAACCTAAACTTGTTTTAGAAATTAAACCACTCAAAGAGCAGATTCATGTGGGTACAGAATATGGTGGTTATACCTTACCAATCAAACTCTTGAATGAAAACTCTATTTACTATGCAGTAGGAGCAGGGGAAGATATTTCTTTAGATATTGAAATTGCTAATAAATATAATCCTCATGTTTTTATATTTGACCCAACTCCAAGAGCCAAAGCTCATTTTGATACGCTTAAAGAAAATACAACCAAAGGAATTCTAACACCTTTGTATAAAAACTATACATATCCAACTACTCCAACTACTTTTCAAAAAATAAATTTTGAACTTTTAGGGCTTTGGAACGAAAAAACAACCATGAAATTTTTTGTTCCTGCCAACGAAACGCATGTTTCTCATTCGTTGCTTAATATGCAAAGTACCGAAAAATATATTGAAGTACAGGTAGATACACTTGAACATCTCATGCAAGAAAGAAGCCATCAAACTATTGATATGCTTAAAATGGATATAGAAGGGGCAGAATTTGCAGTAATTGATGATATTCTTGATAAAAAATTAGATGTAAAACTGATTTGTCTGGAATACCATAGGCAAGGAGAAAAACCCATTGAAAAAATACAAGAAAGCATCAATAAACTGCTGAAAAACAATTATATCGCTATTCAAGGAGATAAAAATATGTTGACGTTCTCGTTTTTGAGAAAAGATGTGTATGATCGTTTAAAATAAGTTTTTACTTCAATATTTGACTATAAAGATTTCACATAGTCTGTGAGTAAGGTAAAAACCTCTTTGTATTTGGTAAGGGGCAATGTTTCAGGCTTGTCATAAACATCGTGATACGCCTTGATACCTCCCATAGTATAAATAAAAAAAGCTTTTACTCCTTTTTCAGAAAAGAAATAATGGTCGGAATTGGCTGCTTTTCCACGTTTAACAACCTTTGGAAGCAATTTTTTAGCATCATTGAGTTCTACAAATTTCTGAAAATCTTTCTCGAAAACAGCCCCATTAACAATCGTAATGCCTTCATCTCCAGTACCTACCAAATCTAAATTGATAAGAACTTTTATCTTTTTCAAATCGAAAACTGGGTTTTCTGTATAAAATTTAGAGCCTATTAGTCCTGCTTCTTCAGCAGCAAAAGCCATAAAAACAACAGTATAAGCAGGTGGATTTTGGGCATAATAATGAGCAAGTTCCATCAGCATACTGATTCCGCTTGCGTTGTCATTTGCACCAATAAAACAAGCTCCACCCATGTTGCCCAAGTGGTCGTAATGCCCTGTAAAAACTACCATGCTATCAGATTTGGAAGTGCCCTGAATGTAGCCAATGATATTCTGCGTTTGGTATTTTTCAATAAATTTAGCCCTAATGTTATAACTGATTTTCTTGGCTTTGTAGTCCCAAGATGAACGGAGAGCCATGACTTCAGCTTTTTCATCTTGATTTGTTGAAACGCTGGCAGTCAGTTTATCGTGCAGAGAAACCCAAAGAATCGTTTCATGGAGTATTTTTTGGGTTTCTTGAGAATTAAGTTTTGAGAATTGTTTTTCGTATTTAGCTGGATACACAAAAGCTTTTTTTCTAAAGTCTTGTTTGAAAAAAGCCGATTTCCTTTCAGGATTATCAAATATTAAAGTATCCAAGTAAATAATGGAAGCTTTGCCAAATACAGAAGGCGAACCACTACCTACAATAAAATCTTCTCCAATTTTTAATTTCTTTTTTCCTAAAGAAATCTGAATGGGTTGTGGAAATGTATTAACACTCAAATTAAATGGCTGAAAATAAGAATTATTAAAAGTTTTTAAACCTATTTTTTGCCATTCTTGAGCTATCCATTGAGCAGCAATCGAATCGCCTTTGCCTACATAGCCTCGTCCATTAAATTTAGGAGAACAAAGAGTCATTAAATTACTTTTTACTCTTGTAATATCTTGAGCAAGAGAATTTTGTAAAATAACAAATAGACTAACCAGTAAAATAGATTTTCTACACATAGTTACAATTTGATTTTTGAAACTATAAATTTTCCTTTGGAGTATGCTCATTCTGAATCTCTTGTTCATTCTGTTCAATATACTCATCTTCTGTCTTTTTGGGCTTTTGCTCATCAAAAGAAATAAGTAACGCAGGTAAAATAGTAAGGTTTGTAAGCAATGCTACAAACAATGTAATGGAAGTAAGTGAACCCAAAGCGATTGTTCCACCAAACTCTGAAGCAATAAAGGTAGCAAAACCAGCAAACAGTACCACAGAAGTATAAATCATGCTAAAGCCTGTTTCTCTGATACTGACCATAACAGCATGAATATGATCTGTATCCTCATCCAATTGCATTCTATAATGAGCTAAAAAGTGAACAGTATTGTCTACGGCAATTCCAAGGACAATACTAAAGATAATCATGGTACTTGGTTTGAGAGGGATTCCCAAAAAACCCATCAGACCTGCTGTTACAAGCATGGGTATAATGTTGGGAATCAGAGATATAATGATAATTTTGAGGTTGGTAAACAGAAATGCATGAGCAATAGCTACTAAAAATATAGCCATGAGCATCCCTGAAAGCAAACTATCTATCAAATATTTATTGCCTTTTACAAAAATAGCAGATGTGCCTGTAATAGAGACTGTTGCATCAGTATTCTTAAAGATTTCATCAATAGCAGGGCGAACCTGTGTATTGATAAGTTTTGCCATTTCAATAGAACCCACATCCGCTACTTTAAAAGAAATTCTCATTTTCTGTTCTAAGGAATCAACAAAAAAGCGTGAAATATTATCTTGTCCATCAACGGGTTTTGAAATATATTTTTCTAAGAAAACAAAATTTCTGGCATCAGGAAGTGCATAAAAAGCAGAATCTCCATTAAAATATACCTGATTGATGCTTTTTAGATAATCTACAATAGATAGAGGTTTTCCAATTTCTGGAAGGCGAGCCAATCTTTTTTCTAAAGAATCTATTTTAGGCAATAAACCCTTTTTTCTTAACCCTTTAGGTCTTTTAGTATCAACCACAAGCTCTAAAGGCATAATACCTTTAAAATTAGATTCAAAGAATTTCAAATCACTTCTTACACCACTGGTTTCAGGGAGGTCATCAACTAAATATGCAAGAGGTTTGAGTAAAAACATTCCTCCAATACTAATAATCACAGCAATAATATTAACAGCATAAATGGTTTTACGTCTTTTGAGAGACAATCGAACCAAAAACTCCAATATTTTTTTCATGTACTTAAACTCCAAATGCTCCACAGATTTGGTATTGGGAGCAGGTAAGTACGAATAAAAAATAGGAATGAGTAAAATGCTCAAAACAAATGTAATACAAGTGTTTAAACTAATTACAAGACCAAATTCTGATAAAATCTCTACATTACCAAATACAAAAACAATGAAACCAATGGCTGTTGTAACGTTTACAATGACAGTTACAAACCCAATTTTAACAATCACATTTTTAAGGGCAATATTTTTATCCTGATAATCTAGATATTCTTGTTGATACTTGTTAATCAAGTAGATACAATTTGGAACGGCAATGACGACCAAAATAGGAGGCATTAGACCTGTAAGGGCTGTGATCTGATAATTGAGTAAGTCCATTGTACCCAAAGACCACAAAACAGCAGCTACAATCACCAAAAAAGCTATGAGAACGGGCTGCCAAGACCTAAAGAAAATCAGCATAACCACACAAGTAACAGCAATTGAGATGAATAAAAACAATTGTAATTCATTTTTGACTTTGCCTGTTACGATACTGCGTACATAAGGTAAACCTCCAAAATGGACTTTTACACCAGTTTCTTTTTCAAATTTTTCTGCAAGAGCTATAATTTTTGGAGTAAGAGCAAGTCTTTTGGCAGAATTGAGATAATCTTTTTCTATAGTAATACCAACAAGAGTAGCCAAATTATTTTTGTTGAATAACTGCCCTTCATAGAGTTTAATATTTCTGATAACAGCCAAATTTTTATCCAATTCGGCTTGTGTTGTAGGCATCTGATTAAAAATGGGGCGAGAATAGAAGCGTTTGAGGGAATCATCTTTCATGATTTCTTTGAGAGCAGCCAATGAAAGAACCTGATTGACACCTTCTATTTTACCTAATTCTTGGCAGAATTGATAATATTTCTGAAAAACACCGATTTCATAAATTTTTTTATCATGGAAGCCCAAAGCAAACACATTTCCATCTTCTCCAAAGGTTTTCTTAAAATTTCTGAAAAGAATCATGTCTGAATCTGTTTCAGGAACTACAGGTGTATATTCGTATTTTAAAGTTACTTTGGTAGCCAGAAACCCCATTCCAACAGTAGAGATAATAACTATAATAAGAATAGGTAAACGATACTTTAAAATAAAATCAGCAAATTTTGACCAAATATCTTTAATTGAACGTAACCTTCTGAGAAATACCTGCATGAATATAATATATTATAACAATAAAAAACGTTGCAAACTTACACTTTAAAACCAAAAAACAGAAATTTTTAAAAATAAAAAGAAGGTTTCTATAAAATAAAAAAGAAACCTTCTTTGAGAAAACAAATATTTTATACTATTGATTTTTAAGCATCCATTCTGCAATTTCTTTCCAGTTTTTACCCAATACAGAACGCCCCATAAATAAACCAATATGTCCAGCCTGTGCAAGCCCTTTGCCAATATTAGCTTTAGGTGTACCAATATACTTCTCAGCATCAAATACTTGTTCAGGAAGGGTAATATCATCTTTGTCGCCAGCCAACAGGTACATAGGACATTTGATATCTTTTGGACTTACATTTCTACCCAAAGCTACAAACTGGTCATTTACAAAGTTATTATTTCTGAAAAGCTCATCAATAACCTGCTCATACCACTTACCAGGTAAATTGATGGTGTTTTCGTACCAAATTTCAAAATTTTCGTAACGCTCAAGACCAGCCTCATCATTTTTAGCACCTTTTACCATTTTATATAAATTCTGGTATTTTTCGATATAATGTTGCATAGGATTCATATTCTTGAAACCTTGCACCATCATCTTACCATCCATTACACCTTGCCCCATTTTCACTAAATTCTTAAAAAATGTAGGATTGGCATTATCAACCGTATTTTCAAGGTGTCCATCTCCAGCTTTGGTATCGAATGGAGAGCCTGCAATTACCAAAGTTTTTACTTTTTGAGGGAAGCGAGCTGTATAAATAGAGCCAAACCAACCACCTTGACACAAGCCAATCAAATTCACATTATCACCAATATCATCTACAAATACATCTACTTGAGCCAAATAATCATCAATATCATAATATTGCATTTCTTTAGTGGCACTATGATAATCCAAACTGTACACATTTGGAATGCCATAATCCATCAAGTGGCGTATTAAACTTTGTTTTTCTGAAAAATCTGCAATGGTGGAATAATGTCCTGCAAATGGAGGAAGTACCAAAGTAGCAGACTTTGTTTTGTCTATGATAGGAGAGAACTGCCTCAAATCAAAGCATTTAAGTTTGCCAACTACCACATTGGGAGTAGTCCATTCTGGTTTTTTATTCAGAGCTACTGTCGCATAATCCATAAACTCTTTGAAATCCAAAAGATGTTGAGACATTTCCAAAACTGCGTCAGCAGTATTGCGGATAGGTTTTTGTAAATCAGCACTATCCAAATAATTTTGGATAGATTTATTTACTTCCTCTGAGCTTTTTTCCATAAAAGCCTTGCTCAAATCTTGCCACCATTGTTGCCACTCACCAAACTGCGAAGCTGAAAATAGTTCAAATGGATTTGAATTTGCTTTTTTAGAAGAATTAAATTTTTCACTCCATTGTTCTTGCCATTTTTCAAAGAAAGAACTATTAAAGAAATTGCCAAAAGGAGTCAATTCTCTTTCATTTGATTCTTTGGTATGGTTGTTACTTCCATTGACAGAAGAATCTTTTTTAGTAGTTTTAGTGCTTTTAGTTTCCATTTCTATGAAAAGTTAGTTGATACAAATATACAATTTTGAATAACAAGGATGTTAAGAGAAAATCAAATTTTTAAACACCCATAATATGATAGCCACCATCTACATAAAATACATCTCCAGTAATGTATTGAGCTTCTTCAGAAACTAAAAAAGCTGCCATTTTACCTACATCTTCAATAGTAGGCAATCGTTTGAGAGGGGTGGTTTCTTCTGTTTTTTTCATTAATTCATCAAAATTTGCTAAGCCTCCTGCTGCTCTTGTAGCAATTGTGCCTGGCGAAATAGCATTGACATTGATACCTTTTTCGCCCAACTCAAATGCCAAATACCTGACAGCACTTTCTAAGGCTGCTTTTACAGGTCCCATAATAGCGTAGCTCTGAACTACTTTTTCTGAACCATAATAACTCATAGCAAGTAAAGAGCCTTGCCCTACAGACAAAAGAGGTTCTGAGTGATGAGCCAGCCTAATAAATGAGTGGCAACTCACATCCATTGCCAATTTAAAGCCTTCTAAAGAGCAATCAAGCAATCTTCCTTTTAAATCTTCGAGAGGAGCAAAAGCTATTGAATGAATAAGAAAATCCAATTTGCCCCATTTCTGCTTAATTTCCTCAAAAACTTTAACGACTTCCTGCTCATTTTGTACATCCATCTGAGCAATAATTTCAGCATTTACTTCCTCTGCAAGTGGTCGCACAAACTTTTCAGCCTTTTCGTTGAGATAAGTAATGGCTAAACTTGCTCCATGTTGAGCTAAAGTTTTGGCACATCCATAAGCAATTGATTTGTCGTTGGCTACTCCAACAATCAGTCCTTTTTGATTTGATAAATCGAGCATAAAGTTTGGTGTTTCTTTGTGTTAAAGCTACATAAGATTTTCAATATGCTCTATGAGTTAAGTCAGTGAAAAAGAATATAATAATCACCAAAACCATTTTTTTTCAATAGCTATTTTAGTAGCTTCTTGTTTGTTTTTTACGTGAAGTTTCTCAAATATATTTTTTACATGTGTTCTTACAGTTCCATAGCTAATAAAGAGACGTTCACCAATTTCAGGATATGAAATGCCTTCTATTACTAACTGCAAAATCTCCATTTCCCTATTGGTAAGGCTTGTTTCTTGCTGTGTTTTTTTTGCTTGTGGTGGAGAAACACTAAAAAAGTTAAGAGCTTTTCGGGCTATGGAAGGAGACATTAAAGAGCCTCCAGCTTTTAGAATTTCAATAGCTTCAAAGATTTTCTCAATTTTCTCATCTTTAAGTAAATAGCCTCCAGCTCCTGATTTGATAGCCTCAAAAATTTTTTCATCATTGTCAAAAACTGTTAGCATCAAAACTTCTATTTGTGGAAATCGCTCTTTGAGACGGGCAGTTGCTTCAATTCCATTCATCTTATCCATTTCAATATCCATCAAAATCACTTCAGGAATATTATCCAATGTAGTTTTCTCTAATTTTTCAAGAACTTCTTTCCCATTTGAGGCTGTAAATACTACTTCTAAAGTGTCGTAGCGTACAATCCTCTCTAAAAGATTTTGAAGTAGTTTATAATTATCCTCAACAACTGCAATGCGTATCATAGGTAGTAAGTTTTAGAGTGTTTGGGATAAGAAAATTGGATAAAAAGCATCATATAACCTATACGCTGAAAGGCGTATTTTTTATAAAGATAAAAAATTTTGAAAAACTATAGAAATTACCGAAATTGGCTATTATTTTTAAATAAAACTATATGAAAATTAACCTCATTTTGAAATTTTTAGTATTAGTAGCTATTTTCACATTTTCTTGTAAAAAGAAATCAGAGCCTACACCCAAAGATTTATTAACTGCTCATATCTGGATAGGGGTGAATCTGAATTATAATGTAAATACCTTTGGTTTTTCAGATGCTCAGATTGTAAATACGGACTCAACAGCTGTGGAATTTACAAAAGATAACATAGTTATTTTTTATACCAGAGATGTAAATACAGGCTTGCTTACAGAAAGAAATAGACAGACTTATACATTAAGTTCTGATAGTAAAAAAATAGAAATTTCAAGTACAGATGGTTTGCTAAGTCCTGAAATACAGGCATCTTTATCTGTTTTTGGGATAACTGTTCCGACAAGCATCAATATTGAAAAGATTACAACAACTGAACTCATTTTAAAAGGTTCATTACAACAAAATATCAACATTCCTCAACTACCAATTCCTGTTCCTCTTACAGCTAATTATACATGGACTTACAGAAATTAAAGTAATAAAAAAGGTCTGAATTGAGTTCAGACCTTTTTTATTATAATGAAAATTCTTTTGCTATCAGTTTCATTTTAGTTCTAACAGAAGCATCAATTTGCTTATCGTTATCGAATGTGATTGTAAAACCACCAATCAAATCAGGATTCACTCTTTCTTTGAGTTTGATAGTCTTTCCAGTAGATTGTTCAATCAGTTTGATAACTTTACTACGAAAATCATCTGTAATAGGTGCAGCAGAAGTAAGAGTTACTCTTAAAATGCCTTTAAAATTTTCGTAAAGTGTTTCAAATTCTCTAGCTGCTGCGTACAAAACTTCTTCTCTGTTCTTTCTTGCAATAATTTCAAAAAAACTCATTGTAAGAGAGCTTAATTTCCCAGTAAATATTTTCTTTAAAATAACCTGCTTATCATAACTATACATGATAGGGTTACGCATAACAGCTTTTAAATGAGGGTTTTCATCAAGAGTTTTTTCAAAAAACTCCATATCATTATACACTTCATCTAATGAGCCTCTTTCATGAGCTAAATCTAAGATAGACTGTGCGTAGCGAATAGCTACACGACGTTCTGACATACTACTGACCATATTGCTTAGTTAGACTTAATTTCGTTAAGAAGTTGTTCTGCTAATGTTTTTTGAGCATCATTGTTTGAAAGCTCTTTTCTGATAAGTTTGCCAGCAATTTCTAAAGAAAGCTTTGAAATTTCTTTCTTCATTTCAGCCATTGCGGATTTCTTCTCACTACTGATAAGCTGACGAGCTTCCTCTAAAATTTTATTAGCTTCTTTTGTTGCATTTTCTTTTGCTTCCTCTACCAATTCTTTGGCTGTTTGTTGAGCTTTTTTAAGCATTTCATCTTTTTCTGCACGAGCTTGGTTCAAAAGTTTTTCGTTATCAGCAGAAATTTTAGCCATTTCTGATTTTGCTTTTTCGGCAGAAGCAAGAGCATCAGTAATAGAAGCTTCACGTTCTTTGATACCTTGTAAAATAGGCTTCCATGCAAATTTACCCAATACAAATAGCAAAAGTAAAAAGACTATGGCTTGCCAAAAAATTAAACCAAGTTCTGGGGTAATAAGATTAAGTAACATAATGAGTAGCGTAAATTGTAAAATTATTGAATAATAATAACTCCTAATTTCTAATGTTAAACTGTAAAAACTTCTGCTTTAGCCAATCGCTAAAACAGAAGTTTTGTGTGTGCTTAGGCTACTTTCAAAGCCATTAACAAACCAACTACTACGCCGAATAGAGCAGCACCTTCAATCAAGGCAGCAGCAACGATCATAGCACCTTGGATTTTGCCACTTGCTTCAGGTTGACGAGCAATAGCGTCCATAGCCTGACCACCGATACGACCGATACCCAAACCAGCACCTAATACAGCCAAACCAGCAGCTAAACCAGCTCCGATACCTGCAATCTCTGCTAAAAGCACTAAAAGTTGTAACATAAAAATTGAAATTAAGGGTTAAACAAAAAGGTTTTAAATTATATTATCGTCTGTCGTTTATATTATCTTTCCAAAGTAATTTCAAAGAATTGAAGTAATCATCACCAAAACTAATGACTCTTACTGTATCAAAACTAAATTCGTAGTCAAATTCACTATCAAGTAAGCCTTGTGGGTCAATAGAACTAATAAAAAAAGTATCTTCCTCTTGCTTTACTTCTCGTATTTTCCCAAAAAAGGTTTCACCTTCTATATCATCTTGAAAACCAACTATTTCATAATTATCTTCTACCCATTTCATAATCTCTTGGGTTGTTCCAAAAGTGAAATTTTGAGGTATTTGAGACTCATATTTTTTTAATTTGAGAACACGCTCTATTTGATAAGCTTCTGAATCACGTTCTCTTTTAACGATTTCATTTTTATTTAAAACTTTGAAGCCATCTATAATATAGTCTAATGGTAAAGTTTGAATAAGTACCCAATTTGGACTTTCTGCCAAAACAATTCCCCATGTACTATTACTTCCCCAATCTTCAAAGAAAAATTGCTCAACTACAATATTCATCCTATATTTTTATGCGTGATGTACTTCGTGTTTGCCATCATGGTGATGTTCCTCATGATGATGTTCTTCTACTGCTCCACCAAAATACATCGCTGAAAGTAAGGTAAATACATAAGCTTGTAAAAGAGCTACAAATAATTCTAAGCAGTTCATTACTACAGCAAATGCCACACTTACAGGAGCTACTGCATAACTCTTAAACAAAAATATTAGTGAAAGTAAACTCAAAATAATGATGTGTCCTGCGGTGATGTTTGCAAAAAGACGAACCATTAAAGAGAATGGCTTCGTAAATACACCAATCAATTCTACAAGAGGCATAATAGGCACCAAAGTTTTTAACCACCAAGGTACACCAGGAGTATTGAAGATGTGTTGCCAGTAGTATTTATTTGAGCTAAATAAAGTAACAACAAGTGTTAAGATAGCTAAAGTAAATGTAACAGCTATATTTCCTGTAAGGTTAGCTCCACCAGGCATCAAGCCTAATAAGTTGTTAAACCAAATGAAGAAGAATACAGTCATTAAATACGGCATGAAACGCTCATGTTTTTTACCAATATTTGGGACAGCAATTTCATCACGAATAAATACAAAAATAGGCTCAAAGAAGGATTGCATTCCTTTAGGAGCTTTACCAGCATTTTTCTTGTAAGCACCAGCAACACTAAAGAATACTACTAAAAGTAAAATAGCACTTATAAATAAAGAAGCTACATTTTTAGTAACGGAAAAGTCATATAATTTTCCACCATTTTCTAAAGTTATGTGGTCATGAGTCATCACATAAGTACCTTTTTCTCTTTTAAGAACTACAGCGTGTTCTTTTTCTCCCTTTTCATTTGTGATTTCTTTTTTCTCTGCATGATGAAATTCTGAAGAAGAAAATATATCAAGACCATTATCTGTATAAAGGATTACAGGCAAAGGAAGTGTGATATGAGTTTCACCAGCAGTTGCAAAATGCCACTCATGAGAGTCAGCAATGTGATGAAGAATCAAATCTCCAGCATTAAATTCTTTTTCTTCGTGTTGGGCAAAAGTATTAAGCGAAAAAGTAAGCAAAATACCAACTAAAAACAAGCGAATAGCAGCGTACATATCTATATATTGAGACAGAATTAAAAGTTTAAATTTTGGGCTTGTTGCTCTTCTTCAGGGCTTTTTCCTGAATTGGCTCGCAAGTTATATAATAACGAATAAATTTCAAACGATACAAAGCAAAAATATAAAATAAAAAATGTGCCTACAAACAAAAAAGGACTGATAACCCCTTGATAAACAGCAAAAAATATCACACCAATACTTAAAAACATTCTTACAAGCATTGCAGAAAAAAAGAAACCTTGAAAATATTCGGGGTCTTTTGTAAGTCCTTGGCTTGTTATAAATGTGGTCAATATAGATTGTACAGCAAAAAACAAAAGCAAATACCATTTGTATTCGTGTAATAAGGGACTAGCAAGTACAAAATCATCAAGAGCTAATAAAACGGCTAGTAAAACTGTAATCAATGAAATTTGTACTAAATCAGGTATTTTTTTTATCATCTTTTCCTTTTTTGAGATGCTTTAATTTTTTATCATCTACATTCTTATTCAAAAACTCATTGATTTTTTCAATATCAAGTGAGGAAACAATTTCTCCAAAAGCATTGATTTTTATATCAAAACCTTCTAATTCTTTATGAACTTTGGGGAGTTGGTTTTCCGTTTCTTCTGTTTTCTTTTTGCGAGGCATAGTTTTTTAGATTTAAGAATGAGGAAACAAGAGCCAAGAAACATGAAACAAGAATCAAAAATAAACATTTTATCTCAATAGCCTTGCTTTCTGACTCTTGGCTCAAAAAATCTATAATCCCATTACATACGCAAAAATAAGTGGAGCAACAATGGTTGCATCACTTTCTACAATGTATTTGGGTGTATGAATATCCAATTTACCCCAAGTGATTTTCTCGTTGGGTACAGCACCCGAATAAGAACCATAAGAAGTAGTAGAATCACTAATTTGGCAGAAATAGCTCCAAAAGGGAACATCATGCCACTCTAAATCTTGATACATCATGGGTACAACACAAATAGGGAAGTCGCCAGCAATACCACCACCAATTTGGAAGAAACCAACACCTTTACCAGCACTGTTGTTTCTGTACCAATCAGAAAGCCACACCATATATTCAATACCACTTTTCATAGTGGTTGCTTTCACATCATTTTTAATTACATAACTTGCAAAAATATTTCCCATGGTACTATCTTCCCAACCACCTACAACAATAGGCAAATTTCTTTCAGCAGCAGCTACCATCCAGCTATCTTTAGGATCAATTTCGTAGTATTGTTTTAAAACACCACTATTGATCATCTGATACATAAACTCATGTGGTAAATATCTTTCACCATTGGTATCAGCCTTTTTCCAAAGTTCATAAATATGTTTTTGTAATCTTCTGAAAGCTTCTTCTTCAGGAATACAAGTATCTGTTACACGGTTCAAACCTTTTTCCAATAATTCCCATTCTTGTTCTGGTGTAAGGTCTCTATAATTAGGGATACGTCTGTAATGAGAGTGAGCAACCAAGTTCATCAAGTCTTCTTCAAGGTTAGCACCAGTACACGAAATAATATCTACTTTCCCTTGACGAATCATTTCGGCAAGCGAGACACCAAGTTCGGCTGTACTCATAGCACCTGCCAGAGTAACCATCATTTTACCTCCTTCTGCAAGGTGTTTAATGTAACCGTTGGCAGCATCTTTTAAAGCAGCAGCATTAAAGTGTCTGTAATGGTGGTCAATGAACTGAGAAATAGGTCCTTTCATATAAGGGTTTATTTTATGGAGTTTATAATTTTCGGCAAAGATAAAAAAAAACAATTAATTGTAAGTTAAATATAAATTTATATCCTTTATTTTGTTCAAAATTTCTTGGAATTACAATGTTAAAAATTACAAAAAAAATTATTTGGAATATATTAAACTTCCTAAAACTAGGAGCTTATGTACAACTTACCTTAAAAAGTGGGTTAAAAGATGAAGGATGGTTTAAAAGCTTTTATACAAAGCAATCAGTTGATAATCATAAAAAACCTATACCTTGGTTTACTTATAGTGCTATTCATTTTTTACAGAACAGACTAAAACCTCACTTTGATATATTTGAATATGGATGTGGTAATTCTACATTATGGTTAGCTGAAAGAGTAAAATCAGTTGATGCAGTAGAAGGAGATAAAAATTGGGTGGAGTATTTGCGTCCAAAAATGCCTAAAACAGTAACCATTACATATCATTCTGTTCAAGAAGATGAAAATGGTAAATATGCTCAAGCTATTGCAGAAACTTCCAAATTATATGATATTGTAATTGTAGATGGAAGAGATAGAAATCATTGTATTATTCAATCAGAAAAGTATTTAAAAGAGGGAGGAATCATTATTTTAGATAATAGTGATAGACCTGATTATCAGAAAGGTACAGATTTTTTAAATGAAAGAGGTTATAAAAGGATAGATTTTGTTGGAAATACACCAATTGTAGCCATGAATTCCTCTACAACCATTTTTTATCAACCAAATAACTGCTTAGAAATCTAAATAAAAGTTTTAGAATTAATGAATGCTACTCCAAGAGCTTTGGCTTTTTTGTAAACTGGCTCACCTAAATACCCTAAACCTGCTACATCAGACATACAATCTTCTATAATTACCATTTTTTGAACTAGTTCAGGGGCAAAATCAATGGCTTGCTGGATGCTTGTAGCCACACAATGTGATTTGGCTTCACCAGCTACATAAACTTTCTCATATTGCAAAAGACTGTTAATCAGGTTTTTGTTTAATTGAGTTTCTACAACAGTTTCATCAGGAATTTGGGCTGCAAAGATACCAAAATGCTCAGAATATGGGTACATGCCTTTATAAAAAGCAATATAATCTTTTCCTGAAACCTTAGACCAAGCCAGTGTAGCTTGCATAATTCTTTCATCTATAGATGCCCCCAAAGACCCAATCAAACAATGAGGATTCCAAATAAAATGTATGAATTTTCCATCTTTTTCAAGTTTTTCTAAATATTCAAGGCTTTTCTCAGGCTCGAAACGAGCTTTCCATTTGCCTGTACGTACATCTTGGCTTATAATTTGTGTAAAAGGAGTAGGGTGTTTTTTGTGGTTATCTTCCCAAAAACTCGGATGAGCAATATCATTAATGGTGTGATTATCAATGCTTAAAAAAATCTGATGGAGTTGGAAAATATTATTTTGAATAAACTGAGACAATCGTTCCATATCTTTGTCTGCCCCTTGCACATATAAAGCCCCTTTAGGGTTGCAAAAATCATATTGAGCATCAATAATTAGCAGAGCATTTTTTTGCATATATCTAAAATTTTTAAATTAATTTTTGTTAGAAGCAGGAAGTTCTACAAATATTTTATTGACAATTTTCCAAATACCATTGATTTTATATAGAGACAAATAGTCAATAAACAGACGATCACCAAGTTGTATTTTGATTTTTACAACAGCCATTTTTTCTTCTACAATATCCAAAGACAAGATTTTGTAATAACTTTTCTTTTTCTGAGCATCTGTAAAAGGTGTTTTGGTTGCCCAACGCCTCACAACCACATCAAAATTTCTTGTCCAGAGGCTATCTTGAGAGAGCTTATTTTTACCAATCCCTTTCATATGCCCATAATCAAGTTCAAACGATTTCTGTAAAATAACAGAATCATTCTGAATATAGCCTTGAAAATAGTTGTCAAGGGCTTCTTTTATCAGTTTTTTATCCTGAGCCTGTACCAATAATCCAAATGAAAAAAACAAAAAGACGAACAAAACATTTTTCTTCATAAAGTTTTTAAAGTTAAATGAAAGACTCATCCAAATTTAAAGATTTTGGAAAGGGTGCAACAATAAACGAATATTTTTTTTTCCTGAGTATATGAAAAAATACATTTTATAAGGTATTCTTTGGTAAAAATATATTTTTGACTACTTTTGAAACAAAACCAATTATTACCATAATTTTATGACTTCCATTTTAGGAGTAATACCCGCTCGTTATGCTTCCACTCGTTTTCCTGCAAAAGCATTACATGAAATTAAAGGAAAATCAATGGTTCAGCGTGTATATGAGCAGGCTATTCAATCAAATTCTTTATCAAAATTGGTGGTCGCTACGGACCACAAAAAAATTTATGAGCATGTGATTGATTTTGGAGGAGAAGCAATTATGACATCCACCAAACATCCAAGTGGTACAGATCGTTGTTTTGAGGCTCTTCAAAAAATAGAAGGTAGTTTTGACTATGTACTCAATATACAAGGAGATGAGCCATTTATTCAACCAGAACAAATAGATACATTGGCTCATGTTCTGTTAGATAGAAAAGGTGTGGAACTAGCCACACTTATTAAAAAAATAGATGATGATGAAACTTTATTTGACCCTAATGAAGTAAAAGTAGTCATTGATGCTGAATGGGAAGCTGTTTATTTCAGTCGTCACCCTATCCCTTATTTACATCAAATTCCTAAAGAGCAGTGGCTTCAGAAATTTGACTTTTATAAGCATATAGGTATGTATGCTTACAGAAGTGATGTTTTGGAGAAAATTACACAACTTGATCCTTCTAATTTAGAACAAGCTGAGGGCTTAGAACAATTGCGTTGGCTTGAAAATAGTTTTAATATTCGTGTTACTATTACAGATATAGAAAGTTATTGCATTGATGTTCCTGAAGATTTAGAACATCCTGCTATCAAGGAGTTTATAGATGCTTTGAAAAATTAATACTCAATATTAAATTCAACTGATTTGGAGTCTGTTTTAACGATTAATCATTTATCTAAAAATTATGGAAAAATCAAGGCTGTAAACGACTTGAGTTTTTCTGTGCCTAAACAAAGTATCTTTGGAATTTTGGGACCCAATGGAAGTGGAAAAACGACTACTTTGGGAATGGTTTTAGGTGTAATTAATTCAACATCAGGAGATTATAGTTGGTTTGGAGAAAGCCCTAAAGCCTCTTTACGCAGAAAAATAGGAGCAATTTTAGAAACACCAACTTTCTATCCTTACCTTTCTGCTGTAGATAATTTGCTGATTGTTGCTAAAATAAAACAAGCTAACGAAAAAAATATTGAATCAGTACTGAAAACCGTAGGACTTTATGAAAGAAAAGACTATGCTTTTAGTACTTTTTCATTGGGTATGAAACAACGTTTGGCTATTGCAGCAGCCCTGATAGCAGATCCCGAAGTGCTTATTTTAGATGAACCCACCAATGGTCTTGATCCTCAAGGTATTGCAGATATACGAAACTTAATTAGAGATATTGCTAAACAAGGAAAAACCATCATTTTAGCCAGCCATCTTTTAGATGAAGTAGAAAAAGTTTGTAACCACATGATTGTCATGAGGTCTGGAAAGCTTTTGTATGAAGGCAAAGTGGCTGATTTATTGGGTAATCAAAATTCGTTTGAAGTAAAGTCTGATAGCCTTCAAAAACTGGAAGAAGTAGCTAAAAATTGGAATATCATTCATAAAATAGATAAAACAGATACCTCTTTGATTCTTGCTTGTTCTGATGATATAACAGGAGCAAGCCTCAATAAATATTTCTATGAACAAGGTGTTATTTTGTCTCAAATCAATGCCCATCATACAAGTTTAGAGAAGAAATTTTTAGAATTGCTCAACGATTAAAATATGATTCAACTGCTTCAAATAGAGTGGATTAAGTTACGCCGTTATCGTAGTTTTTGGATAATGCTTGCCTTGCATATAGGAGGTATTCTCCTAATAGCTTCTTCTTTTGATTATTTCATGACAAAGTTTATAAAAGGAGAAATAAGAAGGTCAGGAATACCTATTCCAAATTTGCCTATTACAGAGTTTTCAGATGTTTGGATGCATATAACATGGCTCTCGGTTTTTGTACGAGTTTTTTTAGGAATGTTAGTTATCACAATGATTACCAATGAGTTTACTTATAAAACGGCTCGGCAAAATATTATTGATGGTTGGGATAGAAAAGATTTTTTATGGGCAAAAGTTGCTCAAATAATTATTTTAAGTGGTCTATCAACTGTAGTGGTTGCGATAACTTGTACATTTTTGGGCGTAACAAGTAATATAGACTCATTGAGTTACTTTTTTGATAAGATTTATTATTTGGGGGTTTATTTTTTACAAGTATCTGTTTATCTGTGTTTTTGTTTGCTTTTAGGGATACTCATCAGACGTTCTGGGCTTGCTATAGTTTCTTTGATGGGGTATAGTATATTTGAAATTTACTTGCTTGGGAAAACCTACAACAAAGACCATTTAGAATGGCTTACTTATTTTCCTTTCAATACTCCCCTAAACGTAGTTCAACCTTCATTGTCAAAATATATTCCAAATTCTGGTGATTTTGTACAAACAATAAGCTTTATGAGCCTTATTCCAGCCTTTCTATATATTGGGATTTTTATAGGCTTGGTTTATACTTTCCTTAAAAACAAAGACTTGTAAAATACAAAACTTTAGTAAAAAAATAAAAAACTGATTTTTAGTATTTTGCGAAATTTTATGAAAGACAGATTATCTAAAAATTAAAAAAACTTTAAGAGTTTCTACTAATTTTATTATATTCGGCACAAAATGTGATAACTACGTAAACAGTAGTTTTTAGTATAAACCCTTTAATACACACAATTTTAATATGAAAAGACACATTTACACAATATTATTCTTACAAATATTGTCAATAGGTACTACTTATGCTCAATACCAATCAAAAGTTGTAAAGGTAAAGACAGAGGAGTATGAAGGTACAGTGGAAGCTTGTACAAATTGTAAGATTACAGCAGACCCTAATAAGACCTACAAATGGATAAAAGGAGGGAAA